>DASXFC010000075.1:0-13398 GCA_036489775.1 Acidimicrobiales bacterium | reverse complement strand
GCGACCCGATGTCCGGACCACGTGCGTGGGCCTGGCTGCGTCGATGGGGCAGTTCCTCCTGTGCGCCGGGGCACCGGGGAAGCGCTTCGCCCTCCCGCACAGCCGGATCCTGATGCACCAGCCGTCGGGCCAGATGCAGGGACAGGCGGCCGACATCGCCATCCAAGCCGAGCAGATCATCTACTTGAAGCGGATGATGGCCGAGCGCATCTCGTTCCACACCGGCCAGCCGGTGGAGCGGATCGAGGCCGACTCGGACCGCGACCGCTGGTTCACGGCGGACGAGGCGGAGGAGTACGGCTTCATCGACAAGGTGATCGACCGCTCGACGTCGACGGTGGGGAGCGCCTAATCCGTGGCAGTGGACGTCCCGGCCTCCCGGCCGGGTGCCACAGGCGCAGGCGGGGGTCGCAAGCGGAAGTCCAGACCGCCTGCCGTGGCCGATGCGTCACCTATGGCGGCCGAAGCGGCCGGGTTGTCGCGCGCCGACACGCCGAAGATCACGCGGGTTGTCTCGCCCACCATCAGCGTCGGGCAACGCTTCCGCGAGATCTGGCTGTCCCGTGAACTGCTGATCTACCTGGTCCGGTCCGAGATCAAGGTCAAGTACAAGAACTCGGTGCTCGGTTTGATCTGGTCGATGGTCTCGCCGGCCATGACCCTGCTCATCTACTTCGTCGTCTTCCAGTACATCGCCAAGAACGGGATCCCGCACTTCGTCATCTTCTTGTTTTCGGGCCTGCTGATCTGGAACCTCTTCCAGCTCGGGGTGCAGACCGGGACCGGGGTGATCGTCAACAACGCCGGCATCGTGAAGAAGGTGTCGTTCCCGCGCGAGATCCTGGCCCTGGCCGCCGTGGGATCGGCCTCGGTCTTCTTCTTCTTCCAGTCCCTGGTCATGATCCTCTTCCTGGTCCTCTTCCACCAGGCGCCCGCCCTCGAATACCTTCCGCTGATCCCCTTGGCCCTGCTGGCGGTCCTGTTGCTGGCCTCAGGACTGGCCATCCTGCTCTCGTCGATCAATGTGTACCTGCGCGACACCCAGCACCTCATCGAAGTGGTGATGACCGCCTGGTTCTGGGCCTGCCCCATCGTCTACTCGTTCCAGAGCCAGGTGGCATCCCGCCTGGCCAAGGCCCATCTGACCTGGCTTTACTTCTTGAACCCGATGACGCCGCTGGTGCTCTCGTTCGAGCGGGTGCTCTATGCCAACACCACTTCCGTGGCGGCCAACGGCGCCTTCGTACTGCCCCGGCATGGCATGGCCTGGTACGCCGCCCTCGATGGCGCCGTGCTGGTGCTCGGGATCGCCGTCTTCCTCCTGGGCCTGTTCGTCTTCGGCCGCCTCGAAGGCAACTTCGCCGAGGAGCTCTGAGATGAGCGAGATCGCGGTCGACGTCCGGGCGGTGTCCAAGCGCTTCCGGCTGGCCCAGGGCAAGTACAACTCCTTCAAGGAACGCCTCATCCACGGCGGCTCCCGCGGCCCGCACGAGGACTTCTGGGCGCTCGACGATGTCAGCTTCCAGGTGCAGGAAGGCGAGACGGTCGGGATCCTCGGCCGCAACGGCTCGGGTAAGTCGACCCTGCTCAAGTGCATCTGCGGCGTACTGCAGCCGACGTCGGGCGAGGTGGTGGTGCGGGGCAAGCTGGCCGGGCTGCTCGAGCTCGGCGCAGGTTTCCAGCAGGACCTGACCGGGCGCGAGAACATCTACCTGAACGGGTCGCTGCTCGGGCTGACCAAGAAAGAGGTCGACCGGGTCTTCGACGCCATCGTCGACTTCTCCGAGCTGGAGGAGTTCATCGACGGGCCGGTGAAGTTCTACTCCTCGGGCATGTACGTGCGTCTGGGCTTCGCGGTCGCCGTGAACATGGATCCCGACATCCTGGTCATCGACGAGGTGCTGGCCGTCGGGGACGAGCGTTTCCAGCGCAAGTGCATCGACCGGGTCAAGCAGTTCCAGCGGGAAGGGCGGACCATCCTGCTGGTGACCCACTCACCGGATCAGGTGCGCTCGATCTGCGACCGGGCGGTCGTGCTGAGCCACGGCAACCTGGTCACCGAGACGCTGCCCGGCGAAGCGGTCCGGATCTTCCGGGAAGGACTGCTCGAGGAAGAGGGCGTGCTCTCCCTGGGGGAGATCGAGCCCGAGACGCCGACCCGGCTGGCCCTGGGCGAGGCCGACGCCGAGCGACCGGTCCGCATCACCTATACCGCCTGCTCCTACCCGCGTTATGAAGAGGTGGGTTACCTCTCCACCGGCGACACCTTGACCGTGGGCGTCGGCTTCCACGCCTCCCTGGCCACCGAGGACGTGGTCTTCTCACTCGAACTGCGCGATGACGACGGCAACTGCTTCATGCGGACCGACACCGACGTCATGGGGCTGCGCTTCGACCTCCCGCTCGGGCCGGGCTTGGTCAACTTCGCGCTGGAGGACATCCCGCTGATCGACGGGAAGTTCACGTACTCCATCGGGATCCAGAACAAGGGCGGCGTGCTCTTCGACTGGCGCGAGCCCGCCGGTTCCTTCGAGGTCATGAACCCGGGTCGGGAGAGCGGCTTCATCAAGCTGGCCGTGCAGGCCTCGCTGCATGCAGCAGAGCGGGACTCGCTGGCTCTCATGGCTCCTGAAGAGCTGGTCCACCTCGATACAGAAAGTTTGACGTGACGGCGGAATCGGATGTGAGCACCCCAAGCTCGGGTAGTGCGGGCCCTTCGGTGGCCGACCCGGGGGCCTACGTGGCCCAGGTCATGGCCGAGATCGCCGAGGAAGTGCGGGTGCGCCGGGCCTCGGGCGACCTGCCGCCCAAGCTCGAGCGTGAGCTCGACGAGCTCTTCCTGGCCCACTCGCCGGTGGCCGGCCGCGGCGGCGACCTGGCCGATGCGCTGCGCATGATCGATGCCGCCACCTTCATCGACCCGGTGGTGCCGATCGACTCCAACCGGGCCGCCGGTGCCTTCGTGAAGAAGGGCATCCGCTCCTTCCTGCTCTGGTACGTCGGCTGGATCACCCACCAGATGAGCCAGTTCGCTTCGGCGGTCAGCCGCACGCTGCACATCGTGGAAGGCCGGCTCAAGGAGCTCGAGCGCCAGGTCGAGGCTCAGCGCGTGCCCCACGCCGAAGTGGTCGAGTTCGCCGGGGGAGCCGGCGCCGAAGCCTGGTGGGTCAGCCCGGCCGTGGACGCCGTCCGGGCCCAAGCGGGTCGCACTCTGCACAGCGCCTGCGGTGACGGCTGGCTGGTCCGGATCATCAACGAGGTCGGGGGCGATGCCTACGGGGTCGATCCCCGGGCCGCCCTGATCGAGGCCGGGCTGCGCCAGCGCACCGACCTGCGCGAGGAGTCGTTGCTCGAGCACCTGGGCGCGGTGGCCCCGGCCGGTCTGGCCGCGGTGGTGTTGAGCGGCACCGTGGAAGGACTGGGGGGCGGCGAGCGCGAACAGCTGCTGGGCCGCATCCACCAAGCGCTGGCCCCCGGGGCGGCACTGGTCATCCACTCGGTGACCCGGGCCCGCTGGGAGTCGGCCGACGCCCCGGTGGAGGCCGACCTGGCGCCGGGCCATCCGCTGCGCCCCGAGACCTGGATCCACGTGCTGGCCCAACGCGGCTATGCGGCCCGGGCCACCGCCGGTCCGGACGGCAGCGACTACCTGGTGACGGCGGTCTCGCCCTCGGTCGACTTCACGACCGCGTGAGCACGGCCGCCGGGCGGGGCGGATCAGCGGTCGCCGTCCACCAATTCGTCCCCACGCTCAACCCGTTCGATGCCACGGGCAGCCACACCTTGCTGCTGCGCGACATCCTGCGCCAGGCCGGCTGGCGCTCGGAGATCTTCGCCGAAGCCATCCACGACGACCTGGCCCATGAGGCCACCAAGTACTGGCACTACCCCGAGCAGGCGGCCGAGGGCGACATCGCCATCTACCAATTCTCGACCTCCTCGGCGGTGGCCGGCTTCCTGGCCGAGCGCGAGCAGCCGCTCATCCTCGACTTCCACAACTTCACCGGGCCCGAGCTCTTCCATGGCTGGGAACCGCGCACCGAGGAGCGGGCGGCCCGGGCTATCGAGGAGCTGGCCCTGTTGGCTCCACGGGCCGCGCTCGGGATGGCCGACAGCACCTTTAACGAGCAGGCGCTGCGGCGCGCCGGCTGCCGCCGCACCGCGGTGGTGCCGGTGCTGGTCGACTACCAGCGGGTGCAGGCGGCGCCCGATCCGTTTGTGGCGGCCGAACTGCACCGCCTGAAAGCATCCGGCGGGGCCGCCTTGCTCTTCGTCGGCCGCATCGTGCCCTCCAAGGCGCAGCACGAACTGGTCCAAGCTCTGTGGGTCTTCCGCCAGAGCTACGACCCGGCGGCCCGGCTCCACCTGGTCGGGGGTACCTCGAGCTTCGAGTACCTCAAGGCTCTGCGCGAGTACATCGACGACCTCGGGTTGTCCGGAGCCGTACGCATCGTCGGCCAGGTGTCGGACGCCGCGCTGGCCGCCTACTTCGAGGCGGCTGATCTGTACCTGTCGCTGTCGGTGCACGAAGGCTTCGGTGTGCCGCTGGTCGAGGCCATGACGGCCGGCGTGCCCGTGGTGGCCCGGCGGGCCGGTGCCATCGCCGAGACGGCCGCCGATGGTGCCCTGCTGCTGGAGTCGACCGACCATGCCTACGTGGCCGCGGCCGTGCACCGGGTGCTCGGCGATGGGGCATTGCGCCAGCACCTGGTCGAGGCGGGCCGGGCCCGGGTGGCCGCGCTGGGCGCCGATTCGGTGGGCGACCGGCTGGTCGAGGCCGTGGCCAGTGTGGCGGGAGCGCCGGCATGAAGGTCGCCTTCGTCACGCCGCGTTATGGCACCCAGATTGCCGGCGGGGCCGAGAACGCGGCCCGCCAGCTGGCCGAGCACCTGGTGGCCCAGACCGAATGGGACGCCGAGGTGTACTCGACCTGCGCCCTGAACCCGCACACCTGGGCCGACGAGCTCGACCCGGGGGACTCGGTGGTCAACGGGGTGCCGGTGCACCGCTTCGCGGCCGAGCACGGTCGGCTGCCCGACTTCTACGGGCTCGATGGGCGCATCCGGCTGGCCCCGCGCCTGGCCACCCCCTCGCAGGGGCGGCGCTGGGTGGAGTACAACGGCCCGGTCTCGTCACAGTTGATTGAGGCGGTGACCAACACGGATGCCGACGTCGTCGCCTTCTACCCGTACCTCTACCACCCGACGGTGGCGGCCATCGGGAAGGTGAAGGTCCCGGCGGTGCTGCATCCGGCCGCCCACGACGAGCCCTGTCTCTATCTCCCGGTCTTCCGGGGCACCTTCGGCAACGCCGACGCCTTCTGTTTCCACACCGTGGCCGAGCGTGAGCTGGTCGAGCGCACCTACCCGGTGGCCGAGCGGCCGCAGATCGTGCTCGGGCTGGGGGTGGGGGAGTCGCTGGGGGCGGGACGTCGGGGGGCCGATATCCTCGGGCTGGGCGACCGGCCGTATGTGGTCAGCGTGGGCCGGGTCGACGAGCACAAGGGCTCCAAGATGCTGGCCGCCTACTTCGCCGAATACAAGGCCCGCCACCCCGGGCCGCTGGCCCTGGTCCTGGTGGGACCGGTGTCGTACCAGCCGGACCCCCACCCCGACCTGGTGGTCACCGGGCTGGTCGACGAGGCCGACAAGTGGGACATCGTGCGAGACGCGCTGGTGTCGATCTCCCCCTCCGCGCTCGAGTCGTTCTCGCTGGTGGTGATCGAGGCCTGGGTGGACCGGGTGCCCATGCTGGTGAACGGCACCTGTGGCCCCACCCGCGAGCACTGTGAACGATCGGGCGGCGGGCTGTGGTTCACCTCCTACCCCGAGTTCGAAGCCACCCTGGACCGGCTCGTGCGCGATGACGCGCTGCGAGCCACGTTGGGCCAGCGCGGCCGCGCCTACGTCGACCGCTACTACGAGTGGCCGGCGCTCATCCCGCGCTACGTCGACTTCCTCGAAGAAGCGGTGGCGCGGGGCCGGGGACTTCGGGGCCTCTTCTGATCTCACAACGGGTCAGTGGTCGCGGCCCACGTTCATCGAGAACGGCGTCTCAGGGTCGTCCCGTACCCCGGACCGGAGGTATCGCTTAGCGATCGAGAAGTGGACCAAGCCAGGAGACGCAGCTCCTGGCTGCAGCCAGCACTTCGTTCTCCGTTGGATAGTCATGTCCCGAGAAGTAGCTGATCGGAGTCCACGCCCCCATATCCTCGGGATCCCTTCGGAACTCCTCGAAACCGAAAGTGCCATCAGGTCGCGAAAAGATGTCTACGCAGCGGTTGCCTTCGTCCGTATGATAACTGACGAGAACCAGCCACGACTTGTCGAGCCGTGTGGACATGGTCGGCAATGCTATTCAACCGATTCGGCGGTGGAGTGCCCTCAAACTTCGCCGGTTTGGGGCCGAACGCATGCCCGTCAATAACGTCATACCCTGAGTCAATGAGCTTGGACGACGAAGGTCGCGCTCCCATCTGCCCCTTTTGCGGGGTGACTGCCCTTCCTGGTGACGCGGGGCATGTTCTTGACCCACGCTTCATCTGTGAAAATCCCGATTGCGAGGCCTTCGGAGAAGTGATCCAAGCCGACTAGATCAGATCTGGTTTCGGTACATCAGCGTTCTCCGACCATGAGGTAGTTGTGGGGCCGAGTCATGTCGTCGCGGGCAATCGGCGGGAATGGCCATCGCCCGAAGTTCGCCCCCTCATCTCCGTACTGACTCACATGTGCTTTCCACCCATGAGCGGCCAACAGGCCCTCAGGGTCGTCAGTTCCATAGCGTGCGTTGGCGATGCCATTGTCGGCTAAGCGCTTGTACCAAAAAGCCATGTACGGCGCCTCGAGGGCCGACCGCCCGCTGACATCAGCCAACAAGATGCTCCCAGAGCCGGTCAGGTGGTCGACGACAGCGAGGAGCCGGTGGACGTCGGGCTCCTCGAGGTAGCCCAGTAGACCCTCCGCCAAGAAGACCGAAGGAGTGTCGGTGTCAAAGCCTGCCTCCACCAGTTCGTTGGCCCACTCACCGGTCAAGTCGGCTTCGACGGCAATACGACTACCCCGAGGCGTAGCCGTCACGGCGGCCAGTCGTGAGTCCTTCAGCTCAAGCACAGGACGCTGGTCGACCTCGAAGACGATCGGCAAGTTCAGCCGAAAGGCCCGAGCATCCATGCCCGCTCCCAAGATCACCACCTGGCCAATCCCACGATCTGGGAGGAGACGCACGAGCGCGTCGTCGAAGAAGCGAGTGCGGATGGGGAGCGTCGGGTTCTCCGGGAGGTCAGCCTCCATGCGAGTCATCAAGTCGAACCCTTCCGGTCCGGCCAGGACCTCCGCCAGGGGATCGTCGAACAGCCGGTCAGGTCGAGCCGATTCGCGGGCGCGCACCGCAGCCATCCAGTGAGCCGTCATCGATACGGGGTCCATGAAGCCACAATCGCAGCTATTGGTCGATTCGTCGAGGCGGGTGTCGCAACCCGGATATGCCAACGCCGGTGAGCTTCGACGTATCTCCTTCCGCCGGTACGGGGCACCAGTCAGGCCGTAGAATCTACCCATGACCATTGACAACCAAGAGGAACTCGATGCGCTCATTCGTGCCGGCCGAGTTGTTGCCGAAGCCCGGCAGGCGATGGTGGAGGCGGTATCACCGGGTACAACCACGGGTGAGCTTGACGCTGTCGGTCGAGAAGTGTTTCGCCGCTACGGCGCTCGCTCCGCTCCACGTGTGACTTACCGATTCCCGGGGACTACCTGCATCAGCGTCAATGACCAAGCTGCCCACGGCATTCCGTCGTTGAAGCGTCAGCTTCGAGAAGGTGATCTCGTAAATCTCGACGTATCGGCCGAGTTGGATGGTTATTACTCAGACACCGGCGTCAGTGTCGCCGTTGGGACAGTGTCGCCAGTGGCCACGAGGCTCTTGGAAGCCACGAGGTTGGCTCAACAAGACGCCATGGCTGCAGCTCAACCTGGTGCTCGGCTGCGTGACCTAGGTCGAGCGGTCGAAAAGAGAGCAAGGCGACACGGATTTCGCGTGATCAAGAATCTCAATGGCCACGGGATTGGAAGAGGACTTCACGAAGACCCGTCCGTACCGAGTATTGACGACGGCCAGCGAATGGTGCTTCGAGAAGGTTTGGTACTCGCTATCGAGCCGTTCCTCTCGGTCTCCTCGGATCATGTCATCGACGACGAGGATGGATGGACGCTGCGAACATCTGACGGAAGCCTGGTTGCTCAGTTCGAGCATTCAGTGGTGGTGACGAAAGAGGGTCCACTCGTTCTGACGGCTTGAGGGTGCCCCAGTTCGCCGTACATGGGTGCGGCCGTACGGCACTTCGGGGATACCGATGCACCGTGCCGATACGCTCGGAACGGGCCACCAACAGGAGGTATTGGCATCGTGAAAGCCGTGTTCGATGTTGGATCCGCCGAGGTGCACACCATCGTCCTTTCGACCGGAATCTTCAATGGGAAGATTGTCCTGAGTGTGGATGGAAAACCGGCTAGTCGGACACGATTTCGGGTCTGGATACCGTCTCACCGCCGAGTCGAGATTCTCGTCGGGAATCAAGAGCGCCACGAGGTCGCAGTTGACGTGCAGTTTGGAAAGTGGGCTAGGAAAACCCAAAAGCCGAGGTTCGTGGCCTATGTGGATGGTGAAGCTGTTGCTTCCAATTGATCAACCGCCACTTGCGCCTGTAGGGAGCCGACCCCCTGAGTTAGTGGTTTTACGCTGGGGCGTCTACTCATGAGCATCGACATGGCGAATACAAACTCGGAGTATTGGGTTTTACCGGTGGCCGTCGGCGTCGGCTGTTTCCTCTATTTCGTCGTTTGGAAAGGTCTGCCCCTCTACTGGCATCTATGGCACAAGAGGTTCGGGGAACCGTCTCCAGATCGAGCGGATTCAGCCGCTCTTCAATCTCACAAGGCCCAAGCAGTTCTCTTGACATCAGCGGAAGTTACGAGTCGGTTGGCAAGACGAACGATGATGATATTCGGGACGGTTCTTGTCATTCTGACGCTGATCGCCGCCCTTTTCTTTCGAGGTTCGGATTTTTTGATTGCGATGGGATGGATCGATGTCCTATTTCTCGTGGCCTCAGTATTCGCCAGCCGTGGCTTGAAGATGCGTGTGACCGATAAGTCATAGTCGATACGTGCAAAATCAGAGGACCTGCCCCATAAAGCCGAGATGGGGTGCGCTCGTATTAGGTGCCCAGCATGCAAAACTGACGAGGGTGGAAAGGTGTGAGCTAGTTAGCCTGCACCGTCCATGTCGTCTTGGTGTGGCGACCAACAATGCTTCGAAATCTGAGATCTGCTTCTTCGGAAGGTTGTGCTCTCTTTGGCACGATCGTGTACACACGACGCTTGCCATGCCTCAACAGGTAGAGGCCATCCCTCTCAATGGTTACCGAGTAGACATCCCATCGATTCACGACATCGGAGTTCCTCGTGCAGACGCGAACCTCCTGATCGGAGACCTCGACCTTCGTCGTCCCCGAATCGGGCCGCTGCTTCCACGCCCGAGCCGGAAGTCGGAAATAGAGATGAGCAAAAACCATCACGTCTAGAGCGGCGACTCCAAGCATCAGGATTCCGAGGAGATGGGCTTGGCTCGGAAGACCAGGGTCTGCCAACAAGACCACGCCGCCGATCAGCGGACCCAGCATGAAGAAGAGCCCCCTACGTATCTTGTAGGACTGGGCTAGCTGCCAACGCCACAGAGGTTCGAGTTCATCACGATTCAAGACAAATTCCGCCGATACAGGACTCATCGCATCATTGACGTCTGAGGTATCGCTCACCGTGGACCCGCCCCGAGTCGAGGGTTTCTCAGAAGCTATCCCGTCCATACCCAACCTGCCCCAGTTCGCCGGGAATGCTTATCCGGGGCAAGTGTCTTCGCCATCTGAGTCTGCGACACAGCTAAATGTGCCGTATGGGAAGATAGGAACCGCAATGATGCCGACAATCGGTGAGCGAAGCTCGTAGGCGGACACTGCGGGCGCACTGCCGAACGAGTAGACGGTTCCGGCTGTATTTACGATCCAGTATCCATTTCCGATTGATGCCATCCCAACAATTGGTTTTGGGCTGGGCGTCGCACCAAGAGATCCGTAGAATGCAGCGTCGCCGAAGGCAAAGATCCCACCGTCAGAGGCGACAAGCCAATACCCATGACCATCTGGCGTCGATGTCATACCCACAATGGGTTTGTTCAGGACGATGCTGCCGGTCGATCCATAGAACTGTGCGTCGCCGAAACTAAAGACGCCGCCATCGGAAGCGACCAGCCAGTAACCATTGCCATCGGGGGTTGACGCAATGCCGACAACAGGCTTGTTCAGCCGAGTGCCGCCCATCGAACCGAAGAACTGAGCACCCGGCAGCCCTGGGTTTGCGCTGTTGAATGCGAACACCCCACCGTCGCTCGCTACCAACCAATAGGCATCGGTGCCGGGTGTTCCAGCAATACCGACAATCGGCCGGTTGAGATGTAAGCCCGTCAGTCCAGTTCTTTCCCCGCCATTGGGCTGATAGACCGCTCCCGAAGAGGTAGTTGCAAGCGCACCTCCGTTACCCGACGAAGCGAAGGCGACAATCGGTGGCGCAGAAGAAGGACAAACCGCGGCGCTCGCCGTGATGCACTGAGTCGTCGGCGTGCCAGCTGATGCATCAGACAACGCTTCCATTCCCATTCCCGCCAGGGCCGCAACTCCGAGAAGAGCGCCTGTCAATGACAGGCCGCCCCACCGAAGGGAGGATTGCCAAATGTGGCGCCGCTTTATCATGAGTGCCGTCCATTCTTTTGAGGGCAACTGAAAACGAACTGTCGGAATTGTGAACCGTTGACCACCATCGCGGCAGAGCAATTTTACCCCCATCCCCGTGGGCACTATTGCCCAGCCTGACGCAGTAGGTAACAGCCCAACTTCGCCGGGATTGCCCTAGCTGGATCTGGAACCCAATCGCATTTCCAAGACTGTGGGCAATCGTTCCTCTGCTGGCGCTGTCCGGGAGGGACTGCTGACGCCGCCGGATGACGTACCACGGAATGGCCAGCCAAAAGCAAAGGTAGATCCCGATAATTCAGCCCCAGGCGTTACGTCCAATGAGGTTGTGCCCGTGAAGTCGGCTCACCTTCCGATGGTCCATCCAGACCCAGATCGCCAGTCCGGTCTCAGCTGCCACACCCAAACAAACCAAGACCAGAATGGATACAAAATCTGGTCCGTTCGCCATACAAACATCTTCGCCCGACGGATTCCAGAAGGGAAGGCAGCGCCTCGAAATGGCCGCATGGACTTATGCGTCCAAGCTGCCCCAGTTCGCCGGTTCAGTGACCCAAGTCCTCTGGCACGATTGCGAGATGACTTCCGGACGGTACAGGTGGCGAACTCAGCTCAGGAAGCAGATACCGAGGACACTGATTGGCCTGGTACCCAAGGGCCATCGGGACTGCGGCGACCATGAGTGGTACAAGGCAAATGCATCCGAAGATCGCTGCTATCACTGCCGGGTCGGAGTGACGCGACCAAGCGAGCTCCCATCTGATTCAGCCCCTGATGGCCCTGATGGCCGGTAGCTCGACAGCCACATAACGGCGGAATCTGGCAACCGAAGTTAGGACCGAGGTGCGATCTGACATGCTTCAGGGGTGGACAGCGTTCTCCAGCCCGACTGGTCTGATGATGTCGATCAGGCGGACTGGGTCTCGCGACGCCTCACCGGTGCTTGTGGGAGCATTACGGCAGTCGTTCCTTCAGGTTTCGAAGCCTACGCTCGTGTTCTCCACCCAGTTGACACGCCAGGCAACGGGAGAAGCCGGCTCGTTCGATGGCGTGACGTAGCCCAATGGAGTGAGATGCCGCTTCGAGACGACGCCCAATATCACTCTGTTGCTCTGCCGCCGGAGAGACCAACGACACCCAGTCCGGTGTTCGGACAAGGACCAAGACAGGGCAGTCTCTATCTGCCTGATGTCGAGGTGCTTGCCGAAATCGGACGCCGGTGGACGAGCACACCCGAACTCTGTTGGTTTTGTCTATGGGACGGCTACGGTTGGAACAACGTGATCCCGCTTACGTTGGGCGGCCAAGGCGCTCCGCCAAAGCGACCCGATCCAATCCCTTGCCCTGTCCGCGGCGGACCGACGGTCCATCTGCCTCATAGGAACTACTTCCTCTACAGCGGCCACGTCGAAGAGGCAACAGCCACGTTTCCCCTTTCAATCTTTGAGCAGTCTCCGAACCTGTGGTGGCCGCAAGACCAATCTTGGTGCGTCGCCACCGAACTCGATCTGCAATGGACCTACGTCGCTGGCACTGCCGGCATGATCGATGAGATCCTCGTGGATCGTCGTATCGAAGCTCTCCCGGTTGACCCCGCTGACCCAATGATGCGAATCGAAGGGTGGGTGCAGAACTGGATCGATGCCGCCGTCAGCGCACTGTTCGAGAACGGTCAGGCGTCGATCACTACGTCAATGGGGACGATACGGGCGTCTCTCGAACGTCCAAGCCGTTTGCACCACGGTGCTTTCCGTTGCCAGAGCACGGATCTAGAAGGGCGGGCTCGCTCCTCCACGGCGGTGCCGCTGAGATCCACTAACGCCGAGGAAATCCTTTCGGACGTGACTTTTACGCTGACACACCAGGTGCTTGCATTGGCAGAGCTCTAGAGAGGACGTCTCGCTCCACTGGACTGTCCGACCTGTCCCATATCGCCGGATAGGCAGCCCCTCCCTCTTGAGACCAGCAACGGTAGATATCCTCGAACATGCCTTTGTACGGGGGAAGAGCAAACAACGGCGTTCGGCAGTTCTGGTTCTTGCTCGCTGGACTCGCGGGGGCGCTGGTCATGATCGGGGTCACGATTGGGGGCTACCTCCTCGACGGCCACCACCCCAAGACAAGTCTTCACTTGAATCCCACCGCCTTGACGGTCGTAGCCATCGCCCTTGGCATAGTCGGCCAAGTGCTGGTCAGAGTTGTCGATCCTCCCCTCAATGGGTCCAGTGAATCGTCGCTGGTGGCGACCTATCGAGCCCGGTTCTTTCTTTGGGTTGGCGTGGGAGAGGCACCTGCATTCATTGCCCTCGTATTTGCAATCGCCACTAACCATTTCTGGATTTACCCAGTTGGTCTCTTATTCGCATTGCTGTCATTTGTGCGGATTGCTCCAACGGCTCGCCACCTGGCGAAGGACCAACGTCGTCTCGATCAGAGCGGAACGCCCTGCTCACTCGTTGTAACCATTCACCTCCCCGGCAGGCTGCGGCCTAAAACAGGGCCCTGACCTCGCGATTCGCGAAGTCGCCTCGAACGTGCTCGAATTTCGGCCGTGGCGGACGTAGATCGTGAGGAGCACCTCCAAGCCGAGAACGAGG
>DASXFC010000011.1:0-107176 GCA_036489775.1 Acidimicrobiales bacterium | reverse complement strand
AACGACCGCGCGGATTCCTGGTGCGCGAGCCGGCCACTCGCGACCCCGACGACAAGGTCGTACGCTTCGTCGTCCGGGGCATCCAGGCCGACGTCGTTCAGTCCGTAGAAAACGACGACCGCCAACCACCCGAGCCGCTTGTTTCCGTCGACCAGCGGATGGTTGCGGACGATTGACTCGAGCAGAACGGCCGCCTTCGTGTCGAGTGCCGCGTAGGCATCCTGCCCGAACAGCGAAGTGCGGGGACGATGCGCAGCCGAATCCAGCAGGCCGAGGTCTCGGATCGGCCCGACCTTCAGATCATCGACCAGGTGGATCAGATCTTCGAGCGTGAGGTAGATCGTCACCGACCGAGCCGGTCCAGCAGGTCGGCGTACCGCTCCCGGGCCGCGGACGACAGCTCCTGCACGCGGTCGTCGTGGACCCGACGCGCCGCCGCCTCGGTGATCGCGCGTACCGCCGCTTCCTGTTTGCTCACGCCGTCCGCCCGAGCCAACAACTCGAGCGCCCTGTTCTGCTCGTCGGTGAGTCGAAGAGTCATCGCCACGACTGGGATGATACCAGATTGATACCGTCGACCGATGTTCAGAACGTTGACCCTGAGCTCGACCGCGTTCGTGCCGTAGCGGCATCTGAGAGGGTCACTCCGCCTGTCCCTGAAGTTCTTCACCCGTGTCGAAGAAGTGATCGACGTAGGCCTCAGGTTCGAGTCGGCTGCGCCGGATGAGCGAGAACACCTCGGCACCCGTCGCCGGCTCCTCCGGGAGGCAATAGGCCTGGAAACAGGACAGCACTTCGTATCCCAGCAACCCCGCGTATTCGAAGGCCTCCGCCTCTGCCTGGACCAACGCGCCGGCGAAGTCCTCCGCCTGGAAGAGCACGATCCGCTCGTCGTAAGCGTCCGCGAGTTCCTCGCTGCCCTGGTTTCGATAGACGCTTCGCACACCGAACCAGTCCATGGTCGATGTTCTCAGCCGACCGGCCTCAGGAAGCAAGCGTGCGGGGGCGCCCTAGCGGCGTGGCCGTGCCGCCTGATGCGTGACCGGAACTAAACATTGAAACGAAATTCCACCACGTCGCCGTCGCGCATGACGTAGTCCTTGCCCTCGATGCGGGCCTGGCCGGCGGCCCGGGCGGCGGGGACGGAGCCGGCGGCGACGAGGTCGTCGTAGCCGACGATCTCGGCCTTGACGAAGCCGCGCTGGAAGTCGGTGTGGATGACGCCGGCGGCGACCGGCGCGGTGTCGCCGATGTGGATCGTCCAGGCCCGGGCCTCCTTGGGCCCGGCGGTCAGGAAGGTCTGCAGCCCGAGGGTGCGGAAGCCAACGCGGACGAGCTGCTCGAGCCCGGACTCGTCCTGGCCGTAGCCGGCGAGCAGCTCGGCCGCGTCGTCGGGTTCGAGGGCGGCCAGCTCGGCCTCGATTTGGGCGCAGAGCACGACGGACTCGGCCGGGGCGACGGCCGCCGCGAGCGCGGCCTGCCGGGCGCGGTCGCCCAGCGCGACTTCGTCGACGTTGAAGACGTAGATGAACGGCTTGGCCGTCAGCAGGTGTAGGTCCCGCAGGAGCGTCGGGTCGACCTCACCGGCAGCGGCCGCGCTCGAAATCGTCCGGTCCTCGTTGAGAATCCGCTCGGCCACGGCGACCGCCTCAGCCGTCGCCCTCAGCTCCGGGGTGGCTCGCGCCTCCTTCTGCAACTTGGGCAAGCGGTTCTCGACGGTCTGCAGATCGGCCAGCACCAGCTCGGTGTTGACGGTGCCGATATCGCTGTCGGGATCGACCCGTCCGTCGACATGGATGACGTCGTCATCGTGAAAGGCGCGCACGACTTGGCAGATGGCGTCGCTCTCACGGATGGCGGCCAGGAACTTGTTGCCCAGCCCTTCACCCCGCGAGGCACCACGGACGATGCCGGCGATATCGACGAAAGTGACGGTGGCCGGCACCTCAGGAGCCCCGCCGTACAGTGCGGCCAGCTTGGGCAGCCGATCGTCGGGCACCGCCACCACGCCGACGTTGGGGTCGATGGTGGCGAACGGGTAGTTGGCGGCTAGGACGTCGTTATTCGTCAGGGCATTGAACAGCGTGGACTTGCCCACGTTCGGCAATCCGACGATGCCGATGGAGAGCGCCACGACTCAGTCGAGGGTCAAGCCGGCCGTCGCGGCCAGGCCACGCAGATCGGCCTCGGGTCGGGCCCCGGTGTGGGAGATGACCTCGGCGGCGCAGATACCGCCCAGACGGGCACTGGCCACCGGATCGAGGCTGTGGGTCAGCCCGAACAGGAGGCCGGCGGCGAACAGGTCCCCGGCCCCGGTGGTGTCGACCACCTGGCTGACCGGAGCCGCCGGCACCTCCGCTGGACCCTGAGCTGTCAGCACGACCGACCCCTGGGCGCCTCTTGTCATCACCACCAGCAAGCCGGTCTCCTCGGCCGCTTCCAAAGCTGCCTTCACGTCCGTGGCACCGAAGAGCATGACGATCTCTTCCTCGTTGCCCAGCAGGATGTCGACATCGTCGATCAGGAGGTCGAGGAACTCGCGTTGGTGGCGGCTGACGCAGAACGAGTCCGACAGCGACAGGGCCACCGAACCGTCGTTCTCGTGCGCGGTGGCCGCAGCCAATTTCATCGCTTCTTTGGCGGCCGGGACATCCCACAGGTAGCCCTCGAGCAGCACGATCGAGGCCCTCGAGACCAGGTCAGAGGACACGCCGGCCGGGGTGAGAGTGGAGGCGGCACCGAGGTAGGTCCCCATCGTGCGCTCCGCGTCGTCGGATATCAGGACCATGCAGCGCCCCGTGCCCAGTCCTTCGGCCGCCGCCGATTCACTCAGCGTGGGTTCGTACTCGACCCCGGATTCACGCAGGTGTTTGGTATAGGTCTGACCGACCTCGTCGTCGGCCACGGCCCCGATGAACCCGGCCCGGCCGCCCAGCGCGGCCACGCCGGCCGCTGTGTTGGCCACCGATCCGCCCGAGACGAACCGCGGTGCGGGCATGGTCGCCTGCACCGACTCGGCCGTGGGTAGGTCGATCAGCGTCATCGAGCCTTTGGTCAACCCGACTTGCCGGAGCGCCTCGTCCGACACCAGGTCCAAGACGTCGAGCAGGGGCGACCCGATGCAGACGACATCGAGGAACGCCTCATCGGCGTGGTCAGAACGGGCAGATGGAGGGCTTTCCGGGGCGTGCACGGTGCGAGAACCTACTCGGAGCGAGACCGCTAGCCTTCCTGGATGCCGTCCGGATCCACTTCGCAAACCACTTCGAGCACGGACGCCTTTCGCCTGCCGCGGACGGCGTCACCCGAGCACTACCGCATCGAGATCGAGCCGAACATCGCCTCGGCCAGCTTCTCGGGCACCGTCGCCATCGACGCGGAGATCCATGAGGCGGTCGACCATCTGGTTCTCAACGCCGTCGATCTGGCTATCAGCGACGCCGAGATCCGCACCGCCGACGGGCTCTATCCCGGCCGGGTCGAGTTCGACGACGAGCTGGAGCAGGTCAGCTTCTGGGTGGACACGACGCTGCCCCCCGGACCGTGCACCTTCTCCTGCCGCTTCAGCGGTGCGCTGAACGACAAGCTGCGTGGCTTCTACCGCTCGACCTTTACCGATGACGCCGGCGAGACCCACACCATCGCCACCACCCAATTCGAATCGGTCGATGCCCGCCGGGCCTTTCCCTGCTGGGACGAGCCCGACCGCAAGGCCACCTACGAGGTCGTCCTGACCGTCGACCGGGACCTGGAGGCGTTCTCGAACTCGCCGGTGGTCTCAGTGGAACGCGTTGGCGAGTTCAAGCGGGTGACGTTCTCCCCCACCATGAAGATGTCGACCTACCTGGTCGCCTTCGTGGTGGGCAAGCTCGAGACCACTGAGACGGTGGACGTGGACGGCGTCCCGCTCCGAGTGGTCTTCCCCCCCGGGAAGCGCCCGCTGGCCGACTTCGCTCTCAGCATCGGTGCCTTCGCCCTCCGCTTCTTTGCCGAGTACTTCAACATCCCCTACCCAGGCGAGAAGGTCGACCTGGTCGCCATTCCCGACTTCGCCGCCGGCGCCATGGAGAATCTCGGCTGCATCACCTTCCGCGACACCGCGCTGCTGGTCGACCCCAAGACGGCTGCCCGAGCTGAGCTCGAGCGGGTGGCCGACGTGGTGGCCCACGAGCTGGCCCACATGTGGTTCGGCGACCTGGTCACCATGGGCTGGTGGGAGGGCATCTGGCTCAACGAGGCCTTCGCCACCTTCATGGAGACGCTCTGCGTCGACGCCTTCCGTCCCAATTGGGAGCGCTGGGTGGGCTTCACCCCCACCCTCGAGGCCGCGTTGGCCATCGACGGTGTGCATGCCACCCGGCCCATCGAGTACCCGGTCGGACCGCCGAAGGAAGCCGAAGGGATGTTCGACGTCCTGACCTACGAGAAGGGTTGCGGCGTCCTGCGCATGCTCGAGCAGCACATCGGACCCGACGTCTTCCGCGACGGCGTGCGCACCTATCTGAAGGCGCACGCCTACGGCAACACGGTGACCACCGATCTGTGGGACGCCCTCGAGGATGCCAGCGGTGCGCCGGTGCGTGACGTGATGAACACCTTCATCCTTCAGGGCGGCTACCCATTGGTCAGCCTCGAGGGCGACACGCTCGACCAGCAGCCCTTCTCATACGGGCCGCCGCCCGCTGGCACCGAATCAGCCATCGGCACGTCCTGGAACGTCCCGGTGGCCGTGCGGGCCCTGCCGGCTGCCGGCAAACCCGGTGCACCCTTGCGGCATTTTGTGCTCGGCGACAGCCCCCTCCGCGTGCCCGAGGCCGATGAGGGTCTGGCTGTGATCAATGCCGCCGGGTGGGGCGTGTTCCGCTCCGGCTACACCCCGGCGCACCGCTTGGCACTGGCTGACCATCTCGACGAACTGACCCCGAACGAGCGCGCCCACCTGGTGGCCGACACCTGGGCCACCACCTTGGCCGGGCACTCGTCGCTGGCCGACTTCTTGACCCTGGCCGCCAAGTTGGGGACGGAGCCGGACCCGACCCCCTGGTCGCCGGTAGGGGCAGCCTTGAACCTGATCAACCGCATCGCGGCCGACGGCGACCGCGATGTGCTGGAGCGAGCGGTGGCCGCTCTGGTCGGTCCTCTCCAGGCGCGCCTGGGCTTCGATGCCGCCGGCGGCGAGGGCGAGCGGACGCCCACCCTGCGTTCACTGGCCATCCAACTGACCGGAGTGGTCGGCGGTGATGCGGCCGTGCGGGAGGAAGCGGCCCGCCGTTTCGATGCGGCACCGGTCGGCGGCGGCAGCGAACCCATCCCCGCCGACATCGAGAACGCGGTCCTGGCCGTGATCGGACAGCTGGTGCGACCGGGCGACTACGACGCCGTCCTGGCCCGCTACCGCGCCGCCGCCACGCCGCAAGAAGAGCTGCGTTCCCTCAATGCGCTGACCCTCTTCGCCGATCTGGCCCTGGTCGAGCGCACCTTCGACCTCTGCATGACCGAGGTTCGCACCCAGAACGCGTGGCTGATTATCTGCAACCTCCTGGCCAACCCAGTGGGCGGTCAGGCGACGTGGCGGCGAGTGACCGGCGTATGGGACGAGATCCTCGACCGTTTCCCCAAGAGTGCTCCGGCCCGCATCGCCGAATCGATCCCGGCCCTCTGCGCCGACGCTGCCTTCGCCGACGAGGTGGTGACCTTCCTGGAGGCCCACCCGCTGGAGTCGGGCCCTCGTCGGGTGGCCCAGTCGATCGAGCGGCTCGGTATCAACGTGGCCTTTGCCGCCCGGGAACGCGGTCGACTCCGCGAGTCTCTCGAGACCGCCATCGCCGCCACCACCTGAGCGGGTGGGGCGACGCTCGATGAGAGCGCTAGCTCGACGTCTCATTGACTGCGGTGCCGCCGTGATGGTGGTGGGCACGCTGACCGTGAGTGGCGCGCCGGCCCCGGCCGCTCCAACCGCGGTCGCCGCCTTGCCGTGGCTGTCCGTGAGCCATCCGGCTGGAGCACGGGCGCAGATCGTGGATCCGTCGGGCCGCACCGTCATCCTGCGCGGCGTGAACCTGGTCGGGCTGGAAGACGACGTGTACACCACGCCCAGCGGGCAGGAGCCCGGCGGACTGCCGTTCTGGCCACTCAGCTCGAGTGATTACGACGGCACCTGCCCGACCAATTCCCACGACATCTCTGAGCCCCCCGTCTGCGAGGTCCAGGCCGGGTTGCCCGAATACGACCAATCAGATCTGCCCGACTCGGACAACGACCTGGCTCAGATGCGCGGGCTCGGCTTCAACTTCATCCGCCTGCCGGTCAGCTGGAGCCAACTCGAGCCGACACCGGGCGTCTACAACACGACCTACATCGATCGCATCGCCCAGGTGGTGCAGTGGGCGGGCCAACAGGGCATCTACGTCCTCATCGACATGCACGAGGACAGCTACTCGCGCTTCACGCCCGAGACGGCGCCGGTCTCGGTGCCACCGCTCCTGGCGCCCACCACCGAGACCGGGGGCCATGCCGACGGGGCGCCGCCCTGGGCCGTCATGGCCGATGGCGCGCCCGCCCTTTCCGTGGACGGCCAGAGCGAACTCAACACTTTTGTGGAGACGGCCTTCACCAACTTCTGGCTCAACGCGGTGCCCAAGGATGCCAAAGGTGACCCGTTGCCCCAGGGCGAGGCACCGGGACCGGGCCTGCAGGATCACTACATCGGAGCCCTGGCCGCGCTGGCTGCTCGCTTCAAGAACGATTCCACCGTGATCGGCTACGACCTGATGAACGAACCGCTGCCCGGAGACGTAGCCGTCCCCGGCGTCTTCGATCAGGAATTCCTCTACCCCTTCTACCGGCGGGCCATCGACGCCATCACCGGCATCCACGAGGGGGCGACATGCCCGCCCGGATCGCCCTACACGTCGCTCTGCGGCTACCGCAGCCTCGGCATCGACGACACCCGTCAGCTCTTCTTCGTCGAGCCGATGGCTGCACGCAACCTGACCGACTTCGCCGTCGGCCTCTCGCTGCCGTTCACCTCGTATCCCAACATCGTCTACGCGCCACACGCCTATACCCATGTCTTCACCGTGGACACCTTGATACTCGGGGGCGTGGTGTCCAAGGTGTACCCCTTGAGCTACAGCCAGGCCATGATCACGGCCAACGCCGAGGCCGAAGCGATGGGGGCCGCCCTCTTCATCGGTGAGTACGGCAACTCCAACGACGACGACAGTTCGATCCTGGCCCAAGAGACCGCCGCCATCGATCAGGCTGGGGTCGGTTCGAGCCTCTGGGCCTGGAAGGGCAATTGCGGTCCGGGCCAAACCGCCGCGCAATGCGAGCCGGGGGCGTGGTCGATGTTCGAGGGGGACACCGCCGCCGTGCCGGCACAGAACGGACCGCTCATCACGAGCCGTCTGCTCTACGTGTCAAGGGTCTACCCGCGCGCCACGGCCGGCACCCTCATCTCATTCAACTACAACCCCACCAACGCCTCGTTCACCATGGCTGCCACCTCACCCACCCGGGTCGCCCCGGGCGCCCGCGATCAGGAAACCGAGGTGTACATCCCGCCGCTGGTCAGGGGCGCGGTGTCGGTCAGTGGCGCCGCCACACTCGACAAGGTGCAGATGAATCCCGACGGCAGCCGGATCGCGTACGTGGCACCGACCGGGTCGGGGCGTTACGGCGTGGCGGTGAGCTGATCCGGCCGGGCGCTCCGACCGAGCCTCTACACTCACCAGGCTCATGCCCACCCTCCCCACCGATCCCGCCCTGAAAACCGATCGGGTGCAGTCCCTGATCGAGGCGGCCCGGGTCACCCGTGGCTTCATGCCCGACGACGAGGGTGAGGCGTTGTTGCGGGCCGCCCTGCGTGCCGGCCGGCAGTCGCCGGCCACGCCCACCACGTTCGTCGAGATCGGGGCCTGGTGCGGCAAGTCCGGTACCTACCTGGGGGCGGCGGCCGAGGCGACCGGCGCCGTTCTCTTCTCCATCGATCACCACCGCGGCTCCGAGGAGAACCAGGCCGGATGGGACTACCACGAGCCTGACCTGGTGGACCCGGCCGAAGGCCGCATCGACACTCTGGCCCACTGGCGCCGGGCCATGACCGATGCCGGCCTCGAGCAGACCGTGGTGGGGGTGGTGGGCGACTCGCCCACCGTGGCGAAGCGCTGGCAGCAACCCTTGGCCTTCTGTTTCATCGACGGCGGACACGGGGCCGAGCCGGCCTGGGCCGATTTCCGGGGCTGGGCCCCGCAGGTGGCCCTGGGAGGTTGGTTGGCCATCCACGACGTGTTCCCCGATCCGGCTGGCGGCGGCCGACCGCCCTACGAGCTGTTCTGTGCGGCGCTCGAATCAACCGAGTTCGTCGAAGACGGCGAATGTGGCAGCTTGCGGGTGCTGCGCCGGGTGGCGCCGCCGGGCTGAACTACTCGGCGGTGCAGCCCAAGGCGGCATCGCCGGTGCAGTGCGGCTCGGCCAGGTCGATGGCGGCCGGCAGACACTCGCCCCGGAACAAGCCCGCTGCCGGCGTCGTGTTGGACAGCGCGTCGGCCGCCAGCACCATGGCCGCGAAGGTGTAGGTGGTGCGCTCGTCCTTGGGGAACGTCTCGCGCTCGGGGTAGACCATGCCGGTCCAGTAGGACCCGTCTTCAAGCCGGAGGTTCTGGCCGGCCACGAACAGGTCGAGAGCATGCCCATCCATCCCGAGCGCATCGAGGGTCAGCACGCACTCAGCCGTCTCGGCTGCCGTCACCCAGTCACCGGTGGAGACGCAGCGCACGCCCAAACCCTCCATGACGAACGTGGTCCATCCTTCGGCCAGCCGACGGCGCCCGGCCTCACCCTCGAGGGCTCCCGAGAGCATCGGGTAGTACCAGTCCATGGCGAACTCGATCTTGGGGGCGAAGGCGTTGGGGTGATGGGCCACCGCGTGACCCAGGCGGCCGGCGGCCAGTTCCCAGTCAGGCCGGTCCTTGGCCAGGCATTCGGCGATGGCCACGGCACAGCGCAGGGAGTGGTAGATCGATGACGATCCGGTCAGCAAGGCGTAGCTCTCGGCCCGACCGGCTGAATCGAGCGACCACAGCACCGAGCCGTCAGGCTGCTGCCAGCGCAGGATGAAGTCCATGCCCTTCTCGATGGTGGGCCACAACTCGCCCAGGAACTCGACGTCCCCGGTGATCAGGTGATGATGCCAGGCCCCGGCGGCCAGGTAGGCGCAGACATTGGTGTCGAGCCGTTGGTCCTTCACGCCGCTGCCGCGGTAGTAGTTGAACCAGCTGCCGTCAGGGAGCTGGCGCTCGGCCAGCCAGCGGTAGGCCGCCATGGCTTCGGGGATCAGCCCGCACACCGAGAGGGCCATGGCCCCTTCAACGTGGTTCCAGGGATCGCAGTGCCCACCGACGAACCACGGGATCATCCCGTCGTCCTGTTGGATCTCGGCGATGGCCTGGGCCGTGGCCAGCACATCGGAGCCGGTCAGCACGCCCGGCACGGCCGGGATGGTGAACTCGTCGAAGCGGAGGACGCGCTCGGTCGTCATGCCGCCGCACCCTGCCGTGGTGTGCTCGGCCCACGCCGTCCTGGGACACCCCGGGGTACGTTCGGCTTGGCATCGGGCAGGCCGGTCACGGCGTGCTGCGGTTTGGCCAGGTACAGCACCAGGCTCTTGCCGATGACCGGGCTGAGCACACGGTCGGCCGTGCGCGTCAGCAGCGGAGCCTTGACGATGTCCCACACCAGGACCTTGTGATAGGCGGCCACCGCCGGATGCTGGTCATTGCTCGGCCCGACCAGGCAACGGAGCCACCAGTAGGGCGAGTGCAGGCCGTGCGCGTGATGGAAGCCAGTGGGCTCGAGGCCGACTGAACGCAGGCGGCGCTCCAGGGTCGAGCGGCGGTAGATGCGGACGTGTCCGCCCGGCGTGTCGTGGTACTCGTCGGACAGAGCCCAGTTGACGGCCTCGGGGCCGCAACGCGGCACTGTCACGGCCATGGTGCCCCCGGGCCGCAGGACCCGGGCCAGCTCGGCCATGGCCGACACGTCATCGGGAATGTGCTCGAGGACCTCCGAAGCGATGACTCGGTCGAAGGTGCCGTCGGGAAAGGGCAGGCGCAAGGCATCACCCTGCACCGCGGTGGCCGGGTGATCAGCCGCCAGCTCGCCCGCTTCCACCATGGCACCGAAGGTGCCGCGCACCTGCGCCACTTCCTCGGGCCCGGCATCGAGGGCCACCACCGATGCGCCGCGCCGAGCCGCCTCGAAGGCATGCCGGCCGAAGCCGCAGCCCAAGTCCAGCACCCGGTCACCCGGACCCACCCCGAGCTTGTCGTAGTCGACGGTCAGCACGCGACGTCCTCGCTGACCGTGGCGGTGGCCGCGACCGGCGCGCCGGGCAGCGGCTCGCCCTTGAGAATGGCCTCGTAACAGGCAGCCGTCCCGGCCGCGGTGACCTGCCAGGTGAAGCGGTGGATGACCCGCTCGCGGCCGGCGGCACCGAGCTTGGCTCGGAGTGCGGGGTCATCCAGCAACTGGCCGATGGCCAAGGCCAGGGCACCGGGATCATTGGGCGGCACCAGCAAGCCGGTCTCGCCGCTGGTCCCGACCACCTCGGGCAGGGCGCCGCCGGTGGTGGCCACGACCGCCACACCGCAGGACATGGCCTCGATGGCCGGGAGCGAAAAACCCTCATAGAGCGAAGGCACCACGGCCACCTGTGCTTCGCCGTACAGACGGGCCAGGGCCCCGTCACTGATCCCGCTCACACAGTGCACGATGTCGTTGAGGCCCAGACGCCGCAGTGCCTTGTCCACCCGGCCGCCCTCGGTGGGACGGCCGATGACGGTCAGCTCGATGTCGCGCTCGGTCCGCAGCTTGGCCACGGCCTCGAGCAGCGGCACCAGTCCCTTCATGGGGACGTCGCTCGACGAGGTGACCATGATCCGGCCCGGGATCGGCACCACGTCGGCGAACGGCTTGAACACGGTGTGGTCGACACCGACCGGGACCACCGTCATCCGTTCGGGCGACACACTCATCTGGGCCGCGATGTCGGTCCTCGAGTTCTCGGACACCGTGACCACGGCCGGCAGGGCGCGGGCCACCCGCACCTGCATCCCGAGGAATCCGAACCAGCGGCGGGTGGTAACGCGCTGCCACGGGTTGGTGGTGTGCGAAAGGGCCAGCTGGCGGTCGACCGTGATGGGGTGGTGCAGCGTGGTCAGCAGAGGCCAGCCGTCCTCGACCATGCCCAACATCCCAGAACCCAGGCACTGGTTGTCGTGGACCACGTCGAAGTCACCCCGGCGTTCCGCCAGCAGGCGCCGGGCCCGCAGCGAGTAGGCCAGCGGCTCGCCGAAGCCGGCGGTGCACATCACCCCGAACTCGACCCAATCCTCCTTGGAGCGGAACTCGCGAGGGTGCGGCATGCGGAACGGGTCCGGGTCGCGGTAGAGGTCGAGACCCGGGACCGGGGTGAAACCCACCCCTTCGTCGAGCTCGGGCCATGGCGGCCCCGAGAAAACCTCGACCGAGTGCCCCAGCGCGACCAGTTCGCGCGTCAGATGGCGGGAGTAGACCCCTTGGCCCCCACAGCGCGGATTGCCCCGGTACGTGAGGTAGGCGATCCGCATACCCCCAGGTCGCGGGGGTGCCGCGGGCACCGCCGGCGGGATCTCGATGTGGCGCGAGCGCTCCCAGGACTCCCTGGTCTCGATCCATTTCTGCCGGGGCGATTTAGGCACGAAAAGTCCCGACAGGTCCAGCCATGGCCGCATAGCCTCCCCGAACCCCCTGCTCCGGCGCAAGCGGGGCCCTCACGTGAGGCCCAACCAGCCGAACACGGTGAGCCCGATATAGAAGGTCGCCACCCCGGCGGTGGCCCAGATGGCGGCGCCTCCGAGATACCTGGCCCAGGGCCCGTTGGCCTTGTCCCCGAGCAACGAACGGCGGTTGGCCAGGATCAAGATGAGGATCAGGGTCATCGGGGTGATCACGCCCTCGAGGACCTGAGTGTTGAGGATCAAGGTGATGAGGTTGCCCGGGACCAGGACGACAGCCGCCCCGATGAGGATCTGGGCCGAGAAAAGACCCAGGAACAGCGGGGCTTGGCGGAAGCTCGAGGACACCGAACGCTCCACTCCGATGGCCTCGGCGACGGCGTAGGAGGTGGAGAGGGGCACCACGGCGGCGGCCAGGGCCGACGCTCCGAGCAGGCCCAAGCCGAAGAGGGTCACGGCGGCCGGGCCGGCTACCGGGCGCAAGGCACGGGCCGCGGTCTCGGCCGAGTGCAGCACACCCGTACCGCCGATGGCGGCGCCGGTGGCGATGATGATCGCCATGGCCACCACGTTGGAGATCACGGCGCCTGAAACGGCGTCGACCCGCTGCAGCGGGTACTCGTCGGGCTTCACCCCCTTGTCCACCACTGCCCCGGCTTCGTAGAGCTGGATGTACGGCGTGATGGTGGTCCCAATGAGGGCGACGGCCAGGAACAGGAAGGACTTGGACGCCAACAGGTGCGGCAGGACGGTGTGGGAACCGACAGTGGCCCAATGCGGGTGCCCGAGGATGGCGGCGATGGGATAGGTGATGAACACCAGCGTCAGGAGCAGGAAGATCCGCTCGGCGTAGCGGTAGGAACCGAAGAGCACTAAGGCCCAGATGGCGACTGCGGCCACCGGCACCGAGATGTAGCGGGAGACGCCCCACAGGTCGAAGGCAGCGCCGATGCCGCCGAACTCGGTCACCATGAGCCCGACGTTGGCGACGGTCAATGCCGTGATGGCAAAGGCGGTGACCCGCAGGGGGAACTCCTCGCGGATCAGCGCGGCCAGCCCTTTCCCCGTGTGGACGGCCAGGCGTGCCACCATCTCCTGTACTGCGACGTAGGCGATGGTGATCAGCACCATCAAGAAGAGCGTGCGGTACACGAACTGCGAGCCGGCCGACGCATAGGTGACGATGCCACCAGCGTCGTTGCCCGCCGATGCCGCGATAAGCCCCGGCCCGGCGACCGCGAAGAGATAGACCAGCCCCTTGCGGGACCGCTTCGGCTTCATGACAACAGACGGGGAAAGTGGAAGCGCCCTTTGGTCTCCACCAGCGCGTCGAGCAGGTCGTCGGCCAGGATCCTCCCCATGGGATGACCCTCCTCGTCCACCACAACCAGTGAGAGGCGGCGGGCCTCGACCAGCTGGCCGGCCACTTCGTCGGCCGACTCGTGGGGACTGACCGTCACCACGTCCTCATCCTCGAGCAACGAAGACAGGCGCGATTCGGGGTTCTCGTGGAGTGCCAGCAGGAGAGTCAGTAGGGTCAGGTCACCGACCAGGGACCCCTCATGATTCACCACGGCCACGGCGTTGAGGTCACTCTCATGGGTTCGGGCCTCAGAGAGCCGCGTGACCACGTCGCGCACCGTTTCGCGGCTCGATGCCACCACCAGGGTGGTCGTCATGATGCCGCCGGCTTCATCCTCTTCGTAGCCCAGCAATTCACGAAGAGCCGCCGACGCGCTGGGCGTCATGCGGCGCATGAGCTCGCTGCGGTACGGCGCTGGCAGGTCGCGCAAGGCATCGACGGCCTCGTCGGGCTCCATGGCCTCGATCAGCTTGGCCGCTTCGCCGGGATCAGCCTCGCGCAACAGCTGTTCGAGGTCGTCGGGCTGCATTTCCTCGAGAGCGTCGGCTGCTTCATCTGGGCTGAGGGCAGCCAGCAATTCCTGGCGCTCTTCCCGGCGCAGGTCCTCGAGCAGGTCAGCCAATTCCCCGGGGCGCAGCCGGTGCAGGCCGTCGTGGCTAGCCCGCAGGCGCACCGGGCTGGCTCCGGCGGCCGGGTCGAGGGTGTCGCCAAAGGGCTGGATGGCGGCCCAGTCGATGACGCGATCAGGCGTCGGTTGCGGGCGCCACCGCCGCGGACCGAGCCTCCGGAGAAGGGTGGCCGTCGAAACATCGGCACCGACCAGGCGGACCCGCCCGAGCACTTCGGCCAAGTAGAGGTCGGCGGCGCGAATGACCTGCACGCCGTCCACATCGACCAGCTGGTGGTCGAGGACGTCCTTGGCCAACATCACCTCACCGGGACGGCGCACCACGTCACGCAGATCGAGGCGGGCCGATCGCAGTTGGACTTCGGCATGGCCGATCCGGTCGATGGAAGAGGCGGGGAAGTAGGCCTGACGACGCCCCACTTTGACGACCAGACCGGTGATCGGCGGGTACATCTGCCCGTCCGACCACTTGGCCACCACGTCCTCCAGACGGCCGATTTCCTGGCCGCTCTGGT
The DNA here is from genome assembly GCA_036489775.1 of Acidimicrobiales bacterium. GTDB lineage: Bacteria > Actinomycetota > Acidimicrobiia > Acidimicrobiales > RAAP-2 > Bog-473. The sequence goes on along the minus strand of DASXFC010000011.1, from coordinate 92,893 downwards.
TGGTGACGGGACGGCCCAGTATCCCGGCCAGCGACACGATGGAGTCGAAGACCCCTTGCTGAGCCAGGATGCGACGGGTCCGCCGCCGGCGCTGGTGCGCCGGTCGCACCGCGTCGTGACGTCGGGGCAGTGGGAAGCCAGTACGGGTGGGTGCCGTGGCCGGCGGTGGCGTGGCCATGCGAGAACCTCCGGGGTGTGGCCCGCGGGGGGCGAGTGATCAGGTCGGAATAAGGCGGAACCGGGCGAGTGCTTCACGCACCCGCCTCGTCGCCGGCGACAACCTCGGTGGTGCCCCGCAGGCCGCTCGGCAGCAGGCCGCTCGGGACTGGTCGATCAGACGACCAGGGAGCACGAAGGTGTGCCGGCGGGGCTACTGGGGGGTTCGTCCCTGCGCATGGCCACACCTCCTTCGTCAATTCGCCCGTACGGGCACCGATCAATGGCTCGTAGCGGGCATTCTACCGGCTCAAAACCAGGCTGGCAGTGGACCAGTCACCCACCTCTGGGCGGTGCGGATACCGTGCTGGTGCATGGATCTGACCTATCCGCCCGAGGCCGAGGAGTTCCGGGGCGTCATTGGCGCCTGGCTGAAGGACAACCTGCCCCAGGGTTGGGGGGAGCCCGGCTTCTCCATGACGCCCGAGGAACGAAAAGCGTTCAACACGGAGTGGACGGCCAAACTCTTCGGCGGCGGATGGATCTGCGCCAGCTGGCCGACCGAGTATGGCGGTAAGGGCCTCTCCCTCATTCAGCAGGTCGTGCTCAACGAGGAGTTCGCCCGAGCCGGTGCGCCCCTGCGGGCCGACTTCTTCGGCGACACCCTGGTCGGACCCACCATTCTGCAATGGGGCACCGAAGAACAGAAGCAGCACTTCATCCCGGGCATCCTCAAGGGTGAGATCGCCTGGTGCCAGGGTTTCAGCGAGCCCGACGCCGGGTCGGACCTGGCTGGCCTCAAGACACGGGCCGAACTCGACGGCGACGAATGGGTGATCAACGGCCAGAAGGTCTGGACCACCCAGGCGCAATACGCCGACTACATCTTCATGCTGGCCCGCACCGATCCGGACGCGCCGAAGCACGCCGGCATCTCCTACCTCTTGGTCCCCATGAAACAACCGGGCATCGAAGTCCGCCCCATCGAGCAGGTCGATGGATCGGCCGAGTTCAACGAGGTCTTCTTCACCAACGCGCGGTGTCCGAAGGAGAACGTGATCGGTGGGGTCAACAACGGCTGGAAGGTGGCCATGACCACCCTCGGCTTCGAGCGCGGTACCTCGTCCACCACCGGCCATCGTCGCTTCCTCAAGGAATACAACGAGATCCTCAACGAGGCGCGTCAACGGGGCTCCAACGATGATCCGCTCATCCGCCAGCGACTGGCCACCTCGTGGTCGAAGATCAAGATCATGCAGATCAACGGGTGGCGCACTCTGACCGACGCCCTCAACGGAACGCACCACACGGCCAACCTCAGTGCCTGCAACAAGATGTACTGGTCCGAAGCTCATCAAGAGAGCCTGGAGTTGGCCATTGACATCCTGGGCATGGACGGCCAGGTCCTCCAAGGTGCACAAGGCGGTGACGAGACCGTCTTGCCCGGGGCGCGCCGGGCCGGAGCCGGTTACCCAGTCAGCAATCTCCAGTCCCTCTTCTTCTTCTCCCGCTCCGAGACCATCTGGGGTGGCGCCGCGGAGATCCAGCGCAACATCGTGGGCGAGCGTGCCCTCGGACTGCCGAAGGAACCCAAGGCCGGCTGAGCGCAGCCGGCGGGATCAGCCGTTGGTGCGGGCGGTGACCAGCGTCGTCTGGTAGTCGACCGGTACCTGGCCGCCGACCGTGTCGAGAGAAACGCGCAACGCTTCGAGCAGCGCTGATCGCGGCCCCGATGGCAACGTCCGGTGGTCGCTGTGCGTTGCAACCAGATCGAGCCACTGCTCGGTGGTGTACGTCACAGGGTGGCCGAAGCGCTCGAGGTGGACGCCCTCGAAACGAGCGGTCCCCTCAAGGGTGCTGGCCACCCCCTCATACATGGAATCGTCGCGCCAACCCAACACGATCGCCTCCTGACCCAGCTTGGGCTCCAACCGCTCGTACACCTCGGTCATCGCCTGTCTGATCTCGGGATCGAAGAAGGACTGGTTCCAGAAGAGACCGATACGACCACCATCTCGCAGGACCTCTGCGGCCTTGCGCGGACCCCGCTGCGGATGCACCCAGTGCCAGGACTGTGCGGCAATAAGAAGGTCGAAACGACGGTCATTCGCATCCCACGACTCGAAGGTACCCACTTCGACCTCACCCCCCAGCCGCGCCGCCACCGCGGCCATGCGGGCGTCGGGCTCGATACCGAGAACCCGGCAGCCTCGGGCCATGAACAACCGGGACGCGATGCCGGTCCCGCAGCCAACATCGAGCACGTCGGTGGGCTGGTCAATCAAGAGTGCATCGACCAGCTCAACTGGATAGGTCGGCCGGGCCCGGTCGTACTGCTCGGCGTCCTCGCCGAAAGAATCCGCACGGGTGCGGTTGGTGTGAAGCGAAATGTCCCGGCCCTCCGCCATGGTCGAACGGTCAGAAGCGAGGGACGTAGCCGCCAGCTCCCAACGAAGAGCTCTCGTCGAAAGACATCGACTCGTCGATCCCGCCGACCACCTCGGTGACCCAGGACAGGCGCTCACGCAAGATCCGCTCCACGCCGCCCGACAAGGTGGCCGAACTCACAGCGCAGGAGCTGCAGGAACCCTGCAGCTGCACTTCCACCACACCGGTTTCGACGTCGGCCCGCACCAGCACCAGATCTCCACCGTCGGCTTGGACGGCCGGGCGCATGAGGTCGATGATCCCCTGCAGCTTGGTCAGGCGGTCAGCCCGCTCATCGTCGCTCAGCTGCTCGGTGGCGGTCTCGGTCATAGGTCCATTCTGCCGTGCCCGCTCCGGATCGTGACCGCCAGAGCCTCAATCGAGGCCCACCGGGACCGGTTTGGACCCGTCGATCACGGGATTGACCAGCTCTCCGATGCCCTCGATGGCGATCCGGACCACGTCGCCGTGGGCCAGAAACATCGGAGGCGTGCGGCCAGCCCCCACGCCGGCGGGTGTGCCGGTAGCGATGATCGTGCCAGGTTCGAGGGGAAAGGCCGCCGTCAGGTACTCGATCATGTGGGCACAGTCGAAGATGAGGTCGGCGGTGGTGGAGTCCTGGCGCAGATCGTCGTTGACCCAGGTCCGGATGCCGAGCTGACCCGGATCACCGATCTCGTCAGTGGTCACCAGTACCGGTCCGCAAGGGGCGTGGGTGTCGAAGGACTTGCCCATCGTGAAGGTGGGCGTCCGCCATTGCCAGTCCCGGGCGCTGACGTCGTTGATAATGGTGAACCCGGCCACCACCTCGAAAGCCCGCGCCGCCGGCACGTGCTGACAGCGCCGACCGATCACCATGGCCAGCTCTCCCTCGTAGTCGACCATGTCGGAGACCGTGGGCAGCACGATCGGATCTTCGGGGCCAGTGATCGAGGTCCGTTGTTTGTTGAACCAGTACTGGTATTCCGGTGCTTCCCGGCCCAGCTCGGCCACATGCTCCCGATAGTTCATACCGATGGCCAAGATGTTCGGAGGCCGGGGTACCGGCGCGTGAGTACGGACGTCGTCCGGCGCGTGGCGCGCTTTGGCCCGACCCGAGACCGCGGCCGCTCGCTCGAGAGCCTCCGGCCCGAAGGCCAGCAGTTCGGCCATGTCCGATGGCAACCCGATGGCGGCGTCGCTGAGATCGACCACCTCCTCGCCGACGATCAGGCCTGGTCGCGGCGTGGCGTCAGAGCTGGTGGAAAAGCTGATCAGGCGCACGAGCTGAACGGTACCCGGCGATCAGCCCTGGCAACCCACGATGGCATCGAAGACGCGGCGACCCCATGACTCGCCGACCACCGGCCAGAGCTCGGGCCGGTCAGCCACGTCGTCAGCCTCGGCCCACAGGTCCGACTCCACCGGCGACAGCTGACGCCGGATGTCCGCCAACGCGGTCGGGTCTTCCTCGACCTGCTGGCGCAGGGCGTCGGCCGCCAGCCACAGGTGATAGTTGGAGAGCTCGAACGGGATGAACGGCGGTGGACCACCTGCCGTCGAAGGAAAGGCCGGGATGAAGATGCTGACACAGGGACTGCCCAGGGCCACGTAGGCGCGCACAAACTGGCCGTCGCCGATGCCGCGGGGCAGCACCGCGACCATCGACGCCGCGGTGGTGGCCCGGCTCCGCACGTGCATGCAGACCGACGCGCCGCTCAAATCCCCGCCGCTTGCCTCGGCTGGCGGGTCGATCAGATCATCGCCACCCGGCGCGCCCCACGGACCGTGACCGTGGTCACGCAGGTGGGCCACCGTCGCCGCCGGATCGAGGCCACCGGCCGGTTGGGACGCCAGAAACTGGCGGCTGGCCGACAGCCGCAGATCAGCGGAGCTCGAGTCCTCGGCCTGGTTGCGGAAACGGTCGAAGTCATCGCCGGGCGCCAGGGCATCCGAGGCCCGGGTCCACTCGGTGGTCAGCGTCAGCCGGTTCGAGATGGCGGTCCCCTGGGGTACCGGCGCAATGGCGAAGTCACGACCAGCCGTCTCGAGCACGAAGGCACCGCGCGGGTCCGCCACCAGGAACGAGGAGTCGTAAGCCTCCTGGCGCTCGGCGTCGGCGATCCCTCCCTGGCCGTGCACGGAGAGGAGATCGGTCATCACCTCGAGCGCCTCCTCCGCGCTGCGGCCTCGTTCGAGTCCGAGGCGGACCAGATCCATGCCGATGAGGCCCGGCTGGGCCGACGCCGCATCGTGCACCGTGCTGACTCGTTCATTCCCGATGGCCACGCCGTACTCGTTGATGCCGTGTTCGGCGCCCCAGAGCCAAGTCGGGCAGGACAGGAAGGTCGCATGAGCGCCGGTGTCCCCAATGGAGAGGTACTGCGTCCGCAACGTGCACCCGGCGGTCGCTCGCCGGCCGAACGGCACCGCCAGCTGCATTTCGCCGCGTGGACGGTCGGAATTCTTGGCGAACACCATGCCATCGGCGCCTGGTGCACACAGGGTGTCACACACAGTCGCAGTGTAAGGAAGCCCGGTAGATTGACGCGCATGCAGCCTCGTCAAGTCCTCAGCGTCGATGAGATCAACCTCTCGGACATGGAGTTCTGGGCCCGGCCCTGGGAGGAACGCGAAGGTGCGTTCCTGACCCTGCGCCAGGAACGGCCGCTGGCCTCCTTCAAAGAACCCGAAATCCCCGAAGAGTTCGCCCACATGTTCCCCGATGGAAGCCTGACCGGCTACCGGGCCGTTACCAAGCATGCCGACGTGGCCGAAGCCAGCCGCCACCCCGAACTCTTCTGTAGCGGCAAGGGCGCCACCAGCATCATGGACCTGCCCGAAGAAATGCTGGCCTTCTTCGGCTCCATGATCAACATGGACAACCCCCGGCACGCACGACTACGGCGGATCGTGTCCCACGCCTTCAATCCGCGCATGATCAAGTCGATCGAAGATCGCATCGAGGGAGTGGCCAACGGGGTCATCGACCGGGTGGCTGCGCAGGGCGGGTGCGACTTCGTCGTCGAGGTGGCGGCCCGCCTTCCACTCGAGATCATCTGCGACATGATGGGTGTCGGGCCCGGCGACTACAACACCGTGTTCGAGGCCTCCAACGTCATCCTCTCCAACGGGGACGCCGAGTACATGCCCGAAGGCACCGATCCGATCGCCAACCTGATGACGGCGGCCCAGACGCTGACCATGCTGATGTCCCAGCTGGCCGAAGCCCGACGCGGGAACCCCACCGAGGACGTCACCTCCGCCCTGGTCAACACCAACGTGGACGGAGAGGCGCTCGATCCGATGGAGATCGCCTCCTTCTTCATCCTGCTGGTCGTGGCGGGCAACGAGACCACTCGCAACGCCATCAGTCACGGCCTGCTGGCCATGACCCAGCACCCCGATCAGCGGGCACTTTGGACGGCTGACCCGTCCGGAATCGCCAAGACAGGCATCGACGAGATCGTGCGCTGGGCGACGCCGGTCATCTTCATGCGCCGGACAGCCACCCAGGACTGCACCCTCGGGGACCAGGAGATCACAGAGGGCGAGAAGCTGATCCTCTACTACAACTCGGCCAATCGGGATAATGAGGTCTTCGAGGATCCGTTTACTTTCGATGTTCGACGTGACCCCAACCCGCACCTCGGATTCGGTGCGGCCGGTCCCCACTTCTGCCTCGGTGCGCATCTGGCCCGCCAGGAAATCGACGTGATGTTCCGCCGCCTGTTCGAACGGCTTCCCGACATCGAGGCGTCGAGCGAACCCGACCGCCTCCTCTCCCCCTTCATCAACGGGATCAAACACATGGACTGCACCTTCACGCCGGTGAAGCTGAGCTAAGCCAGCCGATGACCGACCGCCTCGCAGGGTGGCGAGGTGTGCCGGCAGAGGATCCCCGAGCTCCATCACGGCTGATGCGACGCATCCGAACTGCCGTGGTGGGCCTGCTTGGTCGAACCCGGCTGGCCGGGAACCTCCCGACGGTGCTGGCTGCCGTCTGGCTGCTCCTGGTCGGATTGGCCTACCTGGCTCCGGCACTGGCCCGAGGGGCCCACCTCGGGCCCTACGACATCCTTTCCACCTCGGGTCTCGGGACCGTTCCCGGCGTCACGCCTCACGACGCGAACGCCAGCGACCAGATCACTCAGATGGTCCCCTGGGCGACCATGGCCTGGCACCAGGTGCACAGCGGTCATCTCCCGCTGTGGAATCCCTACAGCGCGCTGGGCCTTCCCTTGGCCTTCAATTTTCAGTCGGGCGTCTTCAGCCTCCCCATGCTGGTGGGGTATCTGTTCCCGTCTGGCCTCGTCTACACCGTGGCGCTGGTCGTCAAGCTTCTTATCGCCGGTTCCGGCGTGTTCTTCCTGTGCCGCGTCCTCGACTTCGACGTGTTCTCGAGCGCCTTCGCCGGCACTGTGTTCGAGCTCAGTGGAGCATTTACGGGCTGGCTCGGCTGGCCACAGTCGGGGACGTTCTGTTGGCTCGGATGGCTACTAGGTGCAGGCATCTTGGTGGTTCGAAGACCCCGGCGCTGGACCGTGGCGCTGTTCTCGGTCTCGCTTGCCTTTGCCATCTACGGCGGCCATCCCGAGGGCCTGATCATCTCGGCTTGCGTGATCGGCCTGCTACTCGCCGCCGTGATCGCTTTTGACGTCATCACGACACGCAGTGCAAGGCCGTTGCGATCGCTCGTCCGGCTGGCGGTCTCCGCCATCCTCGGCCTGGCTCTGGCCAGCCCCCTGCTCCTCCCCAGTGCAAGCTTGGTATCGGACTCGGTGCGCAACGGCCCCGGAGGGTCCTACGTATTGAGCACAGGGAGTCTGGCCAACTTCGCCTTTTCGGGGTTCTTTGGCTTCCCGATCCAGCACAGCCAGTACTTCGGCTCCTTCAACTACTACGAGTCGGCCGCGTACGTGGGGCCCGTCGTCCTTGTGCTCGCCGCGCTCGCTGTCTGGCGCTGCTGGCGCCGAGTGGAGCTCAGCGCCATGGCCGTCCTGCTCTTGGGTCTCGGTGTCATCGTCTTCACGGTTCCCGGCGCCAAATGGATCGTCACCTTGCCCGGTGCCAACCAGATCATCTGGACAAGAGCCTTGGTCCCCATGGACTTCCTATTGGCGGTGCTTGGTGGCGCCGGTATGAGCCTCGTGGTCAAAGACGCCCTGCGCAAGGCCGTCCGCTGGCGATTGGCCGCTCTCGCCGTCCTCGCCACACTGGCCATGATCGCCATCTACCTCCACAACGGAAGCAACCATCTCAAGGGAGTGGAGGCGGCCATCCGACGGCACAGCTTCTTGTGGCCAGCGATCTCGGTGCTGGTGGCCCTAGCCGTCGTTGTGTGGTTGCAGCTGGCTCATCGAATCGGCCCATGGCGGCCACTGGACAAGATTCGTCCACGGACGATGGCCGTGACCGCCGCCCTGGCGCTCGGCGCGGTGGAGCTGGTCTTCTTGCTCACCGCTACGCCTCAGGTCCAGCCATCGAGCCCGACCAGCTTCGTCACCACGACTGCAGAAGCACAGCTCCAGCACATCGTGGGCACATCTCGGGTGGGCTTCTCGTCGTGTCCGTCGCTCGCCGCCAACCCCTCTCTCGGCATCATTCCCGAGGCCAACGATGTGTACGGGTTGTCCGAGATCTCTGCCTATGACCCAATCCTCCCCAAGGCCGACATCTCGGCCTGGAGACGTGCTTCGGGTGCCGCGGCGACCCCGACTTTTGGCGTCTTCTGTCCTTCCATCACGACAGCGGCACTGGCCCGGCAGTTCGGCGTCTCCTATGTACTGGCGCCGGCTGATTCAGCTCCGCCATCGGGCATGCACCTCGTGGCCCAGATCTCCAACGAAGCGCTCTACCGCGTGCCGTCGGCGGGGGTCATCACCCTTCAGGCGGACTCCGCCGCAGCTGGCAGCACTCGTACGCAAGAACCGGTTCCCTTCACGTATTCCGGCACCGGCACGATGCAATTCACCGTCGACGCCTCGGGGCCTTCGACGCTGTACATCCACGTCGCCGACCTTCCGGGGTGGAGCGCGTCGATCGATGGCCATGCGCTGGCTCTGAAAAAGTGGGGCAGCGTGATGCAGTCGGCTTCGGTCAGCCCGGGCCGGCACCGGATCACGATCAGCTATAGGCCCGAATCATTCACGGTCGGGCTGATCGTCGCCGGGCTGGCCGCGGCGCTCCTACTGGCGTGGACCCTGCTGTCGGCCAAGACGAGACGGACCATCTAGCCCAGTTCAACCGTCGGCCCACTCGTGGTACGCCGCTAAGGCTCGCGGCCCCCACACCGTGCCGGGCCCGCCGTTCAGGGAGATGGCAACCCCGATCATTTCGGAGACCTCCTCGACCGTGGCACCGCGCCGGGCCGCGCCACGGGCGTGCGCCGCGATGCAGCCGTCACATTCCCGGGTGATGGAAATGGCCAAGGCGATCAGCTCCTTGGTCTTGGCATCGAGAACGCCCGGTGCCATGGCTGCCGTGTGCAAAGCGTTGAAGCCGGCGAGAACCGACGGGATGCGCTCGCCGAGCTCTCGGTAGGGCTGGCGTAGATCTTCTTGAACTTGGTGGAAGTGTTCCATGCCCGCATGGTGGCACGTCAGGTGCCGGCCGTGTGCAGCCCTTCGGCCGATTGACCTGGGGCGGAGCGATTGAGGGTGGCCATCACGAGGTCGGCCAGCATGCCCTGAACGAGTTCGAAGTCTGCATCGAGCTGCGCCGGCGAATGTGCGGCCAAACGGCCGCCAGCCTCGCTGGCCGCAAAGCCCAGAATGACGGTGGCCAGTACGCGCTCGAGCTGCACGACATCTTCTTCGGCCAAGCCCGCCTCGCGCAGGGCCTGGTAGACCACATCGCGCACCCGGCGAGCTCCGGGCGTGGCCGCGGCACGCTGGAGCAGAAGCGGGAACACGTTGGGGTGACGTCGGGCCACCTTGCGGATACCGCGGGACAAGGCACGCAGACGCTCAACCAAATCGGCGTCGGGGTCGGGCAGCGGCACCTCGAGCAGGAGCCGCTCGACCACGCCATCGAGTAGATCGGCCTTGTTGGCCACGTGTCGGTACAGAGCCATCGGCGTCACGCCGAGACGGTCGGCCACCGCCTGCATGGTCAAGCCGGACAGGCCCACCTCGTCGGCCACATCGAGGCTGGTAATCAGCACGGCGTCACGGTCGATGAGCGCTGGGCGTCCCATGGGGTCAGTATCGCCCAGCGCCTATGGTCACCCCGGGGCGCCACCCTGCGGACCGCGGGTACGCACCTCTTCCACCCTGCTCATGGCGTCACGCAATTCGTTGATCCAATCGGCTTCGTGCTGGGCCACGAGACGCACGCACCAGGCCAGCGCTTCGCTCCGACTCCTCGCCACGCCACCCTCGATGAGCGTGTCGAGCACCTTGCGATCGGACATGCGCAGTCTGGTCATCACCGGCACCCCGGCCGTGGTGAAGTGCAGACGACTCTCGCCGCAGACAGCCCCCCACGAAACGGCGCGGCGGAAAGCAGGCTGCGCCTCGTCAGCGATCCGCATACGCGCCTCGCGGCTCTCTTCGCGGAATCCGCCGATCCGGGCGTGCTCGGCCACGTGACGCTCCTCGTCACTGGCCCCTTCTGGAAGCGATGGCGGCGACAAAGCGCCGACCACCAGGATCTCGTCCCCGTCGATCTCGATGGTCGGCGGTGTATCGAACCACCCGTCGGGGATGCGTCCGGCGAACCAGGCGCCAATCAATCGCTCTTGCTCGGGACCGGTGGGCGGTGGGGTGGAGATCCGTCGACGGCCTCGGCCGCCTGGACCTCTCGGGTGAGGGGCTTCTGAGTGCATATTACGAGATTACACGGTTACAGATCAGAGGGCAACGTCGGTGACCAGGTTATCTATTTGTATGGTTTCTAAGCATATATCGTATATAAACTCGAGGCGGGTGAAGTCAATCGGTGCTCAGCGCGTAAGTTTGGTCCTGCTGCTCCGGATGGTCAGGGTGAGAGCACGCCGGGGGCAGTCACGCACCGCTCGCTTGGCCGCCTGGAGCAGACCGGGATCCAGGGGCTCGTCGCCCAACATTGGATAGCCCCACTCGTCCAGGGTAATTGCTTCGGGGAGTAGTTCGGCGCAATAGCCATATGCATCGCACGCGGCAGGGTCGATGGTCAGATGCGACATGTCACCTCGATGCGGGCAACAGCAACTTGGATGGCGCCGCCGCACCCATGCAGGGGGAGCCAAGTTCGTGGGCCAGCACATCGTCGGCGAAGACGGTGAGGGCGCTGCGCACCATGGCCACCACCCCGTCGGGATGCCGGCAAGCGCCACGTCCCTCGATCTGGCCCAACCGTCGCCGCAGACGGGTCTGTAGCTCGGGGTCGGCCCGCCCTCGAGCCAAGCGCGCCAGGTCGTCGGCGACGGCCGGGAGTCCCATCGCGCAGGGCCCGCACTGGCCGGAGCTCTGCCCCGCCATGTAGGCCGCGATCCGAGCGGTCTCGGTCACCCCGCAGTCGCCCGCGCCCAACACCACCGCCACTCCCACCCCAGCGTTCGCTCCGATGGCGCGAAGCCAGAGCGATGCGTAGGGCGTCGTCAGTGCCTCTCGCCCCACCCAGGTCCCGCCATAGCCGCCCACCAGGACGGCCTGCGGCGGTGTGGTCGGCGCGGCCCGCTCCACGATGTCGATGAGGGGGGTGCCCCGATCAACCTCGATCACGCCGGGCTGGAGCACCGAGCCCGAGATGGTGACCAGTGTGGTGCCCGGCTCCTCCGGGAGACCTCGACTACGGAAGTGGTCGGCGCCGAAACGAGCGATCAGGGCGATGTGGGCCAGGGTCTCGGCGTTGTGTACCAGCGCGGTTCGACTACCGATGCGCAACGGCACACCTTTGGAGGGCCGGAAGGTAGGTGCCGCCAGGCCTCGGGCGAGCCAATGGACCAACGCTGACTCCTCGCCGGAAACAAAGCGATCCGGTGGGCGGGCCACACGACAACTCCGTCCGGCGTCGATCCCACGCTGCGCTCGCTCCCGGAGGGCTCCGCTCACAGCCACCGCCACCTGATCGCGGCCTTCGGGGACGCAGACCACGATCTCCGTCGCTCCGATCGCCGCGGCCAGGATCGCCGCGCCATCGAGCACGAGGTGGGGGTTCCAGAGCAGCAGGAGCTTGTCCTTGTGGCTGGCCGGTTCGCCCTCCATGGCATTGACCACGACAGTGCCGGCCAGCCTGGTGGAAGCGGCCAGCTGCAACTTGACGGAGGCCGGAAAGGCCGCACCCCCCCGCCCGGACAACCCGGACGCCTCGACCTCTCGGGCCAATGATCTCCGCCACTTCACGCTGGGAGCAGCTGGAATCGGCAGGGGACCCAGCGCGGCCAGATGGCCAGACAGGTCGGATGGATACCCAAGCAACTGATAGGGCCGGGTGGCCGGCATCAGTTGACACCCACTAGAAGCCTCCATGCCGGGGTCCTCTCGGGGCCGACGCGACAACCAGGCCTCCACCAGTCATGGACTGAGGTCGACGGGCGCGGATCTGGCGAGTGTGTTGCACCCGCCACAACAGGGAGCCGCCCACGGCCACGACGCAGAGGCACCCGAGAGCGATGACCCAGGGCTCGCCAGCGTCAGTTCCCAGGCCGAAGGTGTGGGCCAGAGCCACCGGCCAACTCAGGTAGGCCAACCAGTGCAAGGCACGCCACGACCCCGCTGACAGCCGGGACCGCAACAGGCTGCTCACGAAGACGGCGAGCATCAGATCGAGACTCACGGCCCCCACCCCGACCCAGAAGGAGGCGTAGGGCGAGGTGAAGGGAACGACGATGGAGATCCAGGTGATGCTCACGTACGAATCGAGCACACTCGTCACGACATGGATGGCCAAGAAGACCACCGCCATCATCGACAGCCGTCGGTGCATCTCCTGCACGGCGAAGCCAGGCCAGTTCCGGGCCCGCACGCGGGAGGACGTGACGAGGCCGAGCACCATGGTGGCGGTGAGCAGGACGAGCGTCATCACTCCGGTGGCTCGGGTGATGTACCAGAGCGTGGTGGAGCTCATTGGGGCCACCCGTGCAACGTCAGCACGGTCCCATCCCGGCGGACGAGCCGCATGGCCTGGGAGAACTGAGCCAACCGCTCGGGAGCATTCGCCCCCCAGACCACTGCCGCCGTCGACAGCGCGTTGGCGTCGACGCAGGTGGCTCCCACCGCCGAAGTCAAGATCCAGTACGGCTCGGCGCAGTCACCGCTGGCCGGATCGACGATGTGGTGGCACTCGCGATCACCGGCACGCCAGCGGCGCACCGAGGTGCTCGAACTGGCCAGTCCCCCGTGGGTGATCGAGACCCACTGGTCGGCCAACTGTCCCGGCGTCGATGAATCCACCGCGATCCCGACCGACCATCCTCCGGGCGGTGGCGTACCGGCGACGGCGACGTCACCTCCGATGCTGACCAGGACCCCATCACCCACGCTTGTCGCGATACGTACAGCCGCCCGATCGGCCGCCCATGCTTTGGCCGTCGCCCCCAGGTCGATGGAGACACCTTCGGGCACCCGTACCCGGCGCGTCGATGGATCGAGATGGATGTGGTGGTACCCGGCGACCTGGCCCAAGGCTGGCGGCGTCGGTCGAGGATCGGCCACCACGGCGTTGTAGTCGCGGTCATAGCCCAGGGCAGCGATCGCATTGCCCACGGTGGGGTCCACGGCACCGTTCGTCCGCCGGGCGACCTCGCAGGCAATCTCGAGCGCACCGAACAAGAGGGGGCTCACCCGGACAGGGGATCCGGCGTGGCGCTGCATCCAGGAGATCTCCGAATCAGTGCGGAAACGACTACACGTCTCATCGATCCGTCGGATCTCGTCGGCCAGCAATATCTCGGCTCGGTCGGCCTGATCGGGACTCTGGACCACCACCGTGGCCGTCGTCCCGATCGCTCGCACGTGTCGGGCCTCGAGCGTCGGGGCCGTGCTCGTCATCGTCCGGACCCCCCCGACGTCACCTGAGGTGTGGTGGTCGTTGTGGTCGGCGCGGCGGTCGTTCTCGTGGTCGAAGCCGTCGATCCCGACCCCGTGTTCGAAACAGCCGTCGATGACGTGGTCGCCGTACCCGAGCCGCTCGACGTCGTGGTGGTAGTCGAACTCGCCCCGGGATGCTCTTGGGCCACGATGACCCCGATCAGGGCAGACAAGCCCGTTACCACCAGCGCGGTGGCCGCCGTCACCCGCCGGATCGTGCGCTTCACCCGCCCGCGCTCCCCCGGCGTTGTCGCGGGCATGGAGCTCGACATCAGGACCTTCCTCTCTCGGGACCAGCACCATCGGACCATCGGGACCTCGTCCCGCTCGCAGGGCCGACTGTGCGCTGCCTGTGAACCTGGACAGGGACCGGAGGTGGGATCGGGGCTCTTTGCTCCCGACGGTAAAGGCGAGCGGTCCGCCCGGTGAGTGGTCCAAGGGATGAATCCGGACCGGCTGGTTCGTCCTTTGGGATGAGCGGCGACATTTAGGGTGTGACCACCGTGTCCATCCGCCATTTCACTCTCGACTCCGAACGCTCCTGCGTCTGGGTTGACGCCCGGTCGAACCTCCATCCCATCCACAGCGAGACCCGGGGACTCCAGGGCTGGGTCGAGACCGCGGTCCTCGAGGACGGGACGCTCGACCTCGACCTAGGTGTGGCCGGGGTACTCGAGGTGGCGGCTGATCGCCTTTCCTCGGGCAACAAGCTCTACGACCTCGAACTGAGAAGGCGGATCGACGCGCCGACCTATCCGACCATCGCAGGAGCGATCACCAATGTCGGCCGCGGGGCCCGCCCCCAGGAGTATCTCGTCACCGGGGATCTCACCTTCCATGGGAGGACCCGCAGCTTCACCCACGAGATGACCATCGGCCTGTCCGACGATCGGAATATCACGTTGCAAGGTGACTACGTCTTCGACATCCGGCAGTTCAACCTCAAACCTCCGAGCATGCTCATGTTGAAGGTGTATCCGGAGATCGCCGTTCGCATCGAGCTCTATGGAACAGTCGACACGTGACCCAGTGGCAGGATTCGAACGGCTACGTCGTCGATGACGATCCGGCGCGCCTCGATGTTCCCTATGTCCACCGGTGCCTGTCGACCGAGAGCTACTGGGCACAGGGGCGGCCAGAGGAGCGAACGATCCGCGCCATCAGCCACTCGCTCAACTTCGGCCTCTACGCCCCCGATGGCCGCCAAGCCGGCTTCTGCCGCTGGGTGACGGACCGGGCCACCTTTGCCTGGCTGTGTGACGTCTTCGTCGACTCGGCCCACCGGGGCCACGGACTCGGCGTCTTCCTGGTCAAAACCGCCACGGAACACCCCGACATCACCGAGCTGCGCAAACTGCTGGGCACCCGTGACGCGCACGACCTCTATCGCCGCTTCGGGTTTTCCGACCTAGCCGCACCGGAACGGTTCTTGGAGATCCCTCGGGTCTCCATTTAGCGAGGCCCTAGCGCAAACGGAGAGCCAATAGCGCGGCGCCCATCGAAATCGGCACAACGACGAGACCCATCAATACCGCTCGTCGCCATGAAGGCGATGCGCCGGCCTGCCGTGCGGCTCGCCACCACAAGAACCAGGCCAGCGAACCGGTTGGGAAGAGGTTCGGCCCGGCATTGAGCCCAATGAGCAGGGCGGAGGTATTGACCGGGTGATGGCCCGCCAGCAGGGCGGCGGCCGGAAGGTTGTTGATGCAGAGGGCGAGCGCCGCCGCCAAGGCGGCCGTCCCGACGGAGTTGGCGTGAGCCAACAGCTGGTTCGGTCCTGACCAAATGTGCCCGAGGGTCCCCGCCCCCACGGCCAGTCCGAACAGCCCCACCAGAACGGGGACGGCCACCACGTCGAGAAGTCGACGGGCCGACACGCCGCGTTGTCGGATTTGCCACGCCGACACGGCCAATGCCATCACGAAAACCGGGATGGCGGCGTCGGGCAGCACCAGTACCGCCACCAGCGAGAGGACAACGGCCAATCCGGAAGGCCCGACGCGGAACGGTGGCCCATCTGGCAACTGGAGCACCGGAGCCGGCCGTCGACCTACCCGCGTCCACAGCAGTACCACCGCCACGGTTGTGACCGACGCCGCCACCGCCGACGGCCACAGACGGGCCAAGAACGACGACCCGGCCTCATGGCCCACCACAATCAGGTTGGTCAGATTGGATCCGGGCAGGAAGAGCGAGCTGGCGTTGGCCACCAGGATCGAGGCGTAGAGCAGAGGCTGCTCGGAGAGACCCCGGGGACGGCTGGCCGCCACCAGCACTGGGGTCAGGAAGACCACCGCGGTATCGAGGTTCAGCGTGGCCGTGACCAGCGCGATAAGCGCGCACGCTGAGACCTCGAAGATGGCGGTGCCGGCCCGGATGGAGCCGAGCCGCCGGCCGATGCCGGCGAAAATGCCGTCCCTCTCCGCCGCCGAGCCGATGAGGACCAGCCCGGACACCAGCACGAAAGGTGACCAGGTCCGGCCGGCGGCCGACCCCGCCCCGCTCGGATCTGCTGCCGCGGCAGCCACCGCGCATCCGACCCCGACGACGGAGAGGATCCATTGAGCCGGCCCGATGATTCCTCGGCGCGTGATCACTGTGGCGTCGGGTTACCCATTCCGGGGCGGGTCGATGCGCTCACGCCTCTCGGGGCGACAGCCTGCGGTAAGCGACGGCCATCGCCCCGGCAGCCACGATGCCAATGGAGGCCGCGAGGCCGACAACGACGAGGTGGTGCACGAACAGTGGCCTGTTCACCGACCAGGGCTCGGTGTATGGGTCATAAATGCGCAGGATGCCGGCGACATTTCCCGAGAGGGTCTCCCACGGCCGCCACAGACCGATGCTGACGGCCAACGCCAGGATCAACGCCAACTCCACCACCAAGGAGCGCCGGGCGGCAATCCAGCCCATACCGAGGCAGAGCAGCATCATCAAAGCGGGGAAGAGGTAGCGATCGGTCGTACCTCCAGCCACGGTGGCCACCATCGCTGAGACGATTGCCAACGTCCACGGCAGAGCGAGCTGAGGGTCCCGGAGGGCCCGATGCAACGTGGGCAGGGCAAAAAGGCTGAGGGCGCCCAGGCCGAACGCGACCAAATACAGATAGATAGCAAAACCGTGCACGGACCCGAAGTTGTCGACGAGCTGTGAGCGATAGACCTGGAGCAGGGGTTGGGTGGTCGAGCCCGGCACCGCGTGCACTCGCAGGCTGATGCCGATGGCCACGCCGACGGCCACAGCGTTCGCCAGCGCCATCCATCGTCGGCGACGCACAAGCAGGAACAGTACGAGGCAGCAGAGCAGCACTGCCGGTGCCCAGGTGTCACGCGCGGCCTGGGTGAGGAAGGCCAGGGGGACGCTGGTCCAGGCCCAGCGTTCATCTGTTGAGGTGACGAGGAGGATCCACCCGAGGCCCAGCGCAGCCGAGAACACATCGCTGTTGGAGGGAACCATCAACGAGTAATGCCATGGGTAAAAGGGGAGCGCCAACGAAGAGGCGGCGATCACGCCCGCCCATCGTGCCCGAGTGCTCGAAGCACCCAGATGGATAGCCAGGCGCCGGGTCAGGACGGCCATGCCGATGAACAGAGCGATGGTCGAGAGCACATCGAGCACCAGAAACCGGACCCAGGCGTCCGACGGGGTGGGGTGGGTCAGAAAGATCAGGAACGCCCCGAGGAAACGACGCTGGTAAGGCTGAAAGCCGGGGTGCCAGGTGGCCATCTGACACCATGACCAACCGTCGAAGCCACAGTGGTCATGGAGGTCGATCGGCGCCGCGTGCCAAGCCTGCCAGAGCACTGAACAGGCAGCGACAGCGGCGATACAGAGGGCGATGATCGCCAAAAGGGAAAAGGGCCGCCTTCTCCGATGTGATGCTCGACCGGTCGGAGTGTGCTTCGTCTCAGGCAGCCCAGTCATCAGCGCGACAGTCCACCCTTCCGTTGAACAGCTGAACTCGGCGGAACGCCGGAGATTAGGCCACGGGCCTGCCATGACAACGGCCGGTGAAGCCTTTAATCTGACGCCTTCCCAGTGATTTCCCAGGTTGAGCCCGGGCGGGCCAGGCAGGGGCACGAAGGACCCAAGACAGACCCACGATGCCCCGACGCGACGCCAGAGACAGCGGACTCCAAAACCTGGGAGCAGAGATCGACGCGGCAAGCCGCCGGCGCCGTGAACCTCGTCACTCCCGTCGGGACCAGGAAGAGGGCTCCCAGCGCCCGGGGCGAGGGAAGCGGGTCCGCCGCTGGCTGCTGATTGGCCTGGCCACCCTGCTGGTGCTGGTCGGTGCGGGGGCCGGCTACCTCTACTACCTGACACACGATCTCAACCGGGTGCAGGTCACCGGGCTCCATTCCGCCTTTACTTCGGGAGCCGAGAGCGGCAGCGAGAACATCTTGATGCTCGGTTCGACCTCCCGCTGCGCGCTCAAGCAACAGAATCTCGCCTACGGCCTGTGTTCTCAGGGCGTCAATGGCGTCAACAGCGACGTCATCATGATCCTCCACGTCAACCCCACCACGCACAAGCTCGGCATCATTTCCATCCCCCGCGACCTGTTCGTGCCCAACGCCCGTAGCTCGGGCGCCAACAAAATCGACGCCGGCTTGTTCCAGGGCATGTCACAGGTCGTGGCATCGGTTGAAGAGGACTTCGGGATCCCGATCCAGCACGCCGTGTCACTCAATTTCGACCAGTTCGCCAACATTGTGAACGCACTGGGTGGCATCAACATGTCCTTCCCCCAGTCGGTCTTCGACGACGAGTCGGGTCTCAATGTGCAGGCCGCGTCGTGCGTCCACCTCAACGGCACCCAGGCCCTCCAGGTGGTGCGGGCCCGTCACCTCCAGTACAAGGGTGATTCGACCACGCGCTACGCCTCCTACTGGACCCAGGAGGTTCAGAGCGACCTGGCCCGAATCGTGAGGGACCACGAATTCCTGCGCGTGCTGGCCTCGACCATGGCCAAGCGAGGACTGGACAATCCGATCACCGATATCGGCCTGATCAACTCGGTGAAGAGCGACCTCACCTTCGACCAGTCGTGGTCGGTGAACGACATGGCCAGCTTGGTGCTGGATTTCCACGCGGTCAACATCAACTCGGTGCCGCAGCTGACGGCGCCGGTGGCGCAGGTCGTTGACCCCGACGGTGGGAGCTCCGGCGACCTGATCTACGACGGCAGCTCCTACGGGCAGGTCGAGTTCCCGGCCAACGGGCAGGACTGGTCGACCATCGACAAGGTGCTCGGGATCGGGGCCACCATCAACTCCATGACGGGGAGCAAGCTTCCCGCGCCGTCATCGGTGACCGTCTCGGTCATGAACGGCACCGAGACCACCAACCAGGCCGAAGACACGGCCTCGGCGCTCAGCGCACTCGGGTTCCACACGGTGGGCGTCGGCGATGTGTCGCCCAGCGGCGACGTGTCCGAGACTGTCGTCTACTACGGCTCGCGCAGTGCGGCGACCGTCGCCGCCGCCGAGGCAGTCGCTCGCTCCATGACGGGCTCAGTGGTCATGGGCTACGACCCGAGTCAGGTGGCCGACGGGGCTGAGGTCACGGTGGTGACCGGGAGCCAGTTCACCGTCAACACGCCGGCGACCACCAGCGTCACCGGAACGACGGCTCCGTCGTCATCGGACTCCTCATCGAATTCCTCGTCGACCGCCTCGTCCTCGACCTCGTCCTCGAACGCCATCTCGGCGCCTTCCTCGGCCGACGAAGGCCTGTCGGCCTGGGACCCGCGGGCCTGCGCACCCAACGCCACCCCGACGGCACCCGTGCCCAACCCCGTCGGGTAGCACCCCCCGGTCAGGTCCGGCGAGTGACGTAGCCAAAATCGGACGAGGTCGGTGGATACGATCCCGTCACCGCCTGTTTGCCGTCCGCTCACATCACTAGCTCCGTTGGCGAGAGGCTCGTAACATCAGCCGCGTGCGACGACCTTTTTCGCGTCGGTCCGTTCTCAAGGCAGGCGCCACCGTCGGCCTGGCCGGAGCCGTTGGCGTGGCCAGTGCCGCCAGCCGGGACCAGCAAAAGCGGTTGGTCGATCTCGCTCTGACCTCCTCGGTCAACGGCCCGGCCAGCCTCGACGACATCGAGCACATCGTCATCCTCACCCAGGAGAACCACTCGTTCGAACAGTACTTCGGCTGCTACCGCGGCGTCCGAGGCTATGGAGACGTGGACGTCCTGCGGCAACCCGAGCACGACAACCTGCCGATCTGGTACCAGTTCGGCTGGGGCCCGGGCGATACCAAGGCCGATCCCTCCCACTACACGCTCCCGTTCCACCTCGACATGTCCAACCCTCGGGGAGACGCCGCCTGTGTGGCCGATCCAACCCACGCCTGGGGACCGCAACATGCCAGCTGGAACAGCGGCCGCATGGACTCGTTCATGGCGGCGCACATTGCCAACGACGGCATTGCCGTTGGGCCACAAGTGATGGGGTACTACACCGGAGCGGACATCGGCTTCTACTGGGATCTCGCCGATGCCTTCACCCTGTGCGACAACTACCACTGCTCGGTCATGTCCGACACCACCCCGAATCGCCTCCAAGTGGTCTCGGCCACCATCGATCCCGATGGGCTCGGCGGGGGCCCGATCACCAGCAACCCGGGCACTTACTTCAGCCTGCTCAAGCAGCCAGCCGGCGGACCCAGCTGGACCTGGACCACCATGCCCGATGCACTCCAGGAAGCCGGCGTGAGCTGGAAGGCCTACCAGCCACCAGGATCGCAGATCGATGACGGCATCGGTGACAACGTGCTCCTGTACTTCAAGAAGTTTCAGGACATCGACTCACCCATGTTCATCAATGGAGTGCTGCCCAGCTTCCCCGGGGACTTCCAGGCCGACGTGGCCGCCGGAACCCTGCCGGCGGTGTCATGGATCATGTCCATGGGCGGCATCGACGAGCACCCGCCGTCGCCCATCATCTTGGGCGACCTGGCCGTGACCCAGCAGATACTGGCCACGCTGCTCTCGAACCCGGCGGTGTGGGAAAAGACGGTGCTCATCGTCACCTATGACGAGAACGGCGGCTTCTTCGACCACGTGTCCCCCCTCACCTCGCCGTCAGGCACGCCAGGAGAATGGATCACCGCTCGTCCCACCATCGGCAACGACAGCTCGGACACCGGCACGCTGCTGCCTGGTCCGGTCGGGCTGGGATTCCGTGTCCCTTGCTTGGTCATCTCGCCGCTGAGCGCCGGCGGCTTGGTGTGTTCCGACGTCCTCGACCACACCTCTATGCTGCGTCTCATCGAGCGACGGTTCGGGACCGAGGTCCCCAACCTCTCGGCCTGGCGTCGGTCGGTCACGGGCGACATGACCGGAGCCCTCAACTTCGCCGGCGGCGTCCCGAGCACCACGGCCTGGGCCTACGACCTGCTGGCCGACGCCAAGATCATTGCCAACACGCCTGTCGTTCCCGAGACGCTCGACATCCTCGACGAGGACTGTGTGGCCGACATCGCCTCGGATGAGATCGGCATCACCGGACTCCCCCCGGCCTACTACCCCGTTCCGAGCAACCAGGAAATGCCGGTGCAGCAATCGGGCACGGCCGCCAGCCCGAGCGGATTGGTATAGGTCGAACAGCTCGAGCCTGCATCCGGAGGTTTCCGCGGGGGGAACCAAACCAAGCCTCCCCCAGAGTGGGGCGAGGCAACCGGACTTGGGCGTCCCGCGCCGTGACCACCTCCTCCTAGGGTTCAGTCGTGGATCGCAGTGGGCTCAGCATCAAGTGATCACGCCCGCCGACGCAAAAGTGCTGGAGAGGTGCGTGGGATCGGCAACCTTTGCCCGTGGCGCTGACTATGCCCGAACCGGTGCGGTCAGGAAGCGCACCTGGAGCCGCGGTGGAAGCCACGTGGTCGGCGAGGTGCAGGGTAGCGAGCGCCGGCCCTACGTGGCTGCCGTCACCCTGACCCGCTCGGGCTCAGGAGCGCTCGTTGCGTTCGAGGCCACCTGCACCTGCCCGGTCGGGGTGGACTGTAAGCACGCGGTGGCCCTCGTCCTGGCCGAGGAACCCATGCTGCAGCCCGGTCCGGGCCCGCTGCTCACGCTGGTACGGGATGACTCCGCACGAACCTCGTCAGCACCCGGCGAGGGAAGCAACCGCCAAACCATCCGATCAAAGGATGGGGTGCTCAAGCCAACCGACTGGCAGCTACCTCTCCAGATTCTGTTGGCGTCCGATGGGGACGAGGCTATGGAGTCCGGTGACACCGAGATCGGGCTCCAATTCGAATTGGTGTTGGACCCGGGCGGGGCTGGGATCCGGGTTCGACCGGTGACACCGGGGCGGAACGGCAATTGGGTCAGAACCGGGATTTCATGGTCGAACCTCGACTACTACCGCTATGGGGTGGGCGGGAGTCCTCAAGCCACCGAACGACTGGCCTTGGTCAAAGAGCTGTTGGCCCTCAGCCGGCTCCACAATCGTCGCCACATGTACAGCTATTCCGATGAGGTGGTGCGACTCGAGACCATCAACAGTCGGAGATTGTGGGATCTCATCAGCGAAGCCAGAGCCTTGGGGCTCCCCTTGGTGCAGTCGGGACGTCAGTCGCAGCCGATCACCCTTTGGTCGAGGGCGGCCGAAGTCACCATTGACGTCACCCGGTCGGAAGCGGGTCTCCGGGTAGAGCCGCGAATCGGGATCGAGGGTCAACGAGTTCCCCTCCAGCAGTCCATGCTCATCGGGAGTCCAGCGCATGGCATCGCGTGGTGGGACGAGCCCTTGGACAAAAGCCGCACCAGCCCACCACTGGGACTCGGACTGGCCGCGCTGGCCACACCGGTGGATGACAACCTGCGCGCCTTCCTCAGGACCGCTGCGGTCGACGTGCCCAGCCACGATGAGAAGCGTTTCTTGAGTGCGTTCGTGCCGAGGCTCCGCCGAAAGGTGGAGTTGGCTTCAAGTGACGGATCGGTCGAATTACCCGAGGTGCGACCTCTCACCCTCATCCTCACCATCCGTGCCGGCGACGACCACCGTATCGATCTGGCCTGGGCCCGGGGCGCCGAGGGTGAGGACTGGCGCGAAGAGCTATGGGCCGCCTCGAGCAGAGATCACCAACGATCGGCGGAGGACACGATTGTCGACGCCGCGGTCGCCATCGTCCGATCCGTTCCGACCATGCTCGAGATCACATCGCACGGCTATCGTCTGGCGCCCGAGTCGCGGCTAGAGGGCATGACGGCCGTCCGATTCGTGGCCGACTTAGTGCCCGCGCTCGAAGCGACCGAAGGCATCAAGATCGAACGGATCGGAGCGCTACCCGACTACAAAGAGGCGGCGGCGGCCCCGGTGGTCAGCCTGGGCGGCTCTGATTCAGCCGACAACGATTGGTTCGACTTGACCATCACGGTGACAGTCGGCGGTGAGGAAGTGCCCTTTACCGAGCTCTTTGTCGCGCTGGCCGGGAGCCAGTCGCACCTGATCCTGCCGTCGGGAACTTTCTTCTCTCTTGATCGGGAGGAGCTGCGGGAACTGGCCCAACTGATCGCCGAGGCTCGCGGACTGCGCGACACACCTGGCGACGGGGTCCGACTGAGTCGGTTCCAAGCCAGCCTGTGGGAAGACTTCCAGCGCCTCGGGGTGGCCACCGCCCAGGCCAGTCAATGGGAGGACTCGATACGGGCCCTGGCCGAGGCATCCGATCGGGACGAACATGCCCCACCTGCCTCATTGCGCGCCACCCTGAGGCCCTACCAGCACACCGGATTCAACTGGCTGGCCTTCCTTTATGAACATCGGCTGGGTGGTGTTCTGGCCGACGACATGGGCCTCGGCAAGACGCTGCAGGCGCTGGCCTTGATGTGCCACACCAAAACACTCGGGCTCAGCGATGCCCCCTACCTCGTGGTGGCACCGACCAGCGTCGTGGGCAACTGGGCCTCCGAATGCCGCCATTTCGCTCCCGGCTTGACGGTGACGACGGTCACCGAGACCGGCCGCCGCCGCGGTGTCACGGTCAAGGAAGTGGCGGCAGACGTCGATTTGGTGGTCACCTCATACAGCCTCTTCCGCATGGAATACGACGAGTACGCCGCAGTCGGTTGGGCTGGGCTGTTTCTCGACGAGGCTCAGTTCGTCAAGAACCGCCAATCCCAGATCTATCAGCGGGCCAAGGAGTTACCGGTTCCGTTCAAGGTGGCCATGACCGGGACGCCGATTGAGAACAACCTCATGGAGCTTTGGTCGCTGCTCTCCATTGCTGCTCCCGGCCTGTTCTCCAACCCTGAACGATTCACTGAGTACTACCGGGTGCCCATTGAGAAGGGCAACGACGCTGAGCGACTGTCACAACTTCGTCGGCGCATCCGCCCCCTGATGCTTCGACGCACCAAAGAGCAAGTGGCCAGCGACCTGCCTGACAAGCAAGAGCAGATCCTCGAGCTCGACCTCACCCCCAAGCACAAGAAGGTCTACCAAACGTATCTGCAACGCGAACGCCAGAAAGTCCTCGGACTCCTCGACGACATGACCAAGAACCGTTTCGCGATCTTCCGCTCTCTCACCCTGCTCCGCCAGGCCAGTCTCGACGTGTCGCTGGTCGACGCCAAACACGCCGGGGTGCCGTCGACCAAGCTCGACGCTCTCATGGAGATGCTCGAGGACATCGTGGCTGATGGTCACCGGGTACTGGTGTTCAGCCAGTTCACCCGATTTCTCGCCCTGGCTCGTGACCGGATCCAAAGCGCCGGCATTGACTACTGCTATCTCGATGGGCGCACTCGCAATCGACCGGCTGTCATCGCCGAGTTCCGGGAGGGCCTCGCCCCGGTCTTCCTGATCAGCCTCAAGGCGGGAGGGTTCGGTCTCAATCTGACCGAGGCGGACTACTGCATCCTTCTCGATCCGTGGTGGAATCCGGCCACCGAGGCTCAGGCCGTCGATCGCATCCACCGCATCGGTCAGACGCGCAAGGTCATGGTGTACCGGCTGGTGGCCAAGGACACTCTCGAAGAAAAGGTCATGGCGCTCAAGTCCAAGAAGGCGGCACTGTTCTCCAACGTTATGGACGGCGGAGGATTCGAATCGGGCGCCATGACCGCGTCAGACATTCGCGAACTTCTGGACTGACGCCTGTGGCCCGCTGATCTATGAACTCAAGGTCCCCATCGACGTCACCCGGTTCCGCCTACGAATCAGCAACAGGTAGAGCCCACCGATCCAGGTGATCGCTCCAATGACGAAACCGGCCAGGGCCCAATCCATGTGCTGAGGCGTAAAGGAAAAACCAACGGTTGACCTTCCTGGTGGCAGAGCGATCCGCTGATATATGCCAGCGGGATCGACTTTCACTGTTCTCTGGTCGATGGTTGCCGTCCACCCGGACATGAATAGCTCCTCCCGGTAGAGGGTGCCTGATGATGAGCAGTCCACGGTCGCCGAAGAAATAGTCTGACTTTCAACTCGGCAACCAACCCCTTGGGCTCGGTAGAGGCGCTGCGGGGATGGCACTTCGAAGATCTCCCCGGATGGTCCGGATTCGACCAGCCGCATCTTGCTGGCATTCGGAGCCGCCGGCAGCTGAAACCCGCCCGGCGTGAGTAGGTACTTCACGCCGACACGTTCAAATTGCCCAAGCCGGTTCAGGAAGTTTGTTGCTTGCTGGTCGGCCGTTGTATCCGCGCCGTTGAGGCTCAACCCAAAACTCTGAACCGCAAGCTTGTCGTAGGCCCTGGGTTCGGGCAGATCGTTGGAATTGAATTCTGCGGCACCAAAGTACGAGCCATAGTTGGGTGGCAGTGGTCCGACCGTGTAATAGCGACTTGTCCCGAGGTGCTCGGCCAGGTAGGTCGCTGGAGCCAGGTAGACGTTTTCGGCGCGCGGCGCCGAGAACTCGGGTACGACGAACATTGCGAACGTATCAAGTCCCACCAGTGCGGCCAGTAGGCACAGCTGGAGCCGCCCTTTGAGACCCACTGAGATCGCGATCACCAGCACTACCGTCGCAATCGCCCATACTTGCGATGTACCTGCCCACAGGTTGTGATCGTGCGCCGTCATCAAGTTCCGCAGAAGGCCCCGCGCTTCAAGAATTGAGCCTCCGATGAGTATCAGACCGATAGCTCCGGCGACGATCATGACTCGGCCAGACACCAGGCGCCGCCTCAAGTCGTCCATTCCGAACACCGCGAGAATGATGAGGGCCAGAGCGCAAGAGGACATCGAGTAACGAAAGAAGGCCACGTCCTTCATACCGGGAAGCAGGTTGACGATTTTCTGAAACGGCGGGACGCCATACGTCCTACCCAGGGCAAGAATCAGCCACAGCGTCAGCACGACTCGCAAGGGGCGGTTCGGGCGACCGGCCACGCCGATGGTTCCAAGGACGATGAGTGGCACGCTCAGATACCCACCCACCTGTCCCCAGGCACTATTCAGAACACCAGATGGATCGTTGCCGGAGAAGGCCGAGATCGGTCCAAACAAGTACGGCATCACCAGCTGGGGAAATATCGAAGAGGGTAGTGACGTCCCGCCGAACACCCCAGAGTGAGACCCGACATTCGCCACTCCCAAGTAATCGGCAAATGCGGTCAGGATCGGTGCGGCAATAAACAGCCCTACCGTCAAGCCAATGGCGAGAGTGGCCAGATACTCCGGCCGACGACCTTTGGGCAACTGACAAAGTCTGACCAGCGCCCAGAGTCCAGCGAGGATCCCATCGATGTACGCAGTTTCTGGAAAGCCGGCATAGAGAGACAGGGCGAGCCCAGCCGAAATGAGGATCCAGGACGTCGGCCGTCGAAACCCTGGGGTGGTGAAACCTCTCTCGACACCCCACAACACCAAAGGAAGAAAAGCGACAGGATTCACGGGAGCATGGTCGAACCAAGCGAAGGTTCCAGATAGGGCGAAGGCGATCGCACCGGATGCGGCGATTAACCGTCCAACGCGCAGTTGAACCAGGAAACCGTACGTGGCCAACGCCGCCGCCAGCTCCAGCAGCAGGTGAAAATAGACCTGGCCGTTTGTGAAGATCAGAAGCAGTGTGGGTGGGAACAGGGCGGCTGACTGCATCTCGCCCGCCAGTGGAGCTCCGAGACCTTCGTAAGGGTTCCACCAAGGAACCTGTCCATGGAGCCAATCATGGGCCGCCAGATGACCCAGAGCCTGTGCGGTAATACCGGAGTTCGGATCGACCCACGGCAATCCCGGGAGCAATCCGCCGCGAGTGATCGCGGACACGCCCGCTTCGAGCGTCAATGGATCGGGCTTGAATAGCCCGAGAAGGTATGGAGCGTTTGCCGCGACCACAATGCCCACGACAACGAGGACGGGCCAGAAGTGGCAGCTCGTTCTCGGGTCCCAACGCTTAATCCTTAACGCCGACGCATGTCCGGTGGGAAGCGACACACCCAGTGTGGTCCCCGTGGTCACACTGGTGGATTGTAGTTAGACCCGACTTCGATTTAGCGACCGATTCGATTTCGAATTCGGTCTAACGGACCAACAACTGCGTGACCCAAACGGAAGCTGGTCGATCCACGGAGAGCGTCCCTTTCAGCTGTCACGGCCGCCAGTTGAGACTCCAGTTGGTGAATCCGAGTTACGTCTCCGACCACCTCGCGCCCAGCGTCATCGACGAGGCCGAACCGCTTCCTCCCGTTTGGCAGCTCCGTCGTGATCACTTTCAATGAGCCGTAACGATGCTCGACCGGTTCAAGAGTGTTCA
The DNA here is from genome assembly GCA_036489775.1 of Acidimicrobiales bacterium. Taxonomy (GTDB): domain Bacteria; phylum Actinomycetota; class Acidimicrobiia; order Acidimicrobiales; family RAAP-2; genus Bog-473. The sequence continues at coordinate 65,607 of DASXFC010000011.1, read as the reverse complement.
GGTCGACGATGTCCATCAACTTGATCTCCCCAGTGAGATAATTCGAATAGATAGGTTGAAAGTAGATGCAATCTTCAAAGAAATAGTGCGTCACCTGCGACCAGCGAGTGCTGCCCTCTCTGAGTATTGGTCGTCCTCCATGAAGAAGGTTCGACGTCCAGACCAGAGCATCTCCCTTTTTCGCGGTCAGCTCGACGGGTTGCACTCCTAGTCGAAGCATGATCTCTTGCTGCGTTGCTTCAAATTGGTTGTACCGACTGGGTTCGATACCCGGCTCAAAGGCTCGCAACTGCGGGACACGATGCGAACCTGGGTAATACGTCAAGGGGCCGTTTTGTTCGTCAACATCCTCGAGAGCCACCCAGACACCGCACATGTAGCGATCAGGAATGGAAGTGAAGTGGATCGAGTCCGAGTGGTATCCCTGCTGTGACCCCCACTTGAAGTTCAGCGTCTGAAAGGGGATGGGCTTGCGCTCGTACATCACGGCTAACAGTTCCTGAATCGGCGAGAAGATCGCAATGTCACGAACTGCGGCAGCACCCTCGCGCCAACCGTCGGCCACGCGGTGCTCCCTCCGCGCGTAGTCCCCTTCGAACAAAGGTTCGACTTCAGTTCGCACCTGGTTACACAGGTCCTCGGGAATAACGCCGCGCAGAATCGTGAATCCCTGCTGGTTCAGGTCCCTAGCCACCGACTGCTCCATCTCGTTGAAGCGGGGTGATCGCACTTCAAGCTCTTCGATGAAGCGAGGCGAATCGATCCACGGTCCCGGCGGGTGATCCAAAGGCTGAAACTGATCACCGTGACCAGGGGAATCCACCGGCTGAGTATGTCCGAAGTTTCCGAGGTGATGCGAGCCCCTGCTTGGAGGCCCCTCGTAAACAATGACCCTCAGCCCGACGCGGCGCCCCCGGAAGGATTCGAACCTTCGCACACGGTTTAGGAAACCGATGCTCTATCCCCTGAGCTACGGGGGCCGCTTTCATGCGAGCTGCACAGGCTCGCCGGGGCTCAGACTAGATGTTCGGCCACGTCCTTCACGGCGTCCACCTTCTACCTGGGTGGGGTCACCCCCGCCATGCAGGTCTCGGTGCAGCTCAGCAACTGACCATTCAGACCGACGGCGCCGGCGACGGTGTTGCTGGCGGCGCTGCCGGTGGGGCCACGGCCTTCGGCATGCGCAGCGCTCCCGCCGGAGCGTGACGCCAGCAAAGTCCCACGATGGCAACCGATGAGAGGAAGAGGTACGCGAAGTCCAGCAACACGTTGACGGTGGCCGCCTTGCTGCCACCACCGCCGAAGACTCCCGGACCGGCCAGCTCGAAGACCAAGTAGAGCGCGACGCCGAACGTGATCATGGCCGAGATCAAATAGGAGAAGGAGACCACGCCCAGGTACGAGTGCATCACCCGCGCGTTGGGTCCATCCACCCGGCCATCGCCGCGAGCGACGCTCAGCCCCTGCTTGAGGTGGTATCGCAGAACAGCGCCGGCGATCACCACGAACAGGCCGCCGATCACCACCTCACGAGCGAGATCATTGGTGATGGGCGAATAGTGCGGCGTGATGTACGACAGCAAGGCCGTGACGATCATCGACAGCCCCCCGTAGGCCAACTGCAGGGTGACGAATGACATCCCGAAGAGGTAGACGGCAAAGGGCCGCAGGCCCCGGCTATCCGGCTCAGCCCGGTTGGCCACGATGATGATGACCAACGGCAGGATGAACAGGGCAAAAATGCCCATGACGATGAAGACCCCACCGAAGGCGAACGGGCCGAAGCTCTCGAATTGTCCAACGCTCATCATCCACCCCCTGCCCCCCGGCGCACCCGATAGGGCAGTTCGACCGTAGGCCCGGCGGGCCGCTCAACCGGGGATGGTGGGCCGTGCGCACAGCAGTGATCGGCCTGATCTAACCTTGGAGCGGGCAAACGGCCTCCGACAGAGGTCGGAGCACGTGCGCTGCGCTTTCGCCGTATGGCCCGCACCTTGTTTGCGCGCCCGCGCACGTGAAGACCGATGAGAAGGAGTTGCTATGCCCACCCCTGACGCCGCCGTTCCCTTCAAGGTGGCCGACCTCGACCTGGCCGAGTTCGGCCGCAAGGAGATCGAGCTGGCCGAGCACGAGATGCCCGGCTTGATGGCCATGCGGGCCGAGTTCGGCCCGACCCAGCCGCTGGCCGGGGCCCGAGTCACTGGCTCGCTCCACATGACGATCCAGACCGCCGTGCTGATCGAGACCCTGACCGCACTGGGCGCCCGCGTCCGGTGGGCCAGCTGCAACATCTTCTCGACCCAGGATCACGCCGCGGCCGCTGTGGCCGTCGGCCCCAACGGAACGGTTGACAACCCCCAGGGTGTCCCGGTCTTCGCCTGGAAGGGTGAGACACTCGAGGAGTACTGGTGGTGCACCGAGCGGGCCCTGCTGTGGCCGGGTGAGGGTGGCCCCAACATGATCCTCGACGACGGCGGCGACGCCACCCTGCTCGTGCATAAGGGCGTCGAGTTCGAAAAGGCCGGTGCCGTTCCCGATCCAGCCAGCGCAGATTCAGAGGAGTTCGAGGTCGTGCTCTCGGTCCTCACTCGCAGCCTCCAGGAGGACGCCCAGCGCTGGACGTCGATCGCCAACGGCATCAAGGGCGTGACCGAGGAGACCACGACCGGCGTCCACCGCCTGGTCGAGATGGCCAGGAAGGGCGAGCTGCTCTTCCCCGCCATCAACGTCAACGACTCGGTGACCAAGTCGAAGTTCGACAACAAGTACGGCTGCCGCCACTCCCTGGTCGACGGCATCAACCGGGCCACCGATGTCCTGATCGGCGGCAAGGTCGCTGTCGTCTGCGGCTACGGCGACGTAGGCAAGGGATGCGCCCAGTCCCTGGCCGGCCAGGGCGCTCGCGTCGTGGTGACCGAGGTCGACCCGATCTGCGCCCTGCAGGCCGCCATGGAGGGCTTCCAGGTGACGACCCTCGAAGCCATCCTGCCCGAGGCCGACATCATCATCACGACCACCGGCAACAAGGACATCATCACGGCGGCGCACATGGCCGGCATGAAACACCAGGCCATCGTGGGCAACATCGGTCACTTCGACAATGAGATCGACATGGCCGGCCTGACCGCCACGCCCGGCATCGAACGGATCAACATCAAGCCGCAGGTCGACAAGTGGGTGTACCCCGACGGCCACGCCATCATCGTCCTGTCCGAGGGCCGGTTGCTGAACCTCGGGAACGCCACCGGGCACCCGAGCTTCGTGATGTCCAACTCGTTCACCAACCAGACCATGGCGCAGCTCGAGCTGTTCAACCAGACCGGTCAGTACGTCAACGACGTGTACGTCCTGCCCAAGCACCTGGACGAGAAGGTGGCCCGGCTGCACCTCGATGCTCTGGGCGTGAAGCTGACCACGCTCAGCCAAGACCAGGCCGACTACATCGGCGTACCGGTCGAGGGTCCCTACAAGCCGGACACCTACCGCTACTAAGAGATCAGTGCAGCGGCGCGGTGGCGATCACCGCGCCGCTGGCTGACCTCACTTCGGCCATCTTCACCGACGACGCTGCTGCGTGCAGCGGGGCGCCCCAGGCACCGTAACCCTGCGTGGCCACGAACGAGCCCACGGTGTGGACGCTGCCGTCCTGCATCACCACCTCGCAGGTCACCCGACCCCGAGCCTTCGAGTCGTCGAGGGTCATCATCACCCAGGGCTTCGAGCCGCCATCGATCGTGACGTGACCCACCTTGACGCCGTCGCTGACCAGCGCGGCCGAGGCCTCCGGGTTACCGATCGCCTGGGTCGGGACATGCGTCCGCGAGCCGGTGGCCCAACCCACACCGAGACCGATGGCCAGCGCCACCACTGCGGCGGCGACAGCCAGCACGAGGCGCGAGGGTCGGCGACCCCAACGTCCCCGCTCGACGTCGCGCACACCCATCCGCTCGAACAGGCGGACTTCGAACCCCACGGGAGGTTCGCTCTCGGGCGCCACGAGCAACACGGCGTCGGCCGTGCGCGAGAGATGCTCGAGCTCGTCGGCGCACCGGGGACAGGACTCCACGTGAGCCAGGGTGGCGGCGCGCTGCCGCCCGGTCAGGATGCCGAGCGCCAGCTCGGCCAGGTCGCCCTCGAAGGCCTCGCAGGTCGGCGTCTCGCGCTCGCTGCTCATCGCTCCTCCTCCGCTTCCACCACGTGGGCGATCGAGGCCCGCAGGCGGAGCAGCCCGGTCCTGATGCGCGTCTTGGCCGTGCCCAGCGGAATGCCCTCCTCCTCGCTGATCTCCAGTGCCGTTCGGCCATAGACCGAGGCCAACACCACCGCTCGGCGCTGCTCGGGTGAGAGCTGCGAGAGCGCCGCCCGCAGCGTCTCGGACAGGTCAAGTCGCCTGATGCCGTCCTCGGGGTTGTGCTCGAGGCTGATGTTGGCCGCCGCGGCGAAGTCGCCGGGATCGGTGGGGACCGCCCGGCGCATACGCAGAGCATCGATGGTGAGGTTGCGCGTGATGGTCAGCACCCATGACGTGACCGAACCCCGCCGGGGGTCGAACACCGGCGCGTGCCGCCAGACCCGCAGCAGCGCCTCCTGGGCCACCTCCTCGGCCACCGAGGCGTCGTTGGCCATTGAGTAGGCCAGACCGAAGACCCGACGCTGGTAGCGGCGGACGAAGGCGACAGCGGCGGCCTGATCACCCACGGCCATCCCGGCCAGGAGATCTTCGTCCGACAGCGTGGTGTCGACCATGCCCAATTGTCCCATTGCTTGGGTATACGCAGGATCCGGCTCCCGGGATGTTCCAATCCCCGGTCCGGCGCTGGGCGTAAAGCTGACATGGGAACAATGACATCCGTCCGGTGCGACCGATCCGAACCAAAGGCATGAAGACGGCCCCGCTCTGGTCAGGACCGCGACGGAGCACCCGTCCGGTCGACCTGGCCGCCACGACGGCCCTGATCGTCGGCGGGGCCCTCATCATCTGGTCCAGCGCCGTCCACTTCCACCTGTGGGAGTCGGTGGGCTACAAGCAGATCCCGACCATCGGACCGCTCTTCCTGCTTCAGTCGATCGGCGGCCTGGTCATCGGATTGGCCGTGCTGGCCTTCCGGCAGGTGTGGGCGGCCCTCCTCGGGTTTGGTTTCGCGCTCTCAACGCTTGGAGGCTTCCTCCTCTCGGTGACCCATGGACTGTTCGGGTTCACCGAGACATGGCAGGCCCCGTTCGCCATGGAGGCCTTCGCCATCGAACTCACCATCGCCGTGGTGCTCGCCGTCGCCGCGGCGCTGTGCCTCGCAGGATCGGCGCCCTCGAGAGCGGGCCGGGTCACCCCACTCGGCTCGACGTAGGGCGCTCGGTGGGCCGGGCCCTCGCCGCCATCTCCCAGCGGGGGCGCGGGCCCAGGCCCGCTGGACTCAGCGCAGACCGGCGAACAGGTCGTCCTCTGGGGTGGGCGCCGCAGTGCGGTCGAGGACGCGGACAAAGCTTTCGGTACCCATGATGCCGGCGAACATCTCCTCACCCATCTGGAGGAAGAAGATATTGTCGCTCTGGCTGGCGTGCGCCTGCAGTGAAGCGAACTTGCGCGGCGCGTAGGCGACGCAGTCCACCACGGTCGTGATCAGTTCATCGGGCGTCCCGAACTCGGGATCTTCCTCGACCTCGCTGGGCGGGACGATGCCGTGCTCGACCAGGGTCTGGCGGAACGCCTTGATACCGGATCGGGCGATGCCGGTGTAGTACAGCTTCGAGGGGATCTGGCACTGCTCGATGGCGGCGTGAGTGATGCGGTTGGCCTGGATGTGGTCGGGATGGCCGTAGAACCCGTGCTCGTCATAGGTCACGACGACATCGGGCTGGTAGATCCGCATGAGGTCGGCCAACTTGGCTGCCGCTACCTCGACCGGCGTATTCCAAAACGCGTCGGGCAACAGGTTCTGAGGCCATCCCTCCATCCCCGAGTCGTGGTAACCGAGCAGTTCGAGGTGTTGCACGCCGAGAACGGCACAGCTGGCCTCGAGTTCGCTGAGGCGGAGGGGCACCACCACCTGCTCGTCGTGGTCGGGGTTGTCCGGCTTTATCCCGCCGGGGGCATCACCGAGCTCGCCATTGGTGCAGGTGACCAGCACGGTGCGGATGCCCTCGTCGGCATAGCGGGCCAGGATCCCGCCCGTCGAGATCGACTCGTCGTCGGGATGGGCGTGGACCGCCATGAGGGTGAGCGTCTGGTCAGCCATCGGAAGGAGCGTATGGGCCAGCCCGGTGGGTTCGATCCACCGGGCCCGGCCCGCCGGCCGCTAAGTCTGGAGATCCCCGACCGCGCCAGCCAGCGTTTCGAGCTCACTCCGCCAGCTCTCCGGTGGTGCCAGCGGTCGCACCAGAAACTTCGAGAAGCCGACCTCGAGATAGCCCTCGAGCATGCGGCGGAGACCGTCGAGGCCGACTGGGACGATGGTTTCGAGCGGCCGCCCCCGGGCCCGCTTGGCCAGCGCGGCGACCCGCTCGTCGCCGAAGTCGAAGCCGGGCGGCGCATAGGCGATGCTGATGCCGAAGTGCTCCGCGCTGATGGAGCGCTCGTGCTCGGCCGCCACCCGCTCGATGACCTGGCGGCCCTGGGCTGCCTCCTCGATGGTACAGAGAGCGGGGATCCAGCCGTCACCCATCCGGCCGCACCGCTCCAGCGCGGCATCCTGATTGCCACCGAGCCACACTTCGAAGGGGTCCTGCAGCGGTTGGGGCGACACCGAGATTTCGGTGAACGAGCCGGTGGCGCCTTCATGGCTCACCGTCTCACCGGCCCACAGACGCCGCAGGACGGGCAGGGCTTCGTCCATGAGGTCACCGCGCGCGGCCGACGGGATGCCGATGGCCCGTCGCTCCCCGCCGATCGACAGACCAGGCACGAAGGTCAGGAGGAAGCGGCCACCAGAGAGCACGTCGAGCGTGGCCACCGCCTTGGCCAACCAGACCAGGTTGCGACCGGGCAACAGCATGGTGGTGCCGATCTTGAGACCCGGACAGGCCCCTGACACCCAGGCCAACCCGACCAGGGGATCGGGGCCCGGGCGGGACAGCACCTCGGGTAGCCAGAGCGAGTCGAAACCGAACTCGCCGATTTGCTGGCCGAGCGACACCATCGCCTCGGCCGCCAAGGTTTCGCCGCCGGCGCTGATCCCGATACGGACCTTCACTCGTTACCTCCGTCTGGTGCATGGCGCAGGGCAACGGCGACCTGCTCGAGCGCGGCGTCGTCGATGTCTCGATGGGTGACGAAGCGGACCGTGTTCGGCGCGATGGTGCCGGCCAGCACGTCGTGATCGGCCAGATGGGCCAACAGCTTGTCGGTCTCGCCGTGGCTGAACGTGACGATGTTGGTCCGCACCGACACCGGATCGAGCCCGCAGGCCGGCCAGCGCGTGGCCACCCATTCAGCCAGCCTGGCCGCCCGAATGTGGTCGTCGACCAGGCGCTCGCTCATGTCGCGCAGGGCTAGCAGTCCGGGTGCGGCCAACACCCCGGCTTGGCGCATGCCGCCACCGAGACGCTTGCGCTCCAGTCGCCCTGCCTTGATGACCTCGGAAGGGCCGGCCAGGAGCGAACCGACGGGGGCGCAGAGACCCTTGGACAGACAGCACATGACGGTCACGGCATCGGTCGCCCATTCGGCCGCGCTGATGCCGGTCGCAGCTTCGGCGTTGAACAGACGGGCTCCGTCGAGGTGGATTGGCAGGTCACCCGCGGCCTGCACGACGGCGCGGAGGTGCTCGCGGTCCCACACCGCTCCGGATGCCGCCATGTGGGTGTTCTCGATGCTCACCAGCGACACCGCCGGCTGGTGGTAGTCGATGCCCTGGCGGGCCCGAGCCACCTGGCCGGGGTCGAGCATGCCGTCACTGTCGTCGAGAGGGGTGAACTGGATCCCGCAATTGCGGGCCGCCGCTCCGAACTCGTAGGCCACAACGTGCTGGCGGGCGCCGGCCACCACCACGGTGCCCGGCGTGGTCAGGACGCGGAAGGCCACCTGGTTGGCCATGGTCCCCGAAGGCACGAAGAGTGCGTCCTCCTTGCCCACCCGGGCGGCGAAGAGCTCCTCGAGAGCGTTGACCGTCGGATCCTCGCCGTAGTCGTCGTCGCCGACCTCAGCGGTAGCCATGGCACGCCGCATGGCATCGGTCGGGCGCGTCACCGTGTCGCTGCGCAGATCGACCAGATGAGCCACGGGTCGAGACTAACGGGGCACTGTCAGCATCCGCCGATGACCCCGGCCCCCGTCCAAACCGGTTCCACTCCGGCCGTCATCGAGGTCGCAGGCCCGGCTGGCAGGGCTTCGAGCGATGGGAAGGGCCTGAAGAAAGGAACCGCCTGTCCGGCCTAACATGGAAGGTGTGACCCGGGTGGGAAGTGCGGCGAGTCGTCCGGCCCTGGGCTTGATCCTCCCGGCCTGCTTGCAGGAAGAACAGGCTGACCAGGCCGGTGCTACCGATGGTAGTAACACGGGCACGGCCGCCGACCTGTTCGATCTCTGCCGGCGGGCCGAGGCCAGCGGGGCGGACTCCCTCTGGGCGGTGGACCATCTGTTCTGGCCCCATCCCATCGACGAAGCCATGACCACTCTGGCCATCGCCGCGGCAGCCACCCGGCACTCGATGCTCGGGACGTGCATCCTCCAGCTCCCGCTGCGGCAGCCAGCCGCCGTGGCCAAGCAGGCGACGGCCCTCCAGCTGCTGTCAGGCGGACGGTTCGTGCTCGGCCTGGGGGTGGGGATCCACGAAGGTGAGTACCAGCAGGCTGGCGTCGACTACCACCGCCGCGGCGAAATCATGGACTCGAGCATCGAGGCTGTGCAGGCTGCCTGGGACACCGGCATCCCCCCGACCGATCGCTATCACCAGCATCCGTCCTCGCCCACCATCCCGATCTGGATCGGTGGCGCCAGCCCAGCCGCTCGCAGGCGCGCGGCGCGGGTGGCTGCAGGCTGGGTCCCCCTCTTCGTATCCCCCGAGCAGTACGCACCAGCACTGCTGGCGTTGCGCACCGAAACCGAGGAAGCCGGCCGGCCCGCTGACGCCATCGAGCCCGCGGTTGTCGTGTTCGCCCGGGTGGGGCCGGCCGATGAAGCACGCCAGCACGGATTGGCCTGGCTCACCCATCTCTACGGCATCCCAACCAAGGCCTTCGAGCGCCATCTGGTCTCTGGCCCGGCCGAGTCTTGCGCCGTGCAGTTGATGCGATACGTCGAGGCCGGTGCCCGCCACATCGTGGTCATGGTGGCGGCACCCCACGTGGTCCAGCACTTCGGCCCGCTGCGTTCGGCCTTCGTGGCCCGCGCCGAGTCCCTCTCCGGCGTGCCAGCATGAGCCCCGTGGACCTGGCCATCCTGGGCACTGGCATGACTGACATGAGCCGGCGCGACATGTCGCTCGAGACCATGACCTACCAGGTCATTCACGACGCCCTGGGAGATGCCAGCGTGACGCCCGACGAACTCGGACTGGTCGTCCTGGGTAACGCCCTGGCCGGGCGGCTCAGCGACCAAGCCTGCGTGCGGGGACAAACCTGGCTGCGCAAGTCCGGCCTGGGGGACGTGGCCATCGTGAACGTCGATAACTCCTGCGCCGGCGGCAGCTCAGCGCTCCACCTGGCCTGCTTGATCGCGTCCTCACAGGACCGGCCGATCCTGGCCCTCGGTATCGAGAAGATGTGGACGGGCGACCGTGGCCAGACCATGGCCGGCATCGAAGACGGGCTTCCGGCCGACTACCGCCACGAGCTGCATGAGCAGCTTCCCGACCCGGAGAACCCAGCCGGGAGCATCCTGATGGGTCTCAACGACGGCTGGGCTCAGTTCGTGATGAAGGAGCGCGGGGTCACGGCGCGGCACATCGCCGCGGCCGCGGTCAAGGCGTTCGATCATGCCGCACGAAACCCGCTGGCCCAGTGGCAACGGCGGGTGACGATTGACGAGGTGCTGTCCTCGCCGAAGGTCGCGGGCGTATTGACCCGGCTCATGTGCAGCTCCTTCACCGATGGAGCTGCCGCGGTGGTGGTGACCAGCGACCTGGACCGCGCCTCGAGCGGTGCACCCCACATCGTCGGATCGCTGGCCCGGTCGGGCAATGGCCAGATCGACTACCACGAACGGATGGCCCAGGCGGCGGAAGCGGCCTGGGCTGAGTTCGGTTTCGGTATCGAGGACATCGACATCGTCGAGCTGCACGACGCCACGTCGGCCGAGGAGCTCTACGCGCTCGAATCGCTCGGGTTCTTCGCCCCTGGCGAAGCCGGGCCGGCCACCGAGGAGCGCCGGACTTCGGTGAGCACCCCGGGCTTGGTGGTCAACCCAAGCGGCGGCCTGGTCGGACGGGGCCATCCGCTCGGCGCCACCGGCTTGGCCCAAGTCGTCGAGCTGGCCACCCAGTTCCGGGGCCTGGCCGGCGACCGACAAGTCCCCGACGCCACACTCGGCCTGGCCGTGAATACCGGCGGCATCATCGAGGGCGACGTCGGGTTCATCGGGATCCACGCCGTCCGTGCCGGTAGGTGATCAGTTGAGAGGCATCCGGATCACCGGTTCGGGCATCGCTCTCCCCGACAAGGTCGTCACCAACGAGGACTTCGCCGCCCGCCTCGACACCAGCGATACCTGGATCGTCGAACGGACCGGCATCAAGGAGCGCCGCTTCGGGGGCACCACGTCCGGGCTGGCCATCGAAGCCGGCCGGGCCGCCATCGAATCCGCCGGCCTCACCGCGGCCGATATTGCCCACGTCGTCCTGGCCACCACCACCGGCGACGGCGTCATCCCCGCCACCTCCCCCTTGGTGCAGCACGAGCTCGGCATCAAGGGTGGCGCCTTCGATATCAATGCAGCGTGCTCGGGCTTTGTCTACGGCCTGGTCGTCGTGTCGGGCCTCATCGCCGCCGGTTCGGGCCCGATCCTGCTCATCGGCTCCGAGACTTTGTCGCGCTTCACCGACCTCGACGACCGGTCGATTGCGATCATCGTCGGCGACGGGGCCGGGGCGGTGGTGGTCGAGCCGGTCGAGGGCCCGGGCGGGCTCCTGAGCTGGAACCTCAACGCGGATGGTTCGTTGCGCCACCTGCTCAAGTGCGAGCACGGAGAGACGCTCTACATGAACGGCAAGGAAGTGTTCCGTACCGCGGTGCGGGTGGTGGTGGAGTCAGCCGAGCGAGCCATGGCTGACGCCGGGGTCGGTCCGGACGACATCACCCTGCTGGTGCCTCACCAGGCCAACCTGCGCATCATCGTGGCGGCCTGCCAGCGCCTCGGCATCCCCGAAGAGCGCACCGCGGTCGTCATCGACCGCTACGGGAACACCTCATCGGCCTCCATCCCGCTCGCGCTCAACGATGCCCTCCAGAACGACCGCATTCACGACGGCGACCTGCTCCTGCTCACCGGCTTCGGCGGCGGGATGACTTGGGCCAGCGCCGTCTACCGCTGGGGCGCGTGAGCGACAGCGGCCCTGCACTGGTCATCCTGGCGGCTGGCCGAGCCCGTCGCTACGGCGGCTGCAAGCCGCTCGCGCCAGTTGGTCCCCACGGTGAAGCCGTCATCGACTTGGTGGCCAGCGATGCCCTCGATGCCGGATTCGCCCGCATCGTGCTGGTGCTCGGCCCGAGCACCGGGCCGGCCATCCGATACCACGTCACCCGCACCTGGCCCGCCGCGGTGGACGTCCGCTTCGCACTCCAGCCCGCCCCGCTCGGCACGGTGAACGCCGTGCTCAGCGCCTCCGAGCACGTGGGCGCCTCGCCCTACGGCGTCGGCAACGCCGACGACATCTACGGGAGTGAGGGCTGCACCCTGCTGGCCAACCACCTCGAGGCCGACGATGGAACCAACGCCCTGGTGGGCTACCGGCTGTCCAACGCCATCGTGGGTTCGTCTCCGGTTACCCGGGGCATCTGCCAGGTGGCCGCCGATGGCACCCTGCTCGGCGTGGACGAGCGCCGGCAGGTGGCGGCCACCGGTGACGGCGGCTTTGCCTCCTCGGACGGTCGGGAACCGTCGGTGCTCGATCCGGGCGCTCGGGTCTCCATGAACCTGTGGGGGTTCGCCCCCGCCTTCCATCAGGCGCTCCAGGCCGCCATGGACGCCGCCATGGACGCCTCCGAGGAATCTGAGGTCCTGCTGCCCGAAGTGGTGGCCCGTTCCCTCGGATCGCATACCTTCAAGGTCCTCGAGACGGACGGGCGCTGCATTGGCGTCACTCATCCCGACGACCTGGGTCTGGTGCAGGCCGATCTCAATCGGCAGGTTGGACGCGGAGAACGTCCGGCCACCCTGTGGGGCGCCGTCTCGTAGAGGCCGAAGGCCCACATCGAAGTCGATCGCCGGATCAGGGTGTGGCGCCCGTTATCGCAGTGGGTCCGATCCGATACCCGCATCGCAGAGTGCCGCCGCCACGGCTGGCGGGTGGATCGGGCCCCAGACGCGACGCAACCCCGAGTAACCGTTCGGCCGAAGCCTCCCGTGCTCCTCGGGGCCACGTCGGCGATGTCCCGCTGGCCGCGGACTGGGATTGTGTCGGACAACCCCCGCCCGAGCCGGACTCGGCGACTCCAGGGAAGCCACCGTGCCACACCACGGATCATCGTCATTTCGGATCTTTCCACCCGCTCCGATCCTGACACCCTTGCGGGTCCCACGACCGGCCCTCGTTCCTGCCTTGCGGCATTCCCTCGGCCACCTTCGGTTCCGCCTTGCGGCCTCTCCTCCGGCTTCCCTCGCTCCGACCTTGCGGCCCTCGCTCGGGGTTCGGCGGGCTTCCGTCTCCGAACTGTTGCCAGGTTGCGCTTCCGGTTCTGAAAGGTCAATGGGATTTCGCGAAATCCCCCCGTTGTCCCCACCTTTCTCCACATCTTCCCCAAGGCGGCGTCGGTAATCCCCAACAAATACACATGCCGACTCGTCGCGCCCGCATCTGGTTAGCTGCTCGCCATGGACACCACCGGCCGGTTGAGCACCTTGCCGCCGGTCGAGCCGTAGAAGTTGGCGTCGCCGAAGGCGAAGATGCCGCCGTCAGAAGCCACCAGCCAGTAGCCCTTGCCGTCGGGAGTCGAGGCCATCCCCACGATCGGCTTGTTCAGGTGCAGCGCCCCGGTCGAGCCGTAGAAGCCGGCGTCGCCGAAGGCGAAGATGCCGCCGTCAGAAGCCACCAGCCAGTAGCCCCCGCCGTCGGGCGTCGACGACATGCCCACGATCGGTTTATTCAGCGGGCCGGTCGAGCCGTAGAAGCTGGCATCGCCGAGGGCGAAAACGGCGCCGTCAGAAGCCGCCAGCCAGTAGCCCCCGCCATCGGGCGTCGACGCCATGCCCACGATCGGTGTGTTCAGCGGACCGGTGGTGCCGTAGAAGTTGGCGTCGCCGAAGGCGAAGATGCCGCCGTCAGAAGCCACCAGCCAGTAGCCCTTGCCGTCGGGAGTCGAGGCCATGCCCACGATCGGCTTGTTCAGGTGCAGCGCCCCGGTCGAGCCGTAGAAGCCGGCGTCGCCGAAGGCGAAGATGCCGCCGTCAGAAGCCACCAGCCAGTAGCCCTTGCCGTCGGGAGTCGAGGCCATGCCCACGATCGGCTTGTTCAGGTGCAGTGCCCCGGTCGAGCCGTAGAAGCCGGCGTCGCCGAAGGCGAAGACGCCGCCGTCAGAAGCCACCAGCCAGTAGCCCTTGCCGGTGGTCTGCCCCTGTTTCGTCACTACCGGACTCGTGGTCGTCGTGGTCGTCCGGGTCGGGGGTGTCGTCGTCGTGGTGGTGGTCGTCGGGGGCGACGTGAAGTTCTCGGAATCGGACATGACCAAGCCATAGGCGTCCCCGTCAGCGAAAGAGGGAACTGAGATCGTGACGGTTCCCCCGCCGGACGCGTTGGGCACCACCGGAACCACCGAGTTCACGGGCGATGGTGTGCTGGGCGGGACCGCGGTCTGCCCCTCGAAGTCAGTCAGCGCAATGTTGGCGGTGCCAGAGGTCCAGGGCACCGTCACGGTCACATCGACCCCGATCGACGGTTCATCAACAGATGTGGGCGACTCGGCGGCACACGTCGCGTTCTGGGCACACCCCTGGCCACGCCCGATCAGTGCCGTCAAGCTGCCGGTGGTGCTGTTATACGAGCCCAGGGCGGTGACAAAGTCGCTCGATGAGTCCGTGGCGATCATGTTGCCGCTCATCGAGGCGTAGACCAGTCGTTCGTCGTAGGTTGCCGTCGTCTGGGTGCCATTGATGATGAGGCCGTCCAGATCGGGGTTGCCACAGGCACTACCCCAGCAGGCCAGCCCGGCCTGATCGACACCGGCCTCGGTCAGGGCGGACAGGTAGCTCACGTCCCAGCCCGGGATGCCCACCAACTCGGGCAACTCGTATTCGTCGATGAAAATCTTCGGATGGCCCAGCGCCGGCAGCGACGCAATCAATCGCCGCGCATCGCTGACATGGTCCTCGATGTCGGCCGGCACATTTACATCCTCTTCGGGGGTCGGCCCGAGCGTGTCGTCGATCTCGTGCCACGAGATGGCGGCCAGCTGCAGGTCGTTCGTGGCGGCGAAGTTCAAGAACGTGTCCATGTCGAAGGCATTGTCCGAGGTCCCGTACTGCCCCGGGTAGTCGGACCAGTGCTCGAGCGAGGGGCCGATGATGGCGGCGTTGGGGACGACAGCTCGGATGTCCTGGTAGGTGTAGAGAAACTGATCGAGCAGTTCGGCCGGCGTCTCGGAGGCGTAGCCAGCGGCTGAGTAGTACCCGTCGTCACCGCCGGGCTCGTTGTACACCTCCCAGTAATCGATGGGCTCACCGCTCTGGCTGAGTTGGGTGACCAGGGTGGTGATCTCCTCGTTGTACGCGGTCCAGTCCGACCACGGGGTGGGAGGTGGGCCACCGGGATAGGCGGCGCTGTACTCGTTGGACAGGATGAGGATGGTTTTCGCCCCGGCCCCGACGGCCACGTTCCAGTCACTCCAGTCAAAGGTGCCGCTCCCCGATGGCGAGGGGGCCGAGCGGTACATCGGCGTCTTGAGCGCGGCCAGGTCGGCCCCGACGTCCCCCACTGGATAGACCGAATTCAAGATGCCGGCGTCCGCCTGGTCGGCCGTTCCGACCGATTGGGTGGCGTCGAGCGCCACGCACGCGCCAACCGGACAGAGGTTGATCAGCGTGACGGCTCCCGTCCCTCCCGGCGATCCGGTACCCACCGTGTTCGTCGGGAACACTTCGGCTTGATAGGTCGTCCCGACGGAGAGTTCACGGAAGGTCTCAGAAACACATCCGCCGCCGCACGTCACCTCCGAGAAGACTTTGGCGACCCCGTCCGTCACGATGTAGAGCACCACCTCGGCCCCGGTGGCGGGCGTGCCCGCCGTCGAGGGTGTCCACGTCACCAACAGATCGGGAGCGGCATCGGCTTGCGACGCGGTAGTCGACGTGGGCGCCAAAGGGGCCGCCGGTGTATCAGCCGTTGACGTTGCGGCGGGCACCAGGGCCAAGGAGAGCAGAGCACACAAACCGGCCAAGGCCAGTCGACGAGTCACGGTCAGCAGGTCAGCCACCTCTCACATTCGGCCGCCTCCGACTTCCGCAAAAGGGTACTACGGGATCCCGTCACCAAGGAGAGTTCTACCCCTGGTGGCCGCTCTTTAGTGCTCAGGGGGGCGACGCCTGCTCAGACCAGGTCTAGAGCGGCGTGACGTAGGCCCCGGAGATCCCGCCGTCGACCAGGAAAGTGGAGGCGGTGATGAAGGAGGCATCGTCGGAGGCCAGGAAGGCGGCGGCGGCCGCGATCTCCTTAGCCTCACCGAATCGTCCCATCGGGATGTGCACCAACCGTCGGGCCGCCCGCTCGGGGTCCTTGGCAAAGAGCTCCTGGAGCAGTGGCGTGTTCACCGGACCAGGGCACAGGGCATTGACCCGCACCCCCTGACGGGCGAACTGGACGCCCAGTTCGCGCGACATGGCCAGGACGCCGCCCTTGGACGCGGTGTAGCTGATCTGACTGGTGGCTGCTCCCATGATCGCCACGAACGAAGCGGTGTTGATGATGGAGCCCCCGCCGCGGGCCAGCAGGTGAGGCAGGCCGTGCTTGCAGCAGAGATAGACCGAGGTGAGATTGACCTGCTGCACCCGTTCCCAGGCCTCGAGACCGGTCTCGAGGATGGAGTCGTCATCGGGCGGGCTGATGCCGGCGTTGTTGCAGCAGATGTCGATGCCGCCGAACCGCTCGGCCACGGCTTGATAGAGCGCCTCGACTTCTGAGCCGGAAGTGACATCGGCCCGGACGAACAGGCCGTCGATGGAGCTGGCCAGAGCCGAGCCGGCCGCTTCGTCCAGGTCGACCACGGCTACTGACGCACCTTCCTCGGCGAAGCGCTCGCACATGGCTTTGCCGATGCCACTGGCGCCGCCGGTGACCACCGCGACCTTGCCGACCAGGCGGCGCGCGTAGGGGACCTTTTCACTCATCTGCTGTCTCCTCGGTTTGATTATCGGTCGCTGCTGATGAACACGTTCTTGACGTCGCAGAAGGCGTCGAGCGCGTCGGGACCGAGCTCGCGGCCGATCCCCGACTGCTTGGATCCGCCAAAGGGCGTCCAGTAGCGCACCGAGGAGTGGGAGTTCACCGACAAGGTGCCGGTATCCACGGCTCGGGCCACCCGGATGGCCCGGCCGACGTCGCGGGTCCACAGGGAGCCCGAAAGACCGTAAGGCGTGTCGTTGGCCAGTCGGATGGCGTCCGCTTCGTCATCGAAGGGGAGGACGACCACGACCGGGCCGAAGATCTCCTCGGTGACGGCCCGGTCCGTCTCCGATACCGGCGCCAGCACGGTCGGGGGGAACCAGTTCCCCGGCCCGTCCGGGCAATGGCCGCGGAAGGCGACCGGTGCCCCGTCGGGCACGTAGGAGGCCACGCTCTGGAGATGCCCGGGGGAGATCAACGGACCCATCTCGGTCTCGTCGCGCCCGGGATCACCGACCACCACGCCCTGGACGGCCGGTTCGAGCAGGCCCAAGAAGCGGTCGTAAACCGCTCGCTCGACCAAGATCCGCGAGCGGGCGCAGCAGTCCTGCCCGGCGTTGTCGAACACGCCGTAGGGAGCGCGGGCGGCGGCCAGCTCGAGATCGGCGTCGGCGAAGACAATGTTGGCGCTCTTGCCACCTAGCTCGAGGGTGACCCTTTTGATCTGCTCGGCGCACCCGGCCATGATCGTCCGCCCCACCTCGGTGGATCCGGTGAAGCAGACCTTGCGGACGGTCGGATGGGTGACGAAGCGCTGCCCGACCACGCCGCCGCTGCCCGGCAGGATCTGCAGGACTCCTTCGGGCAGCCCGGCCTCGAGGGCGAGCTCACCGATGCGCAGTGCACTCAGCGGCGTGAGCTCGGCCGGTTTGAGGACGACCGTGTTCCCGGCGGCCAGGGCCGGGGCGAAGCCCCAGGCGGCGATGGCCATCGGGAAGTTCCACGGCACGATGATCCCGACCACTCCGAGGGGCTCGTAGAAGGTCAGGTCGATGCCGCCGGACACCGGGATCTGCCGACCGCTTTGCCGTTCGGGGGCGGCGGCGTAGTACTCGAGCACGTCGCGCACATTGCCTGCTTCCCAGCGGGCGTTCCCGATGACGTGGCCGGCGTTGGTCACCTCCAGCTGGGCCAGCTCCTCGTTGTGGGCGTCGACGGCGGCGGCGAAGCGGCGCAGGAGCCGGGCCCGGTCGCCCGGGGCCACCGCCCGCCAAGTGACGAAGGCGGCCGCGGCCCGATCGATGGCGGCGTCGACCGCGGCCAGGTCCAGGGCCGTGACGTCGGTGATGACCTGGCCGGTGGCCGGATTCATGACGGCGGTCACGATGTCGAGTCCCTGTGGTGCGTCTTCATGGCAGTGATTGTGCCCGACCGGAAGAGGGGCGCGGTCACGCCCGGCGCAAGAGCAGGCGCGCCACGTGATGATCGGCGCCCTTCTCGAGGATCAGCTGGGCCCGGCCCCGGGTCGGTGCAATGTTCTGGCGCAGGTTGACCAGGTTGATGGTGGCCCAGATGTCGGCGGCGATGGTCAGCACCTGCTCCTCGGGCAGGTCGGCAAAGCGATGGAAGAAAGCCTGCGGTTCGACCAGCACCGTGGTGCGCAGCTTGAGCAGGCGTTGGGTGAACCACTGGGCGATGTCTGTCTCGGCGGCGTCGACATAGATGGAGAAGTCGAAGAAATCCGAAGCCACCACATGGTCCGGCGCCGCATCCTTGGTGTTCACCTGCAGCACGTTGAGCCCCTCGACGATCACGACGTCGGGCTGGCGCAGGACGTGGAACTGTCCCGGCACGATGTCGTAATCGAGATGGGAGTAGACAGGCGTCACCACCTCGGGATCGCCGGCCCGCAAAGCGGCCAACGCGGTGATCAACGCCCGCTGGTCGTAGCTCTCGGGGAAGCCCTTGCGGGTCATGAGACCCCGCTCCTCGAGCTCGGCATTGGGGTACAAGAACCCGTCGGTGGTCAACAGCTCCACCCCGGCTGGACCGTGGCGCTGGCGCAACAGGGCCTGGAGTATCCGGGCGGTGGTGCTCTTGCCGACGGCCACGCTGCCGGCGATGCCGATCACGAAGGGAGCGGGCGTCGGTTCCCGGCCCAGAAACTCGCTGACGGTGCGCCGCCGGGCCCGCGTCTGTTCGGCCAGCCTGGTCAGGAGGTCCGACAGCGGCAGGTAGACCTCGACCACTTCTTCGATGGAGACCGGCTCGCCGGTCGCCACCAGGTGCTCGGTGTCCGCCGCGCTGAGCGAGCTGCCGTGGTCCCGGCCGCGAGCAGCCCACTGGGCCCGGCTGAACGCCTCGTAGCCATCGTCCGCGGGCTCGATGCCCGGGGGCGAATGGGAAGCGTCCGACACGGCAGTCGACGCTATGACGTCGGGCCGAGTCCGCACCATTCGTCGAGCGCCTCGCCACTCGGCGGCGGGGCCCGCCGGTACAGTCTCGCCCCGTGCCCTCCGCCCAGATTCCTCGAGAGCAGTTCACCCTGGCCCAGGCCTTCGACACCCTGGTCGAGTCCCTGGCTGACCGCGAGTGCCTGGTGTGGGGCGACCGCCGGCTGACCTTCGGTGATATGGCCGAACGTTCACGACGGCTGGGCGCCTACCTGCACGGGAAGGGTCTGGGCGTGCGCCGGGAGCGGAGCGGCCTGGCTGGCCACGAGTCAGGTCAGGACCACGTGGCGCTGGCCCTCTACAACGGGAACGAATACCTCGAGGGCATGCTCGGCTCCTACCGCGCCCGGGTCGCACCCTTCAACGTCAACTACCGCTACGTCGGAGAAGAGCTGCGCTACCTCCTCAACGACGCCAAGCCCAGGGCGCTGATCCTTCACGCCTCCCTGGCCCCGGTGCTCTCCGAGGTGCTGCCGACCCTGGAGGCCCCGCCCGATGTGCTGCTGCAGGTGGCAGACGACTCGGACAACGCACTGCTCCCCGGAGCGGTGGATTACGAAGAGGCTCTGGCCGGCGCCTCGCCCGAGGGTCCACCGACCGAGCCGTCACCGGACGATCTCTACATCCTCTACACCGGCGGGACCACGGGTATGCCCAAGGGGGTCCTGTGGCGCCAGCACGACATCTTCATGGCGGCCATGGGCGGCCGGAAGGTGGGCACCTGGGAGATCGTGACCAGCTACCAGGGCATCACCGATCGTTTGGCCGAGAGCACGCCGCTGCGAGCCATGATCCTGCCCCCGCTCATGCACGGGGCGGCGCAGTGGGCTGCCTTCATGCTGATGGCCCAGGGTGCCACCGTGATCTTCCCCGACAATCCCCGCCGGCTCGACCCCGACGATGTCTGGAGCGCGGTGGAACGCGAGAAGGCCAACACCATGACCATCGTGGGTGACGCGGTCCTGCGGCCGTTGTTACTACAGCTGGACCAGAAGGACTACGACCTCTCGTCGTTCTTCGCCGTGGGCAACGGTGGGGCGGCGCTGACGCCGGCCGTCCGCCAGATGGCGCTGGATCGGCTCCCCAACCTGGTCATCTCGGACTCGGCCGGGTCGTCGGAAACGGGTGCGCAGATGTACACGGTGGGCCGGGCCTCGGCCGCTGGCACCTTCGCACCAGGGCCGGGCACCGTCGTGGTGAGCGAGGACCTCACCAGCATCCTCGAGCCCGGCCACGACGGGAACGGCTGGTTGGCCCAGACCGGCAACGTGCCGCTCGGCTATCTGGGTGACGCCGACAAGACGGCCCGTACTTTCCCGGTGGTGGCCGGCGTGCGGTACTCGATCCCCGGTGATCGCGCCCGCCATCTGGCCCACGGGGAGATCGAACTACTGGGTCGCGACTCGGTCACCATCAACTCGGGCGGCGAGAAGATCTTCGTCGAAGAGGTTGAACGGGCTATCGCCGGCCATCCGGCCGTGGCCGATGTCGTGGTGGCCGGGCGTCCCAGCGAAAGGTGGGGACAAGAAGTGGTGGCGGTGGTGCAGCTGGCGGCCGGTGCCGAGACGACGCCTCGGTCCATCGTGGACCACGCCTCTGCCTTCATCGCCCGCTACAAACTGCCTAAGGCCGTGTCCTTCGTGCCCCAGATGCAGCGATCACCTTCGGGCAAAGCGGACTATCGCTGGGCCGCCGAACAGGCTCTGGACGCCGAGGTGGTCTGAACACGCCTCCCATGACGACAGAACGACTGGTGCTCCGGCCCTTCTGCGACGAGGATCGGTCGCCGTTCGCCGAACTGCAACAACACCCTCTGGTGGTCGAGTTCATGGGCCACCGGCCGGACCAGGCCGAGTGCGATGCCGCTCTGGCCCACATGGGAGAGGGCTGCGCACCACCATGCGGCTATTGGGCCGTCGATCTGGTCGGCGGCTCCAGCTGCATCGGCCTGGTCAGCCTGAATCCGGTCGATCCTTCGCTGCCCCCTGCGCCTGGCCTCGAGATCAGTTGGCGTCTGCACCCTGACCACTGGGATCAGGGATACGCCACCGAAGCCGCAGCCGCCGTGCTGGACCACGGTTTTTCCGATGCCGATACCGAGGAGATCATCGCCTTCAGGGCCGCCGTCAACCTGCGCTCACAGGGCGTGATGCTCCGACTGGGCCTGGTGCAGGACGAGACGGGCGATTTCGACCATCCACGGCTCCCTCCGGACAGCAGCTTGCGCCCGCACGTCGTCTACCGCATCCGCGCCGACGAATGGCAAATGGCGTCACAAGGTCCACCTACGCTCATTTCATGACCGTGAGTCAGAGCAAGAGGGACGCCGGACGCTGCGACTGGGCCACCGGCGAGTGGATGATCCCCTACCACGACGAGGAATGGGGCGTGCCGACCCATGACGACGCCACCCACTTCGAGTTCCTCGTCCTGGAAGGTGCACAGGCCGGACTGAGTTGGTTGACCATCTTGAAGCGCCGACAGGGATACCGGAAAGCGTTCGCCAACTTCGACGCCACCAAAGTGGCTCGCTTCACCCCGGCCCGGATCGAGAAGCTGCTGCTGGACCCGGGCATCATCCGCAACCGGCTCAAGGTGACTGGCACGGTCCGCAATGCGCAAGCGTTTTTGGCGGTCCAGGAGGAGTTCGGCAGCTTCGACGCCTATGTCTGGCAGTTCGTCGGGGGGAAGTCCAAGGTCAACCGCTGGCAGACCATCGACCAGCTTCCGGCGACCTCAGCCGAGTCGGATGCGCTGAGCAAGGACCTGCGCCAACGCGGCTTCACCTTCGTCGGTTCGACCATCATGTATGCCCACATGCAGGCCTCCGGTCTCATCAATGACCACCTGGTCGGCTGCTTCCGCCATCGCGAGGTCAAAGCCGCCGGCGCATGACAATGCGGGTCCCGAACCGACCCAGGACCGGGTCCTCGGGAGGCAACCCCAAGCCGGCGTACCACTCGTCGGCCGCTCCGAGCTCGACAAAGCCCTCGCTGGCATAGAAGGGACCGTTCCAGGGGACGTCGCGATAGGTGACCAAGGTGATCCCGCCGTAGGCGTCCCGGGCCCAGTCGCTGGCGGCCCGCACCAGCGCTCGGCCGATGCCCTGCCGCATCGCCGAGGGGTCGACCGCCAGCTGTTCGAGATGGGCGTCTCGGGCCAGGGCTTCGATCCGGGCAAAGCCCTGCACCGGATCACCAGCCACCAGGACGACCAACGCCGCCGCCAGCTCGGTCACCGACCCGGGTGGCGGGAGCGGCCCGATCCCCAGTTGGTCGAACAACGTGTCGGAGCGGCGTTCGATCTCGGGCAGCAACACCAGATCGCCGATGCGGGCTGGGCGGATCTCGGGCATCACGCCGAACGTAGCTCGGGGACGCTGCGACGATAACGTGCCCGTCCATGCGTGCCGTCGTCTGCAGCGAGCTCGGTCCTCCCTCCCTCCTCCGCGTTGAAGAGCAACCGGATCCGGTGGCCGGGGCGAATCGGGTGGTGCTGACGGTCGAGGCGGCCGGGGTCAACTTCGTCGATGCCCTCTTCATCGGCGGCCAATACCAGATCAAGCCGCCACTCCCCTTCACGCCGGGCAGCGAGGTGGCGGGCCACGTCAGCGCGGTGGGCGACGGTGTGGAAGGGGTGGCCGTGGGTCAGCGGGTGATGGCCAGCACCGGCCTGGGTGGCTTTGCCAGCCAGATCGTCGTGCCGGCCAGCGGCCTGGTCAGCTTGCCCGACCGTCTCGATGCGCCCCGGGCCGCCACGTTCACCCAGAGCTACTGCACCTGCCTGTTCGCACTGCGCGATCGGGCCCACGTGCAAGCCGGCGAGAGTGTGCTGGTACTGGGCGCCGGTGGTGGCATCGGTCTGGCTGCCGTGGCCGTGACCAAGGCACTGGGCGGCCGGGTCATCGGCGCAGCCTCGAGCGAGGAGAAGCGCGCCGCCGCGCTGGCCGCCGGTGCCGATGCGGTCATCGACACGTTGAACGAGCCGATCAAGGACCGGGCCCGTGAGTTGGCCGGTGGCACCGGGGTCGACGTGGTGGTCGACCCGATCGGGGGCGACGCCGCTGATCCGTCCCTGCGCGCGCTCGGTGACTGGGGTCGGTACCTGGTGATCGGTTTCGCCGGCGGCCCCATCCCCAAGATCCCGCTGAACCAGGTCCTGCTGCGCAACCGCACCGTGCTCGGAATCGATTGGGGTATTTGGTCGATGCAACACCCTGCCGAGCAACGGGTTCTGCTCGACGATCTGATCGCCATGGTCGAGGCCGGGCAGCTCGACCCGGTTCACCCGACCACCTACCCGTTCGATCAGGTGGCAGACGCCCTCGATGCCTTGCTCGGTCGCCGCGCCGTGGGGAAGATCGCTCTCATCCCCTAGCTGCACACGAAGGCGCCGACTACAGGGGTGACGACAAAGGCACCTTCCGCCCCGATCGTCGCGGCCACCCGATCGACCACCGCGTCGATCAAGTCGTCCCATCGTGCCCCGATCTGTGCTTCGTAGAAATCTCGCATGCTCTGCAGGTAATCGCCGACGGCACCGGCGTCAGTTATCAGGATCCGGCCTGATGGGCAGGTCACGACTTCCACGCGCTCGAAGGCGGCCTGCAACTGCGGGCCGCCGTTCTCGAGACTGAAGGCACTCTCGGCCGGGCGTTCCCATCGCCAACCCCCGCCGACCACCTCTTCGAACAACTCGACCAGCTCGCGCTGGGTAGCTCGCCCGTTGGTGACGGCAATGAGCACGCCGCCGGGCCGCACGACGCGTCGAAGTTCATGGGCCGCCGCCCCCCGATCGGGGACGTGGTACAGCATGTGAAGGGCCAGGGCGACATCGAACGTGTCGTTGGCCAGAGGTAAGCAGGCCGCGTCGCCAGCAACCAACGGGCCCTTGGTTCGCGCCCGGGCCGAGGACAGCATGCCCGGTGATCGGTCGAGACCTACCGCGTCGACCAGCTCGAGATAGCGGCCGTTTCCACATCCCACGTCGAGCACCCGTTCACCGCCGCTCAGGCGGGCCAGTCCGATGACCCACGAATGCAGGCTGAAGGGCGGGCGCCGCTCGCTGATGTCCCACAGGCGCTGGCGGAGACTGAGGTTGCCCTCCGTCGCGTACTGCGTCGTCACCGAACTAGCGAGCCTCGACGGTGAGCGGGAAGGAGAAGTGCCCGGCGACCACCAACGTGTAGTGACCGGGCGCCACCCGCTTCCCGCTGGGCAAGTCTTGATTCCACGAACCCGCGCCGATCACCGTGCCGTCGGGCGCCAGGGATGCCGCGCCAAGTGTCGGGCAAGGCACGGTGTCCGAGCCGGGGAACAGTCGATGGTGGCGCGTCGTGTAGACGTCGAAACCGACGTCTCCGCACTGACCGATCGACAACGTGGAGGCCAGCGGGCCTGGTATTGCCCCCGCGTAGGGATCGACGTAGCCGCACGCAGTCGGGCCTACGTTGCGCACGATGAAGTCCATGTTGAGCGACTGGCCGGGCGACAGCGTCAGCGTGTTCAGGCCGACCAGCATCTCGGTCGTCTTGGCCGGGCATTCCCAAAACGTGAGGTGACCCTGCTGAGTGCGGCTCGCCTTCTTCGCCGCTGCCTTGTGACTGCTTGCTCCGGCTTGAGACGAACCCACCAGTACCAGGAGCGCCACGAGCACGGGGGTGACAAACCGGAGCGATCGCCTCATGGGCACAGCCTGCCACCCGGCTGGGCCATCCGTGTCAACGGAACTGCGGGATGACCTCGGTTCCCATCAGCTCGATCGTCTGCATGACCGCCTCATGGGAGATGTTGTAGGGATTCACCAAACAGAGCAGGAGGTCCACCCCAGCCGCCTCGTACTGCCGGCAGGCCTCCACACATTCGTCTGGCGTGCCCAGCACGCAGGCATTGGCATCGACCAGATACTCCAGGCTCAGCAGGTCGAGCATCCCTTGGTCATCGTGACTCTTCATCTCGGCCGCATAGGCATAGGAGCCCAGCTCCTGGTCGCGTTCAGCCATCCAGTCGGTGAGGGTGGCGATCTGGCGCGCTCCGGTCTTCGGGTACCACTCGAACGACTCCCTGGCCGTGGCGATCGCCTCGCCCCGATCGGGCGCGCAGACGGCCATGGTGAACGTGGCGGCTTGCTCATGCACGAAGGCCCCGATCGGCGATACGCACGTGGCGACCGCATCCCGGTACACGTCGATCTTGCGCTTGACCTCCGACGGCGGCAACCCCACGGCAAAGGAACAGAGGCCGAGGCCGAGCGCACCGACCTGGGCATGCCCTTCATCACTGGTGGTCGCCCCCCACAGAGGCGGGTGCGGATCCTGTAGAGGCTTGGGCTGCACCCGGCGCCGCGGCATCTGCCAGTACTCGCCCTCGAATTCGTACTCGTCATTGGTCCAGCACCCGACGATGTGCCGGATGGCTTCCTGCCACATCTGCCTGGTCTGGGAGGGATCGACCCCGAACCCTTCCAGCTCGGCGCGGGTGGCCGAGCGTCCGGTACCCAGATCGACCCGGCCATTGGACAGCAAGTCGAGCACCGCGACCGATTCGGCCGTCCGGACCGGATGGTTGTAAGGCTTGGGCATGAGCCGGACGCCGTAGCCCAAGCGGATCCGTTCGGTCTTGGCCGCGATGGCCCCGTAGAGGATCTCGGGATTCGAGCAGTGGGAGTACTCCTGCAAGAAGTGATGCTCCACCGTCCAGAAGGCATCCCAGCCGAAGCGGTCGCCGGCCACCGCCTGAGTCAAGGTGTTCTGGTAGGCCCGCAACTCGCTCTCCCGATCCCAAGGTTTCGGTACGGGAATCTCGTAGAACAGTGCGAACTTCATGCTGTAGACAACTTTTATCATTCTGTTCACTCGATAGCAACGGATGGAGCGACCATGCGCGGACTCGAAGCACGCACCTACATCGTCACCGGGGCGGCCTCGGGCATCGGCCAGGCCACCGCAGTCCGGTTGCTGGAGGAAGGGGCCCGGGTCATGGGGGCCGACATCGGTGCCGATCCCCAACTGGGCCCATCCAGCCACTGGAGCTACCGGATCGTGGACGTCACCGATGAGAATGCAGTCCAACGGCTGGTGGTCGATACCGTCGAGTTCGGCGGTCGCGTCGATGGGCTGGTCAACGCGGCCGGTGTGTTCGGCGGAGGTCCGGTACACCTCCTGGGCGCCGAGGATTGGCAGCGTGTCATCACCATCAACCTCACCGGCACGTTCCTCACGGCGAAGCACACCATCGCCCAGATGCTCCAACAGCCGGCCCTCGACGGTCGTCGGGGTGCCGTGGTGACGGTGGCCAGCATCGAGGGGCTCGAGGGCACGGCCGGGGGCAGTGCCTACAGCGCGTCGAAAGGTGGCGTGGTCATCCTGACCAAGAACATGGCCATCGACTACGCCGGGCGCGGCATCCGGGTCAACGCCCTCTGCCCGGGGTTCATCGTCACGCCCATGACCGAACTGCTCTTCGGACCTGGCCTTGAGGAATTCCGCCAGGAGGTCGTGCGTGAACACAAGCTCGGACGGATGGGCACGGCGCCCGAGATCGCGGCGGCCGCTGCCTTCTTACTCTCCGACGACGCGTCGTTCATCACCGGCCACGCCTTAGCGGTCGATGGCGGGTACACGGCCGGGCGCGATCACGGGATAACGACCATGTTCGGGCTGTCTGGGCCTGAATGACCCCGACGCGCCGGGGACTTAGCCCAGGATGAGCCGGCCGCCCTGGTAATCGAAGACGACCCATCCATAGCGAATCAGTTGGTCCGAGCCGAGCAACCCGGACAGGCCCCCCGCCGCAATCGGCCCGAAGTTGGTCGAACCGATCAGCTGCTGGTGCAGCCGCAACCCGTCGACCGACCACGGCCCGCTGTGTACCAGTGGGACCGTGATGTACGAGCACACGGTCGACTGGCGCTCGGCCACGTCAGAGGAGGCCAAGTGCGAGGACCGAGCCAACGTGTTGGCCACCACCGATTGCGATGAACCGGTGTCGACCGTGAAGGTGTGGGCCGCACCATGGCCAAATCGGAGCTTGACGTTCATCGATATGGCGCCGGGCTGGAACTGGACGGTGAGCGGGACGGTGGTGGAGGCACCGGTCCCGATGAGCGAGACAGGCAGCGGCGCTCCGGTTGGACCGTGCACGGTCGTTCCTGAGGTCTTCGCCGGGCTTTCGGCCCCCTGCAGCGTCAACGTCCCGGCTTTGAAATCGAGGCGAACGCCGGCGAAGCGGCTCAGCACGTCGGAGCCGAGCAACCCGTCGGGCTCTCCCTTGCCCCCGATCTGGGGAAGGGTGGCCGCCGTGAGGTCTTGCCCCGCCAGCGCTATGCCCTCGAGCGACCACGCGCCCACCGACACGTTGCGGGCCGTGCCCGTGCAGCCGACGCCTTCGAACTCCGTCGCCGGCCCCACCTTGGTCAGATGCAGGCGTGCGGCCAGGCCGGCGTCGATGGTGGACTCCCCCGAGCCGGTGTCGATGATGAACGGGTAGGGCCCGCGGGACCCGAAGCACACATTCACCGTTTCAGCGACCTGGCCGGCGACGGTACTGACCGTGAGCGGCGCCTGGACCAGGCCCGCGGCCGGCGTGGTCGCCCCGCCACAACCGAGCGTGTGCGATGGGAGAGCAAAGACCGGCTCGGGTTCGACACGAATGGTGTGGGCGGCAGCGGCTGGTCCACCGCACAGAAGTCCGAGCATCAGCACGCCGGCCATCAGGCCGGCGTCGCGAAGGCGACGCATCGCTAGCGCTTGAGGGCCAGGCGCGCGCTGGCCATGGCCATACGCAGTCCGAGCACGGCGGCCGCGAAGGGGAGGGCCAGGCGGCGCCAGCCTCTGGTCGTGCGGACGCTGAAACGAAGCGCGGAGCGGTGGTGCGCCACCATCATCCGGTAGGGGTGGCGGGCCGTGCTGACACCCTGGATGTGCATCACGCTGGCTGCCCCGGCGAAACCGACACCCCAACCGGCCTGGTGGGCCCGCCAGCACAGGTCCATGTCCTCGGCATACATGAAGTAGGCCTCGTCGAAACCACCCAACTCCTCGAGGGCGCTGCGCCGGGCCAGGAAGCAACTTCCAGAGATCCACCCGGCCTCGACGACGTCGGGGCCTTCGGGCGCGCCCGGGTTGTACCGCTTGGTGAAGCGGTTCTCGGGCCGAAAGATGGCCAGCAAGGCGTGCCCGGCGGCGTCCACGAACGATGGGAACTGACGGACCGAGGGGTAGACCTCGCCGTCCTCGTTGAAGATCCGCGGGCCCACCATGGCCATGGCCGGGTGCGATTCGAGTGCCGACCTGAGCGCGGCCAGGGCACCAGGGTGCACGACCAGGTCCGCATTGGAGACCAGGACGAAGTCGATGGCCGGATCGCCCGCCAGTGAGGCCAGGCCACGATTCACCCCGCCGCCAAATCCGAGGTTGCGGCCGGGACGAAGGATCGAGACGGGGGCCTCGGGCAGATCGTCGCTCAACCCGGCCAACGCGGCCGATGCACTACCCGGTCGCCCGTTCTCGACCACCACCACCGGCGCGGCCCCATCGGACACCAATGACCGCACACAGGCATCGAGAAAGGGTCCGGCGTCGTGGTCGACCACGACGGTAGCGATGGGGCGTGGCACCCCCGGCTCAGTACTCCTTGGTGAACCGGAAGCGCACCAGGGCGAACAGGGCAGTGAAACCGTCCCGCCAGGTGATCTTCTTGCCCTCGTGGAACTCCCGGCCGGCGTAGGAGATCGGCACCTCGTAGATGCGGTGACCGCGGCGCAGCACCTTGGCCGTGATCTCCGGTTCGAACTCGAATCGGTTGGATGTCAGGGTCATGCCTTCGAGCACCTGGGCATCGAAGAGCTTGTAACAGGTCTCCATGTCCGAGAGCGTGGAGCTGTACAGCACGTTGGTCACCAGCGAGAGCAAGCGGTTGCCGAACCAGTGAAGGGGCAACATGTTCATGCGCTCACCGGTGAAACGACTGCCGTAGACGATACGGGCCTTGCCCCTGAGAACAGGTTCGAGCAGCCGCGGCCAGTCGGCCGGGTCATATTCGAGGTCGGCGTCCTGAATGAGGATGAGGTCACCGCGCGCCGCCTCGAGGCCCGTGCGGATGGCGGCGCCCTTGCCCCGATTCTCGCTGTGGGTCAGGACGCGGATAGTCGAGTCCTCGACCGCCTTGAGCACCTTCTCGGTGCCATCACTCGACCCGTCATCGACCACGATCACCTGGAGGTCGAGCGACAGTTCGACCGCCCGCATGCGCCGGATGATCTCGGCCACCGTGGTCCGTTCGTTGTACACGGGCATGATGACGGTGAGTGATTTGTAGGTCCGTTGCGGAGGTCCTCCGAGGTCGATGTCGTCGATTTCGGTCATCATGAGGCCTTCACGATAGGGGCTAGGTACTCGGCCATGCGGCCGATGCCGTCCCGCAGGTCGACCGTGGGCGACCAGCCCAACTCGGTTTGGGCCAGGGTGATGTCGGGTCGGCGGCGGGTGGGATCGTCGATGGGGAGGGGTTCGAAGACCAGTCCCGAGGAGGCTCCGGTGACCTCGAGCACGAGGGCGGCCAACTCGAGGACGGTGTGTTCATCGGGGTTGCCGATGTTGACCGGACCCGAGATGGAGGAGTCGAGCAGGGCCACCAGCCCGGCGATCTCGTCGTCGACGTAGCAGGGGGAACGGGTCTGCGTGCCGTCTCCGTAAATGGTGAGCGGCTTGCCTCGCAGAGCCTGCGCGATGAAGTTGGAAATGACGCGGCCGTCGCCGGCGGCCAGCCGGGGCCCGTAGGTGTTGAAAATGCGGACGATCTTGGTGTCCAACCCGTACGTGCGCCGGTAGGCCGTGGTCAGTGCCTCGGCAAAGCGCTTGGCCTCGTCGTAGACGCTACGCGGCCCGGTCGGGTCCACGTTGCCGCGGTACGACTCGACCTGCGGGTGCACCAGGGGATCCCCGTAGATCTCGCTGGTGCTGGCCATCAGGAACCGGGCCTCGTGCACCCGAGCCAGTTCGAGCAGGTGACGCGTCCCCTCGCTTCCGACCGCCAGCGTCTCGAGCGGCCGCGAAAGGTAACCGGGCACCGAGGCGGGGCTGGCCAGATGGCAGACCGCATCGACGTGCCTGTCGTCTCCGAGCTCCACCTTTTCGCTGACGTCGCTCACGATGTACTGGAAGTGCTCGTTGCCGATCAGGTGCTCAACGTTGTGGCGCGAGCCCGTCGACAGGTTGTCGAGGCAAACGACAGTGTCGTCCCGGGCGATGAAGTAGTCGCACAGGTGCGAGCCGAGGAAGCCGGCCCCGCCGGCCACCACCACGTGGCTCATGGGCGACCGATACCCACGTAGGTGAAGCCCATCCGCCGGACCGCGGTCGGGTCCAGCAGGTTGCGGGCGTCAACGATGGATGGTGTCGCCATCAGCTTGAGCAGTCGTCCGAGGTCAAGCCAGCGGAACTCGTCCCACTCCGTCAACACCACGACGGCCGACGCTCCGGTGGCTGCCTCATAGGGGTCGGCGCACACCACGAGGCCGCTGAGATCCGCCGGCGTGCCGTCAGCCTCGTCCGACCGGGTGACGGTCGGGTCGAAGGCCTGGACCGTCGCCCCCAGCTCGAGCAGGCGGTGGGCTATCTGGAGGCTGGGCGAATCCCGCCGGTCGTCGGTGTTGGCCTTGAAGGTCAGGCCCCACACCCCGACGGTGACGTCCTTGACCGAACCGCCGCATGCCGCTTCCACCTTGTTGACCACCCGGGCCAGTTGCTCGTCATTGCTGGCAATGGCCCCGGCCAACAGCGAGAACTCGTAGCCGGCGCCGCGGGCGATGTGCAACAGGGCCCGGGTGTCCTTGGGCAGGCAGGAACCTCCCCAACCGGGACCCGGTCGGAGGAACTCGAAGCCGATGCGCTTGTCGTAGCCCAGGCCGAGGAGGACGTCGCGCACGTCGGCACCCACCTCCTCGCTCAAGCTGGCCAGGGCGTTGACGAAACTCAGCTTGGTGGCCAAGAAGGCATTGGAGGCGTACTTGATGGTCTCCGACGTGGTGGCGTCGGTCACGATGAGCGGCGCGCCAGTGCTGGCGAAGAGCTCGCCGACCAGCGCGGCGGCGTGGGTGTCATCGGCGCCGACGACGATACGGTCCGGCTGGAGGCTGTCGGAAACCGCTGTCCCTTCCCGCAAGAACTCCGGATTCGAGACGACGCGGATGTCGGGACGGCCGATGACCTGTTCCACCATGCTGGCCGAACCCACCGGGACGGTCGACTTGTTGACCACGATGGCCCCGTTTTCGAGATGGGGTCCGATCTCCTTGGCCGACGATTCGACATAAGAGAGGTCGGCCGAACCGTCGGCGCCCTGTGGGGTGGGAACGCAAAGGAAGACGAACTGGGCCCCGGAGACCGCCTCGACCGAGGAGGCGGTGAAGCGGAGGCGACCCGCCTCCACGCTGCCGGCGACCAATTCGTCCAGCCCGGCCTCGACGATGGGCATGCGACCGCTGCGCAAGGCGGAGAGACGGCCCTCCTCGCGCTCGGCCAGCGTCACCCGGTGCCCGAAGTGGGCCAGCGTGGCCGCCGTGGGCAGGCCGACGTAGCCGGCTCCGATCACGGCGATGGTGCGCGAAACGAACCGGGGGTCCCTGTGGTTGGAACGTGCAGTCATGCCCGAGCCCCTTCAGTTCGGAGGGCAGCCACCAATCTGGACAGACCATCCTGCCAGGCCGGGAGAGTGGGAAATCCGCTCAGACGCAGGGCCAGGTTGTCCAACACCGAGTTGGCCGGGCGCGGTGCGACGTAGCGGGTCGGATCCAGATCCGCTGCCTTTATTGGCTTGACCCGCTCGGGATCGTGGCCGGCCTCGGCCAGGACGGCCCGGACGAAGCCCCACCAGGTGGTGGTGCCGCTGTTGGTGATGTGGAAGATCCCTGGTCGGCGCTCGGTGCCCAGCGTGATCAGGGCAGGGGCCAGATCGGCCGTGAAGGTGGGTGAACCGTGCTGGTCGTCCACGAAATTGAGTTCGTCTTGCCCTTCGGCCAGCCGGAGTGCCGTCTTGACCATGTTGCCGCCGAGAGCGCCACTGACCCACGAGATACGGACGATGGTCGAGCCGGGCGGGCATTCGAGCTCGCCGGCCCGCTTCGACGCGCCGTACACGGACTGCGGGTTGGGCTGGTCCCATTCGCGATAGGGCCGTTCGGACGTCCCGTCGAACACGTAGTCGGTCGAGACGTAGAGCACGTGCGCCGCCACCGCCTGGGCCGCCTCGACGATGTGGCGTGTCCCCATCCCGTTGACCGCGTAGGCCAGGTCGACCTCGGACTCGCAGCGGTCGACGTTGGTCAGCGCTCCGACGTGCAGCACCAACTCGGGACGAAAGGCGGCAAAGGTGCTTTGCACCGCATCGCGATCGTCCACCGGCATGGTGTCGATGTCGGTGCTCATGACCTCGTGCCCGGGGTCGGGCACGTCGCCGGCCGGACCAAGGAGTTGGCACCGTAGGCCTCCGAGCGGCACCCGGCCGGACAGCGCGCTGCGCAGGTCCCTTCCGAGTTGGCCGTCCCCCCCGGTCACCAAGATCCGCATATCAGCCGGCGCTCCCCCAGCCGCCTTCGACGACTGGGGCGCGGGCGCGCAACGGCTCCCACCACTCACGGTTGTCGGCGTACCAGCGCACGGTCTCGGCCAGACCGTCTTCCCACGAGATCTGAGGAGCCCAACCCAGTTGGATGCGCAGCTTGGTCGAATCGAGGAGGTACCGGCGGTCATGGCCCGGACGATCGGGCACGATCTCCTTGAGGGAGTCGGGCTTGCCCAGGGTCTTGAGCACCAGGTCGGCGATTTGCATGATGGAGGCCTCGACACCGCTGCCCACGTGATACGTCTCACCGATCACGCCGCGCTGGAGGACCGCCTCAATGGCGGTGCAGTGATCGCGCACGTGCAGCCATTCGCGTCGGTTCTCGGTGGTGGCGTACAGGGTGAGGTTCTTGTCATCGAGCGCCGAGGTGGTGAAGACGGGGATGACCTTCTCGGGGAACTGGTACGGGCCGTAGTTATTCGAGCAATTGGTAATGGTGACCGGGAGCTCGTAGGTCTCGCCGTAGGCCCGCACCGCGTGGTCCGAACCCGCCTTGCTGGCGTTGTAGGGGGTGCGGGGCCGGTAGGGGGAGTCTTCGGTGAAGACCTCGTCCGTATCGAGGGCGAGATCGCCGTAGACCTCGCAGGTGCTGATGTGGTGGAAACGGTTGATGCCGACCTGGCGGGCCGCCTCGAGCAGCGTCTGCGTCCCGAGCACATTGGTTCGGAAGAACAGCCCCGGATTCAAGACGGCCAGGCTGTTGTGCGACTCGGCCGCGAAATTGACGATGGTGTCGATCTCCTGCTCGCGGAGCGTCTGCTCAGCCAAGGACCCGTCGCAGATGTCGCCCTGCACGAAGACGATCCGGTCTTCGACGTCGGACAGGTTGGGTCGGTTGCCGGCATAGGTGAGCACGTCGTAAGCGACGACATGGTCCTCGGGATGCTGTTCGACCCAGTAACGGACGAAATTCGACCCGATGAAACCGGCACCTCCCGTGACAAGAAGGCGCATACGGCGGGCAATGGTAGCCCTGTCGGTCCCTATGGCTGGTCAGCGCGCAGGTGCACGACATCGCCGGCGCTGACGGTCCGGGGACCCGAATCAGTGACCACAATGAGGTGCCCAGCCTGGTCGATCTCGGTGGCCAGGCCGCTGATGGACTGGCCGGCCAGATCCACCCGGACGCGGGCGCCCAGGGTGTCACAGGCACCCCGCAGCTCGGCGGCCAGGCCCCGCCGACCGTCGGGGGTCTCGAGGGCGGTCCGGCGGGGGGTCAGGGCGCCCAGGAACCCTTCGAACAGCTCGCTGCGATCGGTCACCGCGCCATCGGATCGCTGGTCGTCGAGGCAGGTCCCCTCCACCTCGGGTGGACCAGGCCAGGCCACGTTGATCCCGATGCCCACGACGACCCAGCAGACGCTCCCGCCGCCCAGGTCGGCCTCGGCCAGGACTCCGGCCAGCTTGGCCGGCCCGATGACCAGGTCGTTTGGCCATTTGAGGCCTGGGGACACCCCACAGACCCGCCGGGCGGCCTCCGCTCCGGCCAGCGCCACCGCGGCGGTGCACAGGTGCAGGTCAGCGGGGTCGAGGGCCGGACGCATCAGGACAGAGAGGAGCAGGGAGGCCCCCCGAGGCGCTTCCCAATGGCGGTCCAGGCGCCCCCGGCCCGCCGTCTGGTGGTCGGCCACCGCCACTAAGCCGTCAGGCGCACCCTCGTTGGCCTGGGCCTTCAGATAGGAGTTGGTCGAGTCGATCTCGCCGAAGCGCCGGACCTCCCAGTGCCCTGCCCACATGGCACAGACCATAGGGTCCGTGCAATTGTGATGAACCCTCAGACCGGTTGAAAGGCGCAGCGTGCTCAAGAAGATTCTCATCGCCAACCGAGGCGAAATCGCCGTGCGGGTCATCCGGACCTGCCGCGAGATGGGCATCGGCACCGTCGCCGTCTATTCGAACCTGGACCGCGACGCCCTCCACGTCCGCATGGCGGACGAGGCCTTCGCCCTCGGTGGCGAGACCGCCGCCGACAGCTACCTCAATACCCCGGCCATCCTCGACGCCATCGAGAAGAGCGGGGCCGACGGCGTCCACCCCGGTTACGGCTTCTTCTCTGAGAACACCGATTTCGCCCGAGCCATCACCGAGCGCGGCGTGACCTTCATCGGCCCCCCGCCCGAAGCCATTGAGGTGATGGGCGACAAGATCAGCTCGCGCATCGCGGCCGAGAAGGCCGGCGTGGCCGGTGTGCCCGGACGCTCCGAACCGCTGACTTC
Source organism: Acidimicrobiales bacterium (assembly GCA_036489775.1). Taxonomy (GTDB): domain Bacteria; phylum Actinomycetota; class Acidimicrobiia; order Acidimicrobiales; family RAAP-2; genus Bog-473. The sequence goes on along the minus strand of DASXFC010000011.1, from coordinate 30,859 downwards.
ACCGGACGAGGTCATTAGCTTCGGCGAAGAGTTCGGATGGCCGGTGGCCATCAAGGCGGCCTACGGCGGCGGCGGGCGCGGCATGAAGGTGGTCGAGTCGGCTGCCGAGGCCGCCGAAGCAATGGAGTCAGCCGCCCGTGAGGCGCAGGCCTACTTCGGTCGTCCCGAGATCTACGTCGAGCGCTACCTGGGTTGGCCTCGGCACGTCGAGATGCAGGTGCTCGGTGACACCCACGGCAACATGCTGTGGCTCGGCGAGCGCGACTGCTCGGCCCAGCGGCGCCATCAGAAGCTGGTGGAGGAAAGCCCTGCCCCCGATTTCCCCGACAACATCCGCCAAGCCATGGGCAAAGCGGCGGTAAAAGTCTCGAAGGCTTGTGGCTATTACAACGCCGGAACCGTCGAGTTCCTGTACCAGGACGGCGAATTCTTCTTCCTCGAGATGAACACCCGTCTGCAGGTCGAGCACCCGGTAACCGAGTTGGTCACCGGGCTCGACCTGGTGGCCTGGCAGATCAGGATCGCTTCGGGCGAGGCCCTCGACTTCGGCCAGAAAGACGTCCAACGCAACGGGCACGCCATTGAGGTCCGCATCAATGCCGAGGACCCGACCGGCGGGCGTTTCTCACCCTCTCCGGGCACCATCACCTCCTTCCACGCCCCATCTGGTCCCGGTGTCCGCCTGGACGCGGGCTACGAAGCCCTCGATACCGTGTCGCAGTACTACGACAACCTGTTGGCCAAACTCATCGTGTGGGCGCCTGACCGCGAGTCGGCCCGGCGCCGCATGTTGCGGGCGATCGAGGAGACCAAGATCACCGGGGTCGCCACCACGTTGCCGGCCGACGTGGCCATCCTCAGCCATCCCGACTTCGCCAACGCCACCCACTCAACCAAGTGGGTCGAGGAGGTGCTCGATTTGAGCGGCCTCGCGGTCGAGACGAGTGAGGCACCGTCAACCGGGGACGATGAGATCCCGACCGTCCAGCGAGACGTCACTGCCGAGGTCAACGGCCAGCGCTTCTCGGTCAGGCTGTGGGTACCCGATCTGGGACCAGTGGCGGTACCACGAGCCGGTGCAGCCGCTCGGCCCAAGCGGGCCGCCTCCGGCTCGGTGGCCGGCACCGGGTCGGGTGACGTGACCATCCCCATGCAGGGCACCATCGTGAAGGTACTGGTGGAGGTGGGCGACAAGGTCGAACTTGGTCAGACGATCTGCCTACTCGAAGCGATGAAGATGGAGAACGCCGTGGCCGCCGAGAAGGAAGGCGTGATCAAGGAAATCCGGGTCAGCGCCGGGGACTCAGTGGGCGCGGGCGACGTCGTCGCGGTCATCGAGTAGATGACGACCGAGGCAGCCAAACGGGCGGCGGCTGAGGTCATCGACTCCCACCTGGGCGAGCTCGTCTCCCTCAGCCATCAGATCCACTCGACCCCCGAGCTCTGCTTCAACGAGACCCGGTCCGCCAAATCGGTAGCGGACGCCCTCCGAGCCGGCGGGCTCGAGGTGTCCGAAGGGGTCTACGAACTGTCGACGGCCCTGGAGTCCCGGGCCGGTCATGGCGACCTGGTGGTGGCCGTGTGCGCCGAGTACGACGCCCTCCCCGATGTCGGTCATGCCTGCGGGCACAACATCATCGCGGCCAGCGCGGTCGGGGCAGGGTTGGCGCTGGCCGCGGTGGCCGACCAGGTCGGTTTGACGCTGCGGTTCCTGGGCACGCCGGCCGAAGAGGGCGGCGGCGGCAAGGTCATGATGCTCGAGCGTGGCGCCTTCGCCGGCGTCCATGCCGCCATGATGATCCACCCCTGGCCGTCCGAATGGCTGACCGGTTCGTGCCTGGCCGTGTCCCACTTCGACGTCACCTTCACCGGCAAGGAGGCCCACGCCTCGGCCGCCCCGTGGGAGGGCGTCAACGCACTCGATGCGATGACCATTTCGCAGGTGGCCATTGGGCTGCTGCGCCAGCAACTGCCCCTCGGGGATCAGGTGCACGGCATCATCAGGAATGGCGGCCAAGCCGCCAACGTGATCCCGGCCTCGGTCACGGGCCGCTTCATGGCCCGATCCCGGACGATCGAAGGATTGCTCGCACTCGAACCCCGGCTGCGCGCCTGCTTCGAGGCCGGCGCACTGGCCAGTAGCTGCACGGTCGAGTTCGTGGAGCTCTCGCCGGACTACACCCACATGGAGGCCGACCCCGAGCTGCTGGCGTTGTGGCGCCGCAATGCCGAGTCTCTCGGCCGTAGCTTCGAGAACGATGACAACGGTCGTCCGCGGCCGACCTTCTCGACCGACATGGCCAACATCTCGCTGGCCGTGCCGACCATTCACCCGCTGATGCGGATCGAGTCACACGGTGCGGTCAACCACCAGCACGCTTTCGCCGCCGCCTGTATCACCGAATCGGCTGATACCGCCGTTCGGGATGGGGCTCTGGCCATGGCCTGGACCGCCATCGACGCCGCCACCGACGAAGCGGTGCGCACCCGGCTACTCACCGCGTGATCACTGAACACGCGATCCTCCCGGTGATCCCCGGACGCGAAGACGAGTTCCTGGCCGCCATGGAGCAAGCCAAGTCGATCATCGCGGGAAACCCTGGCTTCGTCTCGCTCTCGGTCGAGCGGTGCATCGAGCAGCCCAGCTCGTTCCTGCTGCTGGTGCAGTGGGAGACGCTGGAGGATCACACGGAGGGATTCCGGGGCTCCCCCGCTTACCAGGAATGGCGGGCCCAGCTCCACCACTTCTACGACCCGTTCCCGGTGGTCGAGCACTTCGAAACCGTGGTGACGGCCTAGCCGTTTCTCCTACTGTCTCGAGGCCCCGGTTCGACCAGCGATCGCCGGATGCGGGCAGACTGGCCGGCGTGGAACCCACCTTCTCCCATTTCGGCATCTGCGTCGGCGACCTCGACCGCTCCTTGCGCTTCTACTGCGAGGGCCTCGGGTTCGAGAAGGCGGAATCGCACGCCATCGGCTCGGAGTTCGCCGCGCTCATGGACCTGCCCGAGGTGTCGGTGACTTCGCAGTTCATCCGGAAGGGGACCGCCGCCATCGAACTCTTGGCCTTCGAGCAGCCGGCTCCCATCGGCGACGCCACGCGGCGGCCCGTGAATCAGCTCGGTCTGACCCACCTCTCGTTCCGGGTGGGCGATGTCCACGCCGTGGCGGCCCACTTGGCCGGGCTGGGCGGCGCCATCGTGGAGTCCAGCCGGACCACCATCGATTTCGGCGGCACCCCGCTGCAATTCGTCTACTGCACCGACCCAGACGGAGTACGCATCGAGCTCATGGATCTGGGCGGCTGACCAGCCCGATCGCGGGCGACGACTACTCGGACGGCCGTACCCATATCCTGGATCCATGTCTCGCAGCTGGCGATGGGTTCTGGCCGTCATCGTGGCGGCCGCCGTGCTCGGGAGCTTCATGCCCAGCGCCCTGCTCTCTGGCACGCCCAGCCCCAGCACCGCCTCGCTGACGGCTGAAGCTCCACCGATGGCTCCCGACGGCTGTTTCGTCGCCTCGTGCAACAGGGGAGCGCCGTCGGCTCCGGCGCCCTCCATGACCCTGATGGTGGTCTCCATCCTGGCCGCCGGTGCTGTGGTCGCCGCCGTGGCCGGCTGGCGGCAGCGGCGTACCCACCGCGCCGCTTCACTCCTGCCCCGAGGCATCGGCCTCTCCCTGTTCCACCCCCCGCAGTTCTCCTAGTTCGAACGCTTCGTCGCTGAGCGACGACACACCGAACTGACGGCCGCGCCCAGGCGCGCCGTCCCTACCTTCAAGGAGAACTTGCCATGCCGAACACTCAAAAGGGTCGGCCGCGTGCCGCCTCGGATGCCCGCACCCGTCGCCAACCGGCACCGCCCCCACCGAACTTCTTCAAGCGCCACCCCTGGGTGGCCAAACTCTCTCCCATCGCCCTGGTCGTGGTGGTCTTGGTCACCTTGATCGCGGTCAAGGTCACCAACAGCCCGGCTGCCGGCCTCTCGAGCACCACGTCGACGTCCGGCCAGCAGGCCGGATCCGGGGATGACGGGACGACCGCGCTGCCGGCCGGCGTGCTGTCCGAGGTCACCTCGGTCAGCGCATCGACCTTGGCCAGCGTGGGCCAGCCCTCGGGCCTCGCCCTGCCGAGCAAGGTCGCGGGGAGCCCCAGCCTCCTCACCGGCAGCGACGGCAAACCCGAGATCCTCTACATCGGGGCCGAGTACTGCCCGTTCTGCGCCGCCGAGCGCTGGGCCATGGTCGAAGCACTGTCCCGCTTCGGAAGCTTCACCGGTCTGGCCGCCACCCATTCCTCGGACACCGACGAGTACCCGGGCACCCAGACGTTCTCGTTCTATGGGTCGACCTACTCGAGCCCCTATCTCGACTTCGTCCCGGTCGAGGAGGAGACGAACCAGCCGAGTGGAGACGGCTACACGGTCCTGCAGGCACCGACGGCGTCCGAACAGGCCACGCTGACCAAGTACGACACCAGCCCCTACACGGACGATCCGGGCAGCATCCCGTTCATCGACGTCGGCGACCACTACCTCCAGATCGGCGCCAGCTACAACCCGCAGATCCTCCAGGGTCTGAGCATGCAGCAGATCGCGGCCCAACTCGACCACCCGTCCAGCGCGGTGGCTCAGGCCATCGATGGCACCGCCAACGAGATCACGGCCGCCATCTGCACCGTGACCGGGAACCAACCGGCCTCGGTCTGTGACACGCCGACCATCAACGCCATCGTCCACAACCTGGAGCAATGAGATGACGCCAAGGAGGGAGCCGGCGCCGGCATGGACAGGAGCAGCGCGGGCAGCCCTGGTGCTGTCCATGCTGGCGGTTGGTCTGAGCGGCTACCTGACGGTCACGCACTACACCGACCCGGCGGCCTTGGCCTGTCCGGATCGAGGCCTGATCAACTGCACCCTGGTCACGACCAGCTCCTGGTCGGCCATCGCCGGTGTTCCCGTCGCCCTCATCGGCCTGATCTGGGCGCTCGCCATGGCCGCGCTCTCGCTGCCCTGGGCCTGGCACGCCGACTCGGAATGGCCGGGTCGGGCCCGCCTGGCTGGAGCAACCGCGGGCGCTCTCATGGTGCTGTACCTGGTCTACGTCGAACTCTTCCGGGTCGACGCCATCTGCCTGTGGTGCAGCGCGGTGCACCTCACCGCTCTGTGCCTCTTCGGCGTGGTGCTGTGGTCGCGACCGGTCGCTACTCGGCCGGTACGTGCAGTTCCGAGGTGAGCTCGGCCTCGGCTGCTGCTGCCGCCAGGTCGAACTCCCGGTCGACCCGCACGGCCCGACGTTCCTCGAGGTGCAGCCAGCGCACGGCCAACGGGATCATCGGCCACAGCATCAACGTGTCACCACCCACCCACATGATGACGCCGCCGATGTGCAGGTCGTCGACCAGGGACGGGCCCCAGGTGCGATGCAATGCGTAGTAGGCCGGGAACATCTCGTGCACCGCCGAGTCCAGGGACAGGCCGGTGAACGTGTCGATCGGGATGGCCAGGAAGAGGAACCCGAACTGCAGGATCGGGTGCAGACGGTAGGCGTTCGGATCGGAGCCAAAGATCTGGCGCCAGAACATGTACCCGATAAGGAGGAAGACCAGGTGCTCGGCGTTGTGAACCGATTCGTGCTCGAGGGTGTAGTTGTACCAAACCGTCAAGTGCGTGACCGGGATCACCACGGCGTAGAGAACGAAGGCTACGCCCGGGTGCCCGAGCACCTTCATGACGCCCGATCGCAACACCTCGGTCACGACCAGGTGCGGCGTGCCGGTGCCCCGGGTGGCGCGCCAGGCCAGGTCCAGTGGGGACGAGATGGCGAACAGCGGAGCGGCCACCATGATCAGCAGCAGGTGCTGGACCATGTGGTCCCAGAACAACTCCCCGTCGTAGACCCCGATGAAACTGAAGATGGAGATCCCGGTGGTGATCAGTGCGCCGACCATGGCCGCCGTCTTGGCCCCCGACCACAGATGGCGCGGCTGCAACCGGTTGACCCGGCGCACGCCCCAGACGTAGAGGGCGAAGAACACCACGATCATGGCCACCGGCACGAACTCGAACTGGGTCGAGAAGAGTTGTGCGCCGCGCAGGGGGGGCAACGGGGCGTCCGCGAGCAGATGCAGCACGGGCGGTGACCCTACTACTACGCTCTGTAGAAGTTCAAAGCGGCGTGGCCATGGGCCAGTGCAGATCGAAGGGAGTGCGGTGGCCCGTCTGGGCGAACTCGAGCGAAGGGTTATGGAGGTTCTCTGGAGTTCGATGGGCGAGCCGATGAGCGGGCGTCAGATCGCCGATCAGCTTCCTGACCGCGCCTACACGACCGTGCTGACCATTCTCGATCGCCTGCGCCGCAAGCACCTGGTGGCACGCCTCGCCGTCGGCCGGGCCCATCTCTTTTCCGCAACGGCCAGCCGCTCCTCGTTCACCGCCGAGCTGATGGTGGAAGCGCTCGGCGGGGCCAAGGACCGGGGAGCCGCCCTCGTTCGCTTCGCCGAGGTCATGTCACCCGAGGAAGCACTGGTTCTCCGTGAAGCCTTGGATCGGGTCGACCAGCCCGAGGACCAGAAGGAACGATGAGCCTTCTCCTCACGGCCCTCCTGCTCGCCATCATCGCGACGGCGCTCATTGGCCCGGCGACGATCACTCTTCGCCACGCTGGTTGGGTGTCCAAGGCGCCACGGATGGCTGTCCTGGTGTGGCAGTCGCTTGGACTGAGTGCCGCTATCGCATTCATCGGGTCGGGCCTGTGCGTGGCGGTGGCCCGGTTCCACGTTGGCTTTTTCGGCGGGATCGCCCGCCTTGGAGCCGGGCTTCTTGACGGTCACCCTCTTCGTGGACTGGGACTGCCCGATGCGCTCGGACTCACCTTGGCCGCCGACCTGGCCATCGTGCTGGCTTTCGTGGCGCTGGCCACCGTCTGGAAGACCCTACGCGTCCGCGCTCGCCATCGCCTCCTGGTCAACCTCATCGCCCGGGTGAATCCCGGGCACCCGGGCACCATGCTGATCGAGGACCCGCGAGCCGTCGCCTACTGCGTACCGGGGATCCATCCGCGCATCGTGGTGACCACGGGAGCGCTTGCAGCACTCAGTGGTGAGGAACTGGCGGCCGTGCTCGATCATGAACGCGGCCACATACACGGGCGTCATGGCTTGGTACTCCTTCCCATGACCCGGTTGTGGGATCTGTTCCGTTTCATCCCTTACGCCACACTGGCGCCCGAGGCGATGCGCGAGCTCCTCGAGATGGCCGCCGATGACCACGCGGCTCGGCGCCACAATCCAGCCGCATTGGCCTCAGCTCTGCTCAGGCTCGCCACTCCGGACACGCTCCCGGCCGCCGTGTTCCGCGCCAGCGGGACCGGTGTACCGGCCAGAATCTCTCGCCTCATCGAGTCCCCACGCACCTCTCGCCGCACGGCGTGGTGGGCTGGAGCCGGGGCGATCGCGCTCCTGGCCACGCCGGTGCTCCTTTTGACGATGACGTGAGAGTGGCCGGCCTCCGTCAGCCGTGCTGCCAGAAGCGGGACGAGACGGTGCGCCGGCCGTAGAGGGCCAGCTCGTCGAGCGCGGCCAGGTCCTCGGCACTCAGCTTCCATCCCAGTGACCCGGCGTTTTCCTGGGCCTGGGCCCGGTTCTTGGCCCCCGGGATGGGCACGGCGCCTTTGGCGATGATCCAGGCCAGCGCCACCTGGCTGGGCGTCTTGCCGCCGTTGGCCCCGCCGATCCGCCGCAGTTCAGCCACGATCTTGTCGACCTGCACCATCGGGTGGTTGGAGAAGGTCCGCGCCTTGGGCGGTGGGTTGTTGGCCGAGTACTTCCCCGTGAGGCGGCCCTGACCGATCGGCGAGTACGCCAGCGGGACGACGCCCAACTCCCGGCATGCCGCCAGCAGGCCATCGCGCTCGGGCATGGCGCGCAGGAGCGAGAACTCGATCTGGTTGCTGGCCAGCCGCAGTCCCCGCTTGCGCAGCGCCGCGTCCATCGAGCGTGTCTCCTTGGCTGAGTAGTTCGAGACGCCGACCGCCTTGGCCAGCCCCTGGCGGTGCGCCTCGGCCAGCGCCTCCGCCAAGGCCTCGTGGCCGCGCAGCGAGACCGGCCCATGGATCTGGTACAAGTCGATCGAGTCGACGCCCAGGCGGTCACGGGAAGCCTTGGCCGCCGAGACCAGCGCCGACGTCACCGCCAGCTTCCAGGGCGTCGGCATGAACTTCGAAGCGATGACCACCTTGGCCCGGGCCGAAGGGTCCTGCTGGAGCAGTCGGCCGATGATGCGCTCGCTCTCGCCCCGCCCGTAGATCTCGGCCGTGTCGAACAGCACCACCCCGGCTTCGATGGAGGCCTGCCAGGCCTCGAGGATGGTCGCTTCGCTGAAGGAGGTGTCGTACCCACCCATGCCCCAGGTGCCCTTGTCGCCCCAGGCCCAGGTGCCGACGCCGAGCGGAGGAATTGAGATCCCCGAGTCGCCCAGTTCGACGCGGTCTTCCGCCTGGGGCACCCCTACGTCAGCCATGCGCCGCCACCAGATGCGTCTCCAGCGCGGCACGCCAGGCGTCGGCATGCGTGAGCTGTGGCGAGTGGTACGCCCCGTCGATGATCTCGACCCGGCCGTGGGCCACCGTTGCGGCCAATTCGGTGGCATGGTCAATGAAGGGGTGGTCGAGCTCGCCGACCACCACAGTCACCGGGCAGGTGATCGAGCCCAGCTGGGGCCGCAGGTCGATGCTGTCGTCGATGGCCAGCACCATGCCCAGCGCCTTGTAGGCATAGGGGTCCATGCCGAAGTAGAGGGACTCCTTGGCGTTTCGCCACTCCTCGTCCGTGGCCGCCTCGATCAGTACGTCTTCGGGACTCTTGAACTTGGGTGGCGGCGGCATGCCGCGGGCCGGGTCGAACTTGGTGATGAATCCCTGCACGAAGTTCCGGACGGCCTCGTCTTCGATCACGAATGACCAGCCGCTGGTGTCCATCAAGATGAGTGAGCGGACCAGGTCGGGACGGGCCAGCGTGACCAGCTGCGAGATCACCCCGCCCATGGAATGGCCCAGCAGATCGACCGGCTGGCCGCCGCCCACGTGCTCGAGAAAGGCGATCAGATCATCGGCCAGGATGTCGCCTGAGTATTTGACCTCTTCCCCGCAGTTGGTCGATCGCCCGTGCCCGCGCTGGTCGAGTGCCACCACCTGGCGCGACTTGGCCAGAGTCGGGATCTCCAGTGAGAAGTCGAAAGCCGAACCGGTAAAGCCGTGGCAGAGCACGAACGGCGGCTCGCCCGCCTTCGGCTCGCCCCAGGAGGCCCAAGCCAGCTCCACGCCGTTGACCCCGAACCGCTCGGTCAACGCCCCACCCTCGTAGTCGTCCACGTCCATGGACCGCAACCTACCCGGCGGGACCTCGTGAGGTCCCGCTCAGGTCAGGGAGCGCCTAGTGCCGATGGGGCATGCAGAGCTCGTCGTACTCGGCGATGACGATCTCGCCGGCCTCCTCACCGCACGCCGGGCACTTGGGGTCGCGTCGCACCTTGAAGGTCCGGAACGACTGCTCGAGCGAGTCGTAGGCCAGCAGGCGGCCGATGAGCGGGTCACCGATACCGAGCAGCATCTTGATGGCCTCGACGGCCTGGATCGAGCCGATGATGCCGGGCAGCACGCCCAGCACGCCGGCCTCGGAGCACGACGGCGCCAGCTCGGCCGGGGGCGGCTCGGGGATGAGGCAGCGGTAGCACGGCCCGTTGTAGGGGTCGAAGACCGTGGCCTGCCCCTCGAAGCGGAAGATCGACCCGTGGATGACCGGGATGCGCTTGAGCAGCGACGCATCGTTCACCAGGTAGCGCGTCGGGAAGTTGTCGGTGCCGTCGACGATGACGTCGTAGCCGTCGATGATGTCCAAGATGTTGTCGGCGCCCAACCGGACGTCGTAGGTCACCACGTTGACGTCAGGGTTGAGGGCGGTCAGCGTCGTCTTGGCCGAATCGACCTTGCGATGGCCGACCCGGTCCATGTTGTGCAGGATCTGCCGCTGCAGGTTCGACTCGTCCACCACGTCCATGTCGATGATGCCGATCGTGCCCACCCCGGCCGCCGCCAGGTACAGCGCGGCCGGTGAGCCCAGTCCGCCGGCGCCCAGCAACAGCACCTTGGAGTCGAGCAACTTGAGCTGGCCCACCTCGCCCACCTCGGGCAGGAGCAGGTGGCGCTGGTAGCGGTTGCGCTGGGCCGGGGTCAGCGTGCGCGGAGCCGACCAGGGGCGCCCGTCGTCCTTCCACTTGTTGAAGCCACCGATCAGCGACTGGACGTCGCGGTACCCGAGGTCCCCGAGCGTCTTGGCCGCAAAGGCCGAGCGCACCCCACCGGCGCAGTACACGACCAGCGGCGCGTCCTTGTCGGGCAGCTTGCCCTCGACCTGGAACTCGAGGTGGCCCCGGGGCAGGTGCACGGCACCCGGAATGGCACCCTGCTCGTACTCGTCGGGCTCACGGACATCGAGGAAGGTCACCTTCCCCACCAAGGGTTCGGCGTCAGGCGGCTCGATCTCGCGGATGGCGGCCTTGGCTTCGTTGAGTAGATCTCGGGGTGTGGGCATCTGCGTCCTCCAGGACAGCCGCATCGGTTCTGGGACCTAAAACACTACCAGCGGGGTCAACATTCCCCAGGGGGCCCGACCAGGCCTTTGTGCTGCCAGACTGCTCGGATGGAGCTGTACGAGGCCATCGGGCGCCGAGCGATGGTCCGCAGTTTCCGGACCGATCCGGTCGAGCGCACCGCTCTCGAACGCATCCTTGCGGCGGCCCTGCGCGCCCCGACGGCCGGCAACACCGGCGGCACCGCCTGGGTCGTCCTGAGCGGGGACGACCAGACCTCCGCCTATTGGGATGCCACCACCGACGCCCCCTGGCGGGAAGCCAGCGATCGCTTCGCGGCCATGCGCCGGGCGCCGGTCGTGCTCCTCTCCTACGCCTCGGCCGAGGCGTACGTGGAGCGCTACGGCGAGCCCGACAAGGCGGCGGTCTCCGACCTGGGTGATGGCGCCGACCGCTGGCCCGTTCCCTACTGGACCGGCGATGCCGCCTTCGGGGTCATGACGGTACTGCTGGCCGCGGTCGATGCCGGACTCGGCGCCTGCGTCCTCGGTGCTTTCAAGGGAGAGGACGTCCTGGCCACCCGACTCGGAGTGCCCTCCGAGTGGCGGCTCTTCTGCGCCGTCCTCCTCGGGTATCCCGACGGCAACGACCGGCCCTCGGGATCGCTGGATCGTGCCCGACCCTCAGGCGCCGACCGAATCCACTGGGGCGCCTGGACCTGAGTGTGCCGCGGCGATCAGGAGCCGACCTGCTTGGACAGCTCGTGCTCGGGACCTTCCTGCCATCGGGCCATGGCCCACAAGAGGTCGGACAGCCGGTTCAGATAGGCCCCGACCAGTGAACCCTCGATGGGCCCCTGGACCCAGAGCCGTTCCGCCCGCCGGGCCACCGTCCGGGCCAGATCGAGCGCGGCAGTCGTGGCGTTCTTGCCCGGAATGGTGAAGTCGGTCGGCATGTCGAATCGCTCGAGCAACTCGTCGATCTTCTCCTCCAGCCGAACCACCATCTCGGGCGTCACCACCGAACCCGCCGCCAGTGCCTTGTGCCGATTCTCGGGCAGCACGGCGATTTCGGCCATGACCAGGTAGAGGTCCCGGCAAAGGGAGACCAGCAGGTCGTTGGCCTCCGAGCCGTCCTCGGTCGAGGCCCGGGCCAGGCCCATGACCGCCTGCGTCTCGTCGACCACGCCGTTCAGCTCAATCTGAAGTGAGTCCTTCCGGACCCGTCCCCCATAGCTGAGCCCGGTGGTGCCGTCGTCACCGCGCTTGGTGTAGATCCTGGGCTGCGCCATCAGGCCGGATGTTAATGGTCCAGTCCTGGAGCACCGGGGGGCGCCGGTATCCTGTACCGACCATGTCCCCCTCCCCCGAGCTCCTCGGACGTCTCGATCCCAGCGCCTCGTCCTACCTGCAGGCGCTGCGGGAGCGCGTCGTGATCTTCGACGGAGCCATGGGCACCAACTTGCAGATCCTGGGCTTGAGCCCCGAGGACTTCGGCGGGCCGGCCCTCGAGGGCTGCAACGAGATCCTCATCGACACCCGTCCCGACCTCATCTCCCAGGTGCACCGGTCGTTCTACGAAGTGGGCTGCGACGTCGTCGAGACCGACACCTTTGGCTCCTCGTCGGTGGTCCTGGTCGAATACGACTTGGCCGACCGGGCCCGGGAAATCAGCCGGAGGGGGGCCGAGCTGGCCAGGGCAGTGGCCGACGAATTCTCGACGCCGGAGCGTCCGCGCTGGGTGGCCGGAAGCATGGGCCCGGGCACCAAGTTCCCGACACTGGGCCACATTCCCTATGCCGACTTGCGCGACGCGTACCAGGAACAGGCTCTGGGCCTCCTCGAGGGCGGCGTCGACTTCCTCCTGATCGAAACCGTCTTCGACCTCCTCTCGGCCAAGTCCGCCATCAACGGCGCCCGCCGGGCCATGGTCGAGCTCGGCCGTATCGTCCCCCTTCAGGTGCAAGTCACCATCGAGCTGACCGGACGCATGCTGCCCGGCACCGAAATCGGCGCCGCGCTCACCGTCCTCGATGCCATGCAGGTCGACGTGGTCGGGCTCAACTGTGCCACCGGGCCGGTCGAGATGAGCGAAGCGGTCCGCCACCTCTCCGAGGCCAGCCGCGTCCCGATCTCGACCATTCCCAACGCCGGTCTGCCCTCGGTGGTCGACGGCAAGATGCACTACGACCTCACCCCCGAGAGCCTGGCCGACCACCTCCACCGTTTCGTCACCGAGTTCGGTGTGACCTGTATCGGCGGGTGCTGCGGGACGACCCCCGAACACCTGGCTGCCGTGGTCGAGCGGTGTGCCGGCGCCACGCCGGCGACCCGGAACCCGGTCTACGAGCCGAGTGCGGCCTCCATCTATACGGCCGTCCCATTCCGCCAGGAGTCCTCTTTCCTCGGTGTCGGTGAGCGGACCAACGCCAACGGGTCGAAGAAGTTCCGCCAGGCCATGCTCGAGGCCGACTGGGACACCTGCGTGGGGATGGCCCGAGAGCAGATCAAGGAAGGCGCCCACGTCATCGACGTCTGTGTCGACTACACCGGCGCCGACGGCGTGGCCGACATGCGCGAGGTGGCCAGCCGCTTCGCCACCCAGGCCAGCGTGCCACTGATGGTGGACTCCACCGAAGGGCCGGTGGTCCGGGCCGCCCTGGAGTGGATCGGCGGTCGACCCATTCTCAACTCCGTCAACCTCGAGGAAGGTGACGAGCCCGGCACGCGGCTCGACACGTTCCTGCGTCTCGCCCGCGAGTTCGGTGCCGCCGTGGTCTGCACCTGCATCGACGAAGAGGGTCAGGCCCGTACGGCCGAGTGGAAACTGCGGGCCGCCCGCAACATCCTCGACATCGCGGTCAACCGCTACGGCCTCGAGCCCGAGGACCTGATGTTCGACGCCCTGGTCCTCCCGCTCTCCACCGGTATGGAGGAGAGCCGGAACGATGGAATCGAGACCATCGAGGGCATCAAAGCCATCAAGTCCCAGCTCCCCGGCGTCTCCACCGTGCTGGGCCTTTCCAACGTGTCGTTCGGCCTGAACCCAGCGGCCCGGCAGGTCCTCAACTCGGTCTTCCTGCACGAGTGCATCGAGGCCGGGCTCGACGCGGCCATCGTGCACCCCTCGAAGATCCTCCCGCTGTCGAGGATCGAGGATCGGGCCAAGGAGATCTGCCTCGATCTGGTCTACAACCGCCGGACCGACGACTACGACCCGCTGCAAGAGCTGCTGGCCCTCTTCGAGGGAGCCACCGTCAATTCGAATGCGGCTGATGAGCACCTCGACTGGCCGGTCGATCGTCGCCTGTCGCAGCGCATCATCGACGGCAACCGCAACGGGCTGGACGGTGACCTGACCGAAGCACTGGAGTCGGACCTGCCGGCCCTGGCCATCGTGAACGACATCCTGCTCGAGGGCATGAAGGTGGTCGGTGAACGCTTCGCCTCGGGCGAGATGCAGCTTCCCTTCGTCTTGCAATCGGCCGAGACCATGAAAGCGGCCGTGGCCTTTCTCGAGCCGCACATGGAAAAGGCTGACCAGGGCGGCAAGGGCACCGTGGTGCTGGCCACCGTCAAGGGCGACGTCCATGACATCGGCAAGAACCTGGTCGACATCATCCTGACCAACAACGGGTACGAGGTGGTGAACCTCGGGATCAAGGTCGGGATCAACGAGATGATCACGGCAGCCGAGGAGCACAAGGCCGATGCCATCGGCATGAGCGGGCTCCTGGTCAAGTCCACTCTCATCATGCGCGAGAACCTGGTCGAGCTCAATGAGCGCAAGCTGGCTGAGTTCCCGATCCTCCTCGGGGGAGCCGCCCTGACCCGCACCTACGTCGAGCGCGACCTGCGCGAGATCTACCAAGGCCGCGTCTTCTACGGGCGCGATGCTTTTGAAGGACTGCGCACCATGGACCGCCTGGTCGAGCTCAAGAAGTCGGGTGAGGTCGACCCCGACTTCGGCCGCGAGATCTCCACCCGCAACGTGCCCAGCCGGTTCCGCGAGGAGGACAACAGCCCCGTCGAGGGTCAGCCCAGCCGCTCCGCGGTGGCCGCTGACAACGAGCTGTTCAAGCCGCCCTTCGTGGGTTCACGGGTGGCCAAGGGCATTCCGCTCGACGGCATCGCCGAGTACCTCAACCTGACCGCCCTCTTCCGCAACCAGTGGGGTTTCCGGCCCGAGAACGGCGAGAACGACGATGAATTCAAGGAGCGGGTGAAGGCCACCTTGCGCGAGGAGCTCTCGAAGGCGAAGGAGGCGGATCTCCTGATCCCCCAGGTGGCCTATGGCCACTTCGCCGCCAATTCCGAGGGTAACGACCTCATCATCTGGAAGGACGAATCACGTACTTCTGAATGGATGCGTTACAGCTTCCCGCGCCAGAAGAAGGAACCGTGGCTCTGCATCTCGGACTTCTTCCGCTCGACTGATTCGGGCGAGGAGGACTTCGCCAGCTTCATGCTTTGCACGATTGGCGAGCGCGCCTCAGAAGAGACGGCTCGGCTCTTCGCCGAGAACGAGTATCAGAACTATCTCTTCCTCCACGGCCTGAGCGTCGAAATGGCCGAGGCCACCGCCGAGTACTGGCACCACCGCATCCGCGAGGAGCTCGGGTTCGCCGATCAGGACGGCCCCTCGTTGGCCGGACTCTTCCGCCAGACCTACCGGGGCGGTCGCTACTCGTGGGGCTACCCGGCCTGCCCGGAACTGAACGACAACGCCAAGGTGGTCGACCTGCTCGGCGGCGAGCGCATCGGAGTGGTGGTGAGCGAGGGATTCCAGCTCCACCCCGAGCAGACCACCGACGCCATCATCTGCCACCACCCCGAAGCCAAGTACTTCGTCGCCTGAGGCGACGCCGGGCCCTAGTCAGGCCGGTGGACTGATCTCCAGGGTGGCCATGACCATGTCGACCCAGGCGGCCACCAACGCATCATCGTCCTGAGGGATGGCCTCGATCCCGAGTACCCCGCTGACAAACCGGGTCGACAGCAACGACCCCAGGGTGAGGGTGGCCACCATGGCGGCGCGCTCGTCGCTGAGCGTGTGATTGCTGGCGCTCTGGATCCATTCGGTGAAGCTGCGGTAGGTCGACGCGATGAGTTGGTCGGCGGCATCCGTCAACAGCGAAGGCTTCGCCCGCACCTCAGAGATCAGTAACCGGAACAGCTCGACCTGACTGTCGAGTTCGGCCAGGAAGTAGCGAGCGGTCACCGCCAGTTCGGCCCGCAGGTCCCCCAGGTTGGTCAGCACCCGCCGGATATCCCGCAAGGCGTCGAGCCGGGCCAGATGCCGTTCGATGCCGGCCGCCAGGAGCTGCTCCTTGGAGGTGAAGTGGTGATAGAGACCGCCGGCGCCCGGAGTCAGCCCGGCCGCCTGCTCGATCTGCGCCACGCTTGTGCCTCGGTAGCCCTGTTGACCGAACAGGCGCATGGCCTCGTCGATGATCCGCTCCTTGGTCGGGGTTGACGCCGGCATCCACTAAGTAAATACTTAGGAAAACTCACTGTCAACTTTGGAGAGCCGAATGGCCGACGAGCGCATCGAGGACGGGATCACCCGCGGCCGGCTGCGCCGAGCGGCCCCCGTGGCCGGGCTGGCCGCCCGGACTGCTGGCGAAGCGGTGGTCACTTCGCTGCTCCGACGTGGCAAGGAACCCGATCCTGAGCAGCTCGCCCGTCGGGCCGAGCGCTACGTCGAGGTGCTCGGTCGCTCCAAGGGGGTCCTCATGAAGGCGGGCCAAATGATGTCCTACGTGCCCTTCAGCACCGCCGTGCCGGAGGAAAACCGGGTGCTCTACCAGGCCGCCATGTCCCGCCTGCAGGCCGAGGCGCCTCCCATGGCTTCGGAGCTGGCCGCTCAGGTTCTCTGCGACGAACTTGGATCCGCTCCCGAGAAACTCTTCGCCGAATTCGCTCCAATTCCCATCGCCGCGGCCTCTATCGGACAAGTGCACCGGGCCCGCCTCCACAACGGTCATGAGGTGGCGGTGAAGATTCAATACCCAGGTGTGGCCGAAGCGATTGACGCCGACCTCAAGAACACCGAGCTGCTCGCCGTCTTCTTCCAGCTGATCCGTTCGATGGTCCCGGGCTTCACTCGGATCGACCCCAAGGCGGTGGCAGGCGAGATCTCATCGAGGATCCGAGAGGAGCTCGACTACCGCATTGAAGCCGCGCACCAGTCGTATTTCGCCAACGCCTACGACGGCCACCCGTACTTCCACGTGCCGCACGTCATCGAGGACCTCTCGACCGAACACGTCCTGACCCAGGAGTTCTCCGATGGCATGCCCTGGCGCCAGGCGCTCGAATGCGACCAATCGCTGAAGGATCAGTGGGGAGAGGCCATCAATCGCTTCGTCTTCGGCGGTCTGCGCCGGTTGCATGCTTTCAACGCTGACCCCCATCCCGGGAATTACCTCTTCCACTCCGATGGTTCGGTCACTTTCGTCGACTTCGGATGCGTGAAGCGGTTCGACCCACAGCAGGTGGCACTGATGCAGCGGGTCATCGTGGCCACCGTTGGGCAGGACGCCGAGGGGTTGCTTGCGGCCATGGTCGATTCAGGTGTCTTCGACCCCGCAGCTGGGCTGACGGCAATCGAGGTCTTGGCGTGGTATTCCCAGAGCTTCGAGATGATGCTGGCTCCCCAGCCCTTCACCATCACGCCGGAGATGGCTGCTAGGACGATCCAGCACGAGTTCTCCCCGACCGGTCCATCGAGCAAAGTGGTCAGGGCCCTCAACCCACCACCGGACTTCGTCTTCCTGTCCCGCATCGATATGGGACTTCTCTCGGTGCTGGGCGAACTCCGGGCCACGGCGGACTGGCGGGCCATCCAAAATGAGCTCGATTTCGCTGCACCGCCTTCGACCCCGATGGGTGAAGCCGACTTGGCCTTCTGGGGCGCGCCCTGCACACCCGTGGCGTGACCGGCCCCATGCTGGCCTCGGCCTGGCCCGTCTCGACCGAAGACCCTTACCCCGAGCTGGCGTCGCTGCAGCAGCAAAGCCCGGTCCACCATCTGGAGGAGCTGGACGTCCACCTGGTGGTCTCTCATGCCATGGCCCGGCAGATCCTCGGCACACCCGATCACTGGAGCTCGGATCTCCGTATCGGCTCCGGGTTCGCCAAGCGCCTCGGGATGGCGGCCGAGCGATCCGACCTGCTCGTTCGCTCCATTCTCTTCAGCGACCCACCGTCGCACACTCGGCTGCGCCGATCGATCGGTCCGTTTCTGGCGCCGCGCGCCATCGAATCGATGCGCCCCCGCATCGCGGCGATCGTCCATGCCGCCTTCAGTGTCATCGACCCCGGTGTCGACATCGATTTCTTGTCTGAGATCGCCTACCCCATCCCCTTGGCCGTGATTTGCGAGCTCCTGGGCGCCGGCCCGGACACCGCGCTGGCTTTCCGGCGCGACACCCCGCAGCTGGTCGGGGTGCTGGACCCACTGGCCGACGAGGACACCATCGGTGCCGCGGCCGAGGCCGCGCTGTCCCTGATGTTCGAGCTGGTCCCGTTGGTGGCATTGCGGCGCGCCCAGGGTGGTGACGACGTCATCACCGCCCTGGGATCAGCCTCGGACTCCGCTGGCTTAGAAGTGGACGAGATCATCTTGATGCTGCTCATCCTGCTGGCCGCGGGCCATGAGACGACCTCCACGTTGGTGGCCAACGCCGCCATGCTCCTTCACTCCGACCCGGCGTTGCTCGAACACCTGCGAGCGCATCTCGAACTCGTACCCGCTGCCACCGAGGAGCTACTTCGCCTGGTCAGCCCGGTTCAGCTGGTCGGTCGGTTTGCCAGTACCCGCCTCGATCTCGCCGGGCATACCGTCGAACCAGGAGGGAATGTGCTCATCGCGCTGGGCGCGGTGAACCGCGATCCAGCCGTCTACCCGAACCCCGGCCGATTCGAGATCGGTCGCCAAACACCGCATATGGCTTTCGGCCATGGCGTCCATTTCTGCGCCGGCGCCGCGTTGGCCCGAGTGGAGGCCCAGGAGATCCTCAAGTGTCTGATCACGATGGATCCACCGCTCGAGTCCTTCGCCCTCCATCACGAACGCGACACCTCCCCCACCTTCCGGCGGCTGAGAGTCCTCGATCTGATGGCCTGCTGAGAAGTCTCTCCGGCTACGCCTGCATGGCGATGCGATCGGGACGGACGGTGACCCGGATCCGGACCTCTCCCTCTCGTCGCATCGGGTAGCTGTCCACGTTCAGGTACTTCTTGGCCAGAGAGTCGATGTGGGCATCGGCGCCCTC
Organism: Acidimicrobiales bacterium; assembly: GCA_036489775.1. Classification (GTDB taxonomy): domain Bacteria; phylum Actinomycetota; class Acidimicrobiia; order Acidimicrobiales; family RAAP-2; genus Bog-473. The sequence goes on along the minus strand of DASXFC010000011.1, from coordinate 11,995 downwards.
GGTGCTGATGTCGGTCACCGTGCCGCGCAAGGCAACCACGTTGTACTGGTCCTCCGGATCGATCACCGTGATGGCCACGTGACTGTCCTTTTCGAGGTTGCGGGCCTTGACCCGCCCCTTGGCCGTGTTGAAGACCAGGTTGTCACCATCGAGGTCGATCCATACTGGCGTGATCTGCGGCGTGCCATCCGGGTTGAGGGTGGCCACCGAGGCCAGAACGGGACGCTCGATCAGCTGGCGGGCCTTGGGGGAGAGGGTGTCGGCCATGGGGGTTCCTTTCTCGGAAGTATCTGGCCGCAGCGTACGTGGACCGGAGCAGTGAGCGAGCGGGAAATTCGCGGTCAGGATGGTGACAGGTAGCTGGTGATGGCCTGGGCCATGGCCGAAGCGGCCAGCTGCTGGAAAGCCGGTGTCACCAGAAGGGCGGCATCGGTGGCATTGCGCATATTGCCGCACTCGATGAGGACCTTGGGCACGGTGGTCAGGTTCAACCCGGCCAGGTTGTTCCTCGGCTGGAGCCCGTCGACGCCGTCGTAGGTGCTGACCGGCATCCCGGTGACGCTGGCGAAGGTGTTGCGCACAATCGTGGCGAATTGGTCCGACGACGTGATGACGCCGTCGTTGGGCCCGTCGGCCACTGGTTCGAGCACGGCGAAGCCGCGCCCATCGGCCGGGCCGCCATCGGCGTGGATGTCGACGGCCACGTTGGCATGGGCATCGTTGATGATGGCTGAGCGTGTCGTCACACAGGGTCCGACCCCGTCGTTGTTCGGGCGGGTGAGCACTACCTGGGCTCCTTCGGCTTCGAGGTCAGCCACCAGGTAGGTGGCCACGTTGAAGTTGTACTGCGCCTCGGTGTACCCGCTGTCGGTCTCGGTCCCGGTGGTATCGCACGACTCGTAACCGGTGCCGTTCCACACGGGCTGGTTGATGACCTGCGGCGCGCTGTAGTTGAGCCCGTTGTGCCCAGGATCGATGCCGATCACCTTGCCCACCAGGGGCAGAGCGGAACCGAAGACCAACCAGTAGCCGGCGCTGCCCGGTGCCGCGGCCATGCCCACCACCGGTGGATCCTGCGGTTGGCCACCATCGGACCCCTGGTAGATGGCATCGCCGAAGGTGAACACGCCGCCGTCGGCCCCGACCAACCAGTAGCCCTGGCCGTCGCCGGTCGAAGCCATACCGACCACCGGGCGATTCAGGTGAAGCGAACCGGTCGAGCCCCAGAAGGCGGCATCACCGAAGCTGAAGACCCCGCCATCGGAGGCGACCAGCCAGTACCCCTGGCCGTCAGGAGTGGCCGCCATGCCGACAATGGGTGCGTTGAGCGTCGACGAACCGGTGGAGCCCCAGAAGGCGGCGTCGCCGAAGCTGAAGACCCCGCCATCGGAGGCGACCAGCCAGTACCCCTTGCCCTCAGGAGTGGCGGCCATGCCGACGATGGGTGCGTTGAGCGTCGACGAACCGGTCGAACCCCAGAAGGCGGCGTCGCCGAAACTGAAGACCCCGCCGTCGGATGCGACCAGCCAGTACCCCTCGCCCTCAGGAGTGGCGGCCATGCCGACGATGGGTGCGTTCGGATGGCTGACCGCATTGGCACCGATGCCCAGCGAGCCGAACGCCGAAACCGAGTCCTCGGGCACGGTGCCGGTGGCACCGGCGTGACCGGTCGGCCGCATCACGCCCGACACCAACACCACGGCGACCATCACTGCGGCCAGCGCGACCCAGGTGACCAGCTGTCGGCGTGTCGGCCTGGCCCTGCTCACCGGGCCAATCTACTGACGCCGCCCGATTGCGAGAGGGCGTCAGTGAATGGCGCTGACCGCGGCGGCGGCGGCGTCCCGGGCGTGGTAGCTCGATCGGGTCAGGGGTGACGCCTCGACGTGGGGCACCCCCAACCGGGCTCCGGCCTCCTTCAAGCGATCGAACTCCTCGGGCGCCCAGTAGCGGGCAACCGGAAGGTGATCGCGGCTCGGCCGCAGGTACTGCCCGATGGTCACGATAGAGACGCCGACGGCACGCAGGTCAGCCATGGTGGCCACCACTTCGCCCTCCTCTTCGCCCAGCCCCACCATCAGTCCGGACTTGGTCACCAACCCGGCGGCGCCGGCCCGAGCCAAGACGGCGAGGCTCCGGGCGTAGCCAGCCGAGGGCCGGACGGCCCGCTGCAGTCTCGCCACCGTCTCGATGTTGTGGTTCAGAATGTCCGGACGCGCCGCGAAGATCGTGTCGAGTGCGGCTCGATCGCCTCGGCAGTCCGAGATCAGCACCTCAATGGTGGTCTCCGGACTTTGCGCCCGTATGGCCTCGATGGTCTGTCCCATCGCACCGGCTCCACCGTCGGGCAGGTCGTCACGGGCGACGCAGGTGATCACGGCGTGGCGGAGGTGCATGCGCTCGACCGCACTGGCCACCCGCTCCGGCTCATCGGGCGCCAGCGGCAGCGGCTTGCGGGTGTCGACCTGGCAAAAGCCGCAGGCCCTGGTGCAGCGGTCCCCATTGATCATGAAGGTGGCCGTCCCGTCGGCCCAACACTCGTAGATGTTGGGACAGCCGGCCTCTTCGCACACCGTGACCAGACCGAGATCGTGAATCGTCCGGCCCAGCGACAGGTACTCGCGTCCCATACGCACGGGCACCCGCAACCAGGGCGGCTTGCGTTCGGCGATGGGCAGCGCCGCCTCGGGTGAGACACCGGCTTGGCGCAAGCGGCGCACCAGGGGACGCTCGATGATGACCTGCGGGCTCGTCGGCCCACTCACCACATCTTGGCGATCCACGTCACTGTGACCGAAGACTTCGGCGGCCCGGACCACGAACGCTTCGGTGATCTCTGCCATCGAAGCCTCGATGCCTTCGACTCGCAGTGACGTCACGCCACGGTCGGAGATGCCACACGGCACGATGTGCTCGAACATGGCCAGGTCGCACTCGACGTTCAGCGCGACCCCGTGCAGGGTACGGCGGCGCCCACCGTCACCCCGGACGGTCCGGACCCCGATGGCGGCGACCTTGCGCGCCCTCGGCCCGTTGGCATCGATCCACACCCCGGGATACTCGACCGCTCGCTCGGCTCCGGACAGCCCGAGGTCGGCCAGGGTCAGGATGACGATCTCTTCCAGGCGGTGGACATGGGCTGGCCCCGACGCCAGGTCGTCGGGCACCGACAGGATCGGGTAGGCGACCAGTTGGCCTGGACCGTGGTAGGTGACATCCCCACCGCGATCGGTCTCCTCGAGAGCCGCACCGACCGTCGCCGGCTCGACCAGCACGTGGGACCGATCGGCGTGGGCGCCGAGGGTGTACACGTGCGGGTGCTGGAGGATCAGCAGGTAGTCGTCGGCGCTCTCCCGGGCCAATGCATGCTGCATTTCAGCCGCCTCGTGGTACGGGACGACGCCGAGGGTGCGGACGTGGAGCACGGATCCCTAGAGCTCGGCAGCCCAGTCACGGCTCGACAGCAGTTCTGCCATTCGGGCCAGGAACGATGAGACGTAGGCGCCATCCACGGCGCGATGGTCCCAGCTCGTACCGAGGACTCCAGTGGAGTGGATGGCGATGGACTCAGAACCATCGGCTTGGGTGACCACGACCGGTCGGCGAGCAATCCCGTCGGTAGCCAAGATCGCCACCTGGGGCTGGTTGATGATCGGCACCGTGAAGTAGGTGCCGAACGGCCCGTCGTTGGTGATCGAGAAAGTGCCGCCGGCGATGTCGTCGGCGTTGAGCTGGCGATTGCGGGCCCGGTCGGCCAGGTCACGAATGCGGCGGGCGATGCCGCGCAGCGTGATCTCCTCGGCCCGGTGGATCACCGGCACGATCAATCCCTCGTGGGAGAGGTCGACCGCGATGCCCAGGTTCACTTCGCCATGGACCACCAACGAATCGTCGACCACCGAGGCGTTGAGGTAGGGAAAGTCCCGCAGTGCCTCGACGGTGGCGCGGGCGATGAAAGGGAGATAGGTGAGTGAGAAGCCCTCTTCCGCCTTGAACCGCTCACCCCACGCCTTGCGGACGCGCTCGACCACCTCGAAGTCGACTTCTTTGGCGATGAACGCGTGCGGTGACGTGGCCTTGGACCGCACCATGTGCTCGGCCGTGCGCCGGCGCATGTTGGAGAAAGGCACCACTTGCTCCCCGGCCTGGCGAAACGACGTCAGCGACACTGGCGGTGGCGAGTAGGCCGGCACACTCGGGCCCGGGGCCGGGGCGGCGGGTGCTGCAGCCGGCGCTAAAGCTGGCGCCGGTGCGGGACCGTCCGCATGCTGGGCGTCGACCACCTTCAACGCGTCGTCACGGGTGATCCGCCCCCCTGGTCCGGTGCCGGACACCTGCGAGGCCTCGATGCCGTTCTCGGAAAGCAACCGCCGCACGACAGGCGACACCACGAGTGGCTCGTTTCCGTTGCCGGCAGGAGCCTCCGGTGGCGCTTGAGCCGGAGCGGGTGGAGCCGGAGGTGGGGGCGCGGCAGCCGCTGGAGGGGGCGGTGCTGGAGGCGCGGCCTCCTGTGGTGCCGCGGCTGTGTCGGCGGGGGGTTCCGCAGCCGGTGCGGCAGCGGTCGCTCCGGCACTGTCGCCGATCACCGCCAGCTTGACGCCGACTTCGACCGTTTCTCCCTCGGGCACCAAGATCTCGGTCAGGACGCCGGCGGCCGGTGAGGGTACTTCGGAGTCGACCTTGTCCGTCGATACTTCGAACAGCGGCTCGTCGCGTTCGACCGAGTCGCCGACGGACTTCATCCAGCGGGTCACGGTGCCCTCGGTGACTGTCTCACCGAGCTGCGGCATCATCACATCAGCCAACGTGCAAACCCCTTCCGGTCAGGGCCAGAATCGTTTCGCCGAACGACTCGGAGAGCGATGGGTGCGGCTGGATGAAATAGGCCACCTCATCGGGCAGGGCCTCCCAGTTCACGGCCAGATAGCCGGCACCGAGTTGTTCGGTCACCCAGGGGCCAGCCATGTGCACGCCGAGGATCCGTCCGGCTGAGCCGTCGGCCCGCTGTTCACAGACGATCTTCACCACACCCTCGGTGTCACCGATGATCTGCGCCCGGCTGTTCCCACCGAAGGGGTCCTTCTTGGTCACCACGGCGAGGCCGGCCGCTTTGGCCTGCGCCTCGGTCAAGCCGCAGAACGCCACCTCGGGGTGGCTGTAGATGGCCCACGGCACCCGGCCGTAATCGACGGGCACCACACTCTCGCCCAACATGGTCTTGACCGCCACGATCGCTTCGGCGAAACCGACATGGGCCAGCTGCGGCGACCCGGCCACCACGTCGCCCACGGCGAAGACACCGGGCTCGCTGGTGCGCTGGTACTCGTCGGCCACCACGAAGCCGCGCTGGTCGATCTCGACGGCCACCCCGTCGGCCACCAATCCTTCGGTGCGGGGGCGACGACCCACCGACACCACGATGGCCTCCACCTCGTAGCTCTGATCCCCCGCCGTCACCGTCGTGGTGGTTCCCTCAGCCGACGGGCTGTGCCCGGATACTTGCGCCCCGGTCACGATGTCGATGCCCCGCTTCTTGAAGGCGCGCCCGATCAGGCGGACGATGTCCTCGTCACATCCGGCCAGAATCGATTCGAGCGCCTCGATGATGGTGACTTTGGCGCCCAGGTCCGCCAGGAGGGAGGCGAACTCGCAACCGATGGCGCCGCCGCCGATCACCGCCACCGAGGACGGGATCTCCTTGAGGTCCAAGAACTCGTCCGACGTCATGACCCAGCGACCGTCCACCTCGAGCCCGGGCAGCGAGCGCGGCACCGAGCCGGCGGCCAGCACCACATTGCGACCGTGCACCACCCGCCCGGCGTCCTCACCGTCGACCACTTCGACCTGGTGTCCGGGCTTGAGTGTCCCCGTGCCCGACAGCGTCGTGACCTTGCGCCCCTTGAGCAGACCCGACAGACCCTTGAACAGCTTGTCGACCACGGCGTTCTTGCGGTCCTGGCTGACCGCGAACTCGAGGCTGGCCCCGCTGACCGTGATGCCGAACTCGCCGGCCCCGCTCACCGTCCGCTGAACGGCCGCCGTCTCGAGGAATTCCTTGGCCGGGACGCAGCCCCGGTGCAGGCAGGTGCCACCCACCTTGTCGCGCTCGATCATGGCCACTGACAAGCCAGCGGCCGCACCGTAGAGGGCGGTGGCGTACCCGCCCGGCCCGCCGCCGATCACGACGATGTCGAACTCGTCCTCAGCGCCCATCGTCCAGCATCTCCCTGTCTGCCTTCGGCCCGTCCGGTGCCCCCCGAACTGCCCCGATCGCGCCGGCGGCCCCGTTTCATCGCACCGTGCGTACTGCTCGGCAGCCTACCGTTCGGATTCGGAAGGGGACCCGGGCGCCCCCGCCTTACGCTGGATCGTTGCGTTCGCCGCGCTCGCCGCTGCCGCGCTCGCCACTGCCGCGGTCGGCGGCCGCAGTGGCCAAGGCGTCGACCCGGTCGTTCCACCGGTCACCTGAGTGGCCCTTGACCCAGCGGAACGTGACGGGAACCGGACCGGCCAGCGCCACTTCGAGGAGCGGCTCCCACAAGTCCTGGTTGGCCACCGGCTTGCCCTGTGTGTTTTTCCACCCTCGCCGTTGCCATCCCTGCCACCAGCGATCCGTGAAGCAACGGACCACATAGGTCGAGTCGCTGACTACCTCGATGCTGGCCGGTTGGTCCTCGGTGAGGTCACGCACCGCCTCCAGGGCGGCCATGATCTCCATGCGCTGGTTGGTGGTCTGCGCGTCGGCCCCGCTGGCGTAGCGACCTCCCGGCACGGCCCAGGCCCAGCCACCGGGACCGGGGTTCCCGCGGCAGGCGCCGTCCGTGTAGACGATCACGGCATCGGAGGGGCTGCTCATGGCCCATGTGTTACACCACCGGGGCCTCAGTACGGGACGCCGGTGAGGGCCGGTACCGTTGTGTCATGTTGTTCGACGGGATCAGCCACCAGGTCCCGGACACTGACCCCGGCGAGACGACCGAATGGTTGGACTCCTTCGATGCCGTGGTGGACGCCCGGGGTCGGGCCCGAGCCCGCTATCTCCTGATGAAGCTGCTGGAGCGGGCCAGGACCAAGCAGGTCGACTTCCCAGCCACCGTCTCGACCCCCTACGTCAACACCATCCCCGCAGACGCCGAGCCGTGGTTCCCCGGTGACGAGTATCAGGAACGTCGGATCCGCGCCTACATCCGGTGGAACGCCGCCGCCATGGTGGTGCGAGCGAACACCCGGACCGAGGGCATCGGAGGCCACCTCTCCACCTACGCCAGCTCGGCCGCCCTCTACGAGGTCGGGTTCAACCACTTCTTCCGGGGCAAGGCCGACGGGGGCTACGGCGATCAGGTGTTCATCCAGGGCCACGCCTCACCGGGCATCTATGCCCGCGCCTTCCTCGAAGGGCGACTGACCGAGGGACAGCTCGACAACTTCCGCCACGAGGTGGGTGGCAACGGATTGCCCAGTTACCCCCATCCGCGGGCCCTACCCGAATTCTGGGAGTTCCCGACCGTGTCCATGGGCCTGGGGCCCATCTCGGCCATCTATCAGGCCCACGTGAACCGCTACCTGAACTCCCGGCGGCTGGTCGACACCAGCAAGGGCCGGGTCTGGTGCTTCGTGGGCGACGGCGAGATGGACGAACCCGAATCGAGCGGTGCCCTGGGGGTGGCCGGGCGTGAACACCTCGACAACCTCATCTTCGTCGTCAACTGCAACCTGCAGCGGCTCGACGGTCCGGTCCGGGGCAACGGCAAGATCATCCAGGAGCTCGAAGCGGTCTACCGCGGCGCCGGCTGGAATGTCATCAAGGTCATCTGGGGTTCGCGCTGGGATGCCCTCCTGGCCAAGGACGTCGACGGTGTGCTGCTCGACCGCATGAACACCACGCTCGATGGCGAGTACCAGAAGCTGGCCACCGAGTCCGGGGCCTACATCCGTGAGCATTTCTTCGGCCCCGATCCACGGTTGCGTCGCATGGTGGACGACCTGAGTGACGACGAGCTGGTGTCGCTCCCCCGTGGCGGCCACGACTACCGCAAGCTCTACGCCGCCTACAAGCTGGCGACCGAGCAGCGCGGCGCCCCCACCGTCATCTTGGCCAAAACCATCAAAGGTTGGACGCTCGGCCCGGAAATCGAAGCGCGCAATGCCACCCACCAGATCAAGAAGATGACCAAGGCCCAGCTGCGTCTCCTACGGGATCGGCTCTTCCTGACCGACGACATCCCCGACGCCGCGCTCGAGGGCGACCCTCCTTACATCCGCCCGGCCGAAGGGTCCGAGGCCATGGAGTACCTGCGCGCCCGGGGGAAGGTACTGGCCGGCCCCGTGCCCGTTCGCGTGGTGCGCCCGAGCCGACCGGTGCTGCCCGACGACAAGGTGTTCGAGGAGTTCGCCACCGGCTCGGGCACCCAGTCGGTGTCGACCACCATGGTGTTCGCCCGGCTGCTGCGCAATCTGGTGCGCGATCCCAACATGGGCTCCCTGGTGGCGCCCATCGTGTCGGACGAGGCGCGCACCTTCGGCCTCGAATCCATCATCGCCGAAACCGCTATCTACGCCCCCGAGGGCCAGCACTACATACCCGTGGATGCCGATCTGCCGCTGCACTATGCCGAGAGTTCCTCGGGTCAGCTCCTCCAGGAGGGCATCACCGAAGCCGGGGCCCTGGCCGCCTTCGGAGCGCTGGCCACCAGCTACGCCACCTGGGGCCAGCCCATGCTGCCCGTGTTCCTCTTCTACTCGATGTTCGGCTTCCAGCGGGTGGGCGATCTGGCCTGGGCGCTGGGCGACATGCGGGCCCGTGGGATTCTGGCCGGCTGCACCGCTGGGCGCACCACGCTCCAAGGCGAAGGCCTCCAGCACGACGACGGGCACTCCCCGCTGCTGGCGTCGAGCAATCCGGCCGTGGCGGTCTACGACGCCTCCTTCGCCTACGAGGTGGCGGTGATTATCGAAGAAGCCATCAGGCAGATGCTGGGGCCCGAACCCCAGGACCGCTTCTGGTACCTCACCCTCTACAACGAGACCTATGTCATGCCCAAGATCCCCGACGTCGAGGGGATTCGCGAAGGGATCATCCGCGGCCTGTACCGCTACGCCGAGGCACCTGCGATCGAGGGCGACCGGCGCGCCTCCATCTGCTTCTCCGGCCCGCAGTGGCAAGCCGCCCAGCAGGCGCAGACCATCCTGGCCGAAACCTACGGGGTGACCGCCGACACCTGGGCCGTGACCTCGTGGAACTCGTTGCGAACCGATGCCCTGGAGGCCGAGCGCTGGAATCGCCTGCACCCGGGCGAGGCAGCGCGTGTCCCCGTCGTGACCGGCGCGCTCGGATCGGGCCCGGACCCGGTGGTCGCCATCACTGACTACATGCGGGCCGTCCCCGACCAGGTGTCCCGGTTCATCGACCGGCCGTACACCTCACTGGGCACCGACGGCTTCGGACGATCCGACGCTCGTGAAGCACTGCGCTCGCACTTCGAGATCAACGCCGCCCACGTGGTCATCGCTGTCCTCGGCCTGCTGGCCCAGAGCGGCCGCCTCGAGCCGAGTGTGGTGGAGGGTGCCATTGCCGACCTGGGCGTCGATCCGGCCAAGGCGCCCCCGTTCTTGCCTTAAGAAGACGCCCCGAGCATCTCGACGAACGAGCCGAGCACATCGGCTGCTTCCGGCGGCACGCTGACCTGGAGCGTGCGACGGCCCGGCTCGACGGCGATCGAGAACTCGAAAAACGGGCAGCAGGCCTTCTCTTGCTCGGACAGCGACACCGCGCTGATCAACGCGGCCTCGCTGAGGTCCAATTCGAGCTGGGCCGCCGCGCCATCCTCAGTGATGGCGCCGACGTGGTCCCGCCGGAACTGGCGCCACTCCTCTATGCGCTGACGGAGGTCAGCTGCATCGAGTGAACAGGCGATCGGCGTACCGCACTCGCTCACGACTGACCCGGTCAGTGCGCGATCCAGGCGTCGGGATCGGTCGTCATCTTCTGCACGTGGGGCGGGAGCTTGCCCGAGATCACGTCAGTCAAGGTGACTTTCTCGAGGACTGAACGCAGGCTGGCCCGGACGGCCACCCAGACGCTCTGGAGGTGTTCGGCGGCGCCGTCGTAGTTGGTGGCCTCGGGCCGGTAGCCCCGCACCTCGGCCAGTGGACCATCCAGGGCGCGGATCACGTCGGCAATGGTGATGGCGCTCGCGTCACGGGCCAGCCGGTAACCACCTTCGGCCCCCCGCTGGCTGGCCACGATCCCGGCCCGCCGGAGGTCGGCCAGGATGGCCCCGAGGAAGCGGGGCGGGAGGCCCTGCTCCCCCGCCAGGAATTCAGCGGTCTGAGGAGTGCCGGCTGCGGCCAAGGCGAGCAAGGCTCGGATGCCGTAATCGACCTTGGCCGGGATGTGCATGGCGTGATTCTGCCCTGCTGGCTGACGGCAGGTCACGTTGGGCCGCGGCACGTCACATGCCAAGATCTGCTCATGCCCAAGGCAGCACTGCACCTTTCCGGCGATCAGCAGGCCGATGACCTCATCAGCCGGGACCCGCTGGCCCTCCTGATCGGCATGGTCCTGGACCAGCAGATCCCGCTCGAGAAGGCGTTCTCCTCTCCCGCCGTGCTGGCCCAGCGGCTCGGCGGCCGGCTCGATGCGGCCGTCATCGCGGGGATGGATCCTGACGCCCTGATCGAGATCTTCAAGGAGCGACCGGCGTTGCACCGTTTCCCGGGTTCCATGGCCGCCCGGGTCCAGGAGCTGTGCCGGCTGATCGTCGACGAGTACGGCGGCAAAGCCGACGCCGTGTGGAAGAAGCTGCCCGACGGCTCCACCCTGGTGGCGAATCTGCGCCAGCTCCCCGGATTCGGCGAGCAGAAGGCGAAGATCTTCGCCGCCTTGCTCGGCAAGCAGTTGGGTGTCCAACCCGAGGGGTGGCGGGTGGCCTCCAAGCCTTTCGGGGAGGAAGGCTCCTTCCTCTCGGTGGCCGACATCGTCGACACCGCCAGCCTGGCCAAGGTGCGGGCCCACAAACAGGCCATGAAGGCGAAGGCGAAGGCCCAAGTCAAGGCGTGACGGCGCGTCCCGTCGCCGCCTGCCGCCTCTATCTCTGTACGCCGGACCGAGCGGATCTGGTCGAGTTCGTCACGGCCTGCATCAGCGGGGGCGTCGATATCGTCCAACTCCGCGAGAAGCAGCTCGAGGCCAAGCCCTTGCTGCAGCGGGCCGCGCTGCTGCGCACGGTGTGCGCTGACCACGGCGTCCCGTTCATCCTCAACGATCGACCCGACCTGGCCCTCGAGGCCGGGGCCGACGGCGTCCACGTCGGGCAGGACGACGCCCCGGCCGGCCTGGGCCGCCGCCTCCTGGGCCCCGATGCCATCGTCGGCCTGTCCACCCACAGTGCCCGCGACCTCGAGGGTGCGTTGCCTGAGCCGGTGGACTACATCTCGGCGGGACCGGTGGAGGAGACGCCGACCAAGCCGGGCCGTCCGGGCACCGGGCTCGACTACCTGGCCCTGGCGACCGAACGTTCCGCGGTGCCCGTGTTCGTCACCGGTGGAGTGACACCGGAAAGGATCGCTCCACTGGCGGCAGCCGGGGCTCGGCATTTCGTGGTGGTGCGCTACCTGACCCAGTCTGAGCACCCGGCGGATGCGGCCCGGCGGTTGCGCCAGGCCATCGACGAGGCCGTCGGCAGCTAGCGGCGACGCTCGAGCCAGCCGACCAGGATGGCGATGACCCGGGGGTCGGCCCGCAGCCAGTGGCCGGCCCCGAACACCACCCGCAGATCGGACGGCCCGGTCGCCGCCCCGGAGAGGGCCCGGGCGTCGTCGACCGAGATCTCCGCATCGTCGGCGCCGTGGACGACCAGCAGGGGGCGCCCCTTGAGCCGCTCGGCGTCCTCCTTGGGGTGCAGGTCGGCGATCTCCTTGGCCCAGATCTCGGGCGCGGCCGGATAGCCCTCGGTCCGGATCACCCCGGTGCGCAGGCACCGTTCGACCAGCTGCT
>DASXFC010000081.1:0-43003 GCA_036489775.1 Acidimicrobiales bacterium | reverse complement strand
GACGTCTCTACCCGTCGATCGACGTGAACGCGAGCTCGACCCGGCACGAGGAACTGCTCTTCGACCGGGGTCAGTTGCAGCAGGTCTGGAAGTTGCGCCGGGTGCTCAACGCCTTGGCCAGCGACGGGAATGCGGCGTCCGGGCTGGAGCTCCTGATGGACAAGGTCAGGACGACCCGGAGCAACGACGAGTTCCTGGCGGAGATCGCCAAGGGCCCGACCCTCAACTGACGGACCCCGGCACGAGGGAGCCCCCGGGAATAGGGAGCCCTGCGCCAGCCTTATAGTGGGCACACATCGGTGGGCCGGCGGGAGCCGGGCCACCCGGAATCCGGAGAGATTCGATGAAGGCAGATATTCATCCCCAATACGGCGAAGCGTCGGTCCGCTGCTCGTGCGGCAACACCTTCACGACCCGGTCGACCAAGTCCGATCTCCACGTCGAGCTGTGCAACGAATGCCACCCGTTCTTCACCGGCAAGCAGAAGCTGGTGGACTCCGGTGGCCGGGTCGAGCGCTTCCAGCGCCGTTACGGCGAGCGCAAGGGCAAGGCCAAGGCCAAGGCACCCGCCACGGAAACCGCCACGGCCGAAGGCTGAGACCGGCCGCTCCGGCCGCTCCGGGCGTTCCCGCCCGCGACCTCATCTTCTTTAGCCTGGATCCATGTTCGAGGACCGCGTTGCCGCGCTCGAAAGCGAGTTCGAGGCCGTCGAGCAGGCGCTGACTGAGGCCGCCTCCGCCGGCGACGCCGACCAGCTGCGAATCCTGTCGCGGCGCCACAAGGAACTGGGCGACGTCGTCCGCGCCTACCGCGAGCTGGTGGCCGCCCGGGCCGACGTGGTGACCGGCCGCGAGATGCTGACCGAGGCCTCCGGGGACGACCGTGAGCTGATGCGCCAAGAGGTCGATCAGGGCGAAGCCCTGGTGACCGAACTCGAAGAGCGGATCCAGACTCTCCTTTTGCCCAAGGACCCCAACGAGGGGCGCAACGTGATCATCGAGATCCGGGGGGCCGTCGGGGGCGACGAAGCCAATCTGTTCGCCCGCGACCTCTACGACATGTACCAGCGTTTTGCCGCCCTGGAGAAGTGGTCGGTCGAGGTGCTCTCCGAGGATGCTTCGGACAAGGACGGCATCAACGAGGCCGTGTTCGTGGTGAAAGGGAAGGACGCCTACATCCGCCTCGAGCACGAGGGCGGTACCCATCGGGTGCAACGGGTGCCGGCCACCGAAGCCAAAGGTCGGATCCATACCTCGACGGCGACCGTCACGATCCTGCCCGAGGCGAAGGAAGTCGACATCGAAATCGATCCCAACGACCTCAAGATCGACGTCTACCGGTCATCGGGCCCGGGGGGGCAGTCGGTGAACACCACCGACTCGGCTGTCCGCATCACCCACGTCCCGACCGGCACCGTGGTGGCCATGCAGGACGAGAAGAGCCAGATCCAGAACCGGGCCAAGGCCATGGTGGTGCTGCGGTCCCGCCTGTTGAAAGCGGAGCAGGAGCGCCAGGAAGCGGAGATGTCGGCGCAGCGCCGCGGCCAGGTCGGCGCCGGCAATCGCACCGACAAGATCCGCACCTACAACTACAAGGAGAACCGGGTCACCGACCATCGCATCAACCTGACGCTCTACAAGTTGGATCAGGTGCTGGCCGGAGACCTGGTCGAGCTGACCGACGCGCTGATGGCGGCCAAGCGGACCCGACAGCTCGAGGGCGAGGACGGCCTTTCCTCATGACCCGGGGCGAGCTGCTCAGCGAGCTCGCCGCCCAGCTGGGGGCCCCACATGAGGCTCGGTGGATCGTGGAGGAGGTGGCGCCGTCGGCCTCATCGAGTACTCGCATCAGCGAAGCCCAGGTGACAGCGGCCCAGCGCCTGGCCGACCGTCGGGCGGCCGGTGAACCCCTGCAGTACGTCCTCGGCCACTGGGCTTTCCGGACCCTCGACCTGCTGGTCGATCCCCGTGTCCTCATCCCCCGGCCCGAGACGGAGCAGGTGGTGGAGGCGGCATTGGCCGAAGCCGCCACATCGGGTGATGCGCTGACTGTGGTCGATGCCGGCACCGGATCGGGAGCGATCGCGCTGTCGATGGCGGTCGAGCTCACGCGGCGCGGGATCAGCGGCGCGGTGTACGCCACCGATACGAGCGCCGACGCACTGGACGTGGCCCGAGCCAACGGCGAGCGGGTGGGCTCGGTCGAGCCGGCCCTCCTTCCGGTCTCCTGGTTCGAGGGAACGTGGCTCGATGCGCTGCCAGACCAACTGCGAGGCGCCGTCGATCTGGTGGTGTCGAACCCACCCTACGTGGCCGAGGTGGAATGGGCGGGTCTCGACCCCGAGGTCCGGCTCGAGCCCCGTGGCGCGTTGGTGGCCGGGGCGGGGAGTGAGGGCACCGCCGGGTTAGCCGACGTGGAGGCCGTGCTGTCGCAGGCCTTGCGGTGGCTCGGCCGTCCCGGCACGGTGGTGATCGAGATGGCACCGCATCAGGTCGAAGCCGCCCGCCGGTTGGCCGTATCGCTGGGTTATGTCGACGTGGCGGTTCGCGCCGACCTGAGTGGTCGCGACCGAACCTTGATCGGCCATTTGCGATGACCGGGACCGATCGGCTGGTCGGCCTACGGCAGCGAGACGTCGTGGCGCAGGCCCTGAGCCAGGGCGCGGTGGTCGGGCTGCCCGATGTCGGGTCCTACGTCTTGGGGGTGAGGGCGAGCGACACCCGAACCCAGGCCCGGCTCGACACCTTGGCCACGGCCGGTCGGCATCCGGAGTACCTGGTGGGACGGACGGAGCAGGCTCGGCGATTGAGTGAGGAATGGCTGGACAGCACCCAGCGCCTGGTCGTCCGCTGCTGGCCCGGGCCGCTCACCGTGCTGGTCTCCCCGCAGGTGGGCGCCGCTGCTGCCATCGGGGTGCGCATGCCGGGCCGCCGTGCCCTGCGCCATCTCCTGGTCGACACCGGGCCCTTGCGGGTGATCCCGGTGAACATGCACACCGCAGCCGAGGTGGCGTCACACTTCCTGCCCACCGAGGTGGCCTTCGTGATTGATGGCGGCACGTGCGCCGGACCCGGGCCGACCGTGGTGGACGGCACCAGTTCGGCTCTGACCATCCGTTCCGAGGGGGCGCTCCCGGCTGAATTCATCGAGGCGGCGCTGTTGATGGGGACTCGGCGGCGCCGCTGGTTCCGCTCCGGAGGCGTGTCCGGGACGGGCGACGCCGGTGCTTGAATCGGACCAGACCGAGTCGCTACCCGGACACCTTCTCCACCGCCGGTAGATGGCTGACCGAGCGATTGGCCTCCCAGTGGGTGCGCCCCAGCGCCTTGAAGTAGGCCGGGCGGTCGGTCAGGTCGTGCGTGGCCAGCCACAGCCGCTTGAGGTGCCGCTTGTGGCCGTTGGCCGCGTCGTCGACGTAGGCGGTGCGGCCGTGCAGCACGTGGTAGTTGTTGATGAATTGCATCTCACCGGGCTGCAGGTCCATGTAGACGTTGAAGTCGGGATCGTTGGCCAGCCCCACCGCGGTGCGGATGGCTTCCCTGGTCGTCTCGCTCAGGCGCGGCGCATCGGAGTGTCGCTGCGACGCCAGCACGTACTGGGGGATGAAGCGGACGAAGAGCCGGTCGTGGTGTTCAGTGAAGGCGGGGATCGAATAGAAGGCAGTGGCCCCTGACGCCTGCTCGCCCCGGGCGTCGTAGGGGAGCGGCTCGTAGAGCGCGGCGGCCAACTCGGGGTGGTCGCGCACCATGGTGTTGTGGATGCCCACCGCGTTGGCTACACACGAGAGTCCGCCGGTCTGGGCCGTGCGCAGGCAGAGCAGCCCGACCAGATCGGAGCCGTCGGTGTGGTAGTCGAGCGCGACGCCGCCGAGCTCGTTGCCGCGCACGGTCGGGTCGGTGATCGACTTGCCCTGGTCGGTGACGTCGCCCAGCACATGGCCGTGCTTGTTCTGCGCCCACGGCACCCCGAGGTGGAGGCCGATGCCCCAGTAGAGGAGGGTGAGGTCGTCATCGCTGTAGCGGTCGGCGTCGAGGGCGCTGATGCGCATGAAGCCGCTCTGGTTGAGGAGGACGTCGACCACACCGGCCAGCTTGGCCACCAGTCCGTCCAGGGGGAAGTCCTCCTGGGTGAGTTCGAGGGGATCAGTGCTCTTGGTCTTGGCCCGGTCCAGGGCATGGTCGAGCTCGACCTGATCCTCAGCGGTCAGTCGCAAGGTCCACGCTTCCTCGTCGGCCACGTCAGAGGCCCGCCATTCGGCTGCCGGTTCGAGTTGTCGCAGTGCCATCAGGCGCTCCTCTGCAGTCGGGGATCGGCTTGCGGTCCACGGATGAGGCGGCCGGGTCGCGCTCCGGTCGGAGTGTCGTCGCGCCCGATGACGTCGCCGTGCACGATGGTGGCGGCATAGCCAGTGGCCTTCTGCAGCAGCCGCTTGCCGCCGCTGGGCAGGTCGTAGGCCATGAACGGCCGCTCGCAGCGGAGGCGGTCGAAATCGATGACGTTGAGATCGGCCCGCAGGCCTACGTCGACCAGGCCGCGGTCATGCAGGCCGACCGCGTGGGCGTTGGCGCTGGTGAGTTGACGCACCAGCGCGCCCACGGGCAGTCGCCCAGCAGGACGGTCGCGTCCCCAGTGCGACAGCGCGTACGTCGGGAAGCTGCCGTCCGAGATGATGCCGACATGGGCGCCGCCGTCCCCCAGGCCGAAAAGGGTGTCGGCATGGGCCAGCATCTCGCCGCAGGCGTCGAGATTGGAGTCGGCGTAGTTGGAGAAGGGGGTGAACAAGAAGCCCTGGCCATCGTCTTCGAGCAGCAGGTCGAGTGCCAGCGCGGCGGCGTCCATCCCGCGGGCCTGCGCCATCGACTCGATGCTCGTCTCGGCCGCCGGCTCATAGTCGGGTGGATCGCCCAGGGGGAACATGCGGGTGAAGTCGAGGAAGCGCCGCCCTCGCTTGGCCACCTCGCCCGCCAGCAGCCGCTCGCGCCGCGCCGCGCCGGCCAGTTGGCGGGCCTGCTCGGCTACCGGCAGGTGCGCGATCTCCATATAGGCCTCGTTCCCCGAGAACGGGTGGAAGGAAGATTGCAGCCCGAGCAGCAACCCCACCGGCCGGGGCGCCACCTGGGCCTTGATGGGGAGGCCCTCGGCCACCGCCCCCTCGATGCGCCCGAGGATCTTGCGCCAGCCGTCGGGCGCGTGATTGTTCTGGGCCAGCGAGAGGCTGAGTGGGACACCACTGCCGGCCACCAATTGCTCGATCATGGCGAACTCGCCTTCCAGGTCCGGCGAGAAGTCGGAGATGAGCTCGACCACGCCGTGCCCGGCGTCGGCCACCCCGGCCACGATCATCTCGAGCTCGTGCGCGGTGGCCCGCAGCGACGGCGTCGGATCGCCGGTGGCCGTCCGGTGGTTGAGCGTGCGCGAGGTCGAGAAGCCGAGCGCACCCGCCCGCATGGCCTCGGCGGCCAGCATCCGCATGGTGGCCGCATCCTCCTCGGTCGCCTCCTCGAGGCGGGACGCCCGCTCGCCCATGACGTAGAGGCGGAGGGCGCCGTGGGGGAGCTGCGCACCCAGATCGATGTCGTGGGGCACCTGCTCGACCGCATCGAGGTATTCGCCGAAACTCTCCCAGGTCCACTTGATGCCCTCCTCGAGCACCGCGCCGGGAATGTCCTCAACGCCTTCCATTAACGAGATGAGTTGGGCGTGGGCGTCCGGTCGCACCGGGGCGAAACCGACCCCGCAGTTGCCCATGACCGCCGTGGTCACGCCGTGCCAGCTCGACGGGGCCAGTGAGGTGTCCCACGTGGCCTGCCCGTCGTAGTGGGTGTGGATGTCGACGAACCCGGGCGTCACCAGATGCCCGGTCGCATCGATCTCTTCCCGCCCGGCACCCGGCACCGCTCCGACGGCGGTGATGGTGCCGTGGTCGACGGCGACGTCGCCCCTCACCGGCTCGCCACCTCTCCCATCGGCGATCAGGCCACCCCGGATTACCAGGTCATGCGCCATGCCAACCCCCAAACCAACGTCGTGAGATCAATCTACTCAGTGCCCTGACGACCGCCACGGTCGCGCCGCAGTGCGTTGATCGGGGTTCGGCGGGGCGGGCCGGGCAGAATGGTGTCGTGGTGACAACCGACGGCACCGCCTCGATGACGTTGCGCAAGGCCGGCGCGGTGTTCTTCACCCAGCGCTCTCCCCAGCTCATCGTCGCCGTGTTCGTGGCCGTGGCGGCGGCCCGCGTCGCGGTGGGGGATTGGTCCTGGTGGGATTTGCTGGCACCGGGCATCGTGATCGCCGTCCAGCCCTTCACCGAATGGCTCATCCACGTGCACTTGCTGCACTTGCGGCCCATCCAGCGCGGCCGGCGCACCATCGATCCGCTGGTGTCTCGCAAGCACCGGGCGCACCACCTCGACCCCAAGGATCTCGGCCTGGTCTTCATCCCGCTGCCGGCTCTCCTGCCGCTGATCGGTGGTCTGGCTGTCGCCTTCCTGCCGACGCTCGGGTGGGCCCGGGGCCTCTCCGCGTTGGTGGGCGCCTACGCCATGCTGTTCACCTACGAGTGGACCCACTACTTGATCCACTCGACCTACCGGCCGCGACACCGGCTCTACCGCTATGTGTGGCGGGCGCATCGCAACCACCACTTCCGCAACGAGCACTACTGGTTCGGGGTCACCATGCACCTGGCCGACCATGTGCTCGGGACCTTCCCGGAGAAGACGGCGGTGGAGGTGTCGCCGACAGCCCGCACCCTCGGCATCGACACCGCCGCTTAGGCGACCTGAGCGAGCGCCTCAGGCGTCGTCGAGGACGAGCGCCCCGCTGCTCGTCAGCTGGCCGGTCCGGCCGATCCCTTCTTCGGTGCACAGCAACCCCAGCGCGTCGGCCTGATCGATGTTGCCCCAGGCCCGGGTTCCCCCGGGCGTCCGGCAGGCCACGATGCCTCGCTCGGGCCCCTCACGACTGAAGGTGACGGTGTAGGTCTCGACCGAGATGGGCCCTTCGTAAGCCGAGTCGACCTGGCACTGCGGCAGCGCGTCCACCTCGGGCTGGGCGTCGTGCCAGGCAAAGGGTTGGCTCCCTCCATGGTCCGGCGGGCGCGAACCGAAGATCCCGATGGCGTGCTTGGTGGCGTACCAACCGAGCCCGGTGGCCATCCCCACCGTGCCGGGCGCCTGGCGCAGCGCGCTCACCACCTGGGCGATGCCGTGGGAGGCGTAGTTGTTACCCGGCCCACCCCCGAAGGTGAGCCCGCCGGTCATGGTGAGCGGCCGGTCCGGGTCGGTCTCGGGCAGGCCCAGCTCGTTCGCCGCCATCTGCACCACGGCGGGGAAGCAGGAGTAGAGGTCGATCGGGCCCAGGTCGTCCACCCCGACGCCGGCCAATGACAAGGCGGCCTGGCCGGCCAGCCGGATGGCCGGCGAGCGGTGCAGTTCCGGACGGTGCGAGATGTACCAGTGGTCGTTGGCATCGGAGCCGGCCAGCGGGAAGACCCAGCGTTCCTCGGGCACGCCCGCCCGGCGGGCCGCCTCGACCGAGCAGACGATGTAGCCCGCACCCTGGTCGACCTGCATGTTGGCCGTGCAGAGCTTGGGGTAGGGGAACGAGATCATCCGGTTGTCGTCCGAGGGCGTGACGATCTCGGCGGCCGTGCGGGCCTGGCGGATCCAGGCGTAGGGGTTGTCGGCCGCCACCTGGCTGAACAGGGACCACACCTCGCCGATATGGGCGGCGTGCTGGTCCAGCGTCCAGCCCCGGGCGGCTCGGATGGCGTTCTCGAACAGCGGGTAGGCGTGGATGGGCAGGAGGACGCCCCGGTTCATCTCCAGATCGGTGGCCCCGGGCTTGTCGACGCCGAAGGGCACCGGGGCCGGCGTGCTCTCGGCCGGCTGCGTGGCCCAGGCCAGCGGGGCTTTGGCCGGGTCCTTGCGGGAGATGGAGCGGGTGTACATGGCCTCGGAGCCGGTGACCAGGACGATGTCGTGCTCGCCCCGGGAGATGCCGCGGCAGGCGTCGTGCATCAGCGCCTGGGGGGTGTTCCCGCCGATGGCGCTCAGCATCAGTTGGGCCGGCACGTCGTCGGCGCTGAATCCAAGGCGCTCGGCCACCAGCAGGGCCGGGTTGATGGAGCGAAAGCCCAGCGGGGACACCACCCGGATGCTGTCGGCCGACTGGACCAGCAGGTTCCCCGCCGGAGAGGAGCCTCCGGGGCCAGCCCCGGTGCAGTCCTCGGCGGCGGCCCGCAGGGCCATGGCCATCAGCTCGACCGGTTCGGGTCGTTCGGCCGGTTCGGCCGGCGCGCCGGGGCCAATGGTCACCTGCCCGACGCCGACGACAATGGGGGTGCGGGGGTCGAGTGCCATGGGGGCGGAGCGTACCTAAACACGCCCAAGGGCCCCGCTGGCGTGGTCGTAGACTGCCCGATCATGCGCGTGGCCGTCGGCTCTGATCATGCTGGCTTCGCTCTCAAAGAGGTGCTGAAGTCCGAACTCGATTCACTTGGGCACGAGGTTCTTGACCTGGGCACCTTTGACGGGACGACCTCGGTCGACTACCCGGACTTCGGGGCTGCCGTGGGCCGCGCCGTAGTCGCCGGCCAGGCCGAGCTCGGTGTCTGTACCTGTGGATCGGGCAATGGCATCGCCATGGCGGCCAACAAGATTCCCGGGATCCGGGCCGCCCTGGTGCACGACGTCACCACCGCCACCTTGGCCCGTCAGCACGGCCACGCCAACGTCGTCTGTCTGGGCAGCCGCATCACCGGACCGTCGGTGGCCATCGACGCCCTGGGCGCATTCCTCGATGCCCACGAGGAGCACGGGCGCCACGACGGTCGTATCGCCAAACTGGCAGAGCTCGATGGCGAGCTCGAACACAGCGAAGGGACGCCATGAGCACGTACGAGACTGCGCTGGCCACTGACCCCGAAGTTGCCGGGATGATCAGCCGGGAGCTCGAGCGCCAGCAGACCACCCTCCAGCTGATCGCCTCTGAGAACTTCACCTCGCCGGCCGTGCTGGCCGCCACCGGCTCGGTGCTGTCCAACAAGTACTCCGAGGGCTACCCCGGCAAGCGCTACTACGGCGGTAACCAGATCATCGACGAGGTGGAGGACCTGGCCCGGAGTCGGGCCACCGCGCTCTTCGGGGCCGAGCACGCCAACGTGCAGCCGCACGCCGGGGCCAACGCCAACCTGGCCGCCTACCAGGCCTTACTCCAGCCGGGCGACACGATTTTGGCCATGCGCCTCGACCACGGCGGCCACCTGACCCACGGTTCCCCGGCCTCCATCACCTCCAAGATCTGGCGCTTCGTCGCCTACGGCGTCACGCCCGCATCCGACGACCTCAGTGCCCCCGGCGAGCTCATCGACTTCGACCAGGTGGCACATTTGGCCAAGACCGAGCAGCCGGCGCTCATCGTGGCCGGCTCCACTGCCTACGCCCGCGTTATCGACCCCGTCCCCTTCCGGGAGATCGCCGACTCGGTGGGAGCCCTGTTCATGTTTGACGCCGCCCACCCGGCCGGCCTCATTGCCGGCGGCGCTCATCCCAGCCCGGTGGGTGTGGCCGACGTGGTGACCTTGACCACGCACAAGACGTTGCGCGGCCCCCGCGGCGGGGCCATCCTCTGCCGCGCCGATCTGGCCAAGAAGATCGACGGGGCCGTGTTCCCGGGCCTCCAGGGCGGACCGCTCGAGCACGTCATCGCGGCCAAGGCGGTGGCCTTCGCCGAAGCGGCCCGGCCCGAGTTCACGCAATACGCCGCCAACATCGTGACCAATGCCGCCACCCTGGCCGAGGCTCTGACCGCCGAGGGTTTCCGCCTGGTCTCGGGCGGCACCGACAACCACATGGTCCTGGTCGACCTGCGGCCCTTCGACGACGGCGTGACCGGCAAGGTGGCCCAGGAAGTGCTGGACCGGGCCGGCATCACCTGCAACAAGAACACCATCCCCGACGACCCTCGGTCGCCATTCGTCACCTCGGGCCTGCGCCTGGGCACGGCGGCCCAGACCACCACCGGCATGGGCCCCGACCAGATGCGCACCATCGCCCAACTGATCAGCCGCACCCTCAAGGGCCGCGACGACGAATCGGTGATCAGCTCGGTCCGGGCTGAGGTAGCCGAGCTCTGCGCCGGCTACCCGCCCTATCCCGACCTGCTGGGGTAGCTGGTGCCCGACGTCGGCTGGTACATCCTTGTCTTCGGGATCGCTGCCGGCTCGACCGCCGCGCTGACGACGCCGGCCCGCCGGCTCTCGATACGGGCCAATTACCTGGCCATCCCCAACGAGCGCAGCATGCATTCGAGGCCCATCCCCTACGGGGGCGGCGCCGCCATGTTCGTCGGCTTCCTCGTCGCCATCCTGGCCGCCACCGCCCTGCCGCCCTTCCGGGGATCCCATCTCTTCACCGACTCAGCCGAGCCGCTGGGGGTGGTGCTGGCAGCCGGCGCCATGTTCGCCGTCGGCTTGATCGACGACGCCCGGGCCATGTCGGCGCCGGCCAAGATCGCCGGGCAGGTCCTGGCGGCCAGCATCCTGTACTTCCTCGGGGCCACCATGTACGAGTTCAAGTTGCCCCTGGCCGGCTTCGTCGTGCTGACGCCGGGCATCCTCCCCCTGATCACCGCCGCCTGGGTCATAGCCCTGACCAACGCCATCAACTTCATCGACGGCCTGGACGGGCTGGCGGCGGGGGTGGTGGCCATTGGCGGGGGGGCTTTGGCCATCTACGGGCTGCGCCTCCAGGACCTGGGCTTCATCCCGATGGACAACGTCGGCCCGTTGGTGGCCGTCATCGCCTGTGGCATCTGCATCGGCTTCCTCCCCTTCAACTTCCCGCCGGCCCGGCTCTTCATGGGCGATTCGGGCGCCCTCTTCCTCGGGGTCCTGATGGCGGCCTCGACCATGGTCATCGGCGGGCGGGTGCCCACCACCACCCCGACCAGTGGCGTGACCTACTTTTTCTTCGCCCCGCTGTTCATTCCCTTCTTCATCCTGGGGGTGCCGATCGTCGATATGGCCTTTGCCTTCGTGCGGCGGACGGCTCGGGGGCTGCCCTTCCACACCCCAGACAAGAAGCACATCCACCACCGGCTGCTGAGCCTGGGCCACGGGCCCCGGCGGACCGTGGTCATCCTGTGGGCCTGGACGGCCATTCTCTCGGGCTTTGTCCTTTTCCCGCTGTTCAATCAGCGGGTCAACGCCTTCATCCCCCTGGGGGCCCTGGCCCTGGGTGCGGGCCTCTACACCCTGTTCCATCCGGGCTTGCGCAAGGGGAATGGGGAGGATGCCGACGATGGTCTGGACCAGGGACCCAGGTCCGACTCAGCCGCCCCGACCCAGGCGGCTGAAGTGGCCCGATTGCCCTCCTGAATCGTTTGGACGAGATCGGCGCCTAGATGCGAAGATGAGGCCTGTGTACTCCGTCCACCTCGCCCCGGCCCGCCGCAGTTCTGCGGCCCGCCGGACGTCGGATTCCCGCGCGTCACGCACCGCGTAAAGGGAAGGAAGTCACGTGCGTGGTCAAGTAACCCTCGTCTGGCGCGCCCCGTCCGATGACGGAGCCCGGCTCCTCCTCCAAGGAGCCCAAGCCGCTCCCCAGTGCCGCCGCCTTTCTGGGCATGGGCCTGTCGGCGGCGGTCTGCGTCGCCATCGGCCTGGGTCTCGGACTATGGGCGGACAATGCATTTCACACCGCACCAGCGCTCTTGCTGGTGGGGTTGGCGCTGGGGCTGGTCGCCGCAGTGGCCCTGGTGGTCTCGCAGATCCGCGAGTACCTGTAGCGACGGGGAGGCAGGCTTGATGTCGGGTCTGTCCGATCTCGAGGGCACGGCTCTGGTCAAGGTGCTCCGCCGCACCATGGTGTCGTCGCTCATCGCCGGCGGGGGTGCCGTGATCGTCGCCCTGCTGCTGTCCGAGCCGTGGGCCGCCTTGGGCATCGTGCTGGGGCTGGGCCTGGCCATCTTGAACCTGCGCTTCCTTGATTCGGGCGTGGCCAAGGTGCAGACCGGTGGGAGCACCGATCGCAAGGTCCTCCGCCGGGCCCTGGGCACCAAGACCCTCACCCGCCTCGGCGTCATCACGGTGATCGCCGTCGGACTGTTGTTGCTCAAGGGTCCGCTCGGCATCGGTGCCGTGATCGGCCTGGTCGTGATGCAGCTCTTCTTCGTGGTCAATGTGGGGCGCGTGGTCGTGTCGCAGGGCATCTCGTGATCGCGCTCCTGGCCGGCGGCACCATCACGATCGGTGATCACCGCGGAGTCGTGCACATACCTGGGTTGGGCACGGTCGACCTCGACGTGGTGTGGACATCGGCCATTGCGGCCATCTTCATCATGACGCTCGGTTTCATGATGAAGAGAAAGGTCACCTCGGGGGTACCGGGCAAGTTGCAGGTGTTCTGGGAGTACGTCACCGAACAGGTGTCCGACCTCACCGACTCAGCCATCGGGCCCCAGGGCCGGAAGTTCGTCGGCCTGGGCGTGACGATCTTCTTCTTCATCCTCGTCTGCAACTGGATCGCCTTCATTCCCACCGGCGACCCCGGTTGGTTCCCGCCACCGACGTCGGACGTCAACCTTCCCTTGGCCATGGCCGTAACCGTGGTGGCGTTGCTGCACTACCAGTCGATCAAGGCGAGGGGACTGAAGAATTACTTCAAGCACTACGCGCAGCCCTACGGCGTCATGACCCCGATCAATGTGATCGAGGAGCTGACCAAGCCCATCACCCTCACCTTCCGTCTCTTCGGGAACATCTTCTCGGGCCTCCTGATGATCAGTGTGATCGTCACCCTGCTCCCGGTGTACGCCTCATGGATCGGCCTGGTGATCTGGAAGCCGTTCGACGAGCTGTTCATCGGTGCCATTCAGGCGTTCATCTTCGCTCTACTGACGATCATCTATCTGGGCTTGGGCATGTCCACCGAAGAGCACTAGCTCGTTACTCATCTCAAATTCTCAAAATCTCAAAATAAGGAGAGATACAACAATGGCAGCAGACACAGTTGAAGGGGCCATCAGAGTCGCTGGCGCGCTCGTCGGTGGCGGTATGGCATTGGGCGGCGGTGCCATTGGTGCGGCTGTCGGTGACGGCCTGGCCGGTTCGCAGACCATCGCGGCCATCGCCCGTCAGCCGGAGATCGAGGCCAAAGCCCGCCAGTACTTCTTCATCACGGTGGGACTGGTCGAGGCCATGTACTTCATCAACCTGCTCTTCATGGTGGTCTTCGTCTACGTCTTCGCCGCCAAGTCCGTCAAGTAACCATCGGGCTGGGTCCAACCCCGTCCGCCGTCAACACCGGATTGCCATCCGGAGACCGAGAGCCTCGTGACCGCTGGAATCTTCATCCTCCCCAACGCGACGTTCATCTTCCAATTGATCATCTTCCTCGTGCTCGTCTACGTGGTCGGGAGGAAGATCCTTCCCCCGATCAACGCGGCGATGGCGGAGCGTCAGGAGCGCATCCGCTCCTCGCAAGACGCCGCCGATCAGGCGCGCGCCGACGCGCTGGCGGCCGACGACGAGCGTCGGGCTGTACTCGAAGAGGCTCGGCATTCGGCCCGCGAGGTCGTGGTCGAGGCCAACCGGACCGCCGAGGCGGTGCGGGTCGACTTCCAGACCCGGGGCCAGGCGGAGTTCGAGCGCATCGTCGGCAGTGCCGAGGCCGAGGTTGCCCTGGCCCGGCAGCGTGCCATCGACGAGGCCGCGAACCGCGTGGGTGAGATGGCCATGGATGTGGTCGAGCGCGTCATCGGGCGAACGGTCAGTGTCGAAGCCCACCGGGACCTGATTGCAGAAGCGGTCAGTGCCCTGCGGTCCGACGCCACCGGCGGTGCTGCGACCAGCTCCGGAGCTCGCCCGTGAAGAACTTCATCGTTGAGGTCATTGTCTTCCTAGCCATCCTTTACGTCCTGGTGCGGAAATGGCCGGTTCCGCTGATAAGGGAGGGGATGGAGAAGACACGGGAGAAGATCCGTGCCTCGCTCGAAGCGGCGGACAAGGCGGCCGCTGACGCAGCGGCAGTCGACGACCAGCGTCACCACAAGCTGGAGGAGGCCCGTCAGACGGCGCAGGAGATCCTGGCCCAGGCCGACCGGACCGCCGAGGCGGTGCGTACCGGCGCCCAAGCCCGGGGCCAGGCGGAGTACGAGCGCATCGTCGGCAGTGCCGAGGCCGAAGTGGCCCTGGCCCGCCAGCGCGCCGTCGAGGAAGCGGCGAACCGTCTGGGCGAGGTCGTCATGGACCTGGTCGAGAGCGTGATCAGCCGTGAAGTCAGTGCCGAGGCGCACCACGACCTCATTGAGGAAGCGGTCAGCGCCCTGCGAGCGGATGCCTCAGGGGCGCGCTCGTGAACCCCACCCTTCAGGGGTATGCCGCGGCAGTGATCGATAGTGCCGGCAGTGGCGCGTTGGCCGAAGTGGCCGCCGATCTCGGTTCGGTCGAGCAGCTGGTGCTGGGCAATGGCTCGCTGCGCTCGGCCCTGACCGACACCTCGGTGCGCGGCCCGGACCGACGGGCGGTCATGCTCGATCTGCTCGAGGGCAAAATCTCCGAGCCGGCCCGCCGCGTGGCCGCCTTTGCCGCCGGCGTGGTCGGTGCCACCGACGTCCCGGCTGCGCTGGGCTGGGTGGCGACCCGAACTCGGCACGTGGCCGAAGGCCAGGCCGACGAGGAGCCGTCG
Source organism: Acidimicrobiales bacterium (assembly GCA_036489775.1). GTDB lineage: Bacteria > Actinomycetota > Acidimicrobiia > Acidimicrobiales > RAAP-2 > Bog-473. Next base: position 28,310 of record DASXFC010000081.1, on the reverse strand, counting down.
CTCAGTCTGTTGGCCTCGCGCCAGCGGGTCAGCGGGTACGCCACCGCGGTGCACGAGGATCTCTCGACTCAAGAGCTGGAGTCGGTCGAGGACGACCTGTTCCGCTTCGCTCGGATTGTGGCCAACACCCCCCAGCTGCGTAGCGCCCTGGTCGACCGAGACCTGGACGTGGAAGCCCGCCAGGGCCTGGTGGCCCAGCTGCTCGAGGGCAAGGTGCAGCCGGCCACGCTGGCTCTGGCTCGCTACGCCGTCGTCGGTGGCCGGGCCCGTGACATCGTCGGCACGCTCGACTACCTGGTGGAGGAGACGGCCAAGGCCCGAGGTTGGCGCATCGCCCGGGTACGTTCGGCGGCCCCCATTGAAGAGGCACAGCGGTCGTCGCTCTCAGCGTCGCTGGGCGAGCTGGCCGGTGCGCCGGTCGAGCTGCAGGTGGAGATCGACGAATCGCTCCTCAGTGGCGTATTGATCGAAATTGGCGACGTCCAGGTGGATGCCACGGCCAGGGGGCGCATCGACGCCCTCCGTGAGCATCTGGTGCCAGCAGGTTGGGAGGACAGCGGGTTCCACCGGAGCGGGATCCGCTCAGCAGCAAGTTCGACACAGACAGAGGGAGCAGGTTGATGGCAGAGCTGACGATCGACGCCAGTGAGATCACCGAGGCGTTGCAGCGCCACGTGGCCGACTACACGCCGGCCATCGGCACCGAGCAGATCGGTCGCATCGTCGAGGTCGGTGACGGCATCGCCCGGGTGTCGGGCCTGCCCGGCGCCGCGGTCAACGAGCTGCTCGAGTTCGAAGACGGGACCCTCGGGTTGGCGCTCAACCTCGACGAGGACACCATCGGTGCCGTGGTCCTCGGTGAGGTCGACAACCTCGAGGAAGAGCAGACGGTCAAGGCCACCGGGCGCATCCAGACCGTTCCGGTCGGTGACGCCCTGCTGGGCCGGGTGGTGAACACGCTGGGTGAGCCGCTCGACGGCAAAGGCCCCATCAACACCGATCAGACCCGACGGATGGAGGTGCAGGCGCCCGGCATCGTCGGACGCCAACCCGTGAGCGAGCCGATGCAGACCGGCATCAAGGCCATCGACTCCATGACCCCGATCGGCCGTGGTCAGCGTGAGTTGATTATCGGTGACCGCAAGACCGGCAAGACCACGGTGGCCATCGACACCATCCTCAATCAGGCCGGCCAGGGTGTGAAGTGCATCTACGTCGCCATCGGCCAGAAGAACTCATCGGTGGCCCAGACAGTCGCCACCCTCGAGGACCACAACGCGCTGGAGTACACCGTGGTCGTGGTGGCCTCGGCCGGTGACCCGGCCCCTTATAAGTACCTGGCTCCCTACGCCGGCTGCGCCATGGGCCAGCACTGGATGGAGAACGGCGAGCACGCCCTGATCATCTACGACGACCTGTCCAAGCAGGCCGAGGCCTACCGGTCGGTGTCACTGTTGCTGCGGCGTCCACCAGGGCGCGAGGCCTACCCCGGTGACGTCTTCTACCTGCACTCCCGCCTGCTCGAGCGGGCGGCCAAGCTTTCCGACGCGCTGGGCGGGGGGTCGCTGACGGCACTGCCCATCATCGAGACCAAGGCCGGCGACATCTCGGCCTACATCCCGACCAACGTGATTTCCATCACCGACGGCCAGGTCTTCCTCGAGACCGACCTGTTCAACTCCGGCGTCCGCCCTGCCATCAACGTCGGGAACTCGGTGAGTCGGGTCGGTAGCGCGGCACAGGTCAAGGCCATGAAGCAGGTGTCCGGCACCCTCAAGCTCGACCTGGCCCAGTTCCGCGAGCTCGAGGCCTTCGCCACGTTCGGTTCCGAACTGGACAAGGTGTCCCAGGCCCAACTGGACCGGGGCTACCGCTTGACCGAGCTGCTCAAGCAGCCGCAGAACCAGCCCGAGCCCGTCGAGGAGCAGGTCCTCGTCATCTACGCCGGTACCAAGGGCTGGGCCGACACCGTGCCGGTCAGCGAGGTCCGACGTTTCGCCGACGAGGTGATCGAGTACTTCAAAGGCAACCACCCGGGCGTGCTCGAGACGATCCGCACCACCGGTGCCCTACCTGACGGCGATGAACTCGACAAGGGCCTGACCGCGTTCGTCGAAGGCTTCGACACGGGGAAGGTCGACTGATCGATGGCCGGAGGCCAAGAGCGCGTCCTGCGGCGTCGCATCCGCAGCGTGCAGTCCACCAGGAAGATCACCAAGGCGATGGAGCTCATCGCGGCCTCGCGGATCGTACGCGCCCAGGCGCGGATTGCCGCCAACCGTCCCTACCGCGAGGGCATGGAGCGCATCCTGCGCGTCACGGCCGCGGCCGATCCGACGGCCGCGGCCAAGTTGCTGGGCACGCCGGAGTCCCCGCAGCGGGTCGGAGTCCTGGCCATCGTCGGTGACCGCGGCCTGGCCGGCTCGTACAACTCAGGCGTCCTGCGGGCCAGCGAGCGGCTGCTGGCCGAGTACGGCCGCAACGGGGCCGAGGTCACGCTGTGGGTGGTGGGGAAGAAGGGCCCGAGCTATTTCCGCTACCGCGGTGTCGACATTTCTCGCGCCTTCTTGGGAGTGGCCGACCGTCCCGAGTTCTCTGATGCCCGCGAGATAGCAGCCACCGTGGCCGCGCCGTTCGTGGCCGGCGAGATCGACCTCATCCAGATGGTGTCGACCCGGTTCATTTCGGCTGGGACCCAGCGGGTTGAAACGCAGCAGGTCTTGCCTTTACCGTTGCCCACCGAGGAGGAGGGGAGCGAGGGCGGCATCGACGACCTGACTCACACCGAACAGCTTCACGGCTACACCGAATTCGAACCAGAGCCGGAGAAGCTGCTGGTCGAGCTGGCGCCCCGTGCCCTCGAAGCTGAGATCTTCGCCGCCTTGCTCGAAGGCACTGCAGCCTTCTTCACGGCCCAGCAGCGGGCCATGGCGGCCGCCACCGACAACGCGGACGAACTCGTGCGCACGCTCACCAGGGTGATGAACCGGGCCCGTCAGGACTCCATCACCACCGAGATCATGGAAATCGTCGGCGGCGCCGAGGCGCTTCGCCAGTCGAAGGGAGATTGACCTAATGACCACCACCGCCCAACAGGACACCACCCCGGCAGGGACGCTGGAAGACGGCCGTGTCGTCGCCATCACCGGCCCAGTCATCGACGTGGAATTCCCACCGCACGCCCTGCCTGAGATCAATCACGCTGTCCAGTTCGAGATCGAGCTGGACGGGACCACCAGCGCCATCACGGCCGAAGTGGCCCAGCAGATTGGTGACGGCCGTGTTCGTTGCATCTGCATGCAGCAGACCGATGGTCTGGTCCGTGGGGCAGCCGTGCGGAACCTGGGCCGGGGCATCACCGTCCCGGTGGGCAACGCCGTGCTCGGCCACGTATTCAATGTCCTGGGTCAGCCGCTCGACACCGACAAGATCGGTGAGGTCGACGACTACTGGGAGATCCACCGTCGCCCACCGGCGTTCGACCAGCTCGAGCCCCGGGCTCTGATGTTCGAGACCGGGATCAAGGTGATCGATCTACTCGAACCCTACGTACAGGGCGGCAAGATCGGCCTCTTCGGCGGTGCCGGCGTGGGCAAGACCGTCATCATCCAGGAGATGATCCACCGGGTGGCGCAAGAGCACGGTGGTGTGTCGGTGTTCGCCGGTGTGGGCGAACGTACCCGTGAGGGCACCGACATGTGGCTTGAAATGCAGGAGTCAGGCGTCATCGACAAGGCCGCTCTGGTCTACGGCCAGATGGACGAGCCTCCGGGCGTCCGTCTCCGGGTCGCCCTGGCCGCCCTGACCATGGCCGAGTACTTCCGTGACGTGCAGAACCAGGACGTGCTGCTGTTCGTCGACAACATCTTCCGCTTCGTCCAGGCCGGTTCCGAGGTGTCGACACTGCTGGGCCGCATGCCTTCGGCCGTGGGGTACCAGCCGACCCTGGCCGACGAGATGGGCGAGCTGCAGGAGCGGATCACCTCGACCAAGGGGAAGTCGATCACCTCGCTGCAGGCCGTGTACGTCCCGGCTGACGACTACACGGACCCAGCGCCCTTCACTACCTTCACCCACCTCGACGCTACGACTGAGCTCTCGCGGCAGATCGCCGCGCTCGGCATCTACCCGGCCGTCGACCCGCTGGGCTCAACCTCGAACATCCTGGCCCCCGAGATCGTGGGTGAGCGGCACTACGCCGTGGCTCGCCGGGTCCAAGAGGTGCTGCAGCGCTACAAGGAACTACAGGACATCATCGCCATCCTCGGGATGGACGAGCTGTCCGAAGAGGACCGGGTCACCGTGCAGCGGGCTCGCAAGATCCAGCGCTTCCTCTCGCAACCCTTCTTCGTGGCCGAGGTCTTCACCGGCGTCAAGGGCATCAACGTGCCGATCGACGAGACGGTCGAGTCCTTCGAAGCGTTGGTCAACGGTGACCTCGACAACATCCCCGAGCAAGCCTTCCTGAACGTCGGTGGCGTCGAGTCGGTGCTGGCCAAGGCCAAGACGCTCGAGGAAGGGACCGGCTAGTGGCCGACGGCGTCTTCGGCGTGGTAGTTGTCACGCCCGAACAGTCACTGGTAGCCGGAGGTGCCACCTCCGTCGTGTTGGCCACGTCGGAGGGCGACTTGACCGTGCTCGACGGCCACACGCCACTGGTCGGCGATGTGGTCCCCTGCCAGCTCAAGATCGAACAGGCCGAGGGCGGTCTCCTGCGCCTGGCCGTGCACGGCGGGTTCCTTCAGGTCGACACCAGTCCCGGCGCGGCCGAGGGGCTGGCCGAAGGCGACGGTCCGCTGCCCGGCCTCTCGACCCGAGTGACCGTGCTGGCCGGCATCGCCGAGCTGGCCGAGGAAATCGACGTGCCGCGGGCCGAACAGGCCAGGGAGTCGGCGACACAGCGAGTGGCCGAGCTCAGCTCCGGTCGGGGCGGTTCCGCCGACCTCGGGGACGAGGAAGGCGCGGCCGACATTGCCCTGGCCGAGGCGGAGAAGGCGCTGGCCCGGGCCGAACTCCGCCTCGAGGTGGCGAGCTCGCCCGAGTAGTTCGTTCGCTCAGGCGAACGAGATGGAGCTGAACTCCGCCAGCTTGTGCAGCGCATGGTTGGCGTCGATCTTGCGCAGGGTGCCCGACTTCGAGCGCATGACCAATGACTGGGTGGTCGCCCCGAACTCGTGGTACTGCACGCCCTGGAGCAGCTCGCCGTCGGTGATGCCGGTGGCGGCGAAGAAGCAGTTGTTGCCCCGCACGAGATCGTCAGTGGTCAGCACAGCGTCCAGCTCGTAGCCGGCCTCGATCGCTGCCTTCCGCTCGCCCTCGTCACGGGGATAGAGGCGCCCCTGGATCTCCCCACCCATGCACTTGAGGGCGGCCGCCGCCAGCACGCCTTCGGGAGTGCCGCCGATGCCGAAGAGGATGTCGGTGCCCGCACCGGGCCACCCGGTGGCGATGGCACCGGCTACATCGCCGTCGGTGATGAGGCGGATGCGGGCACCGGTGGCCCGCACCTCGTTGATCAGGTCATCGTGGCGCGGCCGGTCGAGGATGACCGCGGTGAGGTCACGGACCGGGCGCCCGAGGGCCTTACTCAGGGAGTGGAGGTTCTCGGTGGGGGATTTGCGGATGTCGACCGAGCCCTTCCCCCGTGGCCCCACTGCCAGCTTCTCCATGTACACGCAGGGGCCCGGGTCGAACATGGTGCCCCGCTCGGACACGGCGATGACAGCCAGCGCGCCGCCCCGCCCCAGCGCCGTCAGCGTGGTCCCGTCGATGGGATCGACCGCGATGTCGGTCTCGGGTGGGGTACCGTCACCGATGCGCTCCCCGTTGTAGAGCATCGGGGCATTGTCCTTCTCGCCCTCGCCGATGACCACGACACCGTCCATGGGCACGCTCGAGAGCACAACGCGCATTGCCTCGACGGCGGCCCCGTCGGCACCGATCTTGTCGCCCCGGCCCATCCATCGGCTGGCCGCCATGGCGGCCGCTTCGGTAGTGCGCACCAGCTCCATGGCCAAGTTGCGGTCGGGAGCTTGGCGGGGTGCGGCCATGGGCCATGACCATAGTGGGTGCTCCAGCCCGAAATCGGGGCCGTGCTCGTCCTAGCGGCGATACTTGGGGCCGTGGAGCGCATCGTGGTGAGGCCGGCCGGGCCGCTGGCCGGAAAGGTGCGGGCCGGCGGCGCCAAGAACTCAGCCCTCAAGCTGATGGTGGCCTGCTTGCTGGCCGAGGGCTGCACCGTTCTGCGCAACGTGCCCCGGATCGACGACGTCGACTCCATGGCCGACGTTCTGCGGGCTCTGGGAGCCACGGTGGAGCGCCGGGGCGATGGTGACCTGGCCGTGACCTCACCGCCGGCGGACCAGCTCCAGCCGGCGGCACCTTACGAGCTGGTCGAGCGCATGCGCGCTTCGGTGGTCGTCCTGGGTGCCCTACTAGCCCGCTGCCGGGAAGTGCACATGCCTCTGCCCGGGGGCGACGACTTCGGTGATCGGCCCATCGACTTTCACATCAACGGCCTCTCGGCCATGGGCGCCCGCTTCGAATCGGCTCGGGGTGAGGTCAAAGGATGGGTCGAAGACGCCCGGTTGGTGGGGACCCGGGTGGTGCTCGAGTATCCGAGCCACACCGCCACTGACAATCTCCTGATGGCGGCCGTGCTGGCCAAGGGGACGACGGTGATCGACAACGCGGCCAAGGAACCCGAGATCATCGATCTGGCCGCCATGCTCACCTCTATGGGCGCGGTGGTGCGTGGGGCGGGGACCTCGTGCATCGAGGTCGAGGGCGTGGACGAGCTGCACCCGACCGAGCACACCGTGGTGCCCGATCGCGTGGTCGCCGCCACGTACCTGGCGGCAGCGGGTGTCACCGGCGGCGAGGTGACTGTGGTCGATGCCCGCCCAGAACACATGGAAATGCTGCTGCGCAAGCTGCACCAGATGGGAGTGACGACCGAGATGGGCCCGAACGGGTTGCGGGCCACGGCTAGCGGGCGGCTGGTCTCGGCCGATGTGGCCACCTTGCCCTATCCGGGCGTGGCGACCGACTACTCGCCGTTGCTGGTGGCCCTGCTGTCGGTGGCCGACGGCGTCGGCATCCTGACCGAGAACCTCTTCTCCGGTCGCTTCCGTTACGTGGAGGAACTGCGCCGCATGGGGGCGGAGATCAAGACCGAGGGGCACCACGCCGTGGTGCGCGGTGTACCCACGCTGGTGGGTGCTCCGGTGCGGGCACCCGACATCCGAGCCGGGGTCGCTCTGGTCTTGGCCGGCTTGGTGGCCGACGGTGAGACGGTGGTGAGCGGCGCGCACCACATCGAACGCGGCTACGAGGACCTGGTGGGCACCCTCAATGCCTTGGGTGCCACCGTGTCCGGGCAATGACCCGCCAGACGCCGACCGCACCCGCCGATCTGCTGGCCGAGGCTCGCCAGGGTGACCGGGTGGCGCTGGCCCGCCTGCTGTCCTACGTCGAACGTGGTGGCGACCAGGGCTACGAGGTGGCCGGCCTGGCTTACCGCAGCGCCGTGCCATTCACCGTGGGCCTGACCGGAGCGCCCGGTTCGGGCAAGTCGACGCTGACCGACCAGTTGATCGAGCAAGTGCGCAAGGGGTGGCCCGCCCCGGTGTCCGAGCCGGTACCGCAGCTCGGGGTGCTGGCCGTCGATCCGACCTCGCCCTTCAGCGGTGGGGCCATCCTCGGGGACCGGGTGCGCATGGGTCGCCACGCCCTCGACCCGACCGTGTTCATCCGCTCTATGGCCACACGCGGGCACCTGGGCGGGCTGGCCCTGGCGGTGCCCGACGCGGTGCGGGTACTCGGTGCGGCTGGACTTCCCGTGGTGCTCATCGAGACGGTCGGGGTGGGCCAGATGGAAGTCGACATCGCGTCAGCCGCTGATACCACCATCGTGGTGGTGACGCCGGGCTGGGGTGACTCCATGCAGGCGAACAAAGCGGGACTGCTCGAAGTGGCCGACTTGTTCGTCATCAACAAGGCCGACCGGCCGGGGCAGCGTGAAGCCCGGCGGGACCTCGAGGGAATGCTCGAGCTCTCGCCTCCGGGGACCTGGCGTCCGCAGATCCTCGACACCATCGCCACCACTGGCCAGGGCTGTGCCGAACTTTGGCAGGCGGTGGCGGAGCACCGGGCCCATCTCGAGTCGAGCGGTCAGCTCCTGGCCCGCCGGGCTGAGCGGCTGAGCCACGAGCTGCGCGGGGTCCTGTTAGCCCATGCGGCGGCCCGGGTGGCCGAGGTGGCATCCCAGGAGGAATTCGCCACCGCGGTGAAGCAACTGGTGGCCGGCGAGCTCGACCCGTACCAAGCAGCTGAACGCCTGCTCGAGCCCTAAACGGGCAGTCACAGGTCCGGTACGGTGAACGAGATGAGCGAGCGCTTCGTCAGTATCGAGCGTCGCCCCGACGGCGTGGCCCTGGTCCGGCTGGACCGCCCCAAGGCCAACGCTCTTTCGGGCACAGTGCTGGGCCAGTTCTACGAGGTGGCTCAGGAGCTGACGGAGGATCCACCGGGGGCCGTGGTGCTCTGGGGTGGGCGCAGGATCTTTGCGGCCGGCGCCGACATCATCGAGCTCGACGAAGGGGCGGGTGCCAAAGGCGTCGGTGCCAACTTCACCAGCGCCCTCAGCGCCATCGCCGCCATCCCGCGGGTCACCATCGCGGCCATCAACGGTTACGCGCTGGGCGGCGGTTTGGAGCTGGCGCTGTCCTTCGACTTCCGCCTCTGCGGCGATGACGCCAAGCTGGGGCTGCCCGAAGTGCTGCTCGGGGTCATCCCGGGCGGCGGGGGCACCCAGCGGTTGCCGCGCCTTATCGGCTCGTCCCGGGCCAAGGAATTGATCATGACCGGGCGCCAGGTCCGGGCCGAGGAGGCCCTGGCCATCGGGCTGGTGAACCGGGTGGTGGCCGCCGACCAGGTGCTCGAGGAGGCGCTCATTTGGGCCGCTGAGTTCGCCCAGGGCCCGCTGGTAGCCCATGCCATGGCCAAGTCGGCGGTCGACCGGGGTCTCGAGGGCTCTCTGGCCGACGGACTGGGCATCGAGCAGAAGGCCTTCGCTACCGCCGCCGCCACGGAGGACGCGCGACGCGGCATCACGTCCTTCCTCGAGAAGGGTCCGGGTCGGGCGACCTTCGTCGGCCGATGAGCTCGCCCCCGATTCCAGTCAGCGCGGGAGAGGGTCCCTTCGACCCGTCGGTGCGATGGTTCCAGCACGCCGTCTTCTACGAGGTGCTGATCCGCGGCTTCTTCGACGCCAACGACGACGGCACCGGCGATCTGCGTGGCCTGCGCGAGAAGTTGGACTACCTCGAATGGCTGGGCATCGATTGCATTTGGATGCTGCCCTTCTATCCCTCACCGTTCCGGGACGGCGGCTACGACATCAGCGACTTCTTCAACGTGCATCCGGACTACGGCAGCATCGGGGACCTGGTGGCATTTCTCGAGGACGCCCACCGCCGCGGCATCCGGGTCATCGCCGACCTGGTCATGAACCACACCAGCGACCAGCACCCGTGGTTCATCGAGTCGAAGTCGTCGCGCGACAATGCCAAGGCCGACTGGTACGTCTGGAACGACGACGACCAGCGCTGGCCGGACGCCCGCGTAGTTTTCACCGACGTGGAGCGGTCCAACTGGACCTGGGACGACACCCGCCAGCAGTACTACTGGCACCGCTTCTATCACCACCAGCCCGATCTCAACTACGACAACCCTGAAGTGGCCGACACCATGATCGACCTGGTGCGGTTCTGGCTCGACCTTGGCTTCGACGGGTTCCGGCTCGATGCCGTGCCCTACCTGTACCAGCGCGATGGGACCTCAGGCGAGCATCTGCCCGAAACGCACGCCTTCATCAGGCGGGTCCGCAAGCAGCTCGAAGCCGACTACCCCGGCCGCATCCTGTTGGCCGAGGCCAACGGGTGGCCCAGCGACGTGGCCGACTACTTCGGCGACGGCGACGAGTGCCACCTGTGCTTCCACTTCCCGCTGATGCCGCGCCTGTTCATGTCGGTGCGCCGGGAGCAGCGCTATCCGATCACCGAGATCCTGGCTCAGACCCCGGCCATCCCCGACGGCTGCCAGTGGGCCATCTTCCTGCGCAACCACGACGAGCTCACCCTCGAACAGGTCAGCGAAGAAGAGCGGGACTACCTGATTGCCGAGTACGCCAAGGACCCGCGGATGAAGCGCCACATGGGCATTGGCCGGCGTCTGGCTCCCCTGATCGACAACGACCGGCGCACAGCTGAGCTGCTCTACGCCTTGTTGCTCTCGATGCCGGGGAGCCCGGTCATCTACTACGGCGACGAGCTCTTGATGGGGGACAACATCTACCTCGGTGACCGCGACTCGGTGCGCACGCCCATGCAGTGGTCGCCTGACCGCAATGGCGGCTTCTCCAAGGCCGACTTCGCCCAGCTCTACCTGCCCCCGCTCATGGACCCGGTTTACGGTTTCAGTGCGGTGAATGTCGAGGCCCAGCTGCGCAACCAGGGATCGTTCCTGCACTGGTTGCGCCGCCTCTTGATCGAGCGGAGGACGCTCCCGGTGATGGGTGCGGGTGAGATGGAAGTGCTCCCGTGCGCCAACCCGTCTGTGCTGGCCTACATGCGTTCGGGTGAAGTTTCCGACATCCTGACCAGCGCACCCGGGGCGGTGGGGGCGCCTGCTCCCGTCTACGACGCCGCACCGGAATGGGGCCGTTTGAATGTCATGGCCCGTACCGTTCCGGCCGGCAACGAGAGTGCCTCCGACGAGGTGGTGCGTCGCTTCCAGGCCGTGCTCTGCGTGCACAATCTCAGCCGCTTTGCCCAGCCCGTGGAACTGGCCCTGGCCAAGTGGGCGGGTTCGGTGCCGCACGAGGTGCTGGGTCGTGTGCCCTTCCCGGTCATCACCGACGAGCCGTACATGATCACCTTGCCGCCCTACGGGTTCTTGTGGTTCGACCTGGTCTCCGAGGGAGCGACAGGACCGGGATGATCGAACCGTCGGCCGTCCGCTCCTTGGTCCAGTCGTGGCTGGCACAACGAGGGGCCGACGCCGGTGACCAGGTAACGATCGTGCGGGCCGAGGTGATCCGGCCCGGCCGGCCCGGCCTCCTCGACGTGGTGGCCGAGGTGGGCTCGCGGTTGGCCCATGTAGTGATCGGGCTCCGATCAGTGGGCGACGAAGCGCATTTCCTGCGCCCGTCGGATGAATGCACGCTCGGGTTGCTCGACGACGAGGTGGGTTTGGCCGTGTGCACCGACGCGTTGTGCGACGCCCACCTGGCACCCCTCACCCTGGCCACTCTGCGTGGGGTCGAACCACGGACCGGCTCGGTCCTGGTGCGGCGTGATGACGAGGACACAATGGTGCTCGATTGCGCCGACCGGGGCGACCTGATGGTGTTCCATTGGATCAAGGAGGATCCACGGCCCGAAGTCGACATGATGATGGCGCTCGAGCGGGCCGGCTTCAATCATGTGGCCGCCCCCCTGGTGCGGTGGGTCTGGGAAGGGCGCGATCTCGGTGTGGTGCAAGAGCCCTTGGCCGATCGGGCCAGCGGGTGGGCCTTGGCGCTGACTTCTCTCCGTGACCTCTACGCCTCCGGTAATGAGCCCGAAGAGGCCGGTGGCGACTTCGGCCAGGAGGCCTTTGCGCTCGGCACCATGGCGGCCCGTCTGCATCTGGCGCTTGATCGGGCCTTCGACCGCCGCCCCGAGGCGGTGGCCGACTGGATCGCCGAGGGGGAGAAGGTGATCGCCGAGGCCGACCCGTCGTTGCTCGAGGCACCCGGCGTGTCCGACCTCATGGCCTCACTGCGACAGGCCGATGTCCGCCTGCCGGTCATACGAACCCATGGCGACCTGCATCTCGGGCGGACCGATCGGACCGATCAGGGTTGGGTCATCAGCGATTGCGCTCCGGGTGGCGTCCTCCCGGGCGAGGCCGTGCCCGGAGGCCGCTCACCGCTGGGCGACGTGGCCGACCTGCTGTGGTCGCTCCATCAGGCCAGCGAAGCGGCGGCGACCGAGCGCGACCCCGCCGGCCGGCTGGGTCTGACCGGTCTCGGGCAGGCCTGGGAAGCCCGGAATCGGCGCGCCCTGGTCACCGGCTACTTGGGAACGCCGGGCATCTTGGGACTGACCGGGCCCGACCGGGAGATGGTTCGGAACCTGATCGCCTTCTTCGAGCTGACCCGGTCGGTCAGGCCTCGTTAGTAGTGGGTCAGAACGGAACTGCGGAGGGTTTCGGCCGCCTCTTCGGGTGAGACGACGTTGATGGCGACGCCGGTGCCCAGTTCGAATCCGGCCGTGGTGGTGGCCTTGGGCCAGATGTGCGCGTGCCAGTGGTACGGCTCACCGACCCGGTAAGGGGCGGAGTGGAACACGATGTTGTAGGCCACGTCGCCGACGGAGTACGCCATCTGGCCCAAGGCTCGGCGGATGGCCTCGCCCACCGCCAGCAGATCTTCGGTCGGGCTCCGGTGAAGATGCGGGTTGTGCTCCCGTGGCAGCACCAGCATCTCGTAGGGCAGGGCGCTCCAGAACGGGCAGACGACGACCACGCGGTCGTTGGCGTAGATGACCCGCTGCCCCGAGTCCTCTTCGGCCTCGATGGTGGTGCACAGGAGGCAGGAGCCGGCGAAGCGAGCGAAGCGAGCTTGCTCCTCGGCCAGTTCCCGCGGGATGAACGACATACCGAGCAACTGTCCGTGCGGGTGCTCGAGCGAAGCACCCGCCTCCCGACCGGAGTTGACGATGGCCTGGGTGTACCGGATGTTGGGTTGCTGGGCGTGCTCCTCGAGCCGATCCCGTAGTGCCGCCATGACCAGTTCGATCTGCTCTTGGCTCAACATGCCCCAGGTGGTGTCGTGCTCGGGGGAGAAGATGAGGATCTCGTGGATCCCTCCGGCGGTGGCCTGGGTGAAGACAGGTCCGCGGTTGGCCACCACGAACGGCTCATCGCCCTCGAAGGCCGGGTAGAGATTGGGCACGACCCGGACCAACCAGCTGCCCGAGGGGCCATAGGTCTCGAGGGCGGGCGGGGTGTCCTCTTCGTTGCCGGGGCAGAAAGGGCAGGGACGGGGCGGCACCTCGTTCACCCACGGTGTGCGCGTCACGAAGGAGTATGGGCGCTCGGAGCGCCCTGGGCTGACGACAACCCAGCGCCCCGATAACGGATCGAGCCGCAGCTGGTTCATCGCTTTTCGCCCTGTCGAAATGCCATTGTGACCATCTGTCGAAGTCGATTTCCCTTTCACTTCTACGGTACAGGCTGGAGGGCCTCTCCAGACGGCATAGCGGTCCCCCGACTCCACGTGGAACGTAGCCATCGATGAAGATAACGGTCGTGACCCGCCAACCTGACGGAGCGGCCTTCGACATCGTCCTGATTTTTCATGTGGCCTGTGTGGTGGTCGGTCTGGCTACGACTATTACCAGCGCGGCCACGGCCTCTCGCCTGCGCACCCTGGTGGACCGGTCCAGCCCACTGCCCGAATCGATGGCCCGCTACTTCAAGCAGGGGGTGAACTGGGCTGGGCGCATCATGTACGGGATCCCCATATTCGGGTTTGCCCTGCTCGCCATGAGCAAAGGGGCCTACTCGCTCCACGACAGCTGGGTGACGCTCGGGCTCGGACTCTTCGTGGTGGTGGTCCTGCTGGCCGAAGGCGTCCTGTGGCCAGCCGAGCGCCGGGTACAGAGCCTGCTGGTCACGCCGATCTCCGAGGGGATCCCGGCGGACCCAGCCGTCCTCGGTGACCTCAAGGTGATGAACCTGGCGGCGGTGGGATGTGTGGTGCTCTTGCTGCTCGGTTCGGGCATCATGCTGGCTCAGCCCTGAAGGCATGGGCGTCCTCCCCCTTCGCCTTCTCCAATTCTCACTCCAGGTTGCCGCGCTCCACATGAGGCAAAAGGCCTATCTCGAGCAGAGCCTGAGCTTCCGCCATCCGACCCTCGGCCACCAGCGATGGGAGGGGGCCATCGAGCAGCGTGACCCAGTCGACCAGTTCGGTCGAGACACCGGCATCTTTGAGGCGGCGTCGAGCTCCCGCCAGGAGCTCGGCCAGGGCGCCGGCACCAATGATCTGACCGCCCAGCCGGTCCCGGAGCCAACTGGCCAGGGCCGGACTGGCACCGTCGGTGGAGACGGCGACCGTGACCGGCCCGTCGCGGTGCACCGCCGGGAGGGTGAATGAGCAGTGTTCGAGATCGTCAGCGCTGTTGACCCAGATCCCGGCCCGCTCGGCCTCAGCCGCCACCGCACCATCGACGTCGGGCCGTCCGGTGGCGGTGATCACCAATCGGAATCCGCCGACGTCGCCCGACTGATACGGACGGGATTCGAAAGAGAGTGGGGCCAGGGTGGCGAGCTCGGCACACACCTCAGATGCGATGACGGTAACCCGGGCGCCGCAGCGCAGAAGAGATTCGACTTTGCGCCGGGCCACCGGGCCGCCGCCGACGACGAGGCAAGGTTTCCCGGCCACATCGAGCGCGACCGGGAAGAGGGCGTGGGGGACGAGCGGAGCCGGCTGCTCAGCCATGAATGCGGGGCGGGCCAGACATGCCGGCGGCCACGGTGGCAAAGCTCAGTTCATCGATGAGGACGAAGCTGCCTGTGATGCGGTCCACCCGGTAGTCATCGAGGGCGAGCGGTGCGGCCGTGCGCAGTTGCACGATGCCGATGTCGTTCTCCTTGAGCTCGGTGGCTTCGATGACCTGGAGCGTGTTGACGTCGAAGATGCCGTCGACCCGTTCGACGATGGCCGGGGTGACCCGGGTGGTGTGCTTGAGCTTGACGCGGTCGCCGGTCACCAGGGGATGGTCGCCGAACCAGCACACAGTTGCCTCGAACTGGTCGGTCACCGTGGGCTGTTCCTCCAGCGAGGAGATCAGGTCGCCCCGGGAGACGTCGAACTCGTCGTCGAGCTTGATCGAGACCGACAGCCCCACCTCGGCGCGGGAGATCGGACCATCTGCCGTCTCGATGGCCTTGATGGTGGAGTACTGGCCTTCGGGCAGCACGATCACTGGATCGCCGGTGCGGAACGGACCGCCACTGACCATTCCGGCGTAGCTGCGGCCACCACCGGGTTGGCGCAGCACCCACTGGACCGGGAGCCGGCCGCCGTTGCCCTGCCGCAGGCCGTGCTGGGAGGCCCAGCCACCTGCTTCAGCTGACTCGAGCGCATCGAGCACGGTCGGCCCGTCGTACCAGGGCGCCAGGTCAGCCCGCTCCACCACGTTGTCACCTTGAAGGGCCGAGATCGGGATCACGGTGCACGAGCGAACGCCCAGGCCGTGCGACAACGTCTCCATCTCGTCGACGATGTTCTGATAGGCCGACTTGTCCCAGCCGACCAGGTCCATCTTGTTGGCGCAGACCACCAACTGGTCGACCCCGAGGAGGGCGGCGATGCAGATGTGACGGCGGGTCTGTTCTCGCAGTCCGCCCGTGGCGTCGACCAGCACCAGGGCGAGATCGGCCGTGGACGCTCCGGTGGCCATGTTGCTCGTGTACTGCACGTGTCCGGGGCAGTCGGCAATGACGAACTTGCGGTGTGGGGTGGCGGCGTAACGGTAGGCCACGTCGATCGTGATGCCCTGCTCGCGCTCGGCCCGTAGGCCGTCAGTGACGAACGACAGATCCACCTCGCCGAGCCCGCGACGCTCTGAGGCCACGTTGATGGCGTCAATCTGGTCCTCGAAGAGCTGGCGGGTGTCGAAGAGGAGCCGCCCGATCAGTGTGCTCTTGCCGTCGTCGACGGACCCGATGGTGGCGAAGCGCAACAGGTCCATGGTGTCGGCGCCGAGCGCCTGACCGCCATCGGACGGCGCGCTGGGCTTGGTCATGGTCCTAGAAGTATCCCTCGCGCTTTCGATCCTCCATCGCAGTCTCAGAGAATCGGTCGTCGCCTCGGGTGGCACCCCGCTCCGAGATGCGGGAAGCGGCGACCTCACGGATGATGTCGTCGACGGTTGCCGCGCTGGAGCGCACGGCGCCCGTCAAGGTGGCATCGCCCACGGTGCGGTAGCGCACGATCAACTCCTGCACGACCTCATCGCCCTCGGGCTGAACCCACTCGCTCTCGGCCAACAACATGCCGTCGCGCTCGATGACCCGGCGGGGGTGGGCGTAGTAGATGGACGGAAGCTCGATGCCCTCACGACGGATGTACTGCCAGATGTCGAGTTCGGTCCAGTCCGACAGCGGGAAGGCGCGCAAGTGTTCACCCGGCTTCACCGTCCCCTGGTAGAGCTGCCAGAGCTCGGGCCGCTGGCGCTTGGGGTCCCACTGGCCGAACGCGTCACGGAAAGAGAGGACTCGCTCCTTGGCTCGCGCCTTGTCCTCGTCTCGCCGGGCCCCCCCGAAGGCGGCGTCGAATTTGTTGGCGTTGATGGCGTCGAGCAGCGTGGTGGTTTGGAGCCGGTTGCGCGAGGCATTCGGCCCAGGGTCGGCCACCCGGCCCTGATCGATCGAGTCCTGTACGGAGGCGATGATCAGCTTGGCCTCGAGCTTGGCCACCTGGGTGTCGCGGTAGTCGAGAACTTCGGAGAAGTTGTGCCCGGTGTCAACGTGCATCACCGGGAACGGAATGCGAGTGGGCAGGAAGGCCTTGGCGGCCAGGTGCAGCAGGACGGCCGAATCCTTGCCGCCGCTGAAAAGGAGGACAGGGCGCTCAGCTTCCGCCGCTACCTCTCGAATGATGAAGATGGCAAGCGACTCGAGCAGATCGAGGTGGCCGAGGGGACGGCCGGGCTTTCGGACGAGCGCGGTCACCGATGCGCCCGTCGGATCGGCGAGCACTTGGGCGGTGGTAGGCCGGGTTGTCCCTGGGTTGAAGGCGGGTGCGCTGTCCACTGGTCCCCTAAATCATGACCATTTTGGTCATGTATACTTTAGAGGCATTCCGCCGGGCGTCAAGCGGCCGGAACGGGCCACGTGGGGTGGGACCGCCGGACCAACCGAGGGGACACCTCCGCCAGGGAGAAGGGAACGGGTCGAGAATATGGATGTGACTGCGCAGTCAGTGAACGCCGAGGACCTCGCCACTGTCTCCAAACAGCTCGAGACCGCACCGGCCAGCAAGATCATCCGGTGGGCCATCGAGCAGTTCGGCGACTCGATCGTCCTGGCCGCCTCCTTCGAGGACATCGTCCTCATCGACCTGGCCACCAAGGTGGCTCCCAGGATCGAGGTCGTGTTTCTCGACACCGAGGCTCACTTTCCCGAAACTCTCGAATTCGTGGAGGCGACACGCGCCCGTTACGACCTCAATCTGACGGTGACCAAGCCCGGTCCGGAGGCGGCCGCCTGTCCGTGCGGGTCGGCCCAGTGCTGCCAGTTCCGCAAAGTGGCGCCACTGCGCCAAGCCCTGGCTGGAAAGAAGGCCTGGCTGACTTCATTGAAGCGCTCCGACGGACCGACCCGGGCGGACGCCCCCATCGTGAGTTGGGACGGTGGCTTCGGTTTGGTCAAGATCAACCCGCTGGTCACCTGGACCGGCGATGACATCTCTTCGTACCTGAAGGACCACGACCTGCCCGAACACCCGCTGGTGAGCCAGGGCTACCTCTCGATCGGCTGCGCGCCGACCACCCGTCCGGTGGGTGAGGGTGAAGACGTACGGGCTGGCCGCTGGGCCGGCCTGGACAAGTCCGAGTGCGGATTGCACGCCTAGTGCCTCGCGACTTGGACAACCCCTACGGGATGGAGTTCCGGGGCCGGCGCGATCGCGGCCTGAAATTCATCCATCCCTACCGCAACATCGGAGAGCTGAATCCGGTCGAGCAGTTCAAGCTGGCCCGCCATCCCTTCGAAGTGGCCCAGGCCGTCATCGACACTTACTCCAAGCAAGGCGCGGCCTCCATCAACAAGGTGCCCGGTGAGGTCGAGCGTCTGAAGTGGGTCGGCATGTATCCGCAGCGGCAGGGCGGTGACGCTTTCATGATGCGGATCAAGGTGCCGGGCGGGGTTATGACGGCGGCCCAAGTCCGCGAGATCGGTGTAGCGGCGGACGCCTATGGCGAAGGCCCGGACGACAGCGCTGTCTTCGGCAACCGTTACGCCGACCTCACCACGCGCCAGGACATCCAAATTCACTGGATCCGCATCGCCGACGTGCCGCGCATCTGGCAGCGCTTCTGGGAGGTGGGCCTGACCACGGTGCAGGCCTGCGGGGACTCGGCCCGCAATGTCTGCGCCTGCCCGGTCTCGGGCATCGACGCCTCCGAAGTGGTGGAGGCCTTCCCGGTGGCCCAGGCCATCTCGGCCTTCTTCACGGGCAACCGTGAATACGCAAACTTGCCCCGCAAGTTCAAGATCGCCATCAGCGGCTGTCTCGAGGACTGTGCCCGGGTCGAGATCAACGACATCGGGCTCTGGCCGGCGCGGCAGTCGGACGGCTCGCTCGGTTTCAATGTGCTGGTCGGCGGTGGGCTCTCCGACGGCGAGCGCATGGCCTCGGACATCGACGTGTTCATCCGACCTGACCAGGCGGTCGAGCTGTCCCGTGCCGTGGCCCAGGTCTTCGGAGAGTTGGGGAACCGTGAGAACCGCGGTCTGGCTCGCATGCGGTACCTGGTCCAGGAGCTGGGCCCAGAGGGATTCCGTCTCGCCTTGGGCGAGAGCACCAAGTTCGACCTGGAACCCGCGGGTGAGGAGCTGACGACCCATTTCCGCGGTGACCATGTCGGTGTCCACCCCCAAAAGCAGCCAGGGCTCGTCTACGTGGGCTGCTCGGTACCGGTGGGGCGGATGCACGGAATCGAGCTGATCGAACTGGCCCGGTTGGCCGAGACCTACGGCGACGGCACCGTCCGCATCGGCATCGACCAGAACTTCATCGTTTCCGGGGTGTCTGAGGACAAGGTCAGCGAGCTGCTCGACGAGCCCCTCATCAAGCTGTACTCGCCCTTCCCTGGCCCGTTCGAGCGCGGTGTCGTGGCCTGCACCGGATCTGAGTTCTGCCGCTTTGCGGTGGTCGAGACCAAGGAGCGGGCCGTCAAATGGGCCCGCACCCTCGATGCCCGGATCGGCGCCGCTGGTGGCGACGGCGGCGGAACGTCCGACGCTGGCGTCATCCGCATGCACTTCTCGGGCTGCTCGGCGTCGTGCGCCCAGCCGCAGATCGCGGACATCGGCTTCCGCGGTGACATCGCCCACGTGGCCGAACACATCGAAGAAGCAGTAGACATCGGTTTCGGCGGATCGCTGGGACCAGATGCCGCCTTCATCGACTGGGTGACCGGCGCTATGCCCGTGGACAAGGTACCCGACGCACTGGTCCGGGTGGTCACCCGCTACCAGGCGGAACGCCGTTCCGACGAGCCCTTTTACCTGTGGGCCCGCCGTACCAGCTCCGACGAACTGGCCTCCACGCTGGCGGGAACCCCAGAGGCGGTGTCGTCATGAAGCGCTACCGGGTTCGTGAGCAGATGAACGGGATCCCCGAGCCCCCGGGCAAGGTCTGGTTCTGGGAACTCGAAGCGGGGGTCATCCATGCTGACCGCTGCATCCAGTGCGGCACCTGTGTGGCGGTATGCCCGTCCAACTCGATCGGCATCGACGAGGACACCAACCTGCCCGAACTGGTCAAGATGTGTACGGGTTGCTCACTGTGCTGGGACTTCTGCCCTCGAGGCGGCCTGCGTTATGAGGCCTTGTGGCCACCGTCGACCCTGACCGGAACCGAAGAAGCAGACGTCGTGGCCGCGCAGACACGCTCGGACTCCTCCGATACGTATTGGAAGATCAGCGGAGGGCCCCCGGCCGATGGGCTGGGCGCGGTGGTCGATCAGTTCGCGGTACGGGCCGCCAGCAAGCTCGACGATGCCCAGGATGGTGGAGCAGTCAGTGCGTTGCTGATCGGCCTGCTGGCCGCAGGGGAGATCGACGGCGCCCTGGTGTCCAAGCCGAATGGTGATCCCGACGAGCCGTGGAAGGGGGTGGCCACGGTCGCCACCACGCCGGCCGAAATCATCGCCGCGTCGGGCAGCTTCTACAACCAGACGATGGCCCTGGCTGAGCTGGATCTGTCCAAGTACTCGTTGCCAGCCAAGCCACGGCTGGCCGTGGTCGGCACGCCGTGCGAGGTGCAGGGACTGCGCGCCATGCAGGCTCGCCGCTGGCCCACCGGCGTGCACCGAGTGGACGCCGTGGTGCTCACCATCGCGCTGATGTGTACAAAGAACTTCGACTACGAGGCCCTGACGCTGCGCGAACTGCGTGACAAGCGCGGCATCGACCTCGACCGGGTGTCGAAGATGGACGTGATCCGAGGACGGATGATCGTCGAGTACCGCGACGGTGAAGTGGCGGTCGACGAGCCCATCAAGCATTTCCACGGCGCCGCCCTCAAGGGGTGCGATGAATGCGCCGACTTTCTGGGCCGCTCCGCTGACATTTCAGTGGGCAGTGTGGGCTCCATGGACGGTTGGACCAGCGTGCTCATCCGGACCGAGCGAGGCCGTCTGGCTTTCCAGGCCGCCCGGGCCAAGCTCGACGTCCGCGGTCTCGACGACCCGGCGGCGCTCCTGCGACTGGATGCGCTGGACAAGAAGATCGCCGACCGGATGCTCCAAAGGAAGTTAGACCCCGACGCACCGCTCTTCATCGACTTCGAGGAGCACGTGCGCAATTACGACGGCACTGACCGCCAGCCCGTGTTCATCCGCCGATGAGCGCTTCAGCGTTCACGCTCCATGTGCCCGACGAGCCGGTTGGGCTAGCCGGCACCTGGCTCAGCCAGGTGGCAGACGGCGCTGGGTTCGCCGATGTGCTGGCTGGCAATGGCGGGCTGACCGACTGGCTGTGGCGCCGCTGGAGCTTCCTCACGTCGTCCGGAATGACCCGGGATCTCTTTTCTGAGATCGTGCTGGGCTACCAGCGTGAGCTCTGGCTCTGGCTGGTGGGCGAGCGCACCTGGACCCAGGCCTGTTCCGGCCTGACCGGCCGGCTGGCTCGCCGGATGGCTCTGCTCGCGGCTCCGGTGGGTTGAGCATTCCGGACCAACCGAGCGCGGTCATCGCGCTCCACCAGGTGGCGATCCGTCGCGAAGGGAACATCGTTCTCGAGGCCGTGACCTGGCGAGTGAGTCCGGGGGAGCGCTGGGTCATCCTTGGCCCCAATGGGTCGGGCAAGACCACCATGTTGCAGGTGGCCGGTGCACGCCTCTGGCCCTCAGCCGGCGCGGTCGAGATTTTGGGGCAACGACTGGGCCAGGTTGACGTCAGGACGTTGCGGCCCCGGATCGCGTTGGTCAGCGGGTCCGTCACCCGCCAACTTCGCGCCGACATCCCCGCCCGCGACGTGGTGGCGAGCGGACGGTACGGGGCGCTCGAGACCTGGTGGCACCACTACTCCGAGGCCGACTGGCTTCGGGCTGATCAGTTGCTCAGCCAGGGCGGGGTGGGATCGATTGCCGACCGTCCGTTCGGGGTCATCTCCGAGGGTGAGCGTCAGCAGGTGCTGTTGGCCCGAGCCCTGATGAGCGAGCCTGAGCTCCTTCTGCTGGACGAGCCCTTTGCCGGCTTGGACCTTGGGGCTCGTGAGCGGCTGCTGACTCGGCTCGGATCATTGGTTGGGGACCCGGCGAGCCCGCCGTTGGTCCTGGTCACGCACCACTGCGAGGAGATCCCCCCGGGGATGACCCACGCCGGCTTGATGCGCCAGGGTCAGCTCATCACGGCAGGTCCGCTGGCTGAGGTACTCACATCAGAGCTGGTCTCAGCCTGCTTCGACGTACTGGTGACGGTGGGCTGTGACGACGGTCGGTGGTGGAGCCGCGCCCGGTAGGGCGTCAGTCTCGTGACATTTTCCCGGAACCCCTTGCCGGGCGGGGCCGGGCCAGGTACAACGTGCAGCGATAAGCGGAGAAGTGTCGAGGGGGTCGGCGCTATGCATTTCCCCAACCATCCACCACTTGGAATTGCCCCGTCATTAGGGTTTTCCATTGAAAGTAGGTCGTCGGGGAGTGACGATAGTGATCCTGCTGGTCCTCGTAGTCGTACTGTGGATCGCCGTCCTCGTGCCGGGCGCGTTAAAACGCCGATCCGAGCACCGAGGCGCTGGGTCAATTGCCCACTTCCATCACCAGCTGGAGACACTCGAGCATGCGGGTCCCAAATTGATGGCGCCTGCTTATCGGCTCGAAACAGCCTTTCCCGTCGGGGCGAACCTTGAAACATCCGTTCCTGGGCTCGACAATTCGCGACCGAAGCTGGTGTTGCTTCGCCCCACGAATGACCAGGACGCGGCCGACGTGGACGACAGCGAGGGCTGTCACTACGAGCGGGTCGGGGTCCTGTCGGCACCGGAACCGCCTGAGCGGTGCCTCCAGCCACAAGCCGAGCTGGCGGCGTTGCGCCGGCAAGAAGCCCGGACCCGCTGCACCTACCTTCTTCGCACCTTGGTGGGCGTCGTTCTACTGACGGCCATCATCGGGGCCCTCCCGGGCCTACACCTGGCCTGGATATCGACCGGCATCTTCGGGCTCGCGGCACTCGGCCTGCTCGGGCTCATCGGGTACGCCCGAGAAGTTGAGGCCGAGCGGCAGCGGCGGATTGCAGCCCGGGCTCGCTGGGCCGCCGAGGAGTTCGAGTACGCCACCGCGCCGCCTGCCTCAGACGGGTACCCCGGAGCCTGGGATGAAGAGTTCGCTGCCAACGAGGAGCCGCGAAGGGTGGCGGCAGGCCGCTGAGCAGATAAGGGAGCTGGCTGGGCCGGTTCTTCCTACGGACTATTCTTTGGTCTTCGCTGGGGGTGTAGCTCAGCTGGCAGAGCGCTACGTTCGCAATGTAGAGGCCGAGGGTTCGAGTCCCTTCACCTCCACCAAAGGCCCAGGTCAGGGGGCTGAAGTGGGATCCCCCAAGATTACGTCCTTGTCGGCGTGACCTTACGTGACCTTATCGATGAGGAAAGGACCGATGAGCGCTACGTGAGTCGTTGTAGCGGTCGAAGATGCGACTCGGCCCGCACTTCGTCTCTGATTCGGTCAAGACCACTCATGGCCGTAGTCGCCGATAGTTGGGCGATCTGGGCTGGCGTGCGTGCGGGCATTGATGTCATTTAACAGGGTCGGTGAATTGATCTTTTCGGGAGCCCTCCAGGGGGCGGCCGGCGGCGCTTTCTCGATTGGCGCCGTGAAGTGAGCCCGCAATCGTTGGAATCCTTTGAGGTCGGCCCGATAGGACACCACGTCCCAGAGATCGTCAGAGAGCGCCGCAAGGTAGTGGCCCGCCCTTGTCGACCGTTTCGGAAGATCCGATGTGATGAGAATTATCGGAAGAGCTTGGCGCCGAGCGAGTTGTATCGCCATGAAGCCAGCCTTCTCGACCGTGTCCGTGCGACGCAGTGCACCCCGATCCTGTTCGTCGGGCGTTCCCCGAGCCAGGACGAGAAACGGCCGACCGTTGCTACCTGATGCTTGGGCATCGACTGGAAATACCTCGATCCGGAAATTGACCCTTTCGATTATGGCCCCGGCCTCTTTCAGCCGGGCGATCGCCATGGCTTTGAAGTCGGCTCCTGACCGAGGTGCGCGCGACTGGAAGTTCGCGCGCCCTCGGAGATCGGGCTCCTCAAACGGCTCCTGCCCGGTCCCAACGGGGACCTCAAACAGCCCGTCGAACCCGGATTTCTTCATTGGGATCACCCGGGAATGGCGGCAAACCGAGCAGCTTGCGACGTTCGGGGAGTTGGTCGATCACGAGGTGACTACCGGGTGCTTCGAGGAGCCGATAGAGATGAGACCGAGTAGGCACCGTCGAGACGTTCTCTGCGTCGGTGACCACGAGGTACCGAGCCGATAGATCGCAACTTCGTACCTCAGTGGCTATCGCCTCGATGTCCGTTGTCATGCGGTAAATCGAATGAAGCCAACGGGCTCGAACAATCTCATCCGCGCCGTAGGAGCGCTTGTGTCCTCGACGCCCAGCGGGAACGATCCACCCGCGCTGGACCCAATCATCGAACTGGTTATAAGTGACCTGTGCGGCTTCGGTGGCCTCAGGCTGAGAGCGCAGAGGCGCAGAGCGTGAAGCCTCAAGTGCCTCGTGCCACTGCGCCTCTTCCAGCTCCTCGAGACTGCTCTCGATAAGTAGCGCTGCCACCTGTGCTGGACCAACACGACGGCCTGACATGCCGATCTCGCTGGCAAGGTCCTGGAGTCGCGTCCAGTTGTCCTCCTTAAATGGCACAAGTCGAGTAACCGTCCAGGCGGGATCTGTAGGTCGCCCACCGCTCGAACGCAGACGCTGGTTGAACTCCTCACGCAGTGCAAGCAGATCGAGGGGACCCCCAATCGTCTTGGGTCCGACTTCGACGACTCGCGATGCGCCAAGGGCTTCAGCGATCCTCGATTTGTCTTCCTTCTTCATGCGTCACCCTCGTCGCTGTGGTCGATGATTCCGAAATAGGTGCCGTCGATGACGATGCCGACCTCACCTTGATCTGCCTCTCGTCCCATTCGACACAAGAACGCCCGCAGGCGTTTCAGAACCTCGTGGTCGCCGAGAATCTCTTCAGTCACGTACGACGTCACCATCTGGGTGTCGTCGTACACCAATACGCCGCCTCGCTGATCATCGCGCCAGACCCCCCGCCCGGGCGGGAAGGCCGTTGCCCCTCGGAACAGGTTCCCGAAGGTCGCGAGTGCCTGTTCAGTCCAGTAAGCCTGATCGATCGGTTCTCCGTGACGATCGACGCTCGGAACAAACAGAGTTACCTGCTCTACGCCTGCCGGTGGCCCAGCTCCGAGGGCCTCATGCAGCGTTTCGCTCCTAGGACTTTCTATATGGAAAGAAGGCTACTGTCAACGGGGGACAGGACAGAAGCGAACGAACGTAGTGCTCGTGGCAGTTAGCAGCTTGCCGAATTCCGGCCCCAGGAGGTGTCATCTGCCCGGCCGATCAGGACACCCAGTCGAGGGCGAGAGATGCACCACAGGCCGGCGGACTTATGGGGGCAGTCACCGGTGGTCAACGGCGAAGGGTGGACGATGGAGCCATGGTTCGCTCAAGGTTGATCTCGTTAGCGCTGCCTATCGGGCTGAGTTTTGCCGCTATTTCCCTGGGCAGCTTTGGAACAGCGGCCGATGCCGGCGCTTCCACGAGATCCTCCTCGAGGGATCTTGCTATCCGTATCCACTGGACCGAGAGCCCGACTGGTGCGTCATCGGAGCGCGGGACCGTGGCGGACGCGACTCATAGCGGAGTTGATGAGACCTTGGTTGCCGGTACAAAAGGTGGTGGAGGTGTCGCCGTCAATGGCCACTACGTCTACTGGACGAACTATGGGACCGGTATCGACGGAAGCGGCACCATCGGCCGAGCCAATCTCGACGGCTCGCGCGTCAATCAACGCTTCATTGTTGGTGCCACCTCGCCAGTTGGTGTCGCGGTTTACGGACCGTACATCTATTGGTCCAACTCACTCTTGTTCTATGACGGCCGACAAGAGACGACGATCGGAAGAGCAAAGATCGATGGTTCTGACGTAAATCAACGATTCATAGTGCCCTCCAACGGTGGCACTATCGACGGCTTGGCGGTCAACAGCCACTATCTCTACTGGGCCGACGTCAGCCTGAACCAGATCGGTCGCTCCGATCGTGACGGAATGGGCGTCGATGACGCATTCATAACAGGAGCAAATGCCCCGGACGGAGTGGGAGTCAACGGGAATTACTTGTACTGGTCAAACAGCGGTGAGGGCTCGATCGGCCGAGCGGTCCTCGATGGCTCGAGCGCAAATCAACGATGTGTAGTCCTCAGCGGACCCGTCGGAAACGAGCCAGAAGATGTAGCGACTGCGGGCGGCAGCGTGTATTGGACAAGCTATCCCGGCAATGCGATCGGGCAAGCAAGCCTGGACGAGCAGCAGTGCGTAATACCTTTATCAAGGCCAAAGGCGTTCCTGAGGGCATCGGGTTACTGCCCAGGCGGCCCCACGTGACACCTGAGAACTCGCCGTGCGTCGCATCTCCGGAACCGATCTTTCTCGGAACCCGCTCCGGATTCGATTTGGGCCCCTATGCCACAGGATGGGGTGAGGTGGCGCCGCCCTCTCTGTCGAATGGCGGAGCGTCGGCGAGCGGCACGATCTCGAGCATCTCGTGGAGCAGTTGGGGTGGGCCTGTTGCAACTGGCCAGGGTCTGAACCCGATCTTTCGGCCTCAGGGCGGGTACTACTCGAAACCCGCGGTTATACAGATTCAGTTGTCCAACGTCATGCGCTGTACTCAAGGTGCTGTGTTGTCATACACGACCCTGAGGACCCGAGAACAGTCCGTTCCCGGAGGCCCGCTGGGACCTTGGTACACGGCTGACACCAATCTCTGCCAAGGGGAGGGGTTCTAGCGCCCCTACCTCGATCAGGTGCCTCACTTTGACACCGACATATCCAAGTGGGTCATGCCACCTATGTGCCGGAGTGGGCGGGGGGTTGCGCCTCCGCAACACTGTCCCAATCGGGCCGTTCCCCGGCAGGGCACAGTTGCAAGCAACAGGGGCGATCGTCGGATTGAACATTGGCCTTCCGTCGTGTGGGCCGGCGACAAGCGCCGGCGATTCAAAGGCAGATGATGGCGGCTCGCTGGCCGAGCAACGTGATCGTCGTCAACAGGGAACGGGCGCCATTCGCTGCGCATTGCCAGAGCCTGAGGATCGGACGCGGGTATCGGTCCGTGGCCACACTCCTACTCCGTTTGGGCGTGACCTTACGTGACCTTATCGAGAGGGAAGGAGAGGGATGTTGAGGGGACCTGAGGGGATCGAAACACCGCCACCAGGAAGGTCCTC
Source organism: Acidimicrobiales bacterium (assembly GCA_036489775.1). Classification (GTDB taxonomy): domain Bacteria; phylum Actinomycetota; class Acidimicrobiia; order Acidimicrobiales; family RAAP-2; genus Bog-473. The sequence continues at coordinate 1,500 of DASXFC010000081.1, read as the reverse complement.
GGAAAGGCCCTGGTCAAAACACTGAGAACCGTACGTTCGCAATGTAGAGGCCGAGGGTTCAAATCCCTTCACCTCCATCAAAGGCCCAGGTCATAGGGTTGGAAGTGGAAACCCCAGAAGTAGAAAAAGGACTTACTGACTAGTAGTGACTAAATGGCAGTGTTTTGGCTCCCAGGGTGGGGCAATTTCCTGCGATTTCCCGCTCAGCGGAGTCCCGGTTTTTCGGGAATTGGCGAGTTCATGTTGGGCCGAGCCGCTGAGTGCTCGCGATCGTTGCTCCGCCCAGATCCGGCCCGATCTGGGCATCGTGGCGGTGGCGCGATCCCTGCCCGCTTACGCCCTTCGGGGGAATGCCCTTCGTGGCTCCGGCCGCCGAAGTGCTCGTACAGAAAGGGCACTTAGAAAGCCGAACCCGGTGACGATTGCGAGGCGCTGGAACAGTCCGGCCACGCCGACCAGCCCCTCTTTCTGACCAAAGCCCGCACCGAACAGCCCAGTGGCGACCACCATAAAGATGCCGGTAGCAACAGAGTAAAGCGCCCAGCCCCGATGGCTGCATCGTTGGAATCGCCACGCGCAGGCAAACGCTCCTGTCGGGATTCCTATGAAGATTGGCAGCGCGGCGCTGTCGTGCATCTTCCCTGTTGTGGTGTGCTGAATGGGAACGTCGGGCGTGCCGGGTGGGTAGCCGCTTACGGGATCGGTCTTGAATGTGGCCGAGCCGAGCAGGCCAAGGCCGGTGGCGCCGAGTACAGCTGAACCGAGCCGGCGACACTCAGTCGACTCAGATGAGCGCAAGAGTCCAGCGGCGCCGGCGAGGTAGAGCATCCCAGTAGCAGCAAAGTTTGCGCCCTGTACCCATCCCCGGGGTCCGAGCGGCAGTGAGCTGACCGGGTGGCGCAGCGGCTTGTAGTCCGAGCGCCTCATGCCCTCGATCAGGAAGATGGTGACAAATAATGGTCCGGCGGCGGCGCCACAGCACATCAATCCTCTGGCTGCTGGCTTCGATGCGTCGACTGTTCGGGTTCTCGTTATTTTCGATCGGCGTTCACGGCCGACGACATGACCTCAAAGAGATGCCCGTCGGGCGTCCGAAAGTACACGCCGTGTTCGGCGAGCGGGTGGTCAGTCCGGCCATTGGTCGGATCGTTGGGCTGGCTGCCGTACGCCGTCCCCGGCGACCGCAACTGTCCGATGATGCCTTCAAACGTGACGTCGTCGGCAACAAATGCGAGATGCATCGGCTCAATCGGCGGAGCGTCGAAAAAATCGATTGTGAATGTGGCTCCAATGCGCACGGCAGCGAATCGCCCGTCATCCGCAACGTTGCTGCCCAGACCGAGCACGCGTGTCAGAAAATTAGGGTCTTGTGACGCATTCGGGGGTTCCTGAGTCGGTCTGACTACCACCATCCGCGGCGACACGCCGCCTCGTTCCTACGGTTTTTGGCTGCTGAAGCTGAAAATCGAGGAGGAGGACGGCGTGCGCGTTTCCAAGCTA
>DASXFC010000051.1:0-92808 GCA_036489775.1 Acidimicrobiales bacterium | reverse complement strand
GCCCTGGGTGGCCGGGCTGAGCGAGATCAAGGACAGATTGGAGAGGCAGATGGAAAAGGTGTACGAGATCTTCATCAAGACGACGCCCGAGCAGCTGTGGGACGCCATCGTCGACCCCGAGATCCGGGCCAAGTACAACTTCGGCGCCGCGGTGAACTCGGAGTGGAAGGTGGGCTCGCCCCTCACCGTGGGCGTCGAGAAGCACGCTGTGCATCTTGGCGAGGGTGAGGTGCTCGAGGTCGACCCGCCGCGGCGATTGGTCCACACCATGGCCTGCCTGTGGGACGACGACGTACGCGCCGAGGGCGTGACGCGGGTGACGTGGGAGATCGAAGAGGTGGGCGACTCGTGCCACCTGACGCTCACGCACGACCAGATGCGCGACGGCGCCAACTCGCAGATCTTCGGCGGCTGGCCGATGATCCTCTCGGGCCTCAAGACGTGGCTCGAGTCAGGTGAGCTGCTCACCACCCCCGGCTCGCAGCGCTACGCCTGAGCCGGCGGGGTTGCTGAAGGAAACGAAACGAAAGGAGCCGTCAATGGCAACCGACACCTTCGTCACCGGCGTGCACACGGTCGGCATCCCGGTCAGCGATCAGGACGAGGCGCTCGCGTTCTACGCCGGCACGCTCGGGCTCGAGATCCGTCTCGACGTTCCCATGGGAGAGGGCGCCCGTTGGATCGAGGTGGCGCCGCCGGGCGGGGGCGCCTCCCTGGCGCTCGAGCGTGCCCACGACGGCCGAACCGAGGGCGTGGAGACCGGCATCCGGCTGACGGTGGCCGACGCCGACGTCACGCACGCCGCGTGGCGTGCGCAGGGGGTCGACGCCGACGACGTGCTGCGTTGGCCGGGCGTGCCCGCCATGTTCGCCCTGCGTGATCAGGACGGCAACGGGCTCGAGGTCGTCGAGGGCTGATTCTCGGCGTCGGCGTCGGCGTCGGCGTCGGCATCGGCCTGCGCTTGCGCGTCGGCTTGACCCTGCGCCGACGAAACGGGGGGTAGCGGCCGGAGCCGTTCGTAGGCCGACAGCGCCAGTGTCAGTACCCCGAAGCCTGCGCCGAGCAGGCAGACCCCGGCCCAGCCGTGGGAGGCGTAGAGCGTGCCGGCGCTAACCGAGCCGATGGCGCCGCCGATGAAGTAGCAGACCATGTACGCGCTGGTGATGCGGCTGCGGGCGTCGGGACGCAGCGCATAGATCACGCCCTGGTTGGTGATCTGCATCCCCTGGGTGCCGACATCGAGCACCACGATGCCGATGATCAGTGCGGCCAGGGAAGTACGGCCGGCCCACAGGAGGGCGAACGAGGCGGTCAGGACCACGCCGGCCACGACGGTGGGGAGCGTGACCTGGGCCTTGTCGGCCAGCCTGCCGGCCACGTTCGCCGCCAGGATCCCGCCGGCGCCGACGAGCCCGAAGAGTCCGATGACGGCGGAGGAGTAGTGGTACGGGCTGCCCGAGAGCAGGAAGGCGATCGTGGTCCACAGGACGCTGAAGGCGCCGAACGCCACGGCCCCGTGCCAGGCGCGGCGCCGCAGGACGGGCTCGGTGACGAGCAGCCGCAGCGAGGTGCTGACCAGGGCCCCGTAGGTGCGGTGCGGGCGCGGACCCTCGGCCGGCAGAGCGCGCCACAAGATGACCGCGAAGCAGAGCATGAGGCCGGCGGAGAGCCAGTAGACGCCGCGCCAACTACCGGTCGCCTGGGCGACGAACCCCGACACCGTACGGGCGAGCAGGATCCCGAGCAGCAGTCCGGTCATGATGCGCGCCACCACGCGGCCCCGCCGTTCCTCGGGGGCGAGGTCGGCCGCGAAGGGGATCATCACCTGGCCGGCCACCGACGCCGTCCCCACCGCGATAGAGGCCACGGCGAAGAACCACAGGCTCGGCGCCAGGGCGGAGGCAACCAGGGCCGCGGCGTCGACCACGAAGAGTCGGACGACAAGGGTGCGGCGTGGGTGCAGATCGCCCAGGGGGACGACGAGAAGGAGTCCGGCCGCGTAGCCGACCTGGGTCGCCGTGATCACCCACGAGGTCGGGCCGGGCCCGCTATGAAAGCCGTTGGCGATGCCGTGGAGCAGCGGCTGTGCGTAGTAGAGGTTCGCCACGATGGCGCCCGTGGCCACGGCGATGAGCGTGATCATGGCGCGTGACAAGGCACCCTGAGGCGGCGACGCGGACATCAGTCCAGGGTACCGGGGGCTTCGGCGTTTCTTGCCGGCGAGCGCTCTCTCCGGGGGCCTGCCGGTCTTCTACGGGCGATAGCGCGGCGCAGCCGCAGGAGCGCAGCCGCAGAGTCAGACGTGCCCGCCGCGCCGGCTTTCGGCCGTGACGCCGGTCAGCGCGGTGAGGATCAGCGGGATGGCGATGAAGGCCAGCCAGACCCCGAAGACGAAGGCCAGGACGAGCATGAGGGCGCCCATGCCCATGACGAAGGGCCAGATGGACGAGCCGGGGAACGAGTCGATGTTCCCCGCCCCGTCGGCCACGGTGGCGTCCTCACGATCGTCGGCCCGGTCGCCGACCGCGTCGATCTTGCCGACGAAGAAGTATTTGTGGCCGTGGAAGCGCCGGTGCCAGAAGAAGTAGTAACTGCCGGGCAGGAAGCCGAGCAACGTGGCGCCGAGCAGCATGATGCCGCCACCGTCCTCGTAGCTCCAGAACCAGTAGACGAGGCCGATGAGCCCGAAGAACGCTCCGAGGAAGAGCAGGAAGACCCCCGAGATCTTCATACGCCGGCCTTGACCTTTCCGTTCTTGCCGTTGGCGTGCCCGTTGCTCCCTGCCCCCCGGGTGTGGGGGACGGTCAGGTGCTCCGGGTGGTTGTAGTCCCACGTCGGCCGCTCGGAGCGGATCGGCGGCAGGTGCGTGTAGTTGTGGTGCGGCGGTGGCGAGGTGGTGAACCACTCGAGCGTCTGGCCGTCCCACGGGTTGTTCCCGGCCGGAATGGGCTTGCGCCACGACACGAAGAAGTTCCACAGCAGGAAGACGAACGACACCCCGATGATGAAGGCGCCCACGGTCGAGACGACGTTGTAGCTCTGCCAGCCCAGGTTCGACGGGTAGGACGCGACCCGGCGCGGCATGCCCAACAACCCGACCACGTACTGGGGCATGTAGGCGATCCAGAAACCGATGAACATCAGCCAGAAGTGCCACTTGCCCAGGTTGTCGCGCAACATGCGGCCGAACATCTTCGGATACCAGTAGTAGACCCCGGCGAAGCCGGCGAAGACGGCGGTGCCGAAGAGCACCTGGTGGAAGTGGGCCACCACGAAGTAGGTGTCGTGGGTGGCGAAGTCGATCGGCGGCGAGGCCAGCATGATGCCGGTCACGCCGCCCATCAGGAACGCAAAGAGGAACCCGATACAGAACAGCATCGGGGTGTTGAAAGTCAGCTGGCCGTGCCACATGGTGCCGATCCAGTTGAAGAACTTGATGCCGGTGGGCACCGCGATCAGCAGGCTGAGGAACGAGAAGAACGGCAGGAGTACGGCGCCGGTGGTGAACATGTGGTGCGCCCATACGCCCGTGGACAGGGCCGCGATGGCCATGGTGGCAAAGACCATGCCCTTGTAGCCGAACACCGGGCGCTTCGAGAAGACGGGCAGGATCTCGGTGACGATGCCGAAGAACGGTAGAGCGAGGATATAGACCTCGGGATGACCGAAGAACCAGAAGAGGTTTTGCCATAACAACGGTGACCCGCATGAGGGCGCGGCGGCACCACTGACGAGGTGACAGCCCACCGCCGTGAAGATGTGGGTGCCGAAGTGGCGGTCGCAGAAGAGCATCACCAGCGCGGCGGTGAGCACCGGGAAGGCGATCAGGATCAGGATCCCGGTCACCAGCATGTTCCAGGTGAAGATCGGCATGCGGAACATGGTCATGCCGGGCGCGCGCAGGTAGAAGATCGTCCCGCACAAGTTGACGCCGGTGAAGATGGCGGAGAATCCGGTGAGGACGAGCGCCATGATCCACAGGTCGGGCCCGGCGCCGGGGGAGCTGGTGGCGCTCGACAACGGTGCGTAGGCCACCCAGCCGAACTCCGCGGCGCCGCCGGCGACGAAGAAGGTGCTCAGCATGGTGATGGAACCGCCCAAGAAGAGCCAGTAGCTCAGCGCGTTGAGACGTGGGAAGGCCATGTCCGGCGCGCCGATCTGGAGCGGCACGATGTAGTTGGCCAGGCCACCGAAGGCAATCGGGCCGGCGAACAGGTACATCATCAGGCTGCCGTGCATGGTGAACAGCGCGTTGTACTGCGAGAAGCTGAGGAACGATGAGTGTGGCGAGGTCAGCTGCACCCGCATCAACAGGGCCATGATCCCCGAGATGTAAAAGACCACGATCGCCGTGACCATGTAGCTGACGCCGATGACCTTGTGGTCGGTCGAAGTCAGCCACTTGAGGATGCCGCTCGGGCCGTGGTCCTCGTGCCCGCCGTGAGCGCCGTGGCCGTCGTCGGGGACCAGCGGAGGAAGTTCGACCTCAGTCTGTGGTGCGCCACCAGGGGCGATGACGTCAGTCACCGTAGTATGCGCCTCCCGTATTGCCAGTGTTGCCCGTGCCGGAGTTGCCCGAATTCCCAGAGTAGTTCGGTGCGGTGCCGTTGATGTTGGGGTGCACCGTGCCGGGGAGCTGTCCGACGGAGTTCGGGTGGTTGCGTTGGTACGTCCCCTCGGTCCGCAGCCACGTCTGGTAGGCGGCCGGGCTGACGGAACGGACGTTGAAGAACATCAAGGAGTGGTAGAGACCGCACAGCTGTGTGCACTGGCCTCGATACACCCCGTCGTGCAGCACGTTGAGGTCGAACGTCGTCCAGTAGCCGGGGCTGGCGTAGCGGCTGAAGTTGAACTCGGGCACGTAGAAGCCGTGCAGCACGTCGTAGGAACGCAGGTAGATGCGCACCGACTTGTCGGTCGGCACGACCATCGTCGGCGCGTCCGTCGTCTGCCCGATGACCTTGACGCCGTTGTTGTACTGGAACTCCCAGCCCCACTGGAAGGCGTAGACGTGGATCGTGGTGTAGGGGGTGGGCGTGACGGCGTCGACCGTGTTCTCGACGAAGACCGTCGCGATGAACAAGCCGATGACGGTCAGGATCGGCGCGATCGTGTAGATGATCTCGGTGAGCGTGTGGTATTGCGTCTGGCGCGGGATCTCGTCGGAGCGGCGCCGGTAGCGGAAGATCGCCCACAGGATCAGCAGGAGGACGAACCCGCCGACGACCAGGCTGGTGATGAAGAAGCCCTGCCAGAGGTGGAAGGTCGAGCGGCCCTGCGAGGTGGCGCCCTTGTAGGCGCCGAAGGTGGGGAGCTGGCAGCCGGTGAGCAGGAGAGCCCCGAGAATGACCCCGGCGATGGCAAGCCGACGACGACGGGGACTCTTGGCGCTGTGACCTGGGGTTTCGGGCGTGTCCGTAGAGGGGCCGGTCAGCGACGAGTCCACCGAGCCGACATTATCGAACCGGCCCAAAAAACACGAAATGGGCCGCCCAGGCCCGCGGCCTCAGAGCGCTCCTCTGTCAGTGGGCGTGCGGTGGCCCGGTCCCGCCCGAGGCGTCGCCGGACTCGTTGGCCGCCCAGTTGAAGACGCCGCGCGCCATGGTCGAGGTGGCGCGGGCCGCCCGGGCAGCGAAGACCTGCTGGCGGGCCCGCTGCGTCGCCGGGTCGGCCGGCGCGGCCAGCCACGCGTGCTCGGCCAGGTGGCCGGCCAGGCGCAACGCCCCGTCGGCGTCGCCGGGCCCGGTCTCGGGCGCCTCGCTCGCCACCGCCAGCAACTCGAGGGCCCGCTCGGCCAGGGCCCTGGCGCCGCCGGCCAGCTCCGCCAGCTCGGTCGCCAGTGCGCGCTCGGGCGCGGGCTTGAGGGTGGCAGGGTTGCCGTCCCACCAGCCGCCGTAGAGGCGCCAGACCGTGTGCACGATGAACTCGGGCTCGTCGTAGACCGGCTGGAGGTACGGCCGCGTCGCGAGCTCGGCCGGCGGCCGGACGCTGTGGATGGCGTCGTCGAGGCGCCCGCCGGCGTTCATGACCTCGAGCGTCTGGTCGACGAGCGAGTCGAGGAGGTCGGCCGTGTCGGTGAGCGCCTGGCGCACCCGGTCGGTCCCGATAACGGGGAAGCCGTGGCCGGGGAGCAGGAACTCGGCGTCGAGCGTCAGCATGCGACGCAGCGCATCGGCCCACTCGCGCGGGTAGCGCTGCACCTTCTGCGGGTTGCCGGCGTTGGGCGAGGCCCAGATGAACAGGTCGCCGCAGCACAGGACGCGCGAGTCGGCTTGCCAGGTGATGGTGTGGTCGTCGGTCTCGCCCTTCTCGTGGCGCAGGGCGAAGTCCACCCCGCCGACGGAGACGTCGAGCGTGTCGTGGTAGGTGCGGTCGGGGTAGCGGTACTCGGTGGGCCAGTTGAGGTCGGTGAAGCCGAACTGGCGGCGGTTGATGATCGTGTTGTAGCCGGCGGTGAAGATGTAGCGGTCGAAGCGCGCCGGGAGCGCGTGGTGCGCGATCACCTCCGGCGCCGCCCAACCCTGTTCTTGGGCCTCGGCCTCCCAGACCGGCACGCCGAAGACGTGGTCGATGTGGCCGTGCGAGTAGATCGCGGTGTTGAGACGGTCCGGGCTCCACGTGCGGATGTCGTCATGGACGATCTTGGCCAGGGGAGCGCTCCCGGTGTCGACGAGCACGAGGCCGTCGTCGGTGGCGAAGGAAGAGACGTTGGCGAAGGAGGGGCAGAAGCCGACGCCGTCGGTGATCTCGACGAACCCGCCCATGTGGTCGACCGGGTGGAAGGTGGACGTCGAGATCTCGCCGTTCCAGAGCCTTTCGGCCACGGACAAGACGTCAGATGTCATGGTCCCCCCATGGGCGCGGCGCCGGCGATACGGCGCCGACGAGGCAGCCGTTCAGCGCTGCGGTGGCTGCGTTCAGCTGGCCGGTGACTTGCCCTCGGCCGGGGGCGCCGCGGTCGGCGTCTGGGCCGGGGCGTCGCTGGCGGCCGACGTGCCGTTGGCGCTGGCGGCCGAGGTGCCGTTGGCCGTCGCGGCCTCGGACTCGGCCTTGCCTTCCTTCAGCCCGGCCTCGAACTGGTTCTTGGCCGAGCCGAGGTTCTTGGCCAGCTTCGGGATGGCCGCGCCACCGAAGAGGAGCACCACGAGGACGATGGCCACAATGAGCAGGTCAGGTCCGAAAATGTCAGCGAGCATGCGATTCTCCTTCACCTGGGTCGAGCATCCGGTGAACTGCGTTCCAGGTTAGACCCATTCCCGCTCCCCGGTACCGCCAGGGCGGGATGGCGGGGTGCGCCGCCAGCAGGCGGCCCACGGAACGCTGCTCACACCAGTGTTCGGAGTCAACCGGCCAACAGGATGCCCATGACGAGGGCGGCCACGCTGGCCAGGCCGCCGACCGAGCCCCACAGCGCGAGCTGGGCCTTGGACGTCGCCCGCTGGTGGAGGAAAGCGCCGGCGCCGGCCAGCACGACCACGACGATCTTGGCCATCAGCACGGCCTTCCACGCCGCGTCCTGCGACGAGTAGTGGACGGCGGTGATGTTCCAGACGCCGGTGACGAGCAGCACCAGGTAGGCCGGCCAGGCCAGGCGGGCGAAGGCGCGGGCGAGGACCTTGGGCGCGTCGCCGCCGACCGAGCGGGCGGGGCCGACGAGGCCGGCCATCACGATCTGGCCGCCGACCCACACGGTGGCGGCGAGGACGTGGAGGGTGAGGCGGATGGTATCGAGCGCGGGTGCGAGCACGGTGGGGCTCCTCGGCCGCTTCGGGGGCTACGTCGAGGGCTACTTCGGGGACGCTTGCGCTACTTGCCCTGCCAATTGGGCGGGCGCTTCTCGGCGAACGCGATCGGTCCCTCCATGGCGTCGGCCGAGGAGAAGACGACGCCGACCGCCTCGGCGTTGATCTTCCAGCCCTCGGACTCTGAGACCTCGGCGGCGCGCTTCATCACGTTCTTGGAGTAGCGCACGGCGAGCGGCGCGTTGGCGGCGATGCGTTCGGCGAGGGCGATGGCCTCATCGAGCAGCTGGGCCGAGGGCACCACCTTGTTCACCAACCCGAGGGCGTAGGCGCGCTCGGCGTCGATGGAGTCGCCGGTCATGGCCAGCTCGAGCGCGATCGCCATGGGGAGGCGCTTAGGCATTCGGATGAGGCCGCCGGCGCCGGCGACGAGGCCGCGCTTGGCCTCGGGGATGCCGAAGGTGGCGTGGTCGGCGGCGACGACGAGGTCGCACGAGAGCATGATCTCGAAGCCGCCGGCCAGGGCCGACCCGTTGACCGCGGCGATGATCGGCTTGGGGAATTCGCGCTGGGTGAGCCCGGCGAACCCGCCGCTGGCGCCGATGATGTCCCCACCCTCGCCGCTGCTGAACGCCTTGAGGTCCATGCCGGCGCTGAACGCCTTCTCCCCGCTCCCGGTGACGACCACGACCCAGCAGTCGGCATCCTGGGCCAGCTCGTCCATGATCGACGACATGGCGCGGCTCACGGCGCCGTTGATGGCGTTGCGCGCGTCGGGCCGGTTGATGGTGAGGATCTCCACGTTGCCGCGGCGCTCCCGCAACACTTCGTCTGCCATGGCCTTGGTGCTCCCTTCGGTGGTGGCTCCGGCTCCGGCGACAGCGGAGCGTCGCCGAGGATAGATGCGGGGCCCGGCCGGGGCCTACTCCGTGGGCGTCGTTGCGGCGTCGCCGGCCTCGGCGGGACGCTCCGGTGGCGCCGGAGGGCCGGGCGCCGGGCCGGCGGGACCGTCGGTCGAGGCCGGCGCATGGGCCGCACCCTCCGCGTCGACCGCACCGACCGCGCCGACCGCGCCGACCGCGAACGGGGCCGCCTCGAGCACGGCGCGCCTGGAGTAGATGACGGTGAAGGCGAAGAGCCCACCGATCACCGTGGCCGTGATGAAGGGCGAGACCGCGAGATACGTGCCCGTGTGCAGCGCCTCCGCCAGCGTCAAGCGGAACGACGCCTCGACCACCAACCCGATGCCCCAGACGACCGACAGGACGCGGAAGGTGTGGCGCCCGATCGGCACGTCGTGCAGCTGGTTGTACGCGGCCAGCTTGGACGGGTCCTTGCCGGCGGAGAGGTAGCGGCCCACGTAGAAGATCGCCGGACGGTCGTGCGTGTAGAGGGTGACGATGCAGGCGATGCCGAAGAGCGCGGTGAAGAAGGCGTCGCGCACCTTCAGCACGTAGGCGTTGCCGCCGAGGAGCGTGGAGCTGATGACGCCGACGGCGAAGCCGAACAGGACGATGGCGCCAACGAAGTCGAGCCGGCGCTGGCGGGCGAACTGGAAGAGGATCCACGCCACCGAGAAGCAGCCGGCGACGATGAGCGCCTGGGCGTCCGTGTGCACGTGGCTGCGCACGATGAAGTAGATCCCGATCGGCACGGCGGCGCCGAACACGATGCTCGGCAGGTGCTCTTTGACCGACGGGACGCCGGGCGTCCACGAAGGGTCGAGGGGTGGGAGAGGCGGGTCCGGCGGGGTGGCAGCCGCCTCCGGACCGCCCGCACCAGGCGCCGCCGCCGGTTCCATGACCCCAGGGTACCGCCGGGGATTCTGCATTTTGGCTGCGTACAATCTGAGTGTGAGCTTCGTGGCGCATGCGCTCGAGTTCCTGGTGCTCGCCGGTCTCGTGGTCGCACTGGGAGTGGCGGTCGCCTTCCTGGTGGCCCGGCGCTACGTGCGCCGGCGCTGGCATCTCGTGCGCCGGCACCCCGTGACGCGGGGTGTGGTCGCCGCCGGCGCCCTCGTCACGGCCGGCCGCGAGCGCACCTCCGCCCGGGCGACGCCGGAGCAGCTGAGCGCGGGCAGTGCGGCCCGGGTGCGGCGACGGATGTGGGTGGCCGTGGAGGACGCCGAGCACGCCGTCGCCCACGTCTCGTCCCACGAGGCGCCGGTGGCCGATCTGCCCTCGGTGTGCCGCTCGCTGCGCGGGCTGGCCGGTCAGCTCGATGCGCTGCTCAGTCTCGAACGCCGCCTGCCCTGGGGCACGCCGCGCGCCGACGGGCTGCGCACGCAGGTGGCCGAGTTGATCGGGGCCTGCCGCGACGTGCAGGCCGCCGCCTTGCGGGCCGGGAGCGACGCGGCCGAGCCGCAGGTGCGCGCGCTCGTGCGCCGCGCCGCCGAGGAGGTCGACATCGCCTCGGCCGGGTTGGCCCGCCTGCGCTCGGTGACCCAGCCGCGCTGAGCCGGGCTGAGCCGCCGCTCGGGTGGCGACGCCGTCGGCCGCTCGCCCAGCCTGACCCTGACAAGCTGATCGGATGCCCGCCGCCACGCCTTCACGCAAGCCCGCGACGCGGGCGCGGGCGACGCGGGCGCGGGCGAAGGACCCGAGCCTCCTCGGCGACGGGTTCCTGATCGGCGTCGCCACCTCGGGCTACCAGATCGAGGGTGGCTACAACGGCCCCGACGAGCCGCGCAACAACTGGGCCGGTTTCGAGGACATGGGGCGCATCGAGCGCTCGGGCCTCGCGTGTGACTTCTGGCGCCACCCCGAAGAGGCGCTCGATCGGGCCGCCGCGCTCGGCTGCAACGCCTTCCGGCTCTCGGTGGAGTGGGCGCGCCTCGAGCCGCGGCCCGAGACCTTCGACGACGCCGCGCTGGAGCGCTACGCCGAGATCCTTTCGCTGTGCGCGGCGCGCGGCATGGCACCCATCGTGACGCTGCACCACTTCACCCACCCCGAATGGCAGGGCGAGGAGTTCTGGCTGCGCCCCGGCTCGCCCGACGTCTTCGCCCGCCACGTCCGCCGGATCCTGCCCGCTCTGACGCCGTACTGCCGCCACTGGGTCACGATCAACGAGCCCAACATCGTGATGCTGATGGGCTGGGTCGAGGGGGCGTCGCCACCCGGACGGCGCATGGCGCTGTCCGACGCCTACTGCGTGCTCGACAACCTCCTCACCGCGCACGTGCTGGCGGCCGACGCCGTCGCCGAGCTGCAACCCGACGCCGAGGTGACGATGAACACGAGCTCGTCGTCGATCTACGAGCACGACCGCATGCTCGTGGACCTGCTGCAGCAGCGCGAGGCCGGCATCGACCCCTCCGACGTCGACCGGTACGTGGACGAGCGCCGGGCCGTGCACGACGCCGCCTTCCCGCCGCAGCACGCCGGGGAGGCGGCCCTGCGCCGGTTCTTCGCCGCCGTGTCGCCGTACGGGACCGACCGCCCGCCCGGGAGCGGCGGCGGCTGGGCCGCGTTGCGCGCCCGCACGCGCCGCCAGGTGCCGCGCCGCGTCCTCGATGTCGTGCAGGCATCGCCGCGGCCCCGCATCCTCGACGCGGCCGGCTTCGACTTGTACGACCCGCGGGCCAGCCACGCCCTGCGCGTGCCGGGGCGACGCGCCGACGGCGGCCGCGGGCGCGACTGGTCCTTCGGGCGCGCCATCTGGGACACGGTGTCGGACCCCGCCGCCCTGGCGTCGTGGTGCGCCACCGAGGCGGCGCTGCGCCCCGGCCTGCCGGTGTGGGTAGTCGAGAACGGGATGGCGACGCGCGTCGTCAACGGGCGGGCGGTGCCGCGGGCGGACGGCATGGACCGGCCTCGCTACGTGCGCGAGCACCTGGGCGCGGTGGCCGATGCGGTGGCGGCGGGCGTCCCGGTGCGCGCCTACCTGCACTGGTCGCTCGTGGACAACTACGAGTGGGGCAGCTACGAGCCGCGCATGGGCCTTTACGGCCTGTCACGGCCGGACCCGGGCACGGTGCGCTGGCTGGACACCGACTCGGACGGCCGGGACGCGGCGGGGGAGTTCGCCCGCGTGGTGGCCGGGCTGCGCCGCGGCGACCGCTCGGTGCTCGACCCGGACTGACTAGTCAGCCCTTGTCGGCGCCGGAGGGTGCCGCTGCGTCGGACGGCCCCTCGAACTCGCGCTTCTCCTTGCGGCGCCGCCGGACGAACAGCACCACGATGACCACGACGATGAGGCCCAACAGGACGTCGGACGCGATCCCCGTCACCTTCTCCACCCGCTCCCCGACGTAGTAACCGAGCAGGACGTAGAGCACGCCCCAGCAGATGGCGCCGGCCGCGTTGGCGGGCAGGAAGACCCGGTAGCGCATCTTGGAGACCCCGGCGAGGCCCGGGATGACGGCGCGCAGGAAGGCGGTGAAGCGCCCGACGAACACGGCGACGGCGCCGCGCCGGCTCAGCTGGTCGAGCGCGACGTCGATCCCCTTCTGGCGTTTGCGCAGCGGGCCGAGCTGCAGGAGCCGGCGGCCGAACTTGTCGCCCACCCAGTAGCCGACGGAGTCGCCGGCGATGGCGCACAGGATGACGCAGACCGCCATGCCGGCGACGCTGACCCCGCCTTTGGACGCGATCACGCCGCCCAAGATCACGGCGGTCTCGCCCGGGAAGACGAAGCCGATCATGATCGAGGCCTCCGCGGCCACTAGGGCGCCGACCAACAGGTAGGCCTCCCACCCGTGCAGGGAGAGGAGGGGCTGGAGGACCTTGTCGATCACGGCCCGGGCGGTCCGCCGCGCGGGATGCCGGCGGGGCCGGGCGGCATCCCGGCCAAAAGGGCCGTCAGTTGACGGCGCGCAACGTGGCTTCGCGCGGGGTGAGCTGGCGCCAGCGGTCGTCGATCCGCGCCGTGAACTCTTGGCCTCGCATGAGGTGGGTGAGGATGTCCGCCTGGCCCTGGGGGCGGGCGAGCATCCAGCTGTGCCCGCCCGGCACCCACACGACGGGTGCGCGGGCGATGGCGGCGAACTCCAGCGCCGTGTGCCCCGGGGTGATGCGGTCGAAACAGCCCCACTCGTTGAGGATAGGGATCTGCTGCGCCGCCAGGTGGCGCACCTCGCTGCGCTGGTCGACGCCCATGAGCATGCTGCCGACCGGGAGCGTCTGGGAGACGGTGCGGATGTTCTGGCGCATGTCGGGCAGGACGGAGCGCACGGTGGAGTAGAGGCGGCCCATGGCGAGGTCGGGCAGGTCGAAGATGACCGCCGCGATCATGTCGACCATGGGCGCGATGTCGGGCAGGATCGGGGACAAGAGCGCGGGGAGGATCCCGGTGCGGTCCTTCCACGCCGGCGTGCTGATGCCGTCGCGATAGATGATGCCGAGCGTCCGCCGCGGGTGGTCGTGCGCGAACTGCACGGCGACGGCGCCGCCCATGGAGTGGCCGAGCAGGACGACCGGGCCGGCCTCGACCTTGTGCACGATCGCCATGACCTGGTTGGCCAGGTTCTCCATGGAGACGTCCTGCCACTCGAGCGGGTCGCTGCCGCCGAAGCCGGGCAGGCTCGGGTTGATGACGCGCCAGCCGAGCTGCTCGGCCAGGCGCGCGCTCTCCCGCCAGTACATGCCGCCGCCGGCGAAGTAGCCGTGGATGTTGACGGCCCACACCGGCGGCGTGCCTGGGCCGTCGGGCCCGTAGGCGTCGACGTTGTCCGAGACGGCGAAGCGCAGGCGGCGGCCCTCGACCATGATCGAGCTCGGGACCATGCGGATGGTGGGGGTCTTGCGGATCTTGCGGACGTACTGGTCGCGGACGACACCGAGCCCGTGGGCGGCGTGCCCCGCATCGACGAGCTGCACGGGGGACGGACCGTCGCTGGGCGCGATGATGGCGCCGGAGATCTGCAGGGAGTCGTCGGTCGGCGGCGTCGTCGTCCTCCTGAAAAACGGAACCGCCATCGTCAACTCCGATCCTGCGCTCGCTCGGCGCATCGTTCCACCGGTACACCCGTACCCGCGGGAACGATGCTGGCCCTGCAAACCCACGGTATCCGAACCCCGCCGCTGGTCGGCAACTCGCGCGTGCACCGCACCCCGGTGGCTGCGACGATGGGTGCATGAGCGCTGACATCGTCATTCGTGGGGGCACAGTGATCGACGGGACCGGTGCGCCGGGCCGAGCCGCGGACGTCGCCGTTACGGGGGGCCGCATCAGCGGGGTCGGCAGCGGGCTCTCGGGCACCCGGGTGTTGGACGCGTCGGGGCAGGTGGTGTGCCCCGGGTTCGTCGACATCCACACCCACTACGACGCCCAGGTGTTCTGGGACCCCGACCTCACGCCGTCGTCGTTCCACGGGGTGACGACCGTCATCGCCGGCAACTGCGGCTTCTCCATCGCGCCGATCCGCGCCGACGGGGTGGCGCTGTTGGCGCGCACGCTCCAGCACGTCGAGGACATGAGCTTCGACACGCTGGCGGCCGGGGTGCCGTGGGGCGACTTCGAGACGTTCCCGCAGTACCTGGACGCGGTGTCGTCGCGGGGGGTGTCGCTCAACTTCGGCTGCTACGTCGGGCACACCGCCGTCCGCTTGTACGTCATGGGCGAGGACGCGTACGAGCGGCCGGCTCGGCCGGACGAGATCGCCTCGATGCAGGCGGTCGTCGCCGACGCCATGGCGGGGGGCGCGGCGGGTTTCGCTTCGAGCGCGTCGCCGACGCACAACGGTGACTCGGGGCGGCCGGTGCCGTCGCGGGTGGCCGACCTGGCCGAGCTGCGGGCGCTGCTCGAGCCGGTCAAGCAGAGCGGGCGCGGCGTGGTGGCGCTGCTGCCGGGCGGCGTCTTCCCGAACGAAGAGGTGTTCCGCCTCCAGCGCGAGGTCGGCCGCCCCTTCACCTGGACGGCGTTGCTGACCGTGAAGGGGTACCCGTATCACGAGAAGGTCATCGCCGAGCACGATGCGGCCTGGGCCGACGGCGTGCAGGTGTGGCCGCAGGTCTCGTGCCGGCCGCTGGTCTTCCAGATGAACTTGTCCGAGCCGTTCACGTTGAACATGCGCCCGACGTTCGCCGCCCTGATGGGCAAGCCCAAGGCCGAGCGCCTGGCGGCCTACCGCGACCCGGCGTGGCGCGCCACGGCGTGGGAGGACGTGAGCGGGCGGGCCGGTGGCTTCCCTTTGAACTGGGCCGCCATTTCGGTCGCCGAGTCGCGCTCGCATCCCGACCTGGCCGACCGGCCCGTGGCCGTGCTGGCCGAAGAGCGCGACTGCACTCCGCTCGACGTGATGCTGGACATCTCGTTGGACGACGACCTCGAGGCGCGCTTCTGGTCGGTACTGGCCAACGACGACCCCGACGCCATCGCCTGGCTGCTGCCCCGCGACAACGTGCTGCTCGGCCTGGCCGACTCCGGCGCGCACGTCTCTCAACTCTGCGACGCCTGCTTCTCGACGGACCTGTTGGGGAACTGGGTGCGCGAGCGCTCCGTGATGCCGCTCGAGCGCGCCATCCACAAGCTGACCGGCGAGCCGGCCGGCGTCTACGGGCTGTCCGACCGCGGCACGGTGTCGGAGGGCAAGGCGGCCGACCTGTGCGTCTTCGACCCGGCGACGGTGGCGCCGGGGCCGCTGCGGCGGATCCGTGACTTTCCGGCCAACGGCGAGCGCCTGACGGCGGACGCGCCGGTCGGCATGACCCACACGCTGGTCAACGGGGTGCCGATCCGGGTCGACGGGGCGCCGGCCGCCGAGGGCCTGGCCGCCCGGCCCGGGACGGTGCTCCGGGGCTGAGCGGCCCCCGCAGGCGAGAAGTCGGCGTCCCCCTTGCGGCCGTCTACGCGGAGAAGGCGGCGTGCCGCTCGCGGCTGCATACGCGGAGAACCCGACTCCTCACTCGAGAGTGCATAGGGACTGCTCCTTATGTTTAGAACCCATTCGCCCAGGTGGGCCAGCCAAAACATAAGGAGACGCGCGTAGTCACTCAGAAGTGGGTCCGCCTTCGCGGCGTAGTCAGTCGCGGACGAGGCAGCCGGCCCTGGATTGCCAGCGGCGGTGAGGCGACCCCGTCCGCCCGCCGGACCGGGTCCTGGGGGACCGGGGCGGCCGCCCGACAGGAAGACTCAAGCGGTGGCCGAGGCCGAGGTGCGCCGCTCGACCAGCTCGTCGGGCAGCAGGAGCCGGACCGACACCGCCAGCTCGTCGTAGACCCGGGCCATAGTGGACCAGCCGTTGATCCAGCCGACCAGGGCCGAGTACCAGACGTGGCCGATCATGCGGGCACGCTCGGACATGTCGGGGACCTCACGCTCGCCCATGGCCCGCGAGATGATCCCCTCCATCAGCAGCGTGATCTGCTGCTGGCAGCCCACGGCCGCGGGGTCGGGCGACGACAGCGAGGTGAACACGGCGGCAACGAGCTTCGGCTGGCGCCCCATGGCGCGCAGGGCGCGGTCGAGGACGTCGAGCACGGCGTCTGCGGGGTGGTCGCCGCGGGGCGGGTGCTGGCCGATGCGCGTGTCGAGCATCTCGACCCAGTGCACCAGCGTCGCGGCCAAGAGGTGGTCCTTGCTCGTGAAGTAGCGGTACACCGTGCCCATCGCAACGTCCGCGCGGGCGGCCACGTCGCGCATCTGCACCGCCTCGTAGCCGCCTTCGAGCCCCAACGCCATCGCCGCGTCGATGACGCGCTGGCGCCTGGCCTGTTGTGCGCGAGTGAGCGGGCGGGTCAGCGTCTGCTCCATTCCGACAGCGTATCCGCAGTGTCATCAGGGCCTTCAGGACCGGCCCACTACGCTGGCCTACCAATGCCAGCACAGCTGCCAGCAGAGCAGCCGGCAACGGACGCCGCCATCGTCGGCCTCGGTGACTACGCGACCACCGACGGGCGGGTGCCCGGTGAGCGGGGTCGTCAGACCCGCCAGCGCCTGCTCGATGCGACCGTCGAGCTCCTCACGACCACGTCGTGGCGCTCGGTGAAGGTCACTGATATCGCGCGGCAGGCCCAGACCTCGCCCGCTACCTTCTACCAGTACTTCGGCAACGTGGAGCAGGCCATCCGGGTCCTCGCCGAGGGCATGGTGGACCAGGCCGCGCAGCTCGCCGAGCTGGTCGGCGGCGACTGGTCCGAGGATGCCAGCTGGGACACGGCGCGCGCCGTCACCGAGGGCTTCCTCTCCTACTGGGAGGACAACCGCGCCGTGTTCCGCGTGGTCGACCTGGCCACCGAGGAGGGCGACGCGGAACTGCGCGGCATCCGCGTCCGCGCGCTCAACGCGGTCACCGTCGCGCTGGCCCAGGTGATCGTCGCGGCGTCGCCGTCGACGTCGGGGTCGGCCGGGCGCACGCCGGGCACCACCACGCGCTCGCCCGCCGGCACCGACCCGATGGCCGTCGCGGGGACCCTGGTCGCCATGTTCGCCAGCGTGTCGGCGCACCGCTACGGCTTCGAGTTCTGGGGCATCCGGACCAAGAACCTCGTCGACACGCAGGCCCGCATGCTGCACTGGGCCGTCACCGGGCGAGAGGCCCCCGCGCCCGAGGCACCGTCGCGCCAGTCGACCCGCCCGCGCACGGGGCCCGTGCTCGGCGGCGCCACGGCCACGGCCCGGCGCCGCAGCGGCCCGAGCAGGGGACCTACCTGAGCGCTACAGGCTGGATCGGCGACCCCAAGCCCGCGGTCAGCGGCAGCGGGGTGGCGTCGAGCAGGAACGTGTACCGGCCGTCTGCCGCGCACGCCTCTGCGAGCGCATCGAGCACCCAGTTCTGCCCCTGGAACAGCCCCATCTCGACCAGGTGCAGCACGTGCACCGGCAAAAAGAGCTCCTCGTACTGGCAGGGATAGACCTCCAAGACGAGCGTGTCGGTGGCCACGGCGCCGACGTCGAGCGCATGGAACCACTCCGCCGTCTCGATGGTCAGGCCCGGAGCCGGAAACGTGTAGGCGACCAGGTCACGCTGCGACGGCTGCAGGTGGACCATCTGCCCGGTGCGCACGAGGACGATGTCGCCCGCCTCGACCTCGACGCCGTCGCCGAGCGCGCACGCCGCGTCCAGGTCCGCCGGAGAGATCGGGTGCCCCGGTTCGAGCACGTCTCGTCCCAACGCCCGGGCCACATCGAGCAGGACGCCCCGGCTGATCACGGTGCCGGCGCGGTGGATGCCACACCGGCCCGCCCCCTCGGCCGTCACGCTCGACGCGGGATACCCGTTGTAGATGACCCCGGCGTGGCTGGCGTGGGCCAGGGCGTCCCAGTGCGTGGCGGCCTGGGTCGCCATGGAGAACACGTCCTCGCTGAACGAGATGAACTCGGGGTCCGGCCCCGGGGGCGGGAGCTCGTTCACAAAGGTCGTCGTCGTGGTGGGGTTCACCCGCCCCGGCACGAAACCGAGCTGAATGCCCTCCGCCTCCGACAACGGCAGCCCCAGACCGAACGCCTGCCCCGACACGACCGACGCCGCGCCCCGACGTCGCGCCGCATCGTCGATCAGGTTCAGGGTGCCGATCTCGTCGTCGGGACCCCACCGGCCCCAGTTGCGCACCCGGGCCGCGACCTCGGTGAACACGGCGGGCTCGGGCACGCGGGCACACTACCGCCGCGTCTTGGGCGCACCGCCAACCCCGCCCCGCCCACGGGCCCGGTTGTCCGCGACCCGACGGGGGGCGATACTGAGGCCACAACGACGGACAGGTCCAGAGAAGCAAGCCTCAGGGAGGGATTGCAAGATGACGACGACGCGTGCGGTGGTCTGCACCGGACTCAACGAGCCCTGGAAGACCGAAGAGGTCGAGATCGACCCCCCCGGCAACCGGGAAATCCGCGTGAAGATGGTCTATTCGGGCATGTGCCACTCCGACGAGCACCTGCGCACCGGTGACATCAGCGCCCCGCCCGAAGTGCTGGAGATGATCGGCGTCAAGTCGATGTTCCCGGTCGTCGGCGGGCACGAGGGCTCGGGCGTCGTGACCGAGGTGGGCACGAACGTGACGCAGGTCGCGCTGGGCGACCACGTCGCCGTGGCCTTCATCCCGTCGTGCGGGACGTGCTTCTGGTGCGCCTCGGGCCGCCAGAACCTGTGCGACCTCGGCATGATGACGCTGGCCGGCGGCATGATCAGCGACGGGACCTACCGCTACCACCTGGGCGAGGAGAACTTGGGCCGTATGGCGCAGCTCGGCACCTTCGCCGACGAGATGGTGGTCCACGAGAACTCACTGGTCCGCATCGATCCCTGGTACGACATGAAGGCAGCGGCCCTCATCAGCTGTGGCATCTCGACCGGCTTCGGTTCGGCCGTGGACCGGGCCAAGGTGCGGCCCGGCGAAGTGGTCGTGGTGGTCGGCTGCGGTGGCGTCGGTTCCGGCGCGGTGCAGGGTGCCCGGATCGCCGGTGCCCGCTTCGTGATCGCGGTCGACCCCGTGCCCTTCAAGCTCGAGAAGGCCAAGGAGGTGGGGGCCACCCACACCGCGGCCTCCATGCTCGACGCCCAGTTCATGCTGCCCGAACTCACGATGGGGCGGAACGCCGACGTCGTGATCCTCACCCCCGGTGGGCTGAAGGGCGAGATGATCGCCCAGGCCTGCGCCCTCGGCTCCAAGGACGCCCGGGTCGTGGTGACCGCCATCTCGCCCTTCTCGGCCAACGACGTGCAGCTGAACCTGTTCAACCTGGCCATGTTCAACCAGTCGCTGCTCGGCACTGTCTTCGGTTCGCAGAGCCCGCGGGTGCAGGTACCAAACCTGCTGCGCCTCTACGACGACGGCACGCTCAAGCTGGATGAGATCATCACGCAGGAGTACACGCTCGACCAGGTGCAGCAGGGCTACGAGGACCAGGCGGCCGGGACGATCGTCCGCGGCGTCATCAAGTTCGATTAGCTCGAGCGGCGGGGGCCCTCAGACGCCCAGGGGACGGGTGAATCCCTCGGGGATCACCAGGTCGTCGGGGCTCAGCTGATGGATCGAGGAGTGGCCCAGTCCGAGCAGGGCTGATTCGATGCCGCTGCGGAGCAGGTCCAGCACGTTCTCGACGCCGGCCTGCCCGTTGGCGGACAAGCCCCACAGGTAGGCACGGCCGATCATGACTGCCTGCGCTCCGAGAGCGACCGCCTTGACGACGTCGCTGCCCCGGCGGATGCCGCCGTCGAGCAGCACGTCAATCTGGTCGCCCACCGCCTCGGCCACTGGCGCCAGGGTGCGAATGGTGGCGGGGGTGCCGTCGAGGTTGTTGCCGCCGTGGTTGGATACCGAGATGGCGCTGACCCCGGCGTCGACCGCTCGCTTGGCGTCGTCGACCCGGGTCACACCCTTGAGCATGAATTCGCCGCCCCACTGCTGGCGCACCCAGGCCACGTCGTCCCAACTCGGCGGCGGTGTGCCCATCCACTGGCCGTAGGCGCCGAAGAAGGTGGGTGCCTCGGCGCCCTTCGCCGTCATGTTGGGCACCTTGAGATCGGGGAACTTGCCGGTCCGGGCGAAGCTCCACAGCCAGCGCGGGTGGGTGATGGCTTCGGGCGCGAACTGACGCATCGCCTTGAAGTTCACGGTCTCGGGGATAGAAGGGCTGCCCCAGTCCCGGCCGTGCGAGAACGACCAGTCCAAGGTGGCGATGAGCCCGACCGCGCCGGCCGCCCGAGCCCGCTCGATCCGCTCTGCGATGTCGTCACGCGAGCCCACCCAGTAGACCTGGAAGAAGGTCTGGGGATTGGCGGCCACCACGTCTTCGATCGGCTTGGAGGCGAAGGAGCTCAGACCCATGGCGGTGCCCCGGGCCGCCGCCGCCCGAGCCACCGCAACTTCTCCATCGGGGTGCACGGCCTGGACGCCAGTGGGCGAGATCATCACCGGGAACGAGATCTCCTGGCCCATGACCTTGGTCGAGAGGTCCCGGCTGGCGGGCTGGCCGGCCACGTGGGGAGCAAAGCCCAATTCGCCGTAGGCGCTGATGTTGTCCTCGACCGTGATGCCCTTCTCCGAACCGGCGATGAGCGCGCTATAGACCGACTTGGGCAGGCGCTTCTTGGCGCGCCGCTGCGCCTCGGCCACCGTCTCAAACCATGTGTTCGCCATTCAAACCCTCTCGTGTACCCGCCGAGGCAAAGATTCGGTCGGGCGCCAAGCAACCGGGAGACTCTACGCCCCGGGCTTCGAAGCTCCCACTGAGGACCCCTCTCCCTCCGGAGCGGATCGCAGGCTCCGGTTCGACCATTGCGGCGCCTGCAGCACGACCTCGGGGATGAGCGGACGGGCCGTCCGGGCCCGCATACTGCCCAGCCACAGGCCGCTGCCGTAGGCGATGTCGTCCAGCACATGCAGGGCGGCGTAGCTCAACGCATCGAGTGTCCCGGGCTGCTGGTGCCAATCGGCCAGCGCCGGGGCCACCAGCGCCACGGCGGCCGCGGCCCGGGTGCGGCGCCAGCCAAGGGCCAGCACCAGCCCGGGTGACCAGGCCCGCACCAACCCGGCCCACGTGGGCAGGGCCGATCGGATGGTGCCACCACCGGCGATGACCGCTGCCGTCCCTACCGGGTCCTTGACCAAGCGGCGCAGGCGATGGCTCAACACCAGGATCGAAGCCGAGAGCACGCCGGCCGCGGCCACGGGGCGTCGCCGGGCCGCCAGCAGCCAGACGGCGACCGACCAGGCCGAGGCGGCGGCCGGGGCCATGTGCTGGGGGTGGCGGAGGCCCAGCGGGCCGGCGGACGTCCCATAGGACGCTCGGCGGCCGACGAAGTCAGCCAGGGTCGCCGGGCCATCGTGCTCGACGCGGGAGGCGGGGTCGTAGCGCACCAGCCAACCCGCGTCATGCAGACGCCAGACCAGGTCCACGTCCTCGCCGACGCGCAGGCGGGGATCGAAGAGCCGCGACCCGCCGACGGCGCGGCGGACGATCAACGCCGCGCTCGGCACGTAGGGCACGGGTGAGCGCGGTCGCACCGGCCCAGCCAGCGCGCCGCGATCGAGGGAAGAGCGGACCGCTTCGTAGCGGCCCACCGCCGAGTGGTGGGGCACCGGCACTATGCGGGGAGCGACCGCGGCCACCAGCGGGTCCTCGAAGTGCGCCAGCAGTGAGTCGAGCCATCCCGGGGCCGGGACGCAGTCGGAGTCGACGAAGGCGACCAGCGCAGTGGTCGTCGCATTCCAGCCAGCATTGCGGGCGGTGGCCGGCCCGCGATTGACCGGCAGGGCGATGCAGGCGGCGCCATGTCGAGTCGCGATCGGCTCGGAGGTGGCCGAGTCCCTCGATCCGTCATCGACCACGATGTAGCGGAGTCCACCGAGCGCGTCCAGCAGCCGGTCCAGCTGAGCCGGCCGGTCGCGCACCGGGATGACCACGGTCACATCGGCCGCGGTGAAGGACGAACCGGCGGGGTGTGGGTGGAAGGCGCCGGCTGTGGTGAGCCGCCGGGCCAGCAGTTGCTCGACCCGGCCCGGCCCGACGGGGTCGCCGGCCCGCCAGTGGGCCACCACGCGCTGGGCGCGCCCGCTGAAGCGCCACAGCCGCGGCGGGGCACCACCCATCAGCACGGCACCGTCGTCGAACGACCGGGTCGACGGGTCGACCGTGAGTCCGAAGGAGGCCGGGAGCGGCGTGCTGGGGCCGTCGGGAGGTGGCGCCAGCTCCGAGGGTTCCTCGACATCATCCCTGGTCGAGCTGGTCATGAGGTCATTGTGGCAGCCGGAGCACCCTGATCCCGGAGGTAGGGTTGGGCCATCTTGCCCGAGGAGGTCGCATGCTGACGGAAGACCAGGAGATCGAGGACGCCGAGTCTCTGTCCGATGAGGACGTCGACGAGTTGTTGGTCGAAGAGGTCTCGATCGACGGGATGTGCGGCGTCTATTGAGCGCGGCACCGGCCACCGCTCCCCAGCTGGTGGCATTCGATGTCGACCGCCACTGGCATCTGCACCCTCAGGTGGCGCTGCGCGACGAGTCGTTCGGCGCGCTGGCCTACCACTACGGCACCCGCCGCTTGCATTTCCTCAAATCGCGCCTGCTCTGCCAGCTGATCTCGTCCCTCGAGCGGTTCGACAGCGCCGGTGCCGCCATTGAGGCAGTGGTGCCCGAACACGAGCGGCCTCGCTACGTGCGGGCCCTGGCCGGTCTGGCTGAGTCAGGAGTGATCGATGCCGACTGACGCCGCCGTACCGCTCAAGGAGCGCTTCACCCGCGGGCTTGATGCACCCATCTGCCTCACCTGGGAATTGACCTACGCCTGCAATCTGGCCTGCGTGCACTGCCTGAGCTCCTCGGGCCGCCGGGACCCGAGGGAGCTGTCGGCCGCCGAGGCCAGGGCGGTGGTCGATGAGCTGGCCGCCATGCAGGTCTTCTACGTCAACATCGGCGGTGGGGAACCGATGCTGCGACCCGACTTCTTCGACCTCGTCACCTATGCCGTCGACCACAAGGTGGGCGTGAAGTTCTCGACCAACGGCACCCGTCTCACCCCCCAAGCAGCCCGTCGACTGGCCGGCATGGACTATGTGGACGTGCAGATCAGCATTGACGGGGCCGTCGCATCGACCAACGATGCCCTCCGCGGCGACGGCTCTTTCGCCGCCGCCCGCGCCGCCATGGAGAACCTGGCCGATGCCGGCTTCGGCCAGTTCAAGATCAGCGTGGTGGTCACCCGGGAGAACGTGAGCCAGCTCGACACGTTCGAAGCCATGGCCCAGCACTATGGCGCTCAGCTCCGGCTCACCCGGCTCCGCCCCTCCGGCCGCGGCGTGGACGTGTGGGACTCGCTCCATCCGACGGCGGCGCAACAGCGCGAGCTCTACCACTGGCTGGTGGAGCGCCCCCAGGTGCTCACCGGCGACTCCTTCTTCCACCTCTCCGCGCTGGGTGAGCCTCTCGATGGTCTCAACCTGTGCGGGGCGGGGCGCGTGGTCTGCCTGATCGATCCGGTGGGCGATGTCTATGCCTGCCCGTTCGTCATCGACAAGGAGTTCCTCGCCGGCAACGTCCGGGATCCCGGCGGGTTCGCGCAGGTCTGGCGCAACTCCGATCTGTTCGTGTCACTACGCGAGCCACAGAGTGCCGGTGCCTGCGCCTCGTGCGGTTCGTACGACGCCTGCCAGGGCGGCTGCATGGCCGCCAAATTCTTCACCGGCCTGCCGCTGGACGGTCCCGATCCTGAGTGCGTGCTCGGTCATGGCGAGACTGCCCTGGCCGCTCGCTCGGCACAGCCGCATTCCTCTCTGGGCCATTCCAAGGTCGACCGCTCGGGCCAGCGGATCCCGGTGCCGACCCCGGTGCGTTTCCGCACCAACGCGCGCGTCTAGCGATGGGGCTGGCGGGCTCCACCTGGGAGGAGGTGGCGGCCACCGGTGGCCGGCGAGTGCTGGTCATCCCGTTCGGTTCGTTCGAACAACACGGCCCACACCTGCCCCTCGATACCGATACCCAGATCGCGGTGGCGTTGGCCGACGGCCTGTGTCGGGCCCGTCCAGATGTGGTGCGCGCTCCGGCCGTGGCCTACGGAGCCAGCGGAGAGCACGCCGGGTTCCCCGGCACACTGCTGGTGCATCACGATGTGCTGGCCGAACTGGTGATCGAACTGGTGCGCTCGGCCCGGGAGGCCTTCCGGGGCGTGGTGCTGCTCAGCGCGCATGGCGGCAACGGCGAAGCGATGGTGCGGGCCGAAGCGCTCTGCCGAGCCGATGGCGAGGCGGCGCTCTTCTGGTCGCCACGAACCGAGGGCGATGCGCACGCTGGTCGGACCGAGACCTCGTTGATGCTGGCCATCGCGCCCGATTCCGTGCGGATGGCCCTGGCGGCGCCCGGGTGCACCGAACCGCTCCAGTCGATCCTGCCCCGGCTGCGCACTGAGGGGGTGCGACCGATATCGTCCAACGGCGTGCTGGGGGATCCGACGGGTGCCAACGCTGATGAAGGCCGTGTCCTACTCGATGCGCTGACGCGCGATCTCCGTGACGCGGTGTTGGCCCGATGGCCCGAGGAGCCAGTGTGAGCCCGGTGGCTCTGATCACCGGAGCCGGCCGGGGCATCGGGGCGGCCACGGTGGACCACCTGGTGCGCGACGGCTGGCAGGTGCTGGCGGTGGACGTGGCCGCCGACGATCCCGCCCTCGACTACCCGCTGGCCACTTCGGCCGAGCTGGAGTCGGTGGCGGCCCGCCACGGCGATGCCGTCCGGGCGCACATCGGCGATGTCCGTAGCTCAACTGACATGCGTGAGGCCGTCACGGCGGCCGTCACCTATTTCGGCGGCCTCGATGCGGTGGTGGCGGTGGCCGGCGTGGTCGGCGGAGGACCACCACTGTGGGAAACGACCGATGAGCACTGGCACGTCCTCTTCGACGTCAACGTGCACGGCGTGCGCAACCTGGCCACGGCGGCTGTCCCGGTTCTGCTCGACGCGCCGGCGCCGCGCCATGGTCGGGTGATCGCCGTCGCCTCGGCCGCCGGTCTGGTGGGGTTGCGGCGCATGAGTGGCTACAGCGCCTCTAAGCACGCGGTGATCGGGCTGATGAAGTCACTGGCGGCCGACCTGGCCGGCTCGGGGATCACGGCCAACGCGGTGTGTCCCGGGTCGACCCGCGGGGCGGTGCTCGATGCCTCCGCCGCGATTTACGGCCTGGGCTCGGCCGAGGACTTCGCCGGCCAGCAGCTGGTCGAGCGCCTGCTCGAACCGGCCGAACCGGCCGAACTCATCGCCTGGTTGTGCAGCTCGGCGTCCAGCGCGGTGACCGGCGCTGCGCTCGTGGCAGACGGCGGGCTCACCACTTCCTGAGCACGCCCGAGCGCCCCGATGCTATGGAACGCAGGCCGGTGGCGTACCGTCGAGCAGCGTGCTGAGACCAGCCGGTAGGCAGCTGATCGTCTGCTCGAGGTTCGACAGTGCGCCGTCCAGCGTGCCGAGCAAGCCGGTCACGACGGACAACTCCCCAGTGGCGTTACCCTCCGCGCCCACAATGGTGTTGCCGAGCGACTCCAACGTCGAGTCGAGGGAGGAAGAACCGCTACTTACGGCAATACTCAACTGTTCGGTGGCCGTCTGCTGTTCGGGGGCATAGAGATTGGTGCCGGACTGGGCTCCGGTATCCATCACCTGCACCACGAAGGTCGAGGTCTGGGGGAGTTCGGTCGTCCCCGAAATGGTGCCGGTGGACGAGAGGGACAATCCTTCGGGCAAGCTGCCCGACGCAATGGACCACGAGTAGGGCGGCACTCCCCCGGAAGCCTGCAGTGCGGCCGAATAGGCCATCCCGACCGTGGTGTTGGGAAGTGATGTCGTGGTGACCACCAATGGTGGGGGCGTGAGTGGTTGCACGTTGAGGACCAAGGTCCTCACATACTGCTCCTGGGGATTACTGGCATCCCCGACAAATACGTAGAACTCGAATGATCCCCACTGAGTCGGGGTGCCGGAAATGGTGCCGGCTGAGAACGACAGCCCTGGGGGCAGCTGCTCAGCCTTGGTGTCCGGGTCCGCCCCCCATGACCACGAGTAGGGCGCAACGCCGCCGGTGGCCTGCAACGTGGCGGAATAGGGCGAGTCGACGGTGGCGGCGGGCAGTGACGTCGTGGTGATCACCAGAGGTTGGGGGTCCGCCCCGGCCAGCGGCGCACTCAACGAGGAAAACGCCACCGCTGCACTTGTCAGCAGGAGCCCCAGAGCGCCCAGCATGAGCAGCCGCCAACGGGCCACCAGGTTGCAACCGCCATTCCGCCTATTCATCGTGACCCCCGCTGCTCCGCCTCGTCGGCTCTTCGTTGAAGTTCCGCCATTTTATGGGAATGCCAACGAATTTACACCGGGGGTGGATTGTTCAGCGGGCCTGCCCGTAGGGGGTGTCCCGGTTGTCGGTGCGGGCCGAGCCGACCTGGTCGACCACCTTCCGTAGATCCTTGACGAGGGCGGGGACGGTGGGTGCACTGCCGGCGTGCACCGTGGCGTGCAGCGAGTCCGGTCGTGGCTGGCGGTCGAGGTACCAACCGCCGGCGGCCAGCACTTCGCCCACGGCGAAGATGTCCAACGCGTCGGGGTCGGCGGCCCCGAAGGCCATGACGGTGCCGGGCGGATCCCCGCGCACGGCCAGTCCCCGAATCGACTCGATGCCGGCGCGCAGCGTGAGGGCGGCATCGTGCGCGGCCTGGGTCAGGTCGAGGTATCCCTCGTACCCGATGTGCATGAGGGCGGCCCAGGCCGCGGCGATCGGTCCGGCCGGCCGGGTCCCGGCCATGGCGGTCGAGGCGTAGAAGCCACCCAGCCAATCGGTGGTCACGAAGACCTGCTTCCGGGCCAGCTCGGGGGTGCGGTACAAGATGACCGAGACCCCCTTGGAGGCGTAGCCGTACTTGTGCACGTCGGCCGACATCGAGGTCACGCCGGGGAGTCGGAAGTCGAACGGTTGGCCGAAGCGGCCGAGCTCGGTCAGGAACGGCAGCATGAACCCGCCCATGCAGGCATCCACGTGGCAGAGCAGGTTCCGCTCCAACGCGAGCGCAGCGATGTCAGCCACCGGGTCGACCACGCCGTGCGGGTAGGTCGGTGCGGATGCCACCAGCAGGATGGTCTGGTCGTTGCAGCGGCTGGCCATGGCGTCGACGTCGGCCCGGAAGTCCGGCCGGACCGGGACACGCACCAGGTCGACATCGAAGTAGTCGGCCGCCTTGGTGAAGGCGGCGTGCGCGCTCTCGGCCGCCACCACTTGGGGCCGGGTGATGCCGCGGTCGCGTGCGACGTCGCGGGCGGTCTTGACCGCCTGGAGCAAGCTCTCGGTGCCGCCGGAGGTCAAGAACCCATCGACGCCGCCCCCGCTGGCCTCGTCATCGGCACCGAGCAGCGAGGCGGTGTTGCGCACGATGTCGTGCTGCATCAGGCCGATACTCGGGAAGGCCAGCACGTTGAGGCCGTTCTCGGCGCTGTAGAGGGCCAGGGCGTCTTGGAGGAGCTCGTGGATCTCGTCGCCGGCGGAATAGACCAGCGAGAAGACCCGACCGCCGCGCCAATCGGCGTCGTCGTGCTTCATCGCCTGCAGCCGGCTCATGACTTCGTCGCGGGGCAGGCCGCGGCGCGGCAAGGGGTTGTGGGGTAGTGCGTCCATGGTCGGACTAGTCCAGCAGGTTGTAGAGCGTGGAGTTTCCCTGCAAAGCCTGACTGGGTCGACCATCGAGCCCTTCGATGGGCGTGCCCTGGGTGGTGACCCGCTGCATGCGCCGGCGGTTCTCGCCGTAGTCGTAGATGGCGTAGTGCTGGGTGGCCCGGTTGTCCCAGATGGCGACGTCACCGACTTCCCAGTGCCAGCGGACGATGTTCTCGGGCCGGGTCACGTAGGACTGAAGCATGCGGATGAGGTCGACCGACTCGGCCGCGTTGTGTCCGGCCAACCGATGAGCGAAGCCGCCCAGCAACAGGGCCTGCTCGCCCGTCTCGGGATGGATGCGCACGACCGGATGTTCGGTCTCGTAGACCTCCGAGACGAAAGCGGCCAGGTTGGCCAGACGGTCCTCACCGATCTCGGCCCGCAGCGCCACCACATCGGGCCGGCCGTAGTCGTGCCCGTTGGAGTGCACGGCGCGGAGTTGGTCGGCCAGCTGGCGCAGGTCGGCGGGGAGGTCGCCGTAGCCGGCCACCGTATTGGCCCACAAGGTGTCGCCCCCGACCTCGGGCAGGACCATGGCCCGGAGGATCGAATACATGGGCGGGCGATCCACGAAGGTGACGTCGGTGTGCCAGTGGTTGGCTGCGCCACCGGCCATCGAGTCCAGGTCGAGGATCAGTTCCTCGCCGTCGACCACCGGCAGGGTGGGGTGGCCCTGGGTCAGCGGGCCCAAACGCCGGGCGAAGTCGATCTGTTCGCGCGCCGAGAGGTCCTGACCGCGGAAGAACACCACCCGATGGGCCAGTAAGGCGGCCCGGATCTGTGCGATGTCCTCGTCGCTGGCCAGCCGCAGCTCGACGCCGCTCAGCTCGGCCCCAATGCGCACGGTGAGGCGGCGCACCCCGAGTGTCGTTTCCGTCTGCAGCGCCATGTGGTCTCCCAAATGCTGAGGAATCCGGTCCGATTTCAGGCTAGCGGGGCCAGGCGATGCGGGACGAGGCGACCCTCATTGGTGCGCCCGTACGTGGCGGTGCTGGACTCGCTCCATGCAGGTGGTGGTGGTTGGCGCGGGGATCGCCGGTTTGGCGCTGGCGGCTGGGCTGCAGCGAGACGGTCACGACGTGCGCGTGCTCGAGGAGGCCCCGACGTTGCGAACCGGCGGCGCGGCCATCGCCATCTGGCACAACGGAGCGGTGGCCCTGCGGCAGCTGGGTATTGATTTGAGCCGGCACGGCCAGGTCATCAACCGGCTCGAGTTGTGGTCGGCCAAGGGGAATCAGGTGGGGTGGGTGGATGCGGCCCGCCTCTCCGGCAAGTTCGGGATCGATGCGGTGACCATCGGCCGGGGCGAGTTGCTGACCCACCTGGCCGACTCGGTGAAGCCGGGCACGATCAAGTTCGGGGCGCCGGCCGTCCGTGCTGGAAATCGACCCGATTCCGCTGTCATCGAAATGGGCGACGGCACGATGGCATCCGGCGAGCTGGTGGTGGGCGCCGACGGTCACCGCTCGGCCGTCCGTGGCTTGCTGGCGGACGATTCCGCTGTCACCCCCACCGGGTGGGCCTCGCTCCAGGGTCTGACGGCGGCGCCCTTGGCACTGACCGCGGGCGCGACGTCGATCTACTCCGTCGGCTTTGGCAGTGCGGTGGGGTTGATGCCGGCCGGCCACGGGCTCTTGCAGTGGTGGTTCGATGTGCCCTGGACGGCGGACACCCGGCCGGACTCGATGCTGGCCTGGCTCCGGGAGCGCTTCGCCCGCTGGACGTTGTCGCCCGTCCGCGACCTGCTCGACGTCATCGCCGAGGACGAGATCGAGCCCTTCGTGCACGGCTGGCACCGCGTGCCGGCCCAGCTGTCGGTGGGGCGGGTGGCGTTGATCGGCGATGCCGTGCACGCCGTGCCGCCGGTGTTTGCGCAGGGAGCGAATCAGTCGATCGAGGACGCGCTCGTTCTGGTGCAGGCGTTGGCTTCGGCGACCAGTGTCGAGGCCGCACTGGCCCGCTACGGGAAGGAACGCCGGGCCAAGATGGCTCGCTTGGTGCGCTCGGCCCGAGCACCCGTCCTCCCCTTCTACGGGTTGGGTGGCCGGATCCCCCGGGGCGTGTCGGCACCCGAGCGGTTGTGCACGTGGTCGTGGGGTCGTCTGATGATGGCCTTCAGCAGCACCTTGCCGTGATCCCCTACGACGTCGTGAGGCGCTACGACGTCCAGATGATGGACTGCGGCTCCGAGTAGGCCAGCAGGCCGAAGTCGCCGCCGTCGCGGCCGATGCCGCTCATCTTGAAGCCACCGAACGGCGCGTCGTGGTTGCGCTGCGCCGTGTTCACGCCGACGTGGCCGGCCTGGAGTCGCTTGGCCACCTTGAAGGCGCGGGCGCCGTCCTTGGAGAAGACATAGTCGTAGAGGCCGAACTCGGTGTCGTTGGCGATGGCGATGCCCTCCTCCTCGTCGTCGAAGGGGATCAAGGTGATGACCGGACCGAAGATCTCCTCGCGGGCGACCCGCATGGTGTTGTTGCCGGTGATGAGGGTGGGCGACACGTAGAAGCCCTTGGGCAGGTCGGCCGGGCGCTGGCCGCCGATGACCACCGCGCCACCGTCCTCGGCCGCGGTGGCGATGTGCGCCTCGATGCGGCCCCGCTGCGCGTCCGAGATGACCGGGCCGATGATGGTCTTGGGATCGGTCGGGTCCCCCACCTTCAAGAAGCCGGCCATTTGCACCAGCCCCTCGACCACCTGATCGAACACGCTGCGGTGCACCACGCCCCGGGTGGGGGCGGTGCAGATCTGGCCGGAGTGGAAGGACCAGGTCGATCCGAGGCAGCCGATGGCCAACTTGACGTCGGCGTCGTCGAGCACGACACAGGCGCCCTTGCCGCCCAGCTCGAGCAGGGTTCGCTTCATGGTGCGGGCGGCCCGCTCGCCGATGGTCACCCCGACCTGGGTCGAGCCGGTGAAGCTGACGCCGTCCACATAATCGGAGTCGACCAGGGCGGCCGAGGCGACCGGGCCGACGCCGTTGACCAGGTTGACCACGCCGGGCGGGAAGCCGACCTCATCGAGGATGCGGACCAGTTCGACGATGGCCAGCGGGTCCTGCGGGGCTGGCTTGACCACCACGGTGTTGCCGGCGGCCAGGGCCGGGGCCACCTTGCCCGCCATGTTCACCATGGGGAAGTTGTACGAGGTGATGCAGGCCACCACGCCCAGGGGCTGGCGGTTGATCATGCCGCCGATGATTCCGCCGGGGGCCAGCGGGGTGGCCCCGGCCGGTTGGGGCAGCAGTGGGGTCTGCAGCACGCCGCGCGGGTCGCGGGAATACCGCTCGAAGCGGTCGGCGGCCACCGGGACCTGCATGCGAGAACCCACGGTGGCGGTGGCGCCGGTCTCGGCGATGACCAGCGGCAGGAGGTCGGCCGACTTGGCTCGGATCGCCTCGGCCGCCTTGCGCATGAGGGCGCTGCGGTCCTCGACCGACCAGGCGGCCCAGCCCGGCTGGGCTTCCTTGGCCGCCTCGGCGGCCGCCTGGGCGTCGGCCGCGCTGGCGTTGGGGGCCTGGCCCACCACCTCTTCGGTGGCCGGGTTGATGATGTCGTAGGTGCCGTCGGAGGCGTCCACCCACTTCCCGCCGATCAGGAGCTGCGTTTCGTTGCGGTGGGTGCTGTCGGCCATGGGGCCCTCCCTGTCGGGCGAATGGAGAATCTGACGGAGTGTCACATCTTGCTGCCCGGCCGGGCGGCCCGCCAAAGCTGCAGCTGGGAGGGTGGAAAACTGCTGGCATGACCGCCGATGGGCCCGTCCCGGGTACCGAGGAATTCCTGGTTCCCCCCGCGGACGAGGAGACGGAGGGCTTCTGGGAGGGCACGGCGGCGGGGGAGCTGCGCATGCAGGCCTGCGGCTCGTGTGGCCGGCTCCGCTTCCCGCCCCGCGTCATGTGCCCGCACTGCCAGTCGACCGTGCGCCGGTGGGTAGCGGTCTCGGGCCGGGGGACCATCTGGTCCTACGTGGTCCCGCACCCGCCGCTGCTCCCGGCGTACTCCCCTTTCGCCCCCTTTCCCGTGGTCACGGTGACGCTCGAGGAGGACCCCACCCTGCGGCTGGTCGGGAACCTGCTGGCCCGGGCCGATGGGCCGATCAACGAGATCGACCCGGCCAGCATCGAGATCGGGGAGCCCGTCCGCGTCGTCTTCAGTCCCCGCCGCCGACCCGACGGTACCGAGGTCTTCCTGCCTTCCTGGGTGCGGTAACGGGGGTTCCGAAAATGGGCCATTCGGCCTACGCAAGGTTTTCGGGGTCGGCTCATTCCCTTTTACATGGAGCACGAACCAACCTTCAGAGCAGCACCGGCAACCGAGTTGCAGCCCAACCGCACCCCGTCCGCCACCCGGCCAGCACCCCTCTCGCTGGCTGGCGTGGTGGGCGACAGCATCTTGGGCAACGCCGACGTCGCCAAGACCCGCGAGCAGCACCGCCACGTCCGCCTGCGCCGCGCCGTGGCGGTCGGCGCCCTGGCCCTCGGATGGGTGGCCATCCGGGTGGGCGGCGGCCGGAGCGTCTTTCCGTCCTTCCACTTCCCCCACGAGGCCATCGTCCTCCTGCCCGTGTTCGCCATCGTCGCGTTGTTGGGCGGGGTCATGCTGCTGCCGCTGCTGGCCGCCGGACGGTCCCCCCACACCCTGATCCGGCCGGGCGACTCCGGGGTCGGCCTCGAGGACATCGTGGGCATCGACTCCATCAAGGCCGAGGTGGTCCGCTCGGTCAACCTCTTCCTCTCGCACCGCACCTTCCGCGACGCCATGGGCGGGACGCCGCGCCGGGGCGTGCTCTTCGAGGGTCCTCCCGGAACGGGAAAGACCTTCGTGGCCAAGGCGATGGCGAAGGAGGCGCAGGTCCCCTTCCTCTTCGTCTCGGCCTCGGCCTTCCAATCGATGTACTACGGGCAGACCAACCGCAAGATCCGCTCGTTCTTCAAGGCGTTGCGCAAGTACGCCGAGGCCGAAGGCGGTGCCATCGGGTTCATTGAGGAGATCGACGCCATCGGCGCTTCCCGCAAGGGAATGGGCAGCGGCGGGACCGAAGGCGTGTCCGGAGTGGTCAACGAGCTCCTGGTCCAGCTGCAGTCCTTCGACGCCCCGTCGAGGGGTCGGCGCATCCGCACGGCCTGGATCGACGGCGTGAACCGGTACCTGCCCGACGGCAAGAAGATGCGCAAGCCCGAGGTGGTCCCGGCCAACGTGCTGATCGTGGGCGCCACCAACCGAAAGGACGACCTCGACCCGGCCCTGATCCGGCCCGGACGCTTCGACCGCAGCATCTACTTCGGCCTGCCGGGGCGGCGGGCCCGCGCCGACATCATCGCCTACTACCTGGGCAAGAAGTCCCACGCCGCCGAGCTGGACAGCTCGAGCGCGGTGGACCAGATCGCCGGCATGACCTTCGGTTACTCTCCGGCCGCGCTGGAGCGGCTGATGGACGAGTCGCTGATCATCGCCCTCACCCACGGGCGGGCGGCTATGACCCTGGCCGACATCTCCGAGGCCAAGATGCTGGTCGAGCTCGGTGTCACCGACGAGACCATCTACACCCCCGACGAGCGGGACCGGGTGGCCACCCACGAGGCCGGGCACGCCACCGTGGCCTACTTCGTCGGCCAGACCCGCCAGCTCGACGTGCTCTCCATCGTCAAGCGGCGCGATTCGCTCGGCCTGCTCCAGCACTCCGAGACCGAGGAGCGCTTCACCCAGAGTCGTGAAGAGCTGCAAGCGCTGCTCCAGATCGCCATGGGCGGCATGGTGGCCGAAGAGCACTGGTTCGACGAGGTGTCGACCGGTCCGGCGGCGGACCTGGCTGCGGCCACCTCCATCGGAGCCCAGATGATCGGTTCCTGTGGCATGGGGGCCTCGCTCATCTCGGTGGCCGCCACCGGCAGCGGACTCATGGGCAGCGGGCTGGTGGAAAAGGTCCTGAACGACAAGGCGGCCCGGGCCGAGCTCGACACCCTGTTGATGAGCTCGTGCGATGTGGCTCGCGACATCGTGACCCGGCACCCCGAAGTGGTGGAAGCGCTGCGTGATGCCCTGCTCGAGCGCGACGAACTGGTGGGCGCCGAGATCGCCGGGGTGATCGAAGAGGCGCTCCGGGAGTTCGCCGAGCAGTAAGAACGGCTCAGGTCTACGGCCGGCTCTTGCCGCCGAGCAGTCGCAGGACCAGGCGCCCGATCCGTCCGGGTGGGCGGGCCCGTTCGGCCGCCAGGGCCTCGGCTTCGTGCTCATCGGTCAGCGGGCCACCCATCCGCCAATGGCGCATGGTGCCGTAGGGCGGCTTCACATAGTGCGGCGCCGGCGGCAGCGGGTGCTTGGGCTTGCGCCGCTTGGAACTTGAGCGGCCCACCGGCTCAGGCCGCGAGATGGCTGATGTCGTTGAAGCCCCGCACCAGCCAGCGATCCCCGTCGACGATGATGCGGGAGATTGACGTGTTGTCGGCGGCACTGAAGGCCAAGGGTGCCGACTTGGCCGCTTGGGCCAACGCTTCCCCGATGGCACCGCCGTGGGAGATGGCCACCACCCGTTGATCAGGGTGGGCGGCTGCGATGCGCGTGATGCCGGCCCGGATGCGGGCGCTGAACTCCTTGGCCGGCTCGGCGCCGGGGATGACGTCCCAGCGCTGCTCCTCGAAGACGCGCAAGGCCAGCGGATCGCGATCGGTGAACTTCTGCCGGAGCACCCCGCCTTCCCATTCGCCCAGGAAGATCTCGCGCAGGTCGGGCTCGACGGTGACGGTCAGACCGAGCCGCTCCACCAGTGGTGCCGCCGTTTCGACCGTCCGGCGCAGCGTGGTCACGTAGAGGGCATCGAACCCCTCGCGCACCAGCCGGTCGGCCACCAGCTCAGCCTGGCGCTGGCCCATCTCCGAGAGCGGCGGGTCGCCCTGGCCCTCGAGCAACTCGAAGGGCTCGCCCTCGACGGCGTCGGCCGAGGCACCGTGCCGCACCAGGAGGATCTCGGTGGAGCCCGGCGGTCCCTTGAAGTGCTCCTGGCTGAACCGACGCGGTGGGGTCATGGGCGCCGAGTGTAAGAGACGCCTGCTCCGGCCAGCCCGGCCCGGGTACTACCGGTGGAGCTCGGGCGGATCGTCGTCGTCGACCACTTCGGCGTCGATGATGTCCGAATCCCCGTACGGCCCGGTGCCCGCCCCCGGCCCGCTTGGCCCAGCACCGGGCGGACCGTTGCGGAAATTGGCGAAGAAGGTCTGCATGTTGGCCGGACCGTTGCCGAAGCTGAACTGGAAGCCCCGCCCGGCATTGGGTCCCAGTTGCTCCCACAGGGGCAGGCCCCGGCGGTAGACGACGTAGTTCTGCACGCCGATGGTCAGGGCCAGGTAGAGCAGGACGCTGGCTTGCTCGAGACCCGAGGCGCCCCGGTGACCGCCACCGCCGTCGACGTAGAGGTGCACCG
The DNA here is from genome assembly GCA_036489775.1 of Acidimicrobiales bacterium. Lineage (GTDB taxonomy): Bacteria > Actinomycetota > Acidimicrobiia > Acidimicrobiales > RAAP-2 > Bog-473. Next base: position 57,592 of record DASXFC010000051.1, on the reverse strand, counting down.
CCAACGACACCACCCACAACACCATGGTCAGGGGTGTGCCCTGGCGCACCACCAACTGCCCGGTCGACCACACCCGCACGGTCAGGGCGCGCGCGGCGCCGACCGCGACAGCGCCGATCAGCAGCGTGCCGACGACCCAGAGCACGTCGGCGCTGGTCGGATGGTGGTCGCCGGCGTAGCCGAAGAGCTCGAAGATGCCGATGACCCCGATGATCACCGGCACCCTGATCAGCAGCATGCGCGGGACAGCCCGGATGCGCATCTGGCGCAACAGCACCAGTGCGAGGACCAGAGCACCCAGGGCGAAAGACAGCACCATGACGGACTCCACCCTAAAGGGGTGGGCGGCGCCTGGTTGCTACGGGTTGAGCAACGGGCCTACTTCGGCGCCGAAGGCCGCCGTCTGCTCGCAGAACTCCTCCACCGAGCGGGCCATGAAGCGGACTTGGAGGTGGTTCACCCCCATGGCGATCAGCTCGCGCAGCGAGGTGGCCACCTGGTCAGCACCGCCGGCAATGACGTAGCCGGGCAGCTCCCACGGCGCGCCGTGCCCGGAGAGGTGGATCGGTTCGACGATGGTGCCGATGTCGATCGGAGCCCCACCCCTGTGCTCCTGGCGCAGTTCGCGCAGCTGGGCGATCTGCCCGGGCAGGTCGCGGCGGCGGGTGCCCTGGGGCAACCACCCGTCGCCCAGCACGGCGGTGCGGCGGATGGCGGCCGGTGACGAGCCGCCGATCCAGATGGGGGGCCGGGGCTGGCGCACCGGCCGGGGCGCCACGCCCAGACCCGAAGCCACAAAGCGCGGACCGGGCAGATCGGGGAACTCCGTGGTGAAGGCCAAGGCCAAGGCCGAGACGGCTTCGTCGGTGTGGCGACCCCGATCGGCGAAGTCCCCCACCAGCAGGTCGTACTCCTCGGGCACGTGTCCCGCCCCCACGCCGACTATGAGCCGCCCCCCCGAGAGCAGGTCCAGGGTGGAGAGTTCCTTGGCCGCCCGCAGGGGATGGCGTTGGGCCAGCACCAGCACGTGGGACAGCAAGTGGGTGCGGGTGGTCTGGGCGGCCAGCCAGCTCAAGGTGGCCGTGGTGTCGTACCAGATGGTGCCCATGGCATCGGCCAGCCGGCGCGGGATGGCGGTGTGGTCGCAGACCCCGATGTAGAAGAAGCCGGCGTCGTCGGCCGCTCGAGCGATGGTGGCCAGTTCGGCCGGCCCGGACTGCTTCTCCCAGTCGGCCACGTAGAGGGTGGACTGGGACTGGATGGGCAGCTGCATGCCGAAGACGACCTTGCCGTCGGGGACGGTGCGGACGACGTCGGCCGGGATGAGGGCGGGATCGATCATGGCGAGGTTCTTCCTACTTCCTTTCGCGTTGGCGTCAGCCGGCGGCCAGGTCGGCCAGCGCGGCCGAGAGCTGCGCCGGTGTCCCGAATGTGGTGGCCAGCACCCGGGCGCGCTTGAGGTGCAGGTGCAGTGGGACCTCCCAGGTAAAGCCCATGCCCCCGTGGACCTGGATGGCGGCCCGCGCGTTGGTGATGGCCGCCTCGTCGGCCAGCAGCTTGGCGCCCATCACGGCCCGGGCCACGACGATGTCCGTGCTGGCACCGCTGCCCGCCGCTTCGGCTGCGACCACGTCGGGCGAATCGATGAGGCAGGCGGCGGCCTGGACGGCGTTGCGGGCCACTTCGGCCCGGACCAGCATGTCGGCACACAGGTGCTTGATGGCCTGGAAGGTGCCGATGGGCTTGCCGAACTGCTGGCGCTCCTTGGCGTAGGCCACCGCCAGGTCGAGGACCTCGGCCGCGTGCCCGACCTGCAGGGCGGCGGTGAGCAGCGAGCCGTCGCGCGACAACGAGGTCCCCACGTCGGCCACCGGATCGCCGGCCTCCAGGGTGCCCAGGTGCCACATCGGGGTGAGCGGGTCGAGCGGATGGCTGATGGCGGTCCCGGCGCCGGTCGCCGGTGCGGGGACCAGCAGGCGTGCGGTGGAGGGCCGGTCGAGGCCCGACAGCAGCAGCAGGGCGTCCAACGAGGCCAGGTGTTCCACCAGAATTGGCTCGCCCCCGCTGCCGTGCACTCCCACCTGGACGGTGCCGGTAGCGGCGCCCTCGACGACGCCGGCCGTCGCGGCCAGGAAGGTGCCGACCAGCGGTCCGGGTACCAGGGCCCGGCCCAATTCCTCGAACACGATGACGGCGTCGCTCAGGGCCAGCCCGGTCCCGCCGTCGGCTTCGGGCACCGTGAGGGAGAACACCCCGGTCTCGCCCAGCACGGCCCAGTCCTCGGGGCTGATGGCCACCGGTGCGCTCTCGTTGGCCCGGATGCGCTCGAGGGGCAGCCGGCCCGCCAGCACCGCTCGCACTCCTTCGGCCAGCGCCCGCTGGTCGTCGCTGATCCGGAAGTCCATCAGCGCGCTTTGGGCAGGCCGAGGATGCGCTCGGCCACGATGTTGCGTTGCACCTGCGAAGTGCCCGCCGCGATGGTCGAGGAGATCGACTTGAACCAGGCGTGCAGCTGCTCGTCGTTGCCGTAGGGCAGGCCGTCGCGGTCGAGCAGGGCATCGCCGCTCAGCGCGGCGCGATCCAGCACTTCGACGGCCAGGTCGCCCAGCGCTTGGGACTGCTCGGAGAACGACAGCTTGAAGACCGATCCGCCGACGCCGGGGACCCCGGTCTGGGCCGCTTCGGACACGTTGCGCTTGGTCAGGGCCCACAAGGCGTCGAAGGCGGCCACCAGGTGGCCGATCCGCCGGCGCAGCCCGGCATCGCCGCCCAAGCCGAGCCGGCGCACCAGCGCTTGGAGCGAACCGAGCAGCCGCATGCATTCGAGCAACTCGCCCACGAAGGCGGTGCCCCGCTCGAAGGACAGCGTGACCATGGTGACGCGCCAGCCGTCGTTCTCCTCCCCGACCCGGTTGGCCACGGGGACCCGCACCTCGTTGAGGAAGAGCTGGGCGAACTCGGTGGCGCCGGCCATGGTGCGCAGCGGTTGGATCTCGATCCCGCTCGAGTGCATCGGCACGATCAGCCAGCTGATGCCCCGGTGGCCGTCCTCGCCGGTACGCACCAGCATCTCGCAGTGGTCGGCCACCTCGGCGTGCGAGGTCCAGATCTTCGAGCCGGTGATGACGTACTCGTCACCGTCACGGACAGCGCGGGTGCGCAGCGAGGCCAGGTCGCTCCCGGCATCGGGCTCGCTGAAGCCCTGGCACCACACCTCCTCGCCGCGCAGGATGGCCGGCAGGTAGCGCGCCTTCTGCTCCTCGGTGCCTTCGGCGATGATGGTCGGCCCGGCGTGCAGCAAGCCCACGAAGCCGACGCCCACATAGGGCGCCCCAGCCCGTTCGCACTCTTCTTTGAAGATCAGCTGCTCGATCGGAGAGGCGCCGCGCCCGCCGCCCTCGAGCGGCCAGTCCACCCCGGCGTAGCCGGCTTCGAAGAGCAGGCGCTGCCAGTGCAGGTCATAGGTGCGCCGACCGGGCCAGTCCTCAGCGGCCGGCGCCGGCGGCAAGGTGGGCAAGGAGTCCGCCAACCAGCGACGCAGCTCGTCGCGGAAGGCTTGCTCGGACGCGGTGTACCGCAGGTCCACGATACAGAGTGGGCTCGACGCGCCGCCGAGCTCAGGCGACCAGGTCGAGGCCGAACAGCTTGATGGCGTTGCCCCGAACGATCTTGCGCCGCTGCTCGTCGGTCAGGTTGGCCATCTGCTCCTCGGCGATCTGCCGGGTGCGGGGCCAGGTCGAGTCCGAGTGCGGGTAGTCCGACTCGTAGGTGATGTTGTCCTCGCCGATCTCGTCGACCGACTTCAGGCCGTGGGCGTCATCGAAGAAGCAGCCCCACACGTGATCCTTGAAGTAACTGCTGGGCTTCTCGGGCACGATGTCGGCCACGCCGCCCCAGCCGCGGTTGTCCTCCCACACCCGGTCGGCCCGCTCGAGGATGTAGGGGATCCAGCCGATCTGCCCCTCCGAGTAGGCCACCTTGAGGTCGGGGAAGCGCACGAACACGCCCGAGAACAAGAAGTCGACCAGCGAGTAGGTGGCGTTGGTGTGGGTCAGCGTCGAGCCCACCGCCGGCGGGGCGTCGGCCGAGGTCGAGGGCATCTTGGACGACGAGCCGATGTGCATGTTGATGATGGTCTTGGTCTCGGCGCAGGCCGCGAAGAACGGGTCCCAGTAGTGGTCGGGGTCGTGCACGCTGGGCAGCCCCAAATAGGGCGGGATCTCGCTGAAGCAGACGGCCCGCACGCCCCGCGCCGCGTTGCGAAGCACCTCGGCCGCCGCCAGCTCGGCGTCCCAGAGCGGGATCAGGGTCAGCGGGATCAACCGGCCACCGCTCTCGCCGCACCACTCCTCGACCATCCAGTCGTTGTAGGCCTTGATACAGAGCAGGCCCAGCTCGTGGTCCTTGGCCTCGGTGAAGGTCTGGCCACAGAAGCGGGGGAAGGTCGGGAAGCACAGCGCCGCCTCGATGTGGTTGGTGTCCATGTCTTCGAGGCGGGGCTTGACCTCGTAGGAACCCGGCCGCATCTCCTCGTACATCACGCCACGCATGGTGACCTCGTCACGGGGCACGCCGACGGCCGAGTCCACCCGCAGCAAGGGCCGCTTGAGGTCCTCGTAGTGCCACCAGTCGACCGGCTCCCCTTTCGAGCCCGGCTTCACGGTGAGCTGCCCACCGCGGAACACCACCTCGGGCATGGGCGCCCGCACCACCCTCGGCCCCACCTCGAGGTACTTGGAGGGGAGGCGGTCCTGCCACACAGTGGGCGGCTCGACCACGTGGTCGTCCACCGAGATGATCAGGGGCAACGGCTCAGACATGCCATCGAGCGTAGCCCGCACCTGACGGACCGTCAGAAAGCCGATCCCGTTCGCCGCGCCCCTGGTGGGAGAGACTGCAGAGGTGACTGAGCGCGCGTGGTGGCGGTCGATCCGAGGGGTGGCCGCACTGGTTGCTGCCGGGATCATCTTGGCGGCCTGCTCCTCTTCCCCGAAGACCATTGCCGGCACGACCAGCACCACGGCGGCCCATCAGGCCGGGACCACCTCGACCACTGCGCCGGCGTCAACCACCACGTCGACGCTGCCGAGCACCGGCCCGCTCACCGCGCAGGCGCCGGTTGCCATCCCCTTGGCCACGGCGCAGGTGGTGGCGGCCGAAGGACCCGACGGCGCGGTCTTCGTGGCGGCCCAAGCCCCCGACGACGCCGCTCCCTCGCTGGTCTACGTGGTGGACGGGAACACTCCCGCCGCGGTGGCTGAGCACATCAGCTCGGGCGTGGCCGCCCTGGCCGCCGACGCCAGCTACCTCTACGTGGCGACCTACACCACCGTCACTTCCTACAGCCGGACCACGGGGAATCAGGTCCAGCTATGGCACCTGCCCGCATTCAGCACGGCCAACAGTTCCGACGACGACCTGGTGTCGATGTCCGCGGGTGGCGGCAAGGTCTACGTGCTCATCAGCGAGGGCAACACGCTCAATGTCTTGTCCATCGACCCGTCGTCGCCCGCCGCGCCCGCCTCGGTGGCCCAAGCCATCAGCGCAGCCGTCGGTTCGGACGGCACGCTGTACTACGAAGCAACTTCTCATGCCCTGACTTCGCTGAGCCCGGGCGGCAAGACGACCACCGGATCGATGCTGGACGACGCGCCCAACGGCCTCGGGGATGGCGTGCAATACGTGAACACGGTGGCCGGTGGCTATGTCTGGGTGGCCGAACCGGCCGGTCAGGGTCTGGACCAGGGGTGGAAGACCTACGGGGCCACCTCACTCCAACCGCTCGGCAGTTTCGGTGGGGACACCGGGCAGAGGGTGGTCGACACGGCCGCCGGCCCGCTGGTGCTCTCGACCGCCAGCGCCACCTCAGCCTGCTCGCAGCAGGGCGAGTCGGGCGTCGCCTGCGTCTCGCGCATCACGGCCCAGGGCACCATGACGGCGCCGGTGCAAGCCACCAACGCCATCGCGCTGTTCGGACCCGATCCAGCCATCATCGAGACCAACTCTGCCTTCACCGCGCTGTCACTCATCCGGCTGGTCTGACGAGCGCCCCTCAGTAATGCATGGCCACGCCACCGTTGGGGCTGATCAGCTCACTGGTGCGCAGCGGTGGGGACTTAGTCATCGGCGCTTACATGCTCCAAAGCGCCTGGGTCGGTGACATGCGCGCTGCGCGTAGCGCAGGCCAGAGGCCGGCGACCGCGCCGATGACGACGGCGGCGCCCATGCCGCCGCCCCAGGCGAGGACTGGAATGACGACGAGCTCGTGTTTGCTGCTGGCGTAGATCGCGGTCGACAGTGCGCCGGCTCCGACGCCAACAACGCCGCCGATGAGAGCGAGAAGGACCGCTTCGGCCAGGAACTGGATCCGGATGTGGCCCCTGGTGGCCCCGAGTGCTCGGCGCAGTCCTATCTCTGACCTGCGCTCGAGGACAGAGATAATCATGATGTTGGCCACCCCGACCGCCCCGACCAGGAGGGCTACCGCACCCAAGCCCAAGAAGAGGTCGTCGAAAGCGCCTTGGGTGTCGGCCTGAGCGACGAGGGCGGCCGAAGGTTGGCTGACGTCGACTTCGCTGGGGTTCTCAGGGTTGGCGGTGGGGCCGAGCAGGTTGTCCACGGCGTCGACCTGGCTGGTCTGGGCGCGCACGTAGATGGTGGAGGGGTGGCCGTCGAAGCCGAAGTAGTGCTCGGCGGCCGGGAAGCCGACGAGGACCGAAGAGTCGATCTCGGGAGCCAAGACGGCGGGCTTCAAGATGCCGGCCACGTAGCACCACATGTCGTCGGTCCAAATCCGCTCACCCGAGTAGACCCGGTCGATTCCGAGACGTTGGGCGGCGGCTGCCCCGAGCACACAGACGGGTTCTTGGGCGGTCGCGGCGTTGAGAAAGCTGCCCTGGGCCACGGTCGTGCCGACGGTGCGCAGCAGGCCGAGGCTGGCCGCGTCGATGTCGAGGGCGTTGGTGTCGACGGCGGGGATGAGCGGGGTGGCGTAGACGTCGCCGTTGACCGTGCCAGTCGTTTGGACCTGGCTCACCCCTTCGATGCCGGCGATCATCGCCGGGGCGGGCTTGGGCAACTCGGCGGTACCTCCCGAGAGGGTCTGGCCATTTTCCACGACGAGGAGGTTGGTGCCCAGCGCCGAGATCTCATTCAGCAGTCCGGCTGAGGCGGAGGACGAGAGCCCCAAGACGGCCACGATGGCGGCCACGCCGATAGCGATCCCGAGTGCCGAGAGCCCGGAGCGGAGCTTTCGGGAGCGCAGCCCGACTGTTGAAAGACGTCCGAGGTCCGACGGTCGAAGCTTGGGCACGGTGAGGGTCTCCGTGGTGTTCACCGCTGGGCTTGCCCATGGCGGGACGGGTCGCCCAGCGAATGTCCCGTTGAGCCTCCGATCTCGTCAGCGCTGTCATAGACGATCCTGCCGTCGAGCATGTCGATTCGTCGCCCCATGCGGGCCGCGATCTCTCGGTCGTGAGTAATGACCACGACGGTCACTCCCAAGTCGTGCAGCTCCTCGAGCAGCTCCAAAATGGCCTGACCGGTGGCTTGGTCGAGGTTGCCCGTGGGTTCGTCGGCGAGGACAATGGCCGGGCGGCCGACCAGGGCTCGGGCGATCGCCACCCGCTGGCGCTGGCCGCCCGAGAGCTGGGTGGGGCGGGCGTACGGTCGCCCATCAAGGCCCACCAACCCGAGCGCTTCGAGGGCCCGGGCGCGCCGTTCGGCTTGGGGGATGCCGGCGTAGAGGAGACCGTCAGCCACGTTGTCGAGGACGCTCTGGTGTTCGGACAAGAAGAACTGCTGGAAAACGAAGCCGATCCGGGTGGCCCTGAGGGCGGCCAGCTCGCGGTCAGAGAGCCGTTCGACATCGAGACCAGTGATCCGTACCAGGCCGGCCGTGGGTCGGTCCAAGGTCCCCATGAGGTGCAACAAGGTGGTCTTGCCCGACCCCGACGGTCCGACGATGCCCACCAGCTCGCCCCGCGCCACGGCGAAGGAAACCTCCCGCAGGGCAGTTACCGGCGGCTCGCTCGGGTAGATCTTGGTGACCTGATGGACCTCCAGCACCGTGGTGACGGTCATAGATTCGGCACGACGATGCGCTGGCCGACGGCCAAGCCAGGCCCGGTGTCTTGAACCAGGCCATTCGCGTCGTCGAAGAGGCCCAGGTTGACCGACTCCAGGTGGTGAACACCGCCAGTGCCCACCACCACCTCCACCGCATAGCCACCGTCCGGCTGGGCCCTTAGGGCGTCAACGGGCACGACCAGGGCGTTGGAGACGCTGTCGGTTGTGATGGTCACGTTGACCGGCGCCTGGTCCCAAGTGCCGGTCGCCGCCGGGTCGCTCGGGTTCACCAGCACCGTGATCGTCGGGTTCGAAGAACCCGTGCCGCTGCTGTCACTCGACGAGGGCGTCACTGCCACGGTGCCCACTGAGGAGATCACTCCCGGCGTGGTCTCGTTGTTGGGCAAGGTGATGGTCACCTGATCGCCGACCGCCACCTCGGACTGCTGATCGGCGTCGAGGGCGATGCTCACCTGGCGCGTGGTCGAGGTCGCCGTGAGCACGGTGCCGCTCCCACCACTGGCGCCCCCACCCCCGCCCGCGACGGAGTCGCCGATCGACGGCGTGACCGAGGTGACACGGATGGGGCCGGGCTCGAAGACCGTCTGGCCCAGCAGGATCTCGCCGGTGGCTGGGAGGCTGAGGGCGTTCTGCCAACGTTCAACCGCCGCTGCGGTGGCGGAGGAGTAGTGGTCGCTCTGGGCCAGCCCAGCGCCGTAACCCAGGGCGATCAGGTCTGCGGTCAGCTCGCCAACGTCGGCGCCGTCGGACATGCCGAGGGAGAACGCCCGGTAGGCAGTGACGGAGCCGTAGACGAGCGGTACCGCTTCGTTGTTGACCGAGTAGATGGATTGGTCCTCTTTGATGACCTGGCCCATTGTCGGCAACGAGGTGTAGGTCGTGCCCTGGTTCACCGCGGTGGCTTGTAACGACGTAAGAGCGGCCTGATCGCCTGCCAGTTTGGTTTGGTCGGCTTGGACCTTGTCCAGGTTCTGGTCGTGGTCGAGGCTCGCGCTCGACCGGGCCGCCGTCAGCTGCTGGTCGACCTGGGTCAGCTGGGTCTGGTCCTGACTGACCTTCTGAGTATCGGCGCTGCAAGCCGCGCTGGCCCCACCGGATCCGGCGCAGTCTTGGGTCTGAGTGGCCTGGTCGGCGCTGAGCGTGGCCTGGTCGGTGCGGACGTTGCTCTGGTCGGCCGCAATCGCCTGCGTATCCGCACTCGACATGTCAGACTCGGTCTGCTCGTCAGCCGAAAGAGCCTGTTTGTCCTGGGTCACAGTCTGCTGGCCCTGGGCCACCGCCTGTGCGCTCGCGCCCGACGGGGCGACGATGGAGTAGGAGTCGGCGTACCCGAGGGTGGCCGACACCTCAGTCTGCGATGAAAGGTCCTGGCGGGACACCGTGTAGATCCCCGTCGCGTCGGTGTTCTCCGCGACCCCGGGGTTACTGGACCCGTTCGAGGTGAAGGGTTTGGCGATCGCCACCACCACCCCGGCTGCGACCAGCGCCACCACGAGCGCGATGACCCAGTGAATCTTCCGCCGGCGGGGCGGTTCTTGCCGAGTGCTAGCCAGGCCGGGGTGGTCGGCGGAAGTCGCGCTCACTGCTTCAAGCCGCCGCAGGCTGTGATGGCCGCCTGAACGGTCGGGCTACCAAAGTCGATGCCCGTGCCTCCGAGGTTGAGATGGACGGCTCCCGTGCCCGTGCCCGTGCCCGCGCTCGGATCGGGGAAGTTCGGCACGCCGTGCGAGCGCATGCATTGCGCGAATTGAACTTCCTCGGCGTTCTGGGCTGCGCTCTGGGCGGGAGTCACGTTCTGCGTCGGGGTGTACTGCTGACAAGCCTCCAGCGCTGCCTTCACGGTGGGCGACTGGAGGTCGATGCCTGCGGCGGAGACCATCGCCCCGAGCGTGCCTTCCGTGGCGCTGGGATCTGGGAAGGTGGTTACCCCGTGGGAGCGCATGCACTGGGCGAGCTGCAGCAGCTCCGTCTGAGTAGTGGAGTTGCCGGATGAGGCTGGGGCGCCGGTCTTCCCGCCCAGCGCGACTGTCGTGGTGGTTTCACTACCGCTTGTCGCTCCCGTGTCCTTCGGTCCGCCCCCGCAGGCGGCGGCCACCATGCCGACGGTTACCAGCAGCCCGACGAGACCGGCTCCGCAGCGTCGTCGTTGCCCTCGTTTCCCGGCGTTCGGGGGGCAGGTGGTGTCGTCGTCCATGATGTCGTGCTCCTTCCAGGCGGACGATTGGTCCGAGGTGGTTGTACGACATCGCCGGTAACAGGGGCTCAACAAACCCTGTTGCCCTCCTGTTACCGGCCCGGAGCCATGCTGGAGCCCGTGAAACTGATGGAGAGACGGCGTCTGGGTGTCGGGGAGCGGACGAACAGCAACGCCGAGCGGTCGCAGACCTCGACGACGCACGGTGGTGGCCGAGCCAGTGATGAGGACGCGCGAACCGTGCCGGCAGCAGCCCCCCGTCCCTTCACCTCTCTGGCCCGGCGGATGGCCCGCGGCGGCCGGCCCCGGCGAACCGTGCGGATGCGCCTCGCCCTCGCCTACGGGGCGCTGTTCCTTCTCTGCGGCGCGGCCCTGCTTTCGCTCAGCTACTTCTTCGTGACCCGCTTCCCCTTCGCGGCCACCGTCCAGATCATCTCCCCCTCCCACCACACCTCGCGGGGGACTTCGCAAACGGTCCACCTCACATCCCCGTCCAGTGTCCCCTCCTCGCCCGGGCCGAAGGGACCCCCATCCGGCCTCGGGGTTGGCAACAATTCGGTACGAGAGGCATTGAACGCCCAGCACTCCGCCGACTTGCACACCCTGCTGGTCTGGTTCGCCGTGGCCCTGGGTGTCATGGCCGTGGTATCGGTCCTGCTTGGTTGGCTCATGGCCGGGCGGGTGCTGCGCCCGCTGCGACAGATCACTGCCACCACCCGACACATCTCCGAGGAGAACCTCCACCAGCGGCTCGCGATGGTTGGCCCAAGTGACGAGATCACGGACCTGGCCGGCACCATCGATGGGCTGCTCGCCCGGCTGGAGGGCGCCTTCGACGCCCAGAGAGCTTTCGTGGCCAACGCCTCTCACGAGCTTCGCACGCCGCTGGCCATGATGCGCACCTCTCTCGATGTTGCCAAGGCCAAGTCCCCGCCTATCTCGAACGACGCGTCGGTGCTTTCGACCAAGGTCCGCGAAGGCCTCGACCAGGCCGATCGGCTGGTGGAGAGCTTTCTGGTACTGGCCAGGGCCGAACGGGGAGTGATCGACGACATGACGACCGTGTCGTTGCCGCAGGTCACCACGGACGCTCTCGACACGCGCTCTGACCATGCCGGCGCGGCCAACGTGACCCTGCACCGCAGTCTCGACGAAGCGGAGGTCGAGGGTAGCCGAACACTCCTTTCCCGCTTGGCCGTCAACCTGATCGACAACGCCATCCGTTACAACCAGCCCAGCGGGTGGGTGCAGGTCACAACCACTGCTGAGGGCCCATGCGCCCAGCTGATCGTCGAGAACAGCGGTCCTGTCCTCGATCCGGCCGAGGTCCGCCAGCTGGGCCGGCCGTTCCGGCGAGCCGGCGCCGAGCGCACCGGCTCGGATGGCGGGGTCGGGTTGGGTCTGTCCATCGTCGCAGCTATCGCCGCCGCCCACCACGGAACCGTCGAGATCAAAGCGCGCCCGGAAGGAGGGCTGCGGGTGGCGGTCTCGCTTCCTCACCCCGCCGCCTGCGACCCGGGTCGAGGGCTGCCATGAGGGTGCTGGTCGTCGAAGACGTGCGGCGGTTGGCCGACGACATTGCCGAGGGCTTGCGCGACCAAGACATGGCGGTCGACGTCGCCTACACCGGACTCGACGCCGTCGCCAAGCTGGACATCAACCACTACGACGTCGTCGTATTGGATCGAGACCTGCCCGGCATCCACGGCGACGACATTTGCCGGATCATCACGGTGAGCGATGACCCGGCCATGGTGCTCATGCTCACTGCGGCCGACGCTCCCGCGGATCGGGTTAGCGGGCTCGGGCTTGGCGCCGATGACTACCTGTCCAAACCGTTCCACTTCCCCGAACTGGTCCTGCGGCTCCGGGCGCTGGCCCGACGAAAACCAACTGCTCAGCCCCGTATCCTCAGAGCGGCTGACCTCGAGCTCGATCCGCTCCGCCGTACGGTCTCGCGGGCCGGGCAACTGTGCGAGCTGACCGCCAAGGAGTTCGCGGTGCTCGAAACGCTCCTTCGTGCCTCGCCGGCCACCCTCAGCGCCGAAGACCTCCTCGAACAGGCCTGGGACGAACACACCGACCCGTTCACCAAAACGGTGCAGGTCACTATCGGCCGGCTGCGCCGCAAGCTCGGCGATCCCGACGCGATTGAAACGATCGCAGGGGTCGGCTACCGCATCAGCTGACCAGACGCCTGCACGCTTTACGGCTCTCGTTCGCCTGGAAGTTCCAACTCGTCTCATCCTCCTGACCCGCTGTCGGGGAGTCCGGGGGGGATGAGTTTCTGGCAGATCTGGAGGGCCTGCTTGACCTGTGGTGAGTTGAGGTCGACCAAATGCTCGAGCATGGGGAACTCGACCTGGCCACCGGAGAAGATGGGTTCAGGGAAGGCGGTGATGCCGTGGGAGTGCAAGCAGGCCACCGCATTGAGGTAGTCCTGCTGGTCCTGCGTGGGGATGGTTTGGACTGGCTCTCCACTCAGCGAGTCTCCGGCGGCTACGAGCAGGCTTTGGCAAGCATTGGTCGCCGTTTGAACCTGTGAATTGCTGACGCCTCCTTCTGCGCTGATGAGACTTTGCTTCGAGATCCCTCCATTACTGGAGGGGTCGGGAAAACTTGGAATGCCGTGTGAGCGCATGCAAGAGGAATATGCGACGAGTTTCGATGTGTCCGTGCCAGCGCCGGCCGAGGCGCTGACGGACGTGGTGGTCGTCGAACCGGTGGCCGCGCCAGGTGTTGACGGGCCGCCGCAGGCCGCTATCGCGACGCCGACCGTGAGGATTCCGGCCGTTACCAAAGCGGCCCGGCGAAATCGAGCACGCCGGCTCAGCTCGAATTGGGTGAGGTTGTTCTCTTGTGGGATGCAGTCCATGACCCCTCCGGGATCGCGTCGGTGTCCCTCGGTCCCTGTTCCCGGGACGTTGGTGGCCTTGGTGGCGGGCGTATTCAGGTGGTGCTGATGCTGACGTGTCTGATCGTCCTTGCGATGAGCGTGGCCGAAACGTCCGTCCCAGCCAGTGTCGCCCTCGAGGTGGTGTGAAACATCCGGCGGTGGAGTGAACGCGGCTCCCCCAATGGAGGGATGCCGCGACAGTTGTGCAGCGGTACCGTGCAGGCGTGTTGGGCGTCAGACGGAGAGTGTCGGGTATCTCACGTCGCTTGATGGTTTCCTATGTCCTGGTCACGATCGTCGTCGTCGTTCTGGTCGAGGCTTTTGTGCTCGGCTACCAGGTACCCCGGCTAGTGAACGAAGCCCGGCTGCAGACCCAGGTACGTGGCACCGCGATGAACGTCGCGAATCAGCTCAACCTGAGTTATCCCAGCGGCGTTCCGGCTGGGACTCTGCTCGGCGAGCGAGGCCAACACCTCAAGCCCGGCACGGCCCAGACGACACCGAATGACAGCGCGGTGATCGTGCCGGCCATTACCGGAGCGCTCCGAATCCACGAGAACGTGACCGCGGCCGTGGCGATTGCGCGAGACGGCAAAATTATTGCCTCGTCGATACCATCTCGGTACCCGGTCGGTCAGTCCGCGGTGAGAGAGCTCCCCGCCGGCGCCACCGCAGCGATCAAAGGCCACCTCTTTAAGGGCGTTTCCGGTGGCTCTGGATCCACCCCCTTCGGCAGCGTTGAGTGGACCCTGTACGGCGCACACTTCTCTGCCGCGCCGCCGGGCAGCGGCTCGGCTGGGACCTTCACCTACTTGTACTTGCAAGCCCCGCAACCCACCGGGTTCATCAACCCGATTCGGGCCTGGGACGAGTTGGGCAGTCTCTCGGGCAGCAAGCCGCTGTTCGACCTTTCCTATCTCATCCTGATCGCGATCCTCCCCGTCGGCGTGTTGCTCGGCCTTCTCGTTTCCAGGGGGTTGGTCTCCCGGGTCCACCGCCTGGAGCGGGCCACCGTCGCGGTCACCGACGGCGACTACACCGTCACCCTGCCCACGTCGGGCCGGGACGAGGTGGGGCGGCTCGAGGAGAACTTCACCACCATGACCCACCAGCTCAACTCCGCGCTGGCCGCCGAACGGGAGCGCGCCACCAGCGAGGCGCGCGCCGCCGAGCGGTCGCGGATCGCCCGGGAGATCCACGACGCGATTTCCCAGCACTTGTTCGGCCTGCGCATGATCGCCTCCGGGATGCTTCGGGCCGATCCGGACAATGAACAGCTGCGGGCAATCGAACGCATCACCGAGGAGGCACTACAGGACACGCAGGCGTTGCTGTGGGAACTGCGTCCGGCCGGCCTCGACGGCGCCGGGCTCGCCCCAGCCTTGCAACAGATCTGCGCGTCCTACCGCGATCTCGGGGTGACCATCGACGCCAATCTCGCCGACATCTCGGTCCCCGAACCAGTCGAGCTGGCCCTACTGCGCGTCACTCAGGAAGCGTGCACCAACGCCGTCCGCCATGGCAACGCCCATCAGCTCACGGTGTCCATGGCACGTCGCGACGGGCAGGTCGAACTTGCCATAACCGACAACGGCGTTGGCTTCGACTCTGCCGCCTCGTCCGCCGGTTCCGGGTTGCAACACATCCATGACCGGATCGCCGAACTCGGCGGCACGGTCAGCATCATCAGCCAACCGGGGGCGGGCGCCGCGGTCACGGTGCGGGTTCCAGCACCATGACGATCCGGGTTGTGATCGCCGACGACCACCGCGTCGTCCGGGACGGGCTGCACTTCCTACTCAGTCAAGAGCCAGATGTTGAAGTGGTCGGCGAGGCCGAAGACGGTGCTCAGACGCTGCGCGTGGTTGCTGCCACCAGCGCCGACGTCCTCCTGCTCGACCTGTACATGCCCGAACTCGACGGGCACGGCGTTCTCGCCGCGCTACGCGACATCCCACACCGCCCCGCGGTCGTGGTGCTTACCTCGGCCACTGACGATGAGCACCTCGTCCGCGCTGTGCAGGCGGGCGCGACCTCCTACCTACTCAAAACCGCCGCGGCGGAAGACGTCATCGCCGCTGTCCGTGCCGCGGCCGGCGGCGACGCGAACCTCAGCCCCGATCTGGTCACCCGGCTCACCCGCGCTTTGCGCCGACCACCGCTGCCCGATCCGTTCCAATCCCTCTCGGTGCGCGAACGCCAGGTCCTCGACCTCATCGCCCGCGGTCACAGCAATCGCCAGATCGCCCGCGAGCTGACCATCGGCGAGCAGACCGTCAAGTCTCACGTCAGCAACATCCTGACCAAACTCGATCTGCAAGACCGCGTCCAAGCCGCCATCTTCGCCTTGCGACACCAACCGCGGGCTGACCATCCCCCAAGATGAGATCGGGCATCGCCTCGCTTAGTAGTGCATAGCCACGCCACCGTTGGGGCTGATCAGCTGTCCGGTGACGAAGCTCGAGGCGTCTGAGGCCAGGTACAGCACGCAGTAGGCGATGTCGTTGGTCTCACCGACCCGGCGTAGCGGCGCGAACTTGGCCATGGGAGCGAGCACGGCGTCCTTGGTCGCTTCATCAGTCGTGCCGTCGGCATTGGTGTAGTAGCGCGCCGTCATGTTGGTCGGCACGAACCCCGGTGCGATGGTGTTGACCCGGACGCCGCGCTTGCCGACCTCTACCGCCAGCGACTTGGTCAGCTGGGCCACGCCGGCCTTGCAGATGGCATAGGGGCCGATGCCCGGGGACGGCGTCAGCACGGCGGTGGACGACATGTTGATGATGCTGCCGCCACCCCCGGCCACCATGGCCTTGGCCGCGGCCTGGCAGCCGTAGAGCACGCCCTTGAGATTGACGTCGAGGATGCGATCGAACTCGTCGAAGTCGAGCTCGATGATCTCGCTGTCGATCATGATGCCGGCGATGTTGCACATGACGTGCAGGCCGCCGTGCTCGGCCACGATCCGGTCAATCAGTGCGGCCACCTCACCACGGGCGGCCACGTTCACCGTGGCGGCTTCGGCCCGCCCGTCCCCGCTCTGGATGGCGGCCACCGTCTCGGCGGCCCGATCACCGTCGATGTCGGCGCACACCACGGTGGCGCCCGCCGCCGCCAGCACCTCGGCCGTGGTGCGGCCGATGCCGCTACCGGCACCGGTGACCAGGGCGACGCGACCGCTGAGGTCGAAGGCATGGCGGACGGACTCGCTGGTTTCCATCCGCGGCAGGTTAGGCAGTGACGCCCTCGACCGCGAGCAGGCTCCGCTTCATGGGCAGGCCTCCGCCGTAGCCACCGATCCCGTTGCTGGCCAGCACCCGGTGGCACGGCACGATGATGGGGATGGGGTTGCGCCCGTTGGCCTGGCCCACGGCGCGGGGCCCGTTGGGTCGCCCGACCCGCCGAGCCAGCTCGCCGTAGCTGATGGTCTCGCCGTAGGGGATGCGGGTCAACTCCTGCCAGACGTCTTGTTGAAACGGGGTGCCGTCGAGCTCCATCGGCACGTCGAACTCGGTGCGTTCGCCGGCGAAGTACTCCTCGAGCTGGTTGGCCGTTTCCTTGAGCACGGGAGCGACATCGGATCCGACCCGAGCCTTGCGCCCCTGGCTGGGCAACCAGATGCCGACGAGGATGTCCCCGTCGCTTTCGAGCACGAGGCGTCCTACGGGCGTGTCGAGGGGCATGGTGGTGGTCATGCGGCGCGTCCTTTCTTTTCGGGTTGAGCGGGAAGAGGGGTGGGTGGTGTCGGCATGGCCCAGAGGTGCGCCATGGCGTAGCTGCGCCAGGGCCGCCAGCCCTCGGTCAGTTCGGCCAGACGGGCGGGATCGTCGGGCAGGCCGAGCGCGGCGGCGGCGCGCCGGATGCCGAGATCGGTGGGCATGAAGGCGTCGGGGTCGCGCAACGCGCGCATGGCCACGTACTCGGCCGTCCACGAGCCGATACCGGGCAGGCGGATCAGCGACGCCCGCAGCTCGACCGGGTCGGCACCGGGGTCGATGATGACGTCCCCACTCTCGACGGCGCGGGCCAGGGCGGCCAGGGCGTTCCGTCGCGCCGAGGGCATCGGGAATGACTCCGGCCGCTGGTCGGCGAGGTCGGCCAAGGCGGCTGGGGTCGGGAAGAGATGGGTGATCACCCCGTCGCTCTCGGGCAGCTCGTCGCCCGCCGCCTCGACCAGGCGCCCCACCACGGTGCGGGCCCCGGCCACCGAAACTTGCTGGCCGATGATGGCCCGCACGGCCAGCTCGAAACCGTCAGCGGTGCCCGGCACCCGGCGTCCCGGTTGGGCCAGGACCAGTGGTCCGACCATCGGGTCGTGGCACAGCGCGTCGAAGACGGCAACCGGGTCGGCGTCGAGATCGAGCATCTGGCGGCAGCGGGCCACCGCCGTGGTCAGGTCGCGCAGGTCGGAGAGCACCAGCTCGGCGTTGACGAAGGCAGTGGCGCTCTGGTCGAGGTCGTCGGGCGCCAAGGTCACGACGCCGTAGCCGTGCGGGAGGCGCATGCTGCGCCGGTAGGAGGATCCATCGAGCGCTTCGATCCCAGTCACCGCCCGCAGCCCGAGAAAGGGCAGGACGGAGTCGGCCGAGAACGGACGCCGGGCCGGCAGTCGCAAACGGATGCCCGGCCCACTCGGTGCACCGGCCCGCTGTGCCCCTTTGGCCGCCCGGAAGCGGAGACCGCTCGGGGTGTCGGCGAAGATCTGTCGCGCCGTGTCGTTGAACTGGCGCACGCTGGCGAAGCCGGCCGCGAAGGCCACGTGCGAAACCGCCAGCTCGGTGGTCTCGAGCAGGACGCGCGCCGTTTGGCCGCGTTGGGCGCGGGCGATGGCCAACGGTCCGGTGCCGACTTCCGCGGTGATGACGCGGTTGAGCTGGCGCACGCTGTAGCCGAGACGCCGGGCCAGTCCCTCGACACCTTCACGGTCGACGATGCCGTCGCGGATGAGTCGCATGGCGCGGGCCGCCACGTCGGCGCGCAGGTTCCATTCGGGCGATCCGGGGGTGGCGTCGGGCCGGCAGCGCATGCAGGCCCGGAAGCCCGCCTGCTGGGCCGCCGCCGCGGTCGGGTAGAACCGGACGTTCTTGCGCATCGGCGTCCGGGCCGGACAGCTCGGTCGGCAGTAGATCCCAGTCGAGGTGACGCCGATGAAGAACCAGCCGTCGAAGCGGGCATCCTTGCTCTGAGCCGCTTGGTAGCAGCGGTCGGGATCCTCGATCACCCCGCCATGGTGGCACGGGGTCGTGACCACGTCTGGCGGAAATCGGACGTCACCGTCGGGCCCTCGGATGCAGGCACCTAGGGGGTCGCGAGGTGCCCTTCACCCAATGGCAGTGATCGTGAACCTTTGCTGCGTCTCGTGGAAGGCCACCTCAAACGCTCTCATGAAGTCCGTGCGTCCCCGGAGCACCATCTGGGCGCCTTGAATGAAGGACGGCATCATTTGCACAACCTTTAGCGGTATTTCGGGCACTACCGCCGTGCATTGCTGGGTAGCCCGATAGCCAACGCCATTTCCAGCGGCCTGGGTGAAAGTCTCCTGAGTCAGAGTCGCCGGGGAATACCCCATCAGCGACGCGTACTCAAAGGGAAACGTCGTCGTATCCGCGCCTGAGTCGACAATCCCCATGACCCCACCGCTTCTTCCATTTATCCCAGTCACGTTCATGACGAGGTACGGGCGCGGCAAATCCCCGGTAACGATTGAACGGTATGGCGGGATAGAGAACGGTTGACCAAGTGCGGCCAGCAGCGCCGTCACCCGCTTCTACAACAGAAGAGTGTTACTGGTACCGCTTGGAACAAGTACCAAGTAGTCGTCTTCCCGTACATCGGGACTGTCGCGAAGTTCGGTTGGTGTCAATCCCGTAGCGATCACAACGCCATCTCGAATGGCAACCCAGTTGCCACGATGGGGTGCAAGGTCCTCTGTTGAAATCGGGTCACGCTGGATTTCTTGTGTGGGCATGTTCAGTTGCACCTCACGGCTTAGGAGCAATCAACAGGGTCTCACAGTTTATGAGCCAGTTTGCAATATAGGAACTACATGGCTGTAAGTAGCTACCGTCAGTGGGCTGGTTTTTGCCAGCGATCTCCCTTGGCATTATGGCTGAGCGTTGGCGTCCGCACCGCTATTTCTTCTCTATCTGCGCTGCGCCAGCGCGGCGTCGAGCACGAGCCGGCGGTGGGTGGCGGCATCGCCCCAGGCCCGGGACAGGGCCCAGATGCGCTTCAAGAAGAAGTGGAGGTCGCATTCCCACGTGTAGCCGATGGCGCCGTGCACCTGCAGAGCGACCCGGGCCGCCAGATCGGCCGCGTCCGATGCCATGGCTTTGGCCATCGAGGCATCGTGCGACAGCGTGGGTTGGGCGGTGGCGATCGACCAGGCGGCGCGGTAGGTGGCGGGCCGGGCGAACTCGAGCGCCACCCGCGCGTTGGCCAGGAGGTGCTTGACCGCCTGGAAGCTGCCGATCGGCTTACCGAACTGGTGGCGGTCCTTGGCGTAGTCAGCCGCCATCGTCACCACGCGGTCGGTCAGGCCGAGGAGCAGCGCCGCGCTGCCGGCGGCGGCCCGGTCGCTCATGAGCTGCACCAGGGCTTCGGCGGCCACGCCGTAGGCCAGCAACGTGTCCGACGACAGGGGCCAGTGCACCGTCGAGAGGTCACGGCTGGCGTCGAGAGCGGGGATGCCCTCGATCCGGCACGACGCGGCCGGGACGACATGCAGTTGCCAACCCGACTCGAGGTCGCGGCAGGCCAACGACAGCAGGGCGGCATCGCGGGCGCCGACCACCCGGGGTGTGGTGAGCAGTCCATCGGCCGCGACCGAGGTGGTGGCCGACACCGGACCCTGGGCCGTGATGTCGAAGCCACCGACGGCCACCATGGCCTGTTGGTGCACCAGCGCGTCGAGCGCGGCAGTGGCCGAGGAGTTGGGCAGCAGCGTGGCCAGAGTGGGGGCGGCGATGACCGCCGTCTCGAGCAGCGGTTCAGGCAGGTCGGCCCAGCCCGCTTCCTCGAGCACACCGATGACGTCGGTCAGGTCCAGTCCGAGGCCGCCGCCGGCTTCGGGCACCAGCAGGGTCGGCGCGCCGAGCTCAGCCAGCACGGCCCAGCGGGCCCGGGAGGCCACGCCGCGGTCTTCGGGGGCGGCGGCATAGAAGGCGCGCAGGGCGTCGATGCCGCACTCGCCCTCGAGCACGGCCCGCACGCCCTGGCGCAGTTCGAGTTGATCGTCGGTGAAGGCGAAGTTCATCGCGGCAGCCCCAGCAGCCGCTCGGCCACCACGTTGCGCTGGATCTCATTGGTGCCGGCGTAGATGGGCCCGGCCAGCGAGAAGAGATAGCCGTCGAGCCATTCGCCCGGGGTGCCGTGTTCGAGCAACTCGGCCGCCGGTCCGAGCAGATCGAGCGCGGTCTGGTGGATGGCCACATCGGTCTCGGACCAGAAGATCTTGTTGCAGCTGGCTTCGGCACCGACGGCGTGGCCCGCGCGCACCTTGGTCGCGGTCCAGTAGGTGTGCAACTTGTAGGCCTCGGCCTGCATGTAGGCCTGGGCCACGGCGTCGGTCACCGATGGTGGTCCGCCGCAGCCGGCGTAGAGGTCGAGGAGGCGGCCAGCCGCTTCGGTGTAGCGAGCGGGCGAACGCAGCGAGAGGCCGCGTTCGGAACCGGCGGTGGCCATGGCCACCGACCAACCCGCGCCGACCTGACCCAGCACCTGGGCGTCGGGCACCTCGACCTGGTCGAAGAAGATCTCGGCGAAGCCGGTCTCCCCGTCGATCTGGGGGATGGGCCGCACAGTCAGGCCGGGCGCGTCCATCGGGATGAGGAAGTAGGTCAGCCCACGGTGGCGCTCGGCTTCGGGGTCGGTGCGGAAGATGCCGAAGCACCAGTCGGCGAACGCACCGCGGCTGGCCCACGTCTTCTGCCCCGAGAGCAGCCAGCCGTCGTCGGTCGGGTTTCGGGTGGCCCTCGAGCGGATGCCGGCCAGGTCACTGCCGGCGTCGGGCTCGGACCAGCCCTGGCACCAGATTTCCTCGCCCGAGGCCATCGGAGGGAGGTAGCGCGCCTTCTGCTCGGCGCTGCCGTACTCGAGCATGGTGGGGGCGAGCAGGAAGATGCCGTTCTGGCTGACCCGCTTGGGGGCCCGGGCCCGGTAGTACTCCTCCTCGAAGACCAGCCATTCGAGGATGCCGAGGTCCCGCCCGCCGTATTCGACCGGCCAGCTCACGACCGACCAGCGCTCCTCGAACATGGTGCGCTCCCAGGCCCGGTGGCGCTCGAAGCCCTCGGACGTATCGAGGGAGGGCAGGGGGCGGGCAGGCACGTGGGCCGAGAGCCAGGCCCGGGCCTCGGCCCGGAAGGCTTCGTGCTCCTCGCTGAAGATCAGGTCCATGGCGGCTGCGAATCTGGCACACCGGCGCGACGGCCGCCAGGCCCGGAGCGTGCGGTCAGTGGTGCGGGTGCAGATGCTCGGTGAAGAACTTGACGATCATGGCGGTGATCTGCGCCTCATCGGGAGAGGCGCCCGGGTCGTCGAACTCGTGGCCACCGCCGTTCACCATGACCAACTGGTTGGGGACGTTGTTGGCGGACAGATCCCAGGTCAGCTCGTCCGACTGCTGGGGGTAGACGATCTGATCGTTGTTCGAATGGAAGATGAGGAAGGGCGGGTCGCCCTTGGCCACGTAGGTGACCGGGCTGTCCGCCTTGAGTGCGGCGCCCAGGCGCTGGGGCGCGATCGATCCGAGCAGCGAGATGAACGAATCTTGGACGATGCCGCTGTCGCCCTGGCTGCCCATGGAGAGGAGGTCGCTCGGCCCGGCCATGTCGACCACGGCTTGGATCTTGCTCGACTGGTCGGTGTAGGCACCGACGTCCCAGCCGGCCGACGGTCCGGCGGTGCCCAGGAGGGAGACCAGGTGGCCGCCGGCGCTCTGGCCCCAGGCTCCGATCTCGTCGGGGTTGACGTTGAGGGTGCTGGCGTTGGCCCGCAGGTAGCGGACGGCGCATTTCACGTCATCGATCTGGGCCGGCCAGGGCGTGCCGGGGCCCAGGCGGTAGTCGATGCTCATGACGATGAAGCCGGCCCGTTCGAGGGCAGGGCCGATCTCGTTGATCAGGAAGCCACCGGTATCGAGGTTGCCCGAGACCCAGGATCCCCCGTGGACATAGAGGGCGACCGGGTCGCCGCCCTCGATGTCCTGCGGCTCGGTGATGCGCGCCTTCTCGCCGTTGCAGTAGGTGACGGTGGTCGACTGGCCGCCGAACAGTTGGGGGACCACCCCGGTCCCGGCCGGCGGCGGCGGGGTCGAGCCCGCGCTGGAACAGCTGGCCGCCAGGGCCAGGACGCCCACACACCCGAGCGCAGCGAGGAGGCGGTGGCGCACGCCCCTATGTTGGCCGACGGGGGATGCACATTCGGCTCACCAGGAGCCCGAGGCCCAGGCCCGGGTGTCTGGCGTGCCATCTGATTCGGCGTCAGACTGGCTCTCCTATGCCCAATGCCGTGATCGTCGATGCCGTCCGCACCCCGGTGGGGCGCCGGGGCGGCCGCCTGTCGGGTTGGCACGCCACCGATCTGGCCGCGCAACCCCTGGCCGCCCTCCTGGCCCGCAACGACCTGGACCCGGCCCTGGTGGAGGACGTGATCATGGGCTGCACCATGACCGTGGGCGAGCAGGCCATGAACATCGCCCGCAACGCCGCCCTAGCCGCCGGTTTCCCCGAATCGGTGCCCGGCACCACGGTCGACCGGCAGTGCGGATCGGCCCAGCAGGCCATCCACTTCGCGGCCCAGGCCGTCATGGCCGGCGCCATGGACGTGGCCATCGGAGGCGGCATCGAGTCGATGAGCCGGGTGCCCATCGGGTCCACCACCGAGCCCGGGCCCGGCGAGGCCTACGGCCCGCTCTATCTGTCCCGCTACGAGCTGATCCACCAGGGCGAGTGTGCCGAGGAGATCGCCCGCCGCTGGAAGGTGAGCCGGGCGGACATGGACGAGTTGGCCCTGGTGTCGCACCAGCGAGCCGCCCGGGCCACCGACGAGGGCCGCTTCGCCAACGAGATCGTGGCCCTCGAGACCCGGGTCCACCCCGACGTGCCCGGGGCGGCCGAGGTGCAGGGATTGCTTGAGCACGACGAGGGCATCCGGCGGGACACCTCGCTGGAGAAGCTGGCCGGCTTGAAGGGCGCCTTCTCCGAGACCGGGACGGTGACGGCCGGGACCTCCTCGCAGATCTCCGACGGCGCGGCCGCCGTGCTGATCATGAGCGAGGAGCGGGCCAACGAGTTGGGGCTGCGCCCCCGGGCTCGCTTCCACACGTTCGCGGTGGCGGCCAACGATCCCCAGATCATGCTGACGGCAGTGATCCCGGCCACCGAGCTGGTGCTGGCCAAGGCCAAGATGACGCTGGAGGACATCGACCTGGTCGAGATCAACGAGGCCTTCGCCTCGGTGGTGCTGGCCTGGGAGCGCGAGTTCCAGCCGGACATGGAGAAGGTCAACGTCAACGGGGGCGCCATCGCCCTCGGCCATCCGACCGGGTGCTCGGGCGCCCGGCTCATGGCCACCTTGCTCAACGAGCTCGAGCGCACCGGTGGCCGCTACGGGCTCCAGACCATGTGCGAGGGCGGCGGCCAGGCCAACGCCACCATCATCGAGAGGCTGGGCTGATGGCCCCGGCGCGGGTGCCGGCCGTCGAGGGCTGGTTCACCTCGGGTGACGACGGACCGCCGGCGCTGCTCGGTTCGCGCTGCGTGGGCTGTGGCACCTACGCCTTTCCGGTCGAGCGGTCGTTCTGCCGGAACCCCGACTGTGCCAGTACCGGGTTCGAGACGGTGGAGCTCTCACGCAGCGGGACCATCTGGTCCTACACCGACGCCCGCTACCAGCCGCCGCCGCCGTATGTGGCGGCCGATCCCTACGTGCCGTTCTGCCTGGCCGCGGTGCAGCTGGCCGACGAGAAGCTGGTGGTGATGGGCCAGGTGGTGCCCGGGGTCAGCATCGGCGACCTGCACGTCGGCGACCGGGTCGAACTGGTGCTTGACACGCTGTACGCCGATGACGACCAGGAGTATGTGGTCTGGAAGTGGCAGCCGCAGGCTGCGGAGGGCTGAGCAATGGCAGACGAGCGCCGGGTGGCCGTGCTGGGAGCCGGGATGCACCCCTGGGGCAAGTGGGGCCGTCCCTTCGTCGAGTACGGGGTGGCGGCGGCGCAGGACGCGCTGGCCGACGCCGGGCTGCACTGGCGCGACGTGCAGTTCGTGTCGGGCGCTGACACCATCCGCAACGGCTACCCGGGCTTCATAGCCGGCGCCACCTTCGCCCAGGCCCTGGGCTGGACCGGGGCCCGGGTCTCCAGCGTCTACGCCGCCTGTGCCTCGGGGGCCGCCGCCATCGCCAGCGCGCGGGCGCAGATCCTGGCCGGCCTGTGCGACGTGGCCTTGGTGGTCGGGGCCGACACCACGCCCAAGGGTTTCTTCGCGCCGGTCGGCGGCGACCGCAAGGACGACCCCGACTGGTTGCGTTTCCATCTGATGGGGGCGACCAATCCGACCTACTTCGCGCTCTACGCGCGCCGGCGCATGGATCGCTTCGGCGCCACCGAAGAGGACTTCGCGCAAGTGAAGGTGAAGAACGCGCGCCACGGTTTGGCCAATCCCTACGCGCGCTACCGGACCGAAGTCACGGTGGACGAAGTGCTGGCCTCACCGATGGTGGCCGACCCACTGCGGCTGCTCGAGATCTGCGCCACCTCCGACGGCGGTGCCGCACTGGTGCTCACCAGCATGGAGTTCGCCCGTCAGCACGCCGGTGGCGCGGCACCCTTGGTGACGATCAACGCGGTGTCGACGGTGACCCCGAGCTTCCCCAACACGGTGATCGAGATGCCGAACTTTTCCACCGACTCGGGAGTGGCGCAGAGCGCCGACGCGCTCGATGCACCCACCTTCCGGGCCTCGATCACCGCCGCCGCCTACGCCGAGGCGGGCATCGGTCCGGACGACCTGAGCCTGGCCGAGGTCTACGACCTCTCCTCGGCGCTCGAGTTGGACTGGTACGAGGACATCGGATTATGCGGCGAGGGTGAAGCCGAGAAGCTGCTGCGCGACGGCGCCACCTCCTTGGGTGGCCGGATCCCGGTCAACCCCTCGGGTGGCTTGTCCTGTTTCGGCGAGGCCATCCCGGCCCAAGCCATCGCCCAGGTCTGCGAGTGCACCTGGCAACTGCGCGGGACCGCGACCGGACACCAGGTCGATGCGGCGCGGGTGGCCGTGACGGCCAATCAGGGTCTGTTCGGGCACGGTTCGTCGGTGCTGCTGGCTCGTTGAAGTCCCAGTTCACAGCGGGACCGCGCCCCTGGTGTGTGGTCCCGGGCCCAGGTGGCGAGGATTGAAGCGCCCCAGCGCTGGGTATTGCAAGGGCTGACACCCGATCAGGCTGGTGAGTGCTTAGGCTGGTCGGATCGGGGCACGCATGTTGGTCGTCCGCGGTTTTGGGCGCGCCGACGCAACAACACGCGAATGGAGGAAGCATGTTGGCCACCGATATGGAGCGCCACGGAGATTCTCAGGGGAGAGGAAGGGCGGACGTGACTTCGGATCAGAGCGGAAAGACCGGCACCGACGAGGTGCTACGCGCTCTGGATGAGCTGGAGGGCGTGTTGCGTGAGAACGCCGAGAGCGAGCGGCTGCTCTTCCAACGCATCGCGTCGGTCCGACTGGCCCGCGAAAACGGCCAGGAGTGGAAGGCCATCCTCGGCGACGAGGACGATCCGGGCACGGTGCAGCTGGTCAGCACCATCCTGCGCCGTCAATCCGAGGCCAGCGGGTACCTGCGCCGGTCACTCGTAGTGGCCCTGCGCGCCGAAGGTCAGAGCATTCCGAGTATCGCCAGCCTTTTCGGCGTGACCCACCAGCGGGTGTCCAACCTGTTGCGACGGGTGGCGCAGGGATCGAACAGCGACAACTAGTCGCGGCGGCGCGGGCGTCAGCTCGCGCCGGATAACCGCTGCAGCACGGCGTCGGCCTCATTGACGATGCCGCTGATGATCTCCTCGCAGGTGGGGAGTCCGTCGATCACTCCGACCACTTGACCGGTGGGGAGGACCCCGACGTCGGTGCGACCGTCGACCAGCGCGGCCTTGGTCATGACCGGTGCGTTGGCCGCCATCAAGACCTGGGGCCAACTCAACTCGTTGCCTTGGCGCATGGCGCGCCCTTCGCGCAACAACGCCAGCCAACTGGCGCCCGAACTCTGACGGAATTCCTGCGCGCTGCGCAGGGCCCGGGGCAGGGCGCGCCAGAGGTGCTGCGACTCGAGGTGGTCGACCAGATCGGTGCGGATGACCCGTTGCGGTGCGCCGTCCACCTTGGTGGACACCACGGTGCCGGTCACCGGCGTCTTGAGGTAGTCCGCCTTGACCGCATCGGGAACCCGGCTCTCGGCCGAGAGCAGGAAGCGGGTGCCCATGGCGATGCCCGAGGCGCCGTAGGCCAGGGCGGCCACCAACCCGGCCCCGCTGTAGAACCCGCCGGCCCCGATGACCAGGACCCGGTCGCCCACGGCCTCGACCACCTGGGGCAGCAGGAGCGAGGTGGGGACGGACCCGGTGTGCCCACCGCCTTCGCCGCCTTGGGCGATGACGGCATCGACGCCCCACTCGGCCACTTTCTCGGCGTGGCGTTTGGCGCCCACCGTGGGCATCACGAAGAGGCCGGCCTCCTTGCAGCGGGTGACCAGGGCGGGATTAGGGGCCTGGGCGAAGCTGGCCACCCGGGCGCCCCGCTCGATCATGAGGTCGATGCGGTCGCTCACGTCGGCCACGTCGGTACGCAGGTTCACCCCGAAGGGCGCGCTGGTGCGGGCCCGCACCTCCTCGAGGGCGCGGTCCAGCTCGGTCAACGTCATGGTGGCCGAGGCCAAGATGCCCAGCCCGCCGGCGTTGGCGGTGCCGGCGACCAGGCGGGGTCCGGCCACCCAACCCATGCCGGTCTGGATGATGGGATAGCGGATCCCCACCCGTCGGCACAGCTCGGTGTCGAGGGCGGGGTGCACGGACCGGCTCAGCTCTTCAGTTCGCGGTCGCGCAGCGAGCGGGGATCGAGCTCGTCGCGCAGCAGCTCGAGTTCGAGCGGCGAGGGCAGGCGGGTCTCGGCCACGTCGTCGGGGACGCGCAGCGCGAATCCGGTGGCGGCCACGATCTCCTCGACGTTGGTGCCCGGGTGGTACGAGCGCAGCCGCATAGTGCGGTCGGGCGAATCGAAGTCGAACACGCCCAGGTTGGAGACGACCAGGCGGATGTCGTTGAAGCGGGAGGCGCCGGCGCCGGCCGCGGCGGCCCGGGCGGGGCCTACCCCACAGACCACGTCGACCTGCTCGACGAAGCTGCGCACATTGTGGTCGGGCACCCAGTAGCTGGTCGGATGGTTGACCGAGTTGCCCGGTGCACCGCGCACGCCGACCAGTTGGACCTTGGGCCGATCGTGCGGGCCGATGGCCGAGATGTTCTGGTTGCCGCTACGGTCGATCTGGCTGGCCATCATCATGATGTGACGGCGACCCGACCACACCACGTCGAACACGCTGCGATAGGGCATGGCCGCCTCGCGCACCAGCTCGCCCGTGGCAGCGTTGATGGGCGGCGCGCCCACCATGAGGGCGGCTTCGCCGTCGGTCAGCACCAGGTCCGGGGCGAAGGTCCGCTTGGCCAGGCGGGCACCCAGGGCGGGAATGGTGCCGAAGGGGCTGGCCATCACCTCGCCGGCGTCGCGCCAGGCGTCGGCGCAGGCGATGACGCAGAACTCGGCCCGGGTCACGCCGCGGTCGCTCATGCCTCGCTCCGGGCCGCCACGTTGGCCCGGTACTCGGGCTCGCTGACGAAGACGTAACGCTGGGCGAAGGCCTCCCACTCGGCGGCATCGCCGGCCGAGGCGGCGTACTCCTTCTGGAACACTTCGTCGCGCCCGTAATCGGGCGGGTTGGCGGTGAAGTGGGCGCCGCCAGGGGTCTCGGCCACCCCGTCGGTCAGCATGCGGTGGATGACGATGCGCTCCAGCGGGCCCTCGTCGCTCAGGGCGCCGTTGTCCACCACTCGCTCGGTGGTCAGGAAACGGCGATCGGCCGCGCCCAGGAACAGCTGGTCGAAGAAGGGGTCGGACGCCAGGATCTGCCCGTTCCCGGCCTGGTCGGCCCGGTTCACGTGGACGAAAGCGGCATCGAGATGCAGGGCCGGCATGGCCACCAGCTCGATGTCGGCGTCGTCGGCATGGGACAGGTTGGGATGGCCGGCTCCATAGGGCGAGCGCACGGTGCGCAGGTCGGGGTTGATGCTGAGGACGTCGGAACCCAGGCCGGCCCGGGTGGGCAGGAAGGGCACCCGCCAGGCGGCGGCTTGAAGGCCGAGGAAGAACATGCCCTCGTCGACCTCCATCACCTCGACCCGCCCGTGCTGGCGGGCGGAGCGCCAGTGGGGGTCGAGCGCGATCGAATCGAGGGTGACGAAACCGCAGACCACCTTGCGCACCTTGCCGGTGGCACAGAGCAGCCCGACGTCGGGACCGCCGTAGGCCACCACGGTGAGGTCGTCGACCTGCGAACGGCACAGGGCCCGGATCAGCGCCATCGGCTTGCGCCGCGAGCCCCACCCGCCGATGCCGATCGTCATGCCCGAACTGAGCTCGGCCACCATGTCGTCGATGGTGGTGCGCTTGTCGGCCATCAGCGCCCGCTCACTTCGAGGTGTCCGCCTCGCGCTTCTCGACGAAGGCGGCCCGCTGCTCGTCGGCCACCCCGCGCACGTGGAGTTCGTAGGTGAAGCCCTGCTCGAAGCGGTAGCTGCGCTTGACGTCGATGGGGTCGATGCCGTTGAGCGACTCCTTGGCCCGACGCAGGATGGTGGGGCTCTTGGTGGCGATCTCGGCCGCCAGTTCCAGGGCGGCGGCGCGCAGGTTGGCCAGCGGCACCACCGCGGCCACCGATCCGTAGGAGGCCAGCTCGGCCGCGGTGATCGGCGTGGCGGTGTAGACCATCTTGCGCATGGCGTGCTGGGGCACCAGCCGGGCCAGATGGGTGGCCGCACCCAGTGCCCCCCGGTCGACCTCGGGCAAGCCGAAGGTGGCGTCGTCGGAGGCGATCACCATGTCGGCGTTGCCGGCCAGGCCGATGCCACCGCCGAGGCAGAAGCCCTGCACGGCCGCGATGACCGGCACCTCGCAGTCGTAGACGGCGGCGAAGGCGGCGGCACAGCCCCGGTTGACCCCGACCAGGGCCTCATCGCCCATGGCGTTGATCTCCTTGATGTCGACGCCGGCGCAGAAGCCGCGCCCGGTGGCCCGGAGCACCACCACGCGGATGTCGGGCACCCGGCCCGCCGCGATGAGGGCATCGGCCAATTCGAACCAGCCGGCCACATCGAGGGCATTGACCGGCGGGTGGTCGATGACCACCTCGGTGATGCCGGGCTGTTCGTTGACGGTCTCGATGGGCATGGGCTCGTCAACGTAGGCCAGCACCCCGGGTACGGGCCAACAGTGCCGTAGATTGAGCGCCCGTGGCGCAGCCCTCCTACGACTTCAGCGGGCAGGTGGTTGTGGTCACGGGCGGGTCCCGGGGGGTGGGCGCGGGCATCGTGGCCGCCTTCGCCGCCGCCGGGGCGCAGGTCGTGACCTGTGGACGCCGCCCGGCCGAGGTGCCCGGGGCTGACTTCGTCATTGCCGACGTGCGCCAGAGTGACCAGGCCAAGGCGGTCATCGAGACGGCGCAGGAGCGTTACGGCCGCCTCGACGTGCTGGTGAACAACGCGGGTGGATCGCCCGAGGCCCCGGCCGAGCAGGCCTCGCCCCGCTTCGTCGAGGCCATCGTGGCGCTGAACCTGCTGGCCCCCTACTACTGCGCCCAGGCGGCCCACGCCGTCATGGCCGAGCAGGAAGGCGGCGGGTCCATCGTCAACGTGGGCAGCGTGTCGGGCCTGCGCCCCTCACCCGGCACGGCCGCCTACGGCATGGCCAAGGCCGGGCTGATCAACCTGACAGCCACGCTGGCGGTGGAGTGGGCGCCGGCCATCCGCGTCAACTGCATCAGTGCCGGCGTCCTGGTCACCGAGACGGGCGACGAGAACTACGGCGGGCCCGAGCGGCTGGCCCAGGTGGCGGCCACGGTGCCGCTGGGACGGATGGGCCAGCCGGCCGACGTGGCCCAGGCCTGCCTCTTCCTGGCCAGCCCGGGGGCCAGCTACATCTCCGGATCCAACCTGGTGCTGCACGGGGGCGGCGAGTGGCCGGCCGTGCTGGCCGTGCCCCGGACGCCCGAACCCAACTGACAGCGCCGTCAGGCGGCTCCGGGCCCATCCCGCGCTAGCTGATAGACAACCCTGCGTGAAATTGGCCGTCCCTACCGAGACGCGTCCGGGCGAGCGGCGGGTCGCCCTCGCCCCCGACGTGGTCAAGAAGCTCGTGGCCTCCGGATGGGAGGTGTCCGTGCAGGCCGGTGCCGGCGTGCAGGCCGCCTTCCCCGATGCCGCCTATACCGAAGCCGGCGCCACCATCGCCCCCGATGCCGCCGCGGTCCAGTCGGGCGCCGGCCTGGTGGTCCGGGTCAACGCACCGAACGCGGAGGACGTGGCCTCGTTCCCCTCCGGCGCGGTGCTGTTGAGCTTCTTCAATGCCGGCCAGTCCGAAGAGGCCCTCCGGGCCCTGGCGGCTAAGGGCGCCACCGTCTTCAGCTTCGACCTCCTGCCCCGCATCAGCCGGGCCCAGTCGATGGACGCCTTGAGCTCCCAGGCCACGGTGTCGGGCTACCGGTCCGGTCTGGCCGCGGCCGAGCACCTGGCCAAGTTCTTCCCCATGTTCATGACGGCGGCCGGCACGGTGCCGCCGGCCAAGGTGCTCGTCATGGGGGTCGGCGTGGCCGGTCTCCAAGCCATTGCCACCGCCCGCCGCCTGGGGGCCGTGGTCAAGGCCTACGACGTGCGGGCGGCGGCCAAGGAAGAGGCCGAGAGCCTGGGCGCCACCTTCCTCGACCTCGGCGTCACCGCCGAAGGCACCGGGGGCTACGCCCGCGAGCTGAGCCCCGAGGAGCTGGCCAAGCAGCAGGCGGCCCTGGCTTCAGAAGTTGGTGCGTCCGACGTGGTGATCACCACGGCGGCGGTGCCCGGTCGCAAGGCGCCGGTGCTGGTGAGCGAAGCCATGGTGGATGGGATGGCGGCCGGCGCGGTGATTATCGATATGGCCGCCGACCAAGGTGGCAACTGCGAGCTGACCAAGGCGGGCGAGGTGGTGGATCACCACGGCGTCCACGTCGTGGGGCTGGCCAACCCGCCGTCGGGCATGCCGACCCATGCCAGCTTCCTGTACTCGCGCAACGTGGCCAACGTGCTCGGGCTCATGGGTGTGGACGGATCGCTGGCCCCGGACTGGGAGGACGAGATCGTGAGCGGGATGTGCGTCGTGCGCGAGGGGAAGGCGATGGCACCGGCCGCCGCCGAGCTGCTGGGCGGGGGGAGCGGGGCATGACCGGCATCGTCGAGTACCTGACCATCTTCGTGCTGGCCGCCTTCGTCGGGATCGAAGTGGTCTCGAAGGTGCCGAGCATTCTGCACACCCCCTTGATGTCGGGGTCCAACGCCATCCACGGCATCGTGCTGGTGGGTGCCCTCTCGATCATGGGCGAGGCCCACGGGGCGGCCCAGATCACCTTGGGCTTCGTGGCTGTCTTCCTGGCCACCTTGAACGTGGTCGGCGGCTTTGTGGTCACCGACCGCATGCTCGAGATGTTCAAGGCCAAGCCGAACGAGCGGCCCAAGGTCGACAAGGGTGAGTCGGCGTGACCACGGCTCTCTCCTTCCCGCTGGCCACTTGGCGTGACCTGGTCTACCTGGTCGCCATCGCCTTCTTCATCGTGGCCCTCATGGGGTTGGGTTCGCCCAAGCAGGCCCGCCGGGGCAACCAGGTCGGCGCGGCGGCGGCCACACTGGCCATCGCCTTCACATTCACGCTGCCCGAACTGCGGCACTCGGGCAAGAACCTGGTGCTGGCGTTGGTGGCCATGGTCCTGGGCGCCGCCATCGCGGTGCCGGTGGCCCGCTTCGTGAAGATGACCGCCATGCCACAGCTGGTGGCCATCTTCAACGGCGTGGGTGGTGGCGCGGCCGCCCTCATCTCCATTGTGGAGTTGCTCTACCGCCACTCGGTGGGCCAGCACCCGGCCACCTACGTCACGGTCGAGGTCTTGCTGGGCGTCCTCATCGGATCGATGTCGTTCTCGGGTAGCGCCATCGCCTTCATCAAGCTGCAGGAACTGATCACCGGCCGCCCCATCACCTATCCGGGACAGCAGCAGATCAACGCGCTGGTCGGCCTGGCCGTGGCAGCGATCGTCGTCGTCGCGCTGGTCACCAACAACATCGCGTTCGTCTACATCCTGCTGCTGCTGGCCCTGATACTCGGTGTGATCTTCGTGCTGCCGATCGGCGGGGCCGACGTGCCGGTGCTGATCTCGCTGCTCAACTCGTTCACCGGTCTGGCCGTGGCCGCGTCGGGCTTCGTGCTCGACAACAACCTGCTGATCGTGGCCGGCATGCTGGTCGGTGCCTCGGGCATCATCCTGACCCGCCTGATGAGCGCGGCCATGGGCCGTTCGCTGCCCAACATCTTGTTCTCCGCCTTCGGCTCGGTCATCACGGCCACCGGCGGCGAGGAGGGCGACGCCTCCCGGCCGGTGCGCACCGGCACCCCCGAGGACGTGGGTGTGCTGCTGGCCTACGCCCGCAAGGTGGTGATCATCCCCGGTTACGGCCTGGCCGTGGCGCAGGCGCAGCACACGGTCCGCGAGCTGGCCGACGCCCTGATGGCGCGCGGCGTCGAGGTCTTCTACGCCATCCACCCGGTGGCCGGCCGCATGCCCGGGCACATGAACGTGCTGCTGGCCGAGGCCAACGTCCCCTACGACGAGCTCAAGGAAATGGACGAGGCCAACCTCGAGATGTCCACGGCCGACGTGGCGCTGGTGGTGGGGGCCAACGACACCGTGAACCCGGCGGCCAAGACCACGCCGGGCAGCCCGATCTACGGCATGCCGATCATCCACGCCGACGAGGCCGAGAACATCGTCTTTTTGAAACGGTCGATGCGGCCGGGCTTCGCCGGTATCGACAACGAGCTCCTCTACGACCCCAAGACGACACTCCTGTTCGGGGACGCCAAGGACACCCTCGGCAAGCTGGTGGCAGCGGTCGCCGACGCCTGAGCCCGCCCCGGCCGTACAATCGGCGTGGGAGGGATGGGGGGGAAGACCGTGAGAAAGCACACTGGTCCGGCGTTGCCATGGGGATGGTGCTAACGCAGGAGCCGGCGCACCAGGCGGGGGGAAGACGCCGACTGGGGAGGGTACGAGAGTTCGTGGCCGGGCCGGCCCGACGGCGCACGCCCATCGGGCTGTTGGCGCTCCTGGGCGCGCTGGCGGTCAGCGCGGCCGCCGTGGGGGCGGTCGACGGGTCGCCCGGATCGACCCATCACACCTCGCTTGCTGTGGGGCCTCGGCATCATCACCACCGCGGCCAGGTGCGGGGAACGGCCGGTGCAGCGGCCACCGCAGCCGGTGTCGGGAACCGCATCGACCAACTCGGGGTCAAGCCAGTCAGCCTGCCCGCGGCCACCAGCGCACCGGTGGCGGCCACCCCAGCCGTGCTGCTCTCGCCGCCGCTGGCGGCCCGGGAGGATTTCGCCTTCGCTCCCTATTGGACCCTGGGCCAGTCGCCCACCTTCGATCTCGAAGGGCTGTCGACGCTGGCCTACTTCTCCGTCGGGGTGAACCCAGACGGCACCTTGGACGAGAGCGGCCCGGGCTGGAACGGCTACGAGAGCCAGGACCTGGTCGCCCTCATCACCCGGGCCCATGCCCTGGGGGAGCGGGTGGTGCTCACGGTCAACGACTTCGGGCAGAGCTCGCTCGATCAACTGACCTCGTCGGCCACCGCACCGACCACCCTGGCCGCCGCACTGATCCCGGTGCTGCAGGCCAAGAGCCTCGACGGCGTCAACTTCGATTTCGAGGGTCAGGGTTCGGGTGATCAGGCCGGCCTGACCCACTTGATGGCCGTGGTCTCGTCAACCCTGCGGGCGGCCGATCCGCATTGGCAGATCACCATGGACACCTACGCCTCATCGGCCGGCGCCCCCGGTGGTTTCTACAACCTGGCCGCCCTGGCCCCCTCGGTCGACGCCTTCTTCGTCATGGCTTACGAGCTCAACCTCTCCGGTACGGCCTCGGCCACCTCACCGTTGACCAGCACCATGTTCAGCGACTTGACCACGCTCGAGCAGTACACGGCCGCCGTCCCGGCCAGCAAGGTCATTCTGGGCACTCCATTCTTCGGCATCGACTGGCCCACCAACAACGGGACGCTCCTGGCCAAGGCCACCGGCGCCGCCGCCGACATCGCCGACGCCCAGGTGCAAAGCGATCCGCTCTATTGGGACCCGGTGACCGAGTCGGGCTGGACCAGTTACCAGGCCGCCGGGGGGCAGTGGCACGAGTCGTTCTTCGAATCGCCCTACGCCCTCTACCAGGTGGCCAAGTTGGTCTCCCAGTACGCCGTGCGCGGCGTCGGGATCTGGGCTCTCGGGATGGAGGATGACGGGCCGCAGATGGTGGCGGCGCTCGACGGCTTCGCCCCGAGCGCAGGACCGGGCGGGAACGGGCCGGCCGCCACCACAGCCAGCCCGTCCGCCGCCACGACCACCACCACGACACCAGCCCACACCACCCCCAGTACCAGCGCGCCCACCACCAGCACTACGGGGTCGACCACGATCACACCCAACTCCACGACCACCACGACGCCCCTGACCTTCACCGCGACCTATGAGGGCAAGACGCTCCCGCTCACCTCGGCGCCCCAAGGCGGCGCGGACATGCTGGACGCGGCGGGGACAGTGACCGACTTCGAGACCAACGATCCGGCTCTGTCCTGCCTGAATGGCAAGACGCTGAACGTGTACGGGTTCGGCCTGCTCTCGAGCAAGCTGGTGGCCGTGGCCACCGAACCGGCCGATTGCGCCAACTGGCAGTTCACCTTCTCCGGCTGACAGCGCAGTCCGCGGGGCCGCCAGTAGCGTAATTCCGGTCATGGACCAGCCCGAGAACCGCGACGAGGACACCGGGGGAACCCGATCCACCACCCAGGCGCCGCCCGAGGGTTTCCCGGTCGCCCTGCGGCGCCAGCGCGTACTGCAAGTGGTGTTGGGCCTCTTCTGGGTGCTCGATGCCGCGCTCCAGTTCCAGCCCTACATGTTCGGCCACGACTTCGTGACCCAGATCATTCTGGCCAACGCCTCCGGGCAGCCGCCGTTCATCGCGGCCTTCATCACCCATATCGGCCACTTCGTCTCGCCCGACATCGCGGTCTGGAACACCTTCTTCGGACTGATCCAGCTAGCCATCGGGATCGGGCTCCTGATCCGGCCGGCGGTGCGCCCGGCCCTGGCCGTGTCCTTCGTCTGGGTCATCGGCGTGTGGGTCATCGGTGAGGGCCTGGGCATGCTCTTCACCGGCACCGCCACCGCGCTGACCGGCGCTCCCGGCTCCGTCCTCATCTACGGCCTGCTCGGCCTCATGGCCTGGCCCCGCCGGAACGTGCTGCGATCGCCCCGGGAGCAGTCGGGCCTGGCTTCGTCGGCGGCGGCCCAGGGGCTGGGCGGGCTGAGCACCGCGCTGGCCGTCTGGGTCGGCTACTGGGCCCTGGCCGCGGTCCTCTTCCTGCTGCCTGACAACCGGACCACCACGTCGATCTCCAGCGCCATCATCGGCATGGGTGCGGGCACACCGAGCTGGTACGCCCGCTTCCTGACCGACGTGGGCGACGCCTTCCACAGCACGGGGACCGAGACGGCCTGGATCTTGGCCGTCGTGTCCCTGGTCATCGGGCTCGGACCCCTGGTCAGCCGCCGGCCCGGCTGGTTCCTCGGACTGGGCGCCCTGGCCTCGTTCCTCTTCTGGATCACCGCGCAGGGCTGGCTCGGGGGCGTCTTCAGCGGCTCGGGCACCGATCCCAACAGCGGACCCCTGGTCATCGTGCTGGCGGCGGCCCTGGTCCCGACCGTGATGAGCACTGAAGCGACCGTCCCGCTGCGATCGCTGCTGCGCTGGAGCCCGGCCACCACGACGGTCGGCGCCCTGGCCGTCGCCGCGGCCATGGCCATCAGCGCCACCTACCCGGTGGCGGCGGCCGAGACCGCCAGTTCCGCCATGGCCGGCATGGAGATGGGCGGCGGCGCCGGTCGCTCGACGGTGGCGTCGGCCTCCACCTCGACCTGCAACGCCGCCGACAACGGGCTCAAGATCTCGGGCCTCGACCTCAACAACACCCCCTACATGATTATGAGCGGCACCCACGGCATGGACATGAACGGGGCCGACGCCACCGCCGCCGCCGGGCTGAACACCACCAAGACGAACTGGCACTACACCGGCCCCGCCCTCGCGGCCAGCCTGGCCAACGAGCTGCTGGCCGATGGCAACAACGGCCCGGACGACATCCACATGGCGGTCAGCGGTTGCGCCAAGTCGGTGACGGCGGCCCAGTCGATCGCGGCCACCCAATACGTCCAGTCCACCAGCCAGGCGGCGGCTCGCTATGCCAACCCCTTCGAAGCAGCGGCGGCCGGCTACGTGGCCGCCTCGCCGACGGATTACCCGATCGTCTACTACGTGAACCCGACCATCATGGCGGCCAATGCCACGGCGCGGCGCACGCTCAACCCGAGCGACATCGACGGGCTGGTGTACGTCACCACGCCGTCCGGGCAAGAGGTGCTGGCCGCCGCCATGTACGTGTTGCCCACCAGCGTGTCCAGCGCCCCCATGCCTTACGGCGCGCTGGTCCAGTGGCACCAGCGCCTGTCGGTGTGCGGCACCCTCATCCACGCCGACGGCACCACCTTCGACATCAGCGGCTTCCCCACGTGCACGTCGGGTACTTCGGTGCGGGCCACGCCCTACGTCACCATGGTGTGGCAGGTGCCGGTGGCGGGCGGCCCGCTGGCTATCCAGCCGCCCGACGTGCAGATTGTGGAGGCGGCCATCATGCAGGGCGCGTCCTGACCCAGCCTCGCAACCTGCCCCAAAGGATGACCGCCGCGGCCTGATTCATCCTCAAGGATGAGGTCCGCTCCGAGGCCCATTTTCTATGGTGAGCCAATGGCCTCTGCCGACGCGACCCAGCGGGTCATGGATCTGGCCCGCGTCGACCTGCACCCACCCCATCGGGCGCCGGCGTGGTGGCGGGTGGCGCTGGCCACCATCGATTCCATCGTGCTGTCGCTGGTGGCCGACCGGATCGTGGTGGCCGTGTTCAACCACGTCTTCCCGACCACCCGCGGCTACGAGCACTTTCATTTCGGGGACTACGGCAAGTTGACCATCGTCGGCATCGTGATCGCCGGTCTGGCCTGGCCGGTGGTGGCGCGCCTCAGCTCGGCACCACGATGGCTGTTCTTCCGGTTGGCCATCCTCGTCACGGCCGTGCTGCTGCTGCCCGACCTCTTCATCTGGCACCAGGGTCAGCCCATCGATGCCGTCGGCGGCCTCATGTGCATGCACGTCGCCATCGGCGTGATCACCTACCTGGTGCTGGTGCATCTGGCGCCGGTCCGGCTGCGCCGGGGTCGGCAGGCCGAGCCGGCTTAACGAGGGGTGATCTCGTCCACCTGGGCCAGCAGTTCGGCGCTGGGCTTCCAGCCACCGGCGGCCACGTTGGCCGCGATCTGCTCGGGCTTGGTGGCCCCGGCGATGACCGACGCCACGCTCGGGTGCCAGAGCAGCCAGGCGAAGGCCAGGTCGAGCACGCCACCCCCCTCGGTGGCAGCCAGGTCGTTCAGCGCGGCCACCTGGCCCAAGCGCTCGTCGCTCATCTCCTTCTGGCCGCGCTCACCCCAGGCGGCCAGCCGGGTGCCCTCGGGTGCCGGTTGACCGGCCTGGTACTTGCCGCTCAGCAGCCCGCTGGCCAGCGGGAAGAAGGGGAGGAAGGCCAAGCCTGATCGGTCGCATTCGGGCAGGACCTCGTCCTCGGGATCGCGGTGCAGGATCGAGTACTGGTTCTGCACGCTGACGAATCCGGGCGCGCCGTCGGCCACCGCGGCAGCCGACTCGACCAGCATGGCGGCCGTGAAATTCGAGCAGCCGAACTCGCGGATCTTGCCCTCCGCCACCAGCTCGCCCAGGGCGCCGACCGTCTCGGCGATGGGGGTCTTGGCGTCGGGCGCATGGAGTTGGTACAGATCGATACGGTCGGTGCCCAGGCGGGTCAGGCTGTCCTCTACAGCCAGGCGGATGTAGGCGGCCGAGGCGCCACCCTCGTGGCCCTCATAGGGGACACCGAACTTGGTGGCCAGCACGATCTCGTCGCGCCTAGCCCCCAGCGCCGGCCCAAGATACGA
Source organism: Acidimicrobiales bacterium (assembly GCA_036489775.1). Classification (GTDB taxonomy): domain Bacteria; phylum Actinomycetota; class Acidimicrobiia; order Acidimicrobiales; family RAAP-2; genus Bog-473. The sequence continues at coordinate 18,981 of DASXFC010000051.1, read as the reverse complement.
CTCGCTCTTGGTCCCGCCGTAGATGTCGGCCGTGTCGAAGAGGGTGATACCGGCGTCGAGGGCGGCGCCCACCACCGCATCGGTCTCGGATCGGCCGATGCGCATGCCGAAGTTGTTGCAGCCCAGACCGATCACGCTGACGCTGAGCGAGCCGATGGTGCGTGTCTCCACGGGATTCCTCCTGCCGGGTCGGCCTGCAGCGGGGAGCAGGCGGCGTTACTGTACCGGCGTCATCGCTCGGGCCATCCGGCCCCGGCGACATGATCGAGCCGCTGAGGAGACCAGGACATGGCTGAGGGCGCACAGGACGTGACAGTGAACGCCGCACCGGATGTGGTGTGGGAGAAGGTGGGCGATTTCGCCGGTATAGGCGACTTCTTCCCCGGTATCGAGTCCTTCCGCCTCGAGGGTGATGACCGCATCATCGGCATGTTCGGCATGGAGATCCGCGAGCGCCTGGTGTCCAAGGACGACGACGCTCGCAGCATCACCTACTCGGTGGTCGAGGGCGTGCCGCTCGAGAAGCACTCGGCCACTATCACGGTCGAAGCCGAGGGCGACGGCTCCAAGGTGACCTGGTCCTACGACGTGACCCCTGACGAGATGGCCCCGATCTTCGGCGAGACCTACAAGAACGCCCTGGCCGCCGTCCAGAGCGCGTTCGGCTGAGCCCCACCGCAGGTGCCGCGGCCGCCGCCCCCACGGGCAGCGGCAGGACGGTCGATGGAGCTGGCTACCCTGAGTCGGTGACGTCGGACGCTCCCCTCACCGAGGACGTCCCCGAGATCTATCCCCGCCGTCTGCCCGACGCCACCCGTCGCGAGCTGCTCCGGCGCAGCCGCACCATCGCCCGGGTGGTCGGCCTGCACTACGCGCCGACCGCCCTGCGCCAGGCCGTGCACATCCGCCAGGGCGCGCTGCCGACCACACAGCTGGTGCGCCCCTTGCGCAAGAGCTTCTCGGATCTGGGCGGCACCTTCATGAAGTTCGGGCAGATCGTGGCCTCCTCGCCCGGCATGTTCGGCGACGAGGTGGCCAACGAGTTCCGGGCCTGCCTCGATACCGGATCGCCCGTCCCCTTCGCCGACGTGCGCCAGCGGGTCGAAGAGGACATGGGTCGTTCCCTGCACAACGTCTTCGCCGACTTCTCCCGCGAGCCCATCGGCACCGCCTCCATCGCCGTGGTCCACAAGGCGACGCTGCACGACGGCCGCACGGTGGCGGTCAAGGTGCTGCGTCCCGACGTCGAGCACCTGGTGGCCACCGACCTCGATCTGATGCAGCCGCTGCTCGAGATCCTGGTGCGCCAGACCGGCGACCAGATGGCCGGTTCGACCCTGCAGTTGCTCGACGGCTTCCGGGAGCAGATCGGCGAGGAGTTGGACCTACGCAACGAGGCCCGCTCGATGCTCCACTTCCGCCGCCTCCAAAGCGAGTTCGGCCTGACCCGCATGGCCGTGCCCGAGCCATTCATGGAGCACTCGGGTCGCAACGTCCTGGTCATGGAGTTCTTCGACGGGGTGCCCATCGACGACCTGGCCAAGGTGGCCGAGCTCGGCTTCGACCCGACTCCACTGGTCGAGGACGTCATGCGGGCCTTCTTCATCACGGCCGTGCGCTGGGGCGCCTTCCACGGTGACGTGCACGCCGGGAACATGATGCTGCTGCGCGACGGCCGCATCGGCGTCATCGACTGGGGCATCGTCGGCCGCCTCGATCCGGGTACCCACCGCTTCTTCATCTCGCTGCTGTCGGCGGCCATGGGCAACGAGGACGCCTGGGTCGACGTGACCCAGCACATCATCAAGACCTACGGCCCGGCCATCGGCATGGCGGTCGGCATGGACGACGAGCAACTGACCGGCTTCGTGCGCTCCATCATGGAACCCGCCTTGACCCGCCCCTTCGGCGAGGTGAGCCTGGCCGGCATCATGCAGACCATCCAGCTCGAGGTGGCCAAGGCACAGGGGATCGAGGCGCACACCCGCAGCATGCGCGCCATCGTGCACCGCCTGCGCTCGCAACGGAAGATCCGACGCATGGCCGACGAGTCCGGCGGCCTGATGTCCGAGTTCGACCGGGGCACCTTCCTGCTGGCCAAGCAGCTCATGTACTTCGAGCGCTACGGGCGCATGTTCGTCTCGGAGATCCCGATCCTGCACGACCGCCAATTCATCGGCCAACTGCTAGCCGGGGTGGGCGTCCAGGTTCCCGACCAGCCCGCCGGCTGACCGGGCTCCCTGGCACAGAACTGGAATCTGTTCTAGTTTTGCCCGGGGGCCGCCGCAGGCGTGGCCACACGATTTCTGGGGAGGTGACGATGGCCGACGAAACGGTGCTCTACAGCGCTGACCACGTCCTCGAGTATCCCTACGTGCGCTCGGTAGGCCCAGTGGTTGGGGCCTTCCTGACCGCGCTGCGCGACGGGAAAGTGGTCGGCATCAAGGGCAGCGGCGGCAAGGTGATCGTGCCGCCCACCGAGTACGACCCCGACACCGGCGAGGAGACCGCGGGCATCGTCGACGTCGGGCCCGAGGGCACGGTGACGACATGGTCCTGGGTGGCCCATCCCCGACCCAAGCACCCGAGCAGCGAGCCGTTCGCCTGGGTGCTGGTCAAATTCGATGGAGCCGACACCGCTTTCCTCCACATCCTCAAGGCGGACGGACCCGATGCGGTGCATTCCGGTCTGCGGGTGCGGCCCGAGTTCGCGCCCGAAGCCGAGCGCGTCGGCCACGTCAACGACATCCGCCACTTCGTGGCAGTCGGAGCGGCATCGTGAGCGAGCCGGTCACCCACATGAACGCCACCACCCACCTCGACTACTTCTTCTCCGCCGGGGTGGCCCAGAGCAAGAACCTCAAGGGGCTCGAAGAGGGCAAGTTCATCGGCCAGCGCTGCCCCAAGTGCAAGAAGGTGTACACGCTGTCGCGTGGGTCATGCCCGACCGACGGCCTGCCCACCGACGAGATCGTCGAGTTGCCCAACACCGGCACGGTGACCACCTACTGCATCGTCAACGTGCCCTTCGCCGGCCAATCGATCGAGATCCCTTACATCTGCGCCCAGATCCTGCTCGACGGGGCGAACCTTTCCTTCATGGGTCTCATCCAGGAGATCCCGACTGGCGAGATCCGCATGGGACTGCGGGTCGAGGCGGTCTGGGTGGAACCAGACCAGCTGGGGCCGACCATGGCTTCGGTCAAGTACTTCCGGCCGACCGGTGAGCCCGACGCCGATTTCGAGACGTACAAGGAGTACCTGTGAGCGGCTTCCCCGATCTGACCTCGGGGCATCGCCCGGTGGCAGTCGTGTCCTTTGCCCAGTCTCAGCACGTCCGGCGCGAAGACGCGCACAACGAGGTCGAGATGTTGATGCCGGTGGTGGCCGAGGTCTTCGGCAACGTGGGCATCACCAAGGACGACGTGGGCTTCATCTGCTCAGGCTCGACCGACTACCTGATCGGTGGACCCTTCTCCTTCGTCACCGCGCTCGACGCGGTCGGGGTGTGGCCGCCCCGGGCCGAGTCCCACGTCGAGATGGACGGGGCCTGGGCCCTCTACGAAGCCTGGGTCCTGCTCCAAGAGGGCGAAATCGATGCCGCGCTGATCTACTCCTTCGGGCGTTCCTCACCAGGGAACTTGAGCGAGATCCTCTCGGTCCAGCTCGACCCCTACTACATGGCTCCCCTGTGGCCCGACCCGATCTCGCTGGCCGCGCTGCAGGCGCAGGCGCTCATCGACCAGGGCTTGGCCACCGAGGCCGACTTCGCCGCCGTGGCGAGCCGGGCCCGCCGGTCGGCGCTGGGCAATCCCAAGGCGCAGCTGGCCTACGACCGCAGCGCCGAGGAACTGCTCTCCGAGGACTACGAGATGACGCCGTTGCGGCGCCACGCCTGCCCGCCGTTGAGCGACGGTTGCGCCGCCATCGTGTTGGCGGCCGGCGACCGGGCCTACGAGTTGTCGGAGCGCCCGGCCTTCATTACCGGGATCGACCACCGCATCGAGACGCATGCCTTCGGTGCTCGTGACCTGACCACGTCACCGTCCACCGCGTTGGCCGGACAGAAGGCGGGCGTGAGCAAGAAGAAAGTGGACGTGGCCGAACTGCATGCCCCCTTCGCCCACCAGGAGCTGATCTTGGCGTCGGCCCTCGGTCTCGGGTCCGACGTTGAGTTGAGCCCCTCGGGTGGCGCGTTGGCGGCCAATCCGATCATGTCGGCCGGGTTGATCCGTATCGGCGAGGCGGCCAAAGAGATTTCCGAGGGGCGGGCCGACCGGGCCGTGGCCCATGCCACGTCGGGCCATTGCCTGCAGCAGAACCTGGTCTGTGTCCTGGAGGGTGTGTGATGGCCGAGCGGTGCGCGGTGATCGGGATTGGCCAGACGGTGGCCAAGTCGAAGCGGGACGATGTGTCCATCGCCGGCTTGGTGCGAGAGGCCGCCGTGATGGCGCTCGAGGATGCCGGTCTCAACTTCGCCGACATCGATGCCGTGGTCGTCGGCAAGGCCCCCGACATGTTCGAGGGCGTCATGATGCCCGAGCTCTACCTGGCCAGTGCCCTGGGCGCCGCCGGCAAGCCGATGTTCCGGGTCCACACGGCCGGGTCGGTCGGAGGCTCGACCGCCATCGTGGCCGCGCACCTGGTCGCCTCGGGTATCCACGAACGCGTCCTGACCGTGGCCTTCGAGAAGCAGTCCGACTCCGACGCCATGTGGGCGCTCTCAGTGCCCCAGCCGTTCTCGGCACCGCTGTTGGCCGGTGCGGGCGGGTACTTCGCCCCCATCATCCGGGCCTACATCCACCGGTCGGGCGCGCCGAGCGACATCGGCATGAAGGTGGCGGTCAAGGACCGGCTGCACGCGTTGAACAACCCGTACGCCCACCTGCACCTGCCCGACATCGACCTCAAGATGGTCGAGGACTCGATCATGCTGTGGGACCCGCTGCACTACCTCGAGTCCTGCCCGTCCTCGGACGGCGCGGCGGCCATGGTGATCGGGTCGGAAGCGGCCGCGGCCCAGGCGACGTCGGACACCGGCAAGCCGCCGGCCTGGATCCACGGCATGGCCATGCGCTCTGAGCCGACCATGTTCGCCGGCCGGGACCAGGTGAATCCGCAGGCCGGCCGGGACTGCGCCGCCGCGCTCTACAAGCAAGCAGGCATCACCAATCCCCGCCAGGACTTCGACATGGCCGAGGTCTACGTGCCCTTCAGCTGGTACGAGCCGATGTGGCTGGAGAACCTGGGCTTCTGCGACGAAGGCGATGGTTGGAAGCTGACCGACGCCGGAGCCACTTCGATGATGGCCGGCGGTGACATCCCGTGGAACTGCTCGGGTGGCGTGCTCTCGTCCAACCCCATCGGTGCCTCGGGCATGCTGCGCTTTCTCGAGACGGCGCTCCAGGTCAGGGGCCTGGCCGGGGCCCATCAGGTCGACGGGGTGCGCCGGGCGCTGGGCCAGGCCTACGGCGGTGGTTCCCAGTTCTTCTCCATGTGGGTGGTGGGGTCGGAGAAGCCCTGACGCCGGAGGCGCCCGGTATGCTCGGGCGGTTCATGCAAGCCGTTGACCCGGGAGGTCGTCCGTGAAGGTCGTCGTTGACTTCGACGAGTGTGCCAGCAACGCCGTGTGCATGGGCATCGTGCCCGAGGTCTTCGAGGTACGTGACGACGGGTACCTCTACATCCTGAACGAGAACCCCCCCGAGGAGCTGCGTGCGAAGCTGCGCGAGGCGGTCAACGGCTGCCCGACCGGAGCCATCTCGATCGAGGACGACTGACGCACTGCCGGTCGCCGATCCGGGTGCGCGTGCGCACCTGCTGACTAATGCCTGATCTCTCAACCCCACCGCGCGTCCGCTTCGCGCCGTCGCCCACCGGGTACTTCCATGTGGGCAGTGCCCGATCGGCGCTGTTCAACTGGCTCTTCGCCCGTCAGCACGGGGGGACCTTCGTGCTGCGGATCGAGGACACCGACGAGCAGCGCAACCGGCCCGAGTGGACCGAGGGGATCATCAGCGCCCTGGACTGGCTCGGCATGGCCCCCGATGAGGGCCCGTACCTGCAGTCGGCGCAAGGGGAGGCACACCAGGCCGCCATCGAACTGCTGTGGAGTGCCGGGGCACTCTATGCCTGCGGCTGCACCCGGGAGGAGATCGACGCGCGGGCCAAGGTGCGAGCAGAGGCCGGCGATCCCACCCCGGGCTACGACGGGCACTGTCGCGACCTGGGTTTGCCCCGGGGCGAGGGCCGGGCCCTGCGGTTCCGCACCCCGGATGAGGGCATCACGGTCGTGCACGATCTCATTCGGGGCGAGGTCGAGTTCCCCAACCGGGCCACTGAGGACTTCATCTGCGTGAAGGGTAATGGCCAGCCCCTTTTCGCCTTGGCCAATGTGGTCGACGATCGGACCATGGCCATCTCGCACGTCTTCCGGGGCGAGGAGCACCTCTCCAACACGCCTAAGCAGATCATGCTGTGGCAGGCCCTCGACGCCGCATCGGGAAGCGCCCTGCCGTTACCCGTGTACGCCCATCTCCCGCTGCTGGTGAACGAGCAGGGGAAGAAGCTGTCGAAACGCCGGGATCCGGTGGCGGTAGAGATGTACCGGGAGCAGGGGTTCCTGCCTCAAGCCTTCCGGAACTATCTGGCCCTGCTGGGCTGGAGTCCAGGCAACGACGAGGAGATACTCCCGCTCGAAGAGCTGATCCAACGCTTCCGCATCGAGGACGTCCAGCGCTCGCCGGCCTTCTTCGATCTGAAGAAGCTGACGCATATCAACGGCGTGTACATCCGGGAGCTGACAGTTGATGACTTCATCACCTTGTCCATGCCGTGGGTCAACCCGATAGCCGGTGAGTGGGCACCCGGTCGCTGGCACGATCCCGACACCGAAACCTCCGGACCGGCCGGACCGCCGTGGTCACCCGACCGATTCGACGAAGGTGTCTATGTCCAGATGGCGCCGTTCGTCCAGGAGCGGGTCGCCATCATGAGCGAGATCGTCCCGATGGTCGACTTCTTCTTCCTACCCGAGGTTCCGATCGACCAGAAGGAATGGGAGCGGTCCTTGGTCAAGGACGAGGCCGGATCCAAGATCGTGCAGGCCGCCCTCGATGCCTATGCCGACTGCGCCTGGGAGCACCTCGAGATCAAGCGGGTCACCGAGGTCATCGCGGAGTCCTTCGACCTCAAGGTCGGGAAGGCACAAGCGCCGATCCGGGCTGCCATCACGGGTAAGCGGAACGGGCCGCCGTTGTTCGAATCACTCGAGGTGCTGGGCCGGGAGGAGACTCGCCGGCGTCTCGATCAGGCGTTGGCGCGGCTCGCCGAGGGCTGATGTTCTTCGGCCCGATCAAGCTCGCGCTCCGGCTGTTCTTCCTTCTCATCGCCACCATCGTCATTTACTTCGCCGTCACCTTGGTGCAGGTCTGGCTCACCTCACGCCAGTACGACGCCCATCACGCCGATGCCATGGTGGTCATGGGCGCCGCCCAGTACAACGGGGTGCCGTCCCCGGACCTCCAAGCGCGCCTGAACGAGGTGCTCTCGCTGTATAACCACGGCTACACCACCCTGATCATGTTGACCGGTGGGAAGAAGCCGGGTGACGTGTACACCGAGTCGGAGGCTGGAGACCGGTACCTCACGCTGCACGGCGTGCCGAGCGGCGACATTTTGGAGGCCGGTGGCAACGACAGCTACCAGAACATCTCCGATGCCGCGCCAAAGCTGAAGGCGCGTGATGTCACGACCGTGCTGGTCGTCTCGGATCCGTTTCACGAGGATCGCTCGATGGCCATCCTCTCCTCGTTCGGCTTCACGACGTCACCGACCCCGACCCGCGACTCACCGATCAGTGGATGGTCGACCGTGCCGTACTTCTTGAAAGAGGCAGGTGGGGTAGGACTGGGCCGCATCATCGGGTTCAACCATTTGGAGTGGCTCCACGACGCCTAGTGCAATGCGGAGATCGTTGCCTGACCAGGCGATTCTGCCCAGGGATGGGCTCGGCTAACCTGTCAATCCACCCATTCGGGGGTGGTGTAATCGGCAACACGACTGGTTCTGGTCCAGTTATTGAGGGTTCGAGTCCTTCCCCCCGAGCACCGGCGGATTCCTTCGGGAAGCCTCCGCTCGGCCCCATCGTCTAGAGGCCTAGGACACCACCCTCTCAAGGTGGCGACACGGGTTCGAATCCCGTTGGGGCTGCAAATGTGATGTCGCGAGACATCGGAGACAGATGTCTCGCGACATCGTCGACACAGCTGGCTCTTCGGATCTCAGCGGGGAGCCGTGCCTGGCTGAGGTCACCCAGAATTAGACGAAGGTGCTCCAAGCTTTCGGTGTGAGCCTAAAAACAGGAAGCACCTTCGTCCTTGTCGACCCTAGTGAGATTCTCGAGGCCCTGGTGGGCCTCAAAGACGTCGAGGTCGTGCACTACAAACGCACCGGGCCCGACGTCGAGTTGATGGTCGAGCAGGTGCCGGGCGACGTCCGCTGCCCTGAGTGCAACGGCTCGGCCCAGGTCAAAGAGCGACCAGTGGTCCACTACGTGGACCTACCGGTCTATGGCACCCCAATGTCGCTGGCCTGGAAGAAGCACCGCATGCGCTGTGTCGATCCGGGCTGTGCCATGAAGACCTGGACCCTCGAGGACCACCGGATCGCGGCCAAGAGCTGCCTCTTGACCACCAGGGCGGCCAAATGGGCCACGGCCCAGGTCGGCGGCGGGAGGACCGTCTCTGAAGTGGCCGACGAACTGGCCTGTGATTGGCACACGGTCAACGACGCCGTGACCACCTATGGCACGGCGTTGCTCGCGGCCGACCGCAAACGACTCAGCCACACCAGCGCCATCGGGCTCGATGAGACCTCGTTCATCAAGCTCAAAGAGCACAACCACCCCGAGTTCGTGACCACGGTGGCTGACGTCGAACACCACCAGATCATCGACATCTTGCCCACGCGCACCTACGTGGATGTGGCCGGTTGGATCGATCGACAGAGCCCGGCCTGGAAGGAGCGCATCGTCTATGGGGCCTTGGACATGTCACGCACTTATGCCGCCGTCTACTCGGCCATGTTGCCCAACGCGGCCCAGGTGGTGGACGACGCGGCCAGCTACGAAGATGCGCTCGAAATGGTCAAGCGCCACGCCAAGGTCCACAGTGACCGGGCCAAGACCGTCGTGTCGATCAGTGCCGAGCTCCGTGTCTACAGCCCGCACAGCCCGCACAGCTTTTACCTCGACACGGCTGAGCGTTCGATGCCTGGCACGCCGGCCAACAACGAAGCCGTCCAGCGCTTGGAGCGCTATGCGGCCGAGTGCAAGGTCGAGTCTGGCAATCAGGGTCCCGAGGGCAAGCACCTTCGCCAGTCGGCACGCGAGTACAACCGGACGGCCGAGCGCCGCAGCGGCATGGACACCACGTCGGGCTCTGACGGCTCGTTCGTGACGCCTGTGTACCTGATGCAGCCCGTTGGCTTCCTCAGTCCCGAGCGCGCCTTCACCAACCAGTGCAATGCGCAGGTACTGCCCGAGTACGGCCTGTCCATCAGCGTGCCCAGCTTCACCTCGACCGGCGCCGTGGGCCAGCAGGCCGGCGGCGAGAACACTGCGGTCGGCATCAGCTCGCCATCAGGAGCGCGGCTCACCGCCAACCTAGTGAGCATCAGCGGCTCGATCACCATCAGCCAGCAGCTTGCAGACCGTAGCGGCTCACCCGGTGTATCGGCCGATGCAATCATCCAGACCCAGCTCGAAGAGCAACTTGACGCAGCCGTTGACGCCTACGTGCTGGGCCAAGTGATCGCCGGCGCCGGCACCATCACCGATACCGGCTCGTTCAGCATTCCCAGCCTTTACGGCGACCTCCGCTCGGCCCGTGAGCAGATGGCCAACACAGCGGGCTTCCGCCGCCAGGCCACGCACCTGTTCTCCACATCGAACGCGTGGGGCGCTACCACCGACCAGGTCGACACTGCCGGCCGGCCGCTCATCGTTCCGTCCTACGCCGCACAGCCCCTGGCGGCACTTGCCGCGGCATCTTCGCCCAAGGCGGCGGGCTGGACCGGGCATCAGATGCCTGGCTCGCTCAACTGGTTCGTGGATGACTCGATCCCCACGACCGACAGCGGCGCTGAGACGCGGCTGCTGGTGGCACGGCCTAACGACATTCTCACCTGGATCGGTGCACCACTGGTGTACGCGTTCCCCAAAACCAACGCCAATGACCTGTCGGTCGTAGTGGGCTTACGCGCCTACGTTGCCGTGTTGAGCCGGCACTCCGCTGCCGTGCAGAGCATCAGCGGTGCCGCGTACCCGGTAGCGCTGGCCTAACCATCTCGACAGGCACTGCACATCGTTCAGTGCGGTGTCGGCCCGGTGGCCGGCTCGATGTGTTGCATCAGCTGTCGCCACCAAGCAACACTCCTGTATCGCTGGGTTGCCTTGGTAGGGCTGACCCGCGGTTCAGGAGCCTGGTTCTCCCGTTGAACTGTCGAAGTTGATTGCCTCCCCAGCTCATCGGGTGTTCTGCGGTGCAACATTGGGCTGTCCTAGCGGCTACGACATGAGAGCGGGCACGGCTTCCTACGGGGTGGTCGTGCCCGCTTCGTCGTCTACCAAGTGCGAAGGCCAACGATGTCCGAAAAGGCGACCGCCCCCGGCTTCTCAGACCGAGGGCGGCGCACGCAATAGAAACCCAGGCCCGATGAGCGCAGGTTCCCGACCACCATTGAGGCGGATCCGGACACTGTAAGTCAAGGCCTCCAGGTATTGCTCCTCAGAATCTTGATTTTCACCTTGAAGATAGTTCGCCGTGTGTTCATCGAAATGTTACTTTCAATTCACCTTGCGACAAGATTGCGTTTACCTACGGCAACCATGTTGAAGGCGCCGAATCGAATCGGCGCACGCAATGGAAACCAGGCCCTGAGCTCAGCCCCCCACCGGGCTTCTCACCCCAAGAAAAGTGGCGGGGCTGAGCGAAGGACCCAACAAGAGAGCGCAGAGGTGCGGAAAATGCTGCACATCCTGTTGGTGTCTGCCGCGGCTTTGGCCGTGGCAGATCGAGTGCTGGCTATCTGGGTCCGACTACACCCTGGAGGCCCGACCAAGCTTGGCGAGGGTGAAGAGTAGGGCGTCATCATGCCGGTTTGCTACTAGCGACCTCAGCCTGCCAGGCCGCTTGCTGAACGACCCGCTGGACCTGTCCGACGGCTTCGACTAGCCGCAGTAACCACAGACGGCAACCGTCCACACGGCATGGTTGGGGTGGCTCTTGGCTGCCGACTGTGCGGCGGACGTGGCCCGCTCGGAGGATGGGAATGGACCGAGCCACTCCCCGCTCGGCGTCTTACTTCCCCGCCCCTGGAAGCACTTGCCATCGTTGCAGTAGGGGCATGAGCCCCGATGGACCTTGGCGAACGTGTTGGTCCAGTTTTCGTATACGTAGAACACTTCAGCAACCGTAGGTCAGTCGCAGGCGCTGTTCAGGTCAAATCAGCGGTTGCCCTTGGCCCGGTTGTGCGGCTGGCAGAGCATGGTCAGGTTTGACAGGTCGGTCGCGCCGCCCTTCGACCAGGCAGTGACGTGGTCGGCCTCCATCTCGTTCGACTTATAGATGCGTGTCTTGTTGTTGTCGGTGCCCTGAGCGCACAGCGGGCAGTTCGACACGCCCTCGGCCATTGCTTTGGTCGTCTGGTTCTGGTAGGCGACGCGCTTGTCCTTGTCGTCGAAGAGGCGAATCGCCAGAAGCTGGGGCTCCTTCTCGCCACCAAGTACGTACTCGTAGATGCCCTTGGTGTTGACCACCGCCGGATCGGCGCGCAACTTGCTGAGTCTAGTCTCGATCTTGGTAGCGTTGTAGGACGTCGAGTGGAATGTGTCGTAGAGCCGGCCCCAGTCCAACCCGCGCATTTCTTTGTCAGGTGGTCGAAAGAAGACGCCAGTGACCCAGTCGATGACTGAGACGAAGTAGCTCTTCAGTTCCGTGATTGCCTCGTCCTGACGGTGTTGCGCCAAGTAGGCGTCGACACCGATGCCCTTGGCAGATGCGACCCACTCCAGTGCCTCCTTGAGGATCTCTTGGCGCTTGGGATCGCCCTTGATGTAGGAGGACCACTTCTGCATGTTCGCGTTCTGGCTGTTGGAGAACTCGGCCTTGGCCTTGGTGACGAACGGACCTGAATAGATTGCGTTTAGGCGCTCTTGGGAGTTCAGCGGTACGCCCGCGATGTTGATGGTGTCGAACCACTCCTTGATCTCCTTCTCGGTGCCAATGCACTGGTAGACGAGCAAGTCGCCCTCAAGGATCGTTTGCTTGGCCTCAGCTGGCAGCGACGAGAAGGTCTGCTCCTTGCCGTCCTGCTTGATCGCGAACTTACCGGTCACAAACCGGCCGACGCTTGTGATGCGCTGCTGGCCGTCGAGGACCTCAAGGGTGTCACCGGCGACGTTGAAGTAAATCAGGCCGAGTGGGTAGCCCTTTAGAAGCGAATCGATGACGGCTACGTCCTTCTTGCCGTCGCCGTAGATGTAATGCCGCTGATATTCAGGCTGGATGGTGAGTCGTCCAGAGAGCCCGAACAGTCCCTTCGCCTCCAGCTCGTTGTAGACGAATCCGTCGAGGACAGCGGCGACGGTGTAGTGCTTGAGTTCGGTATCCATCACGAGTCACCCTTCCGGCGTATCAGCACTCTCATGAAGGGCACAACTGGTCGGCGGTTGTTGTCGTAGTAGCACAAGTCAGGGTGGCCCTCGCTGATCTGCCCCGTCTGCCCAGATGCGTAGTAGGCGTCAACGAATTCCTTTGACATGCCTTGAGTCTTTGTGTACCTGCTCAATTCCACAATCTCGAATTGGTCCGGGTTGTACTTGTCAATGAACGTGATCGGGACACCCATTACGCCGTCATGGTCGTTCGGAATCGCATCTGTGTACGGAACTTCGATCGCGTCGAAGTTGTCGTACTTCAGATATTCCGACTCTCGGATGTCCTTGTGGCGACTGAACCTGATGTTGTCCGCCATCGTCATGAGTTGGAGTGGCTCGTGACGTCGCCCGTGGTCGATGTTGGTCCACCAACAGGAGTTCCCCAGACGGGTGTAGTCGTAGTCCTCGTCGGACGGGTAGCCGAGTCTCTCAGCCTTGAGACGGTCGGCCTCCTTGATCGGCGCACCCTTGGGAACCCCGAACACCATGTCGGTGCTGTTGGCCGTCGCGCCCTTCCAGATACGGTTCCCCTTGATGAGCGAGAAGATGTCCTTGTACGTGATGGCGTTATTACTTCCGATGATCGAGAACGTCATATTGGCCCCAACCAGCCACGCAACGAACTCACGCCACAGGCTGAACGGCGGGTTGGTGATCACGATGTCCGCGTTATCGCGCAGGGTGGTCACCTCGGCGCTTCGGAAGTCTCCGTCACTCTCTAGGTAATCCCATTGGAGGTCGTCAATGTTGATGACACCATCGCCGTTGACGTCTTTGGCCTCCAACACGAACTTCTTGCCCCGAACACGGTCCTTGGAGGCGTCGAACGCGGGACTATTCGTCTCGAACAGCGACGGCTGATAATGCGCGCCGGCAGGATTGCTGTCCGGCGCGTAGGAGGTGGAGATGAGCTTCCTGATGCCGTAGTCAACGAAGTGGAGGGCGAAGAATTTGGTGAAGTTGCTCCACTCGGGGTCGTCGCACGGCAGCAGGATCACCTTGTCCCGAAACACGTCCGGGTCGTATTCGAGATAGGCGTTCATCTCCCGCTGGATGTCGGCCCATTGGGTGTAAAATTCGTCGTTCTTGGCTGCTTTGGCCGCGTCTAGATTGCGTTTCCTCGCTGCCGCCGCCACGCCCATGCTCTGCCTCTCCCCGCGCCTCCCTGGCGCCCGCACCACACTATCGGGACGCTCCGGCGTCTCCTTCTTCTTCATGGCTGAAGGGAACGCCGTGACAGTTTGTGGCCTTCAACCTTTGGCTGGTGTGCGCGTTGGCCGGTCCACCCGGGTGTCACAACCTGCTGCTTACCTGGTAGCTATGGACCCATCTAAGCCACGCCGCACCAAGACCGTCCGGAACCGGGATGGCAGTAGAAGCAGCGTCAGCGCCACACCAACGCTGGAGGAGTACCAGGCGGCCCAACTCGTTCCGGCGGCGCCCAAGGCACGCCGGCAACCCGAGCCGACGCCAAGGCCTGCTCCTGAAAGGGCCCGAAGCGGGTTGCCATTGGTTCGCAGCCGTGGTGAGCACATTCCCGAGCTGCGCCCCGACTGCGTCGAATGTGGGCGTCCGTATATTCACCACCTCGGTCGCCGTAGCTGGTGCGACTACGTGGACCCGACACGTCCAGGCGAAGTCGACCCCGAACTTGTCACGGATGAAGATGAACGCTGGGGGCCAGCTGACATCTATGACGACATGGACATGCGGGTGCCCGCCCGGCTGCGCATTGACGATGACGACGTGCCGCCTGCCGGAACGAGCAGGGCCGACTGGGAGGCCCAGCGCAGGGCCGCTGAGGAGCAACAGGAGCGGGCACGGCTCGAAGCCGAATCGGAAGCCCTAACCCGGCAGTGGCGTCGCGAGCTGAATGGGCGCCGACCGGGCAGCTGATAGCAGGTTTTGGACCCATGATGATCGAGATCGCCTCGCTTCATCAGGGCGCCATCGAGACCCAGTTGGACAACGCTGACCAAGTTCAGATCGCACACTATGTGAAGCACATTGACGAGGCCGATCCCATCTTGGTTTACGAGAACCCGGTCGATGGCGAACGCATTGTGGTCAACGGCTACCACCGGGTCCATGCGGCAATGCGCCTTGGGTGGACCCATATAAATGCGGTGCTAAAGCCAGGTGACCAACAGGACGTTCTGCTCTACGTTGACACCAACCGCGGCCCCGCCGATCCTTTGAGCTGAGTGCGCTATTGCTCGACGTCGAGATCATTGTCGGGCTCTGGCACCCGCTCGCCGTGCATCACGCCCAGCGAAGGTGTCATGGGCTGACCACGGCTGTCGGCAATCGTGCAGAGCACGCCCGGCTCGGCCCCACACACCGGGCAGGGGTAGCTGGCCATCGTGGCGGCGATGTTGGTGCCGGCGCCGTACTGGAACGTCATGCGGCCACGGTATGGGGAGGGTGTATCGGGCTGCTCTGGGGTCTACCAAGCGACCGGGGTGACATCATCAGTTCCCTGCCTCCTGACGACCGAGCCCTCAGAGCGTCTTCTGATTAATTGCGGCGCAGAGCTTGAGCAACGCCTCGATGTAGCCGAGGGTTTCGTTGATTCCAGGTGAGAACCCGGTTGGATGTGCTGCTTGATTCCGAGTGTTGAGATATCCGTGCAGCGACTTCATCTGACTGTTAGTAAGGAGCTTTACCCTTTTGCCAGCCTCGATGAGCTGATACTCCTTTACGTTTTCACGAAGATCGTCAAGCGTCTGGTGGGCGGCCCACTTCGGGTATTCAGCGTGAACCTTCGCCAAGCCGTCGCTGGCGAGGTTTTCCTCGTAGAGATCCATGGCGGCTGCCCAGGCCATTATGTGTGATGCCAAGAAGATGGCGTTTTCGGCACAGCGGAGGGCCTGTCTAAACAGCTCCTCTTGGTGCAGATTCAGACTGGTTAGCCGACCTAGAACGTCGCCTAATGTGATGACACGTGATCGATGGGCGTCTTCAAACGACTCCAAGAGCGCATGTGCGTCCCCTTCGAATGCGGCTACACGGGCGGCAACCCGGCGAACCTCTTCATTCATTCTTCGTCGACTAGATGCTTTCGCATCGAAGCGAAGAACTGGTCGAAGAACTTGGCGTCAGCGGTAGGAGGAAGCTGAAGTTCCACGTTTATCGTGATTCCGCCGACGGCTGAGAGTGGGTTACGAGGGTTCGTTACTGTGGGCGTTGGCTCGGGCGCGGCTATGGCAGCGGCCGGCGGCTTCTTGGTGGCTGGTGACGGCCGGCTTGCCGATGTTGCCGGCCGAGCCACTGCCTTAGCGGAAGCAGGGGCCTTCCGCCGCTCTCCCGACTTTTCTGATGCTTTGGGATCCGCTTCACAGAGCAACCTGTAGAGCGCAGTCATTTGGGAGGCTGCGGCGTCCCCGATAGCTGCATTTCGCATGAACCATTTCTTGACGCCGTCCGCTTCGGGGTCCGGGGCGGGGAAGGCATTGGTGAGCGCTTCTGGATAAATCTCGGCCACCATGTCGGCGCAGGCTTTGGCGTAGGTGTCGTCATCACGCCAATCGTGTGCGCGCGGCGTGGTGCTGTTGTTTGAATCAATGATCCCGAGGGTTCGAAGAGTGGGAATCAGGTTGTTGGCGGATCCCTGCGACGTGAGACCCAGGACGGACATCAGGTAGTCAGCATCGATGCTTTTGGGAGGCGTCTGCTGGAAGCGCTTCCGGAGGGTCCACCAGTTCGCCGCTGGAAGCTTCGGATATACGCGCTTGCCGTTGCTGCTTTCTGCCATGGGGCACCTCAAACATTCTTGGATCGAACCCCTCATTACAGCATTGTAGTTACAACCATGTCAATAGCCGTTGTAGACCCAATCAGAATCAGCCAATCGTAGGAACGAGGTGTATCGACAATGGTGAGCTGGTCCAATGTCCGCGAAATGTCCGCGGGACACCGAGAAAAGGCCCTATTTGGTGGCAAGTGCTGATTACTTAATGTCCTGGTCAGGGGCCATTTCGCCTGGCAGCGGGACTGGCCCTTTGGCATTGCCAAGGTGAGGGTCGCGGGTTCGAATCCCGTCTTCCGCTCAAAGGGTTAGCGACAGAAGTCACCAGCCCACACCGACAGAAGTCGACTTACAGAGTCTGCCGCCGCGTTGTGACAGAGGTGGTGGATCCCCGATCCGGTGCCGATGGTGCGCCGGCAAGGGTCCGAACTGAGAATTCATGGTTCGTGACCGGCGTTCAGCCCGGCGTGTAGTCCTTCAGACTCGTCCTGCGCCTGCGGGCCCGTTTTCGAGCCTGGACGGCATCGCGGTTCACGACCTGTTGCGCGTAGGTGTCGATCTTGCGGAGGTTGGCGGCCACGTAGAGGAAGGTGACCAGGATCCCCAGCGCGGCGATGCCGCGCAGGCGCCGGCGAGCCGGTTGGGCCAGCGCTTCGTGAGCGGGGTCCTTGGCGAAGCCGTTCCAGCCCTCGATCGTGTTACGCAACGTGGCGTAGTGGCGGGCCCATTGCTCTGACCCAAAGGACAGGCTCTGGGCAAAGCGGGCACCGACATCGGGGGCGATGGTGATGGCATGTTGTCGACATAGCGCCGGGGGCTCGAGTGGTGGTGCAGGGACACTCAAGCGCCCCAGCGCGGCGAGCGAAGGGGTCCGCAGGGCGCAGCGCACTTTGGGTCGTTCCCCTCCGGCCGGGCACATGAAGCGCTCGTAGCCGTCGACGTCGGGTACGGACTTGCACCGCAGGGCGTAGTCGGCCCGTGCCGTGATGCGGGCCTCATAGGTCGCGGCGTCAATGGAGCCGGCCCGCAGGTCGATGGTGGCGGTGACCAAGACCTCAGGCATCGACGGGCAGTACCAGGTGCCCTCGACCATGACGGCACCGTGGCTGTTCGCCTGACGGCCCAGCTGGTCGATTGCGGTAATCAACCACCGGAGCAAAGCCCATGGCCCGCACCGGCAGGTGGAACCCGCTGCTCAGCGCTCCCGAGTAGGCCCGGTCAACCCCGAGCGGCCCGGGCAGGAAGCCTCGGGAGACCACGCCGGCCAGGACGCGCACGGCGGTGCCACCGGGGTCAGTGCCGGGACGACCCAGGGCCAGACCGACCACCAGGTTGGGGAACGACCCAATCGTCCCGGGCACCCCCGACGCCGTTGTGGCCACCGTCGCTTCGAGGGCCCAGGCCACCCGGGAGCGCGGTCGCCCTTGGTGGTCCTCGCGTTCGCGGTGGTCACCGTCGCGCACATACCAGCCGCCGTCGGGATCACTGGCACAGAGCCCGGCGCGTCGTGAGGGTCCACGCGAGAACAACGGGACCGGAGTGGCATCGAGGCCATAGGCCAGGGCGCCCGGTGGCACGCCGCCGCAGTATTCATCGACACTGGCCCGCAGGACGTCTCCCATGAACTTCTCGAGGCGGGCCCGGGCGAGCCCAGCCTCCTCGCTGCTAATGCTGGTGCAACGCTCGGCGAACTCGTCGTCGTTGATCCGGCGGTTCTTGACCAGACCAGAGGGGTCCAGGACCGAAGAAACAGCCGAGAAGAGATAGCGCACCTGCCGATAGCGAGCCAAGAGAGACCGGTGATCGTCGGCCCGGCCTTGAATGCCCAAGGTGGCTCGGGCCGCTTCAGAGAGGCGGCAGAACAACAGTTCAGTGGCCGCACTCAGGTGCAGCGGTCGGTCGTCGCGGGCCAAGAGCATCAAGGCACAAAGCAGGTCCGATACCTTCAGGGCCCGCGGCCGTCCCGGACCGCGCTGGCGGAGGCAGAGCTGGTCTTCGATCCAAACCGCCACCCCGGAGCGATCGATCAGGGCCAGGGCGTGCTCGACCGCCTCGTCGCTGACCATTCCCCGCCCCGAGCGCCTCATGGCCGCCGGGCCGCCGCCCGGAGCTGCGCCTTGGACGCCGGAGCACCTCTGACATGGCGCGCATAACGCAAGAGCGACTCGACACCCTCAACCCCGGCGGCGGCGCACAGCTGGGCGAGCGGAGCTCGCTCACCCAGGCGTGCACAGATGAACGTCGAGCGGGCTCTTCCGCTGACGAGAGACACTTCGTCGGGATCGTGCACCAGGGCGGCACAGACCTCACCAATGAGGTTCTTGGCCCCGCGCCCACCTGCGCCGGGACGGAACAGGTAGCCCGTCACCCCCTCGTGTCAACGTTGCCGTTATTCCCTAGCTGGAAGTTCGCGTTATTCCCCACTCCGAGGTGAGGGGGTCGTCCGCCGGGCTCCGTAAATCGTTCTACTCCATGGCGGCTCCCTTCGCTCGCCGACGGGTGGCAAGCAGCTCGT
>DASXFC010000064.1:0-106462 GCA_036489775.1 Acidimicrobiales bacterium | reverse complement strand
GACAGCACCCAGAACGCTTCGTTCGCCAGATTCCAACTCCCCCAGCTCTTCCGGTGGCGGCGTGGATCAATAAACCCGCAGAGGAGGTCCCGACTCACTAAATCGATGAAGAAACCGTCTCAAAAAGGTTGACACGCACCGGAGTGAGCGATCAATCCAGGCGAGCCTTGAGGAGGACAGCCATGGTGGATGCGGCGTATTCGGGCTATGTCGTTTCGGGCAACTCTGTCTGGACCCTCCAAGTGTCTCCGTCACCAGGAACGGCGATGGTGTCGCTCTCCGAGACTGCACCTGAGGGCCAATCGATCACCCAACTGTTGACGTACACGGTTAAGGGGAGCAGCGCCCAGCACTCCATTTCGGGGCAAGGAGGTCAGCTCGTGGGATGTGTGTCCCTTAGCGGCGAGGTGACAAGCATCACCGCGTGGGTGTTCGGAACTTATGCCGCCGCGGTACTGACGTGGTTTCCTTCTTGATGGTTAAAGACCGGGAGGTCTGACAATGGACTCTGACAGAAAATCGTATGTGGTCTACAACTCCGAAACCGGCGACGTCGTCTATCAGTACCACAGCTCTGTTGCGCGGGGTGGGACCTCTCCGAGCGAGGCAGAGCTGGAGATGACGGCGATAGAAGTAGGAGCCCTTGCGGGAAAGCATTCAAGCTCCAAGCTTGCCGCACTGTCCGTTGATGCAGCCGATCTGAAGCGTGGGTTTCGCTACAGCGTCGATCTTTCATCCAGGGAGTTACGGTCCACGCCGCTCTGATCTGGCGACCTATTTGCCATCAGAGCCATCGAACAGCTTCGCCGTGCGTTCGGCCGAATCGAGGGCCCGTTTGGTGGTGCTGATCCAACCGAGGACCAGGACGATGAAGCCGAGCACGGAGAGCACAGCCCATCCGGCGTGGGTGGCTGCCGCAAAACTCGGTCCGATTGAGCCGGTCTCGGTGCCGCCACTGACGGCACCGACGATGGCAACGCCTAAAGCGAATCCGATCTGGCGCGAGGTCGAGGCGATGGCCCCGGCCACGCCGGCCTGAGAGCCTGGCATGCCGGAGACGGCGATAACCGAGATGGGGGGATTCACCAGGCCGACTCCGGCTCCCCGCAGGAAATAGGCCACCAAGAGCAGGATTACAGAGGTCTGCAGATTCAGTCCGAGCAGAATCAAGGATCCAGCCGCCATGAAGATTCCGGCGAAGACGAGCGGCCAACGGGCCCCGCTGCCACCAACGATCCGGCCCGAGAGCGGGGCCAGCACGATCATGGTGAGTGCCATGGGGAGGGAGTAGAGGCCGGCATGGAGGGCGGAGAAGCCCCGGGCCGACTGCAGGTAGAGGGTGGCCAGGAAGAGGAAGCCCCCCAGACCGGCGAACGAGCAGATGGCCGAGAGGCTGGCGCTGGCGAATGGGATGCTGCGGAAGAAGCGCAGTTCGAGGAGCGGTTCGTCCTGGCGGCGTTCGTAGAGGATCAAGCCGACCAGCGAGAGTAGGGCGACGGCGAAGCTGCCCAGAATGAGGCCCGACGTCCAGCCATCCCGAGCCCCCTCGATGATGGCGTACACCAGAGTGGCCAGCCAGATGATCACCAAGACCTGACCGCCGGGGTCGAACCGACGAGCCTTGGGTGCCCGAGATTCGGGGACATACAACTTGGTCAAGACCAGCGCGACGATCCCGATGGGGACATTGACCAGGAACACAAAGCGCCATCCGGGGCCATCCACCAGGATGCCGCCGATGACCGGCCCGAGCGCTGAACTGATTCCAACTACGGCACCCCAGATGCCGATGGCCTGGGCCCGCTCACGAGGGTCGTCGAAGACGGTGCGGATGATCGACATGGCCACCGGATTGAGCATCGAGCCGCCGATGGCCTGAATGATCCGGGCCGCCACCAAGAACCCAAGCGACGGTGCCGCAGCACACATGGCCGAGCCGGCGGTGAAGACGACCAGACCGATGAGAAACACCCGTTTGCGGCCGAAGCGGTCCGCACTCGATCCGGCCAGCATCAAGAGGCAGGCGATAACCAGCGTGTAGGCGTCGAGCGTCCACTGCAAGCCATCGAGTGAGGCATGAAACGCACGGTGGATCGAGGGCAGCGCGACGTTGACGATCGTCACGTCCATCGACACCAGCAGCAGGCTGGTACAGCAGATGGCGAGGATGAAGAGCCGGCGACGCCGGCTCGGCGCAACGGCAGACTTCACATCCGAGGTGCTCTGGGAGACCATTCCTGGTGGCACGGTAGCGGCAAGATTTCAGGCGTCGTTCAGTGCTCCAGGTTGCTGGTGGATGCCTGAGGGGTGAGAAATCCGCCCCCTTCGGTGCTCAGCAAATACGCTGTCTGCTCGTCGGGCCGGGCTCTGGTGTGGCGGTGGCCGAAGTCAGCAGAGCGCGGGGGCGGCAAAAGTGGCACAAGGCGGATTTCGGCGAAGGTGGTGGTCGAGCCTCTGTCTCGCGGCACTGATGCTCGCAACGTTGGTTGTTGCTGGGACAGGGCAAGTGGCGACCGGCCAGGCCAGTCAGCAGGCCTCTTCTTCTGATGGGGACCCCGGTTCGGCGGCGGGCGAGGGGCTCAACGCGCTGAACCAGTTACCACTGCTCAATGCGTCGGTTCATGATGCCGGTGCGTCGAGTCACGATCCCAATGGCGAGAACGGTGACTCCGGCAATTACCTCTACCAGGATGCCCAAGGTGACTACGTCCTGATGGAGGCCGAAGGGCCCGGGGTCATCGATCGCATTTGGGTCACCGGTGCCCTGTTCAACGGCAAAAGCAGTAGCGCGCGATCCTTCGGCAATCTTGAGTTCTTCTTCGATGGGGAGACCACGCCCCGGATCGATCTACCGGCCGACACGCTCTTCTCAGGTTCTTCGGGTCCGTTCTTGGCCCCCCTGTGCGGAAATGGCGGAGTGTCGAGCGGCGGCTTCTACTGCGACGTGAGGATGCCCTTCGCCAAGAGCGTGCGCGTGGTGAGCACCGGTGATCCGGCGTATTACAACATCGGCTACGAGACGTATCCAGCCGGCACGCCCGTGCAGACCTTCGACCCCACGTCTGCGCAAACCCTCGAGACGTCAGAGGCCGAGGTGGCTGTGGCCAAACGGGCCGGTTCCGATCCCGAGATTCTGCCGGCTGGCTCGACCGCGATCGGCGGTGGCACGCTGCAACCGGGCGAAACGAGGGTCATTTCGAATATCCAGCGGGCCGGCACCATCAGCGCCATCAAGGTATCCGTCGCTCCCAATGACGACGAAGCTCTTCACGACGTCTGGCTGCAGGCTCGCTGGGATGGATCGAGTGACCTGGCGATCAACGCACCCCTGGCCGACCTCTTCTTGAGCGGAGCTGGCTCGCGATCACCAGCACTGGGACTGTTGGCGGGGTTCATCCCGGCCAGCAATACCGGCTACCTGTATTTCCCAATGCCCTTTGTACGCTCGGCAGAGATCGACCTGGTGAATAACGACGGCCACCCCATCAATGCCTTCTGGCAGGTCGAGCAGTCCCCGATGACGTATTCAGGCATCGGGAGCAGTGTCGGTGAATTCCACGCGACTTACGCGGCACAAGACCCGACTCAGAACGGATCCGACTATGTGATGCTCGACCAACCAGGGCAAGGAAAGGTTGTCGGCATTTCATATACCGAAGAAGGCCCGCTCGACGGCTCCGAAACGCTGTTCATGGAGGGGAATGAACATGTGTACTTCGACGGGTCGCAGACACCGGCCTTCAACGGAACGGGTACCGAAGACTTCTTCGACGGGGGTTACTACTACGCCAACGGTCCGTTCACCCTCTTCGATCACGGCGCCACCGACGTCCAGACCGTCTCGCCGATCGAAGGGGAAACGTCGCAGTACCGGCTGTTGCTGCAAGACCCTTGGAACTTCCGGGACGGCATTGTCCTCGGTATCCAGCATGGCGCTGGCGACGGCCTGCCCACTGCTAATCACAGCGTCGTCTTTTGGTACGGAAATGACCTGGAGGGCATGGATCAAACCGACTCGATCGACGTCGGGAATACGGCATCGCTCTCGACGGCCGACTACACGTCGACTTCCGTGGCCACTTCGGAGACGTTGAGGTCCTTCTACGAAGGCGAAGACGACGGCAACCTTTCTTCTCCGCTCTTCGATGCCACCATCATCCTGGGCGCCGTCCCGCCTCCTCCTGGGACGGACCCCCGACATCAGTCCGTGACCGACACTGGTTTGGTTCATCCTCCTGGCTCGATCATCCGGTTCAACGTAAAGATCAATGCTGACAACGAGGGGGTCGTGCTCCGCCGCCAGCTTGATCAAGCGACTTTTGAGCAACAGGCGCAAGTATTCGTCGACGGCGTGCCAGCCGGGGTTTGGATGACTCCGGCCAACACATCGGCCAGCGGCGCCACCGCCAAATATGACACTTACAAACGGTGGGCCGATAGCGACTTTCCGATCGCCGGCAGCTTGACGAAGGGCAGGTCGCAACTGTCGATTGAGCTCCAGGTGCTCAAGCCCGTCTTTGTTCCGCCCGGACTGGCCGACGGTTGGACGGACTTCCGTTACACGGTGTTCTCGCTCAACCAATAGGGGACCGTGGAAGGAAAGCCGCGTCGCCTTGCGGACGGCCCGGTGAGCTGGTTCGTTAGGGCGTGGGCGGTGCGACGGCAGGACAGTCGGCCCGCATGTCGCTGCAGGACTGTTCGACTCCCGACGTGAAGTTCTGGAGCGAATATTCGGACTCGTAGTAGATCGAGACCAGGTTGGCGACGGGCAAGCCGGCAATGTCATACGGCACGTTGTCGGCCGTCAGGTTGGTGGGATCGGCCAGCGCTTTGGCCGCATCGAACGTACCGGCCCCGATCGAGGCCACATCGGCACTGGCGTCGAAGGTCTTGGCTGTTAGTTCCTGCAAGGCGGATGGTTGCCAACGCATCTCGTAGTTCAACCAGGCCTGGGTGTAATAGAAGGCGACCCGTTCAGCGAGAGATCCAGCAGGCAGTGCGTAGGGGATGTAGGTGTAGGTGTAGGTGAGGTGAGTGGTGCCCCGGATGGCCACCTCTTCGGCATTGAGCCCGGCCGACACCAGTTGGCGGTAGCCGGCGTCCTTGGCGTGCGCGTTGGGGACCGAAGTCATAGGTTCGGGATTCAAGAAATAGTCGTTGGTGAGCGCCAAGGCAGGTGCATGCAGCAGGGTTGGGCTGCGATCAGCGGGCGGGATGTCGACGCCGTTGCAGTTGGCCACGGTGGTCAGGTCATCCCAGGCCACGATGGTCTTGACCCGCTTGTCACACTGGCCAACCTCGCTGACCGCAGCGGCGCCGAGGGAGTGGCCGGCCAGTGCGATGTCGTTGTCATTGAGGGAGGCCGCATCGGGGTTGGACGATCCCTCATATGGCGAGGTGGCACTCGAGAGGAAGAAGTTCAACGAGTCCTCGGCACCCTGGTAGAAGTTGTAGTTCTGCTGGAAGGGCACGCCAGGGCAGCTGTGTGAAGAGAGCAGCCCCTGGAGACAATTCGATGGGAGGAGGTCGGACTCGCCTTCGCCCTGGACGTCGTAGGTCATCACCATGTAGCCGTCCTGGGCCAGTCCCTCGGCCGCCCAGAAGTACATCTGCTGGAAGCCCTGTAGGGAGCCGTCGGTGATGGTGACGCCCGGGTATCCGCTGGGCGGTGGTGGGTCGTGAGCCGGAGGCTCGAAGACGTAGCCGCGCAGAACCGCGCCATCGCTGGCCCGGAAGGAGACCGGTGTGACACGACCGAGTCCGGCGGAGGTCCAGCGAGCGAGCGTGCGGAAGGGGTCAGCCGTCGTAGCACCCGGGACCAAGGAAGTCACGCCCCCTTCGAGATGCCCCGGCCGCCCGAGCTGGGCCAGTAACTGCGAGGAGTAGATCGCCGGTGTCTCACTCAACAGCGCGGCGTTAAAGGCGGGGTTGGTGTACTCGTCCTGGAGCCGTCCTGTGGCGCAAAGCTCGTTCTCGAGGTCGCGCAACGTCCACGCCGGTGTGCCGAAGGCAGGATTGCCGGCCGGTGCAATGCAATTGACCACAGTGCCGGCTGGCAGTTGGGATTGGTAGTAGGCGACCTCGGCGCGCGCCAACTGCTGCAGCGCGCCAAGGCCAGCGTTCGGTGACTCAGCTGCGCCGCTCGATGCGGGGGCGACCACGAGCGAAAGAAAGAGTGTCAGGACCAGCGCAACGAACTTTCCTACCTGCGTTGCTCTGTTCCGGTATCTCACGCCGCTCCGTGCTCCCTCGTCCCGTCGCCACAACTCGGATCGTTGGCAGAGAGAGTAATGGAAATCCCTTGAGACCTCCCTTTGATGTGTTGTCATCTCATCGAGTGAGGCGAAGGTGAGGACCCGGTGCCGGTGATCACCGAGCCGCGAAGGGTCCTGCCTCGAAAGCGAGCCGGTAGAACCTTTCCCCGATGCGCCGGTAGCCAGCCGGATTGGGGTGAAGCCCGTCAGGAAGATCAACGGCATCGTCTGACCCGAAGAGGTCAAGTCCTGAAAGCAGATGCAGGTTGACGTCACCGTTCGCGCGGCGCCCCGCCACGATCTCCGCTTCGAGCTCGCGCACCCGCCGGAGGGTCAAGGCGCCGGTGCTGAGTTCAGTGGAGCGGTCGACGATCTTCGCCTTGCCCCCGGGGTTGAGCAGGGTCGGCCCCGGGTGGTCTTCTACCACCGGGCATGTGATGGGCGTTACCAGAATCAGAGGCACGTCCGGGTGGGATTCGCGGATGGTGTCGAGAAATCCGTGAATGGCGGGCAAGAAGGTGCGCTCTCGCATGGTGTCGCCATTGATGATGTTGATCCCGAGCTTCAGGCTGATGAGATCGGCGTCCTGGGCGGCGATCATCCGAGCCACGAAAGGGTCGAGTTGGCACTGACCGGCGAAGGCAAAGCTCATGAGGTCGACTCCCGCCAATCGGGCGGCCACCACCGGCCATACTCCGGTGGGCTGCGTTGCCTCGAGGCAGTGCGAAATGGAGCTTCCGTAGTGGACCCATTTTTGGGCCGGCGTCTCGAGTGGGCGAACGGGTCCATCAGTTCGAAGCTCGATGAGGCGGACGATCGCCGCGTTCGGCAGCCACAGTTCCACCTTCTTTTCGCCCGGCGGGAGCCCCTCGAAGCGAATGGTGTCGGGCTCGCCGGTCTCGAACGAGACTGCCCTGGTAAGGGGATCGATCAGGATGAGTGCACCGGTCCGTGTCGAGTGGGTGGCCACGATCTCACCGTCGATGACCAGGTCAAAAGCGGCTGCCGGTCCTGGGTCTGACCCCACCTGGATGAGCGTGAGAAAGACCTCGAGCTCCAGGGTGGTGGCGTCGGTGATCATCTCGATTCTGGCCCCGCATGGCATCGTCTCGAGGAAGGGGAGAGTGAGATCGTTGTGCTGCCGGTGCACCCAGGAGGGCATGCGGTGGAGAACGATGCCGCTGTCGGTCGGCTCCGTCTCGACGATGCCGGCCACCCTGACCGCGCCACCCGTGATGTCAACTGGAGCGAGACCGGGCATTACTGCTTTGCTTCGCGTTGGAGCACGCGGGCGCTGGGTCGGACCTGACGATCGCGGTCGACAATCCCGAAGGACACGTCGTAGCCGTGGCGCCACTCGTAGTTGTCGACGCCGGTCCAGTGAAAGAACCCGCGGACATCGATGCCTCGCGCCAAGGCGGCTTGCACCTCGGAGAGTCCGTCTTCGATGTACTGCGCCCGGAAAGCATCGTCGTCCGTCCCGACCCCGTACTCCGCCACCAGGAGTGGCGTGTCGGGTAGTTCGACCTTGAGGCGATCGAGGACGAGACGAAGTCCTTTGGCCTCAATGCCGTACCCGAGCGGAGAGATGGGGGCATCGGCGGGGTAGGGGGCCATCTCACCCTTGGCGACGCCGATGTTGGCGTAGTAGGAGAACCCGAACAGATCGAAGGATCCGCCCAAATCCGGCCGCTCAATCGGTTTGCGACCGGGCAATCGGAGCACCCCATCGCGGAAGAGTCCGATCCCGGCGTCCCAGTTGGTGGCTCGGAGCAGCTCGGCCCTGGTTTTGGTTGCAGGCTCGTCGTCCAGGGGCACCTCACAGTAGAGACCGAAGATCGAGCACACCGGCACGCCGGTCTGCTTCAGTCGGACGGCGGCTTCAGCGGTGGCGAGCTGGATGGCCTCTGTCGCCACGGCGCACTCGTCACGATCCTTGTGTCCCGGTGGCCAGGTGCCACTGAGGTAAGCGGCGCCGGCGTAGTAGTTCGTCTCGTTGACCGGTTGCCAGCCACCGACCAGATCGCCGAACGTTTCGGCCATGAAGTCCACGTGTCTGGTCCAGAACTCGGTGCGGTTCTTCTCGACCAGAAACGCCCCGGCCTCGGCAAACCACCTGGGCAGGGTGAAGTGGTGGAGGCAGACCCAGGGGGTGACACCAGCTGCCGATGCCGCGCCCAGGATCTCCCGGTAGTGCTCGATGGCGGCCTGATCGTGCACCCCCTCTTCGGGCTCGATGCGGGCCCACTCGATGGAAAGCCGGTGGTTGGTCAGGCCGAGCTCGGCGAAGATGCCGAAGTCTTCTCGGAACCGTCGGGCGAACCCGTTGCCCTCGCCAGAGATCGGCGCCATGTCCTGGCGCTCCCAGTCCCACCAGTTCGAGGCCGGAGAGGCGCCTTCGCACTGCGTCGAGGACGCGCCGGTGCCCCACATGAATCCTTCAGGCCACTGCATTACGTGCCTCCTTTCGATCCGCGTCCATCGTGGGGAGCACGAGGGACGCGAACCTCATCCAATGAGATCTGTGATGCCAGGACCGGTCGGGCTCGACTCGATCACTTCGGCATCGATGAAGCGGCGGGCTGAGGTCAGGACGAGCCCGCCCACGATGACAACCAGAGCCAGGGCGCCGACGGCGGTCCGCTGTCCGGCGGCGTCGGCCAAGGTACCGACGAAGACCGACACCACGACGGCGCCGATGGCAAAGAACACGGTCGACCAGGCGAAAGCCTGGCTGCGGAACTCGGCCGGCGAGACGATCGAGACGATCGTGGTGTACGCCGGCAGGAAACCACCGAGGCCGATGCCGGCCAGGGCGGTGACGACAACGGCGAACCAGAGGGACGGTGAGCAGGCAATCAAGAAGACGCAGATGGCGCAGGCGGCGGCCATGAGGCCGGCGATGACCGGCAACCGGTGGCTACGGCCGTTGGCCAGGATGCGTTGCGCGAGCGCTCCCGAGATGACGAGCCCAATCAGCCCGCCCACGCCCACTGCGGCGATGATGGCCCCGCGGCCGGTTGATTTGACGTGGTACACGTCATGGAAGAACGTCGAGAGGAGTGTTGCAATCGGCGCGGCGGCGCCACCCAGGATGAAAGCCCCCAACCAGGTCCTGCGCAGCGTGCGTGACTGCTTGATGATGCGGAAGCTCTCACGGATGCTCTTTCGCTCAATCGATGCGGCGGTTTCGGCGACCATCTGCTCGGCCACGACGACAGGCGATGTGTTGCCACGCCCGCTGGGATCTCGGAGCTTGGAGAGGAGGAAGGCAAAGACAAAGGTGGGAATGGCCAGCAGCACGAAGGTGGGCCGCCAGCCGTACGTATCTCCGAGCAGTCCGGCCAACGGGGTGGCCACTAATCCGAGTCCGGTGGAGAACAGGAGGAAAATGGTGAAGACCTGAGCCCGACGATTGAGCGGGTAGTAGTCCGAAAGCAGGCTCGGGTACACCGTTTGCGTCGAGAGCAGGCCGACGCCACCGAGGAGGCGGGCGATCACCAGCAGAGCCAGGACCGGAGCCAGCCCGGTGAGGATGGCGGTGACTCCCCATAACAGAGCGCTGTAGCGAGAAATCCGGATGCGATCGGACCGGTCCCCCCAGTGGCCAATGAACACCGAAAGGAGAAGCGGGAGGGCGCCGGTGAGGCCGGCAACGCTGTCGATGCCGGCATTGTCAAGGTGGAACGTGTGACGGATCTCAGGCGCCAGCACCCCGAACGCGTTCGAATCGAAGCTCTGGGCGGCCGCCAATCCGGCCAACACGACCAGAGGGAGAAGGCCGTATGAGCCCAACCCAGCGCGGAAGGCCCGCAAGCCGCGAGCCGGCTCGGCCAATTCGCTTTCGAGGTCCTCCGTCATCGCGCCTCCACCGTTTTGCGAATGGCAATCGAGTCCATGTAGCGGTCGACCTCATCAAGAATCTCGAAGTCGGGAACGTGCAGCCACTGGAGCTGCAATCCGTCCAGCACCGCCATCAGCAAGGAGCCACTGGCCGTCGGGTCAATCTCGCCGCTCGCTTGAGCCTCGGCCAGGAGGGCGGCGAAGTGCTCGCGACCCAGTCGGTACCGCTTTTGAAAGTAGGCGTGCGACGGGTGCTCGGGATCCGTGGCCTCGGCTGCCAGCGTGATGAAGAGCCGAAGGGCATCGGGAGAGGCCACGCTCTGGGCCATAACCTCGTGCACCGCTCGGCAGAAACTGCCGGTCTCCTCGAGCGTTCGCTCGAAGGGCGGAGCGAAGGAATCATCCCGTCGTTTCAGCACGGCCGAAAGCAGGTCCTCCTTCGAGGTGAAGTAGTGGAGCAGGCCAGCCAGAGTCAGGCCGACCTCGGCCGCGATGTCGGCCAGGGCGGCACCACGGAATCCCTGGACGGCGAAGAGCTGTTGGGCCGCGTCGAGGATCTCCTCACGCCGCTTGATGCCCACCGCGTAGGGCTTACGCACTGTCTGCTTCGCCATCAGGCGTCCTCTCGCTCTGCTGATATCTCCATCAACGTTTCCCGCCCTGCTCGCCTCGTCATGTGGTGGCCGCCACTGGTCCCGAGCGCATTACGGCCGTTGGTTCGGTCCCCAAGTAACTGGCGATCACCGCGTCCGAACTCAGCACGTCGTCCGGCGTCCCCTTGGCGATGATGGCGCCGAGTTCGAGGGCGATCAGGCGGTCGCAGAGGGAAGAGATCATTGCCATGTCATGCTCGATCACGACCATGGCGCAGCCGGTCTCGAGGGCCACGCGGCGCAGCAGGGGACCGAGCGCCTCGGTCTCGGCTTGGGCCACCCCAGCGGTCGGTTCGTCCAACATCAGGAGAGATGGCTTGTGAGCCAGGATGCAGGCCAGCTCCACGATGCGCCGAGTGCCGGTCGACAGCGCGCCGGTAGGGCGGTCGCGATAACCCTCGAGCCCGAGCAGGTCGATGATCTCGTTCACCCGGATGGTTGCCCGCGCCTCGGAATCGGTACAGGCCGGGAGACGGAAGGCCGCCGCGAAGGGATCACGGTTGGCCAGGTGTCGCTCGAGGGAGACGGCGATGGTCTCGGCGACGCTCAGTGTCGGGAAGAGCCGGGCCTCTTGGAACGAGCGGCCGAGACCGCCGATCGATCGCCAGTAGGCCGGCGCCGTGGTGACGTCGATGCCATCGAGGTGGATCGACCCCTCGTCGGCCCGGACGAACCCGGAAATGACGTCGAAGAGCGTGGTCTTGCCGGCACCGTTGTGCCCGATCAGCCCGACGATCTCATGGGGCCTGATCACCAGATCGACGTCGTTCACCGCGGTGATCCCGCCGTAGCGTTTGATGAGACCCTGGGCTACCAGGATGGGGGAGTCGTCCTCGTCGGTGTTGGCAGCGGATTCATGTGGAACCCTCGCTGGGGTGGGTTCGGCCTGATCGTGGCCGCCGATGAAGACGGCCCGCAGCAGGTCCGGGCGGCCCAGCAGGTCGGACGATGGCCCGCTGAAGCGGACCTGGCCCTTCTCGAGGAAGACGGCCCGCTCGGCGATCAGCAGGGCGACGTTGACCGACTGCTCGACGATGACAATGGTGGTGCCGCGCTGGTGGATCGCCTTGACCGCCTCGATGAGATCGGCCACCACGGTCGGAGCCAACCCGAGCGACAGCTCGTCGATGCATAGGAGCTGTGGTTCGTTCAGGAAGGCCATGGCCAGCGAGAGCATCTGCTGCTCGCCCCCTGAGAGGTTTCCGGCGGCGATGTGCGAGCGCTGGTTCAGCCTCGGGAAGAGTTCCAGGGCGCGCTGGCGTTGGGTGGCGGCGGCAGTCCGGTCCCGGCGTAGGGCCCATGAGGCGACGCGCAGGTTCTCCGCCACCGTCAGCGAAGCGAACGTGCCACGGCCGCCCGGCATCATGGTCAGGCCCCGGGCTGCAATGCGCTCGGTGGACTCGGATGTGATGTGACTGCCGGCGAAGGTGATCGAGCCCTGGTGGGCCGGCAGCAGGCCGGTGATCGACTTGAGGAGGCTCGACTTGCCGGCGCCATTGGTGCCGAGCAGGGCCAGGATCTCGCCCTGGTGCACGGTCAGGTCCACGCCGAAGAGGACCTGGAGCGAGCCGTACGAGGCATTGACGTCGGAGCAGCGTAGGAGCACCGGTCGCTCGTCGGCCGACTCCACCACGACGGGGGCGCGGTCGTCCAATGTCTCGAGCTCGGTGTCGCCCCAGACGCTGGCGTCGAGACCTCGCCGCCGGGCGACCACAGACAGGACGTAGTTACGAACGGTGCTGCCGAGTCCGGACAGCCCCGAGGGGAATGCCACCAGGACGACGAGGAGGCCGACCCCCGAGAGCAGAAGTTGGAGGTTTGGAAAGGCGATCCCGATGACTTCGAGGATGGCCACCGCGGTCAGCGCGCCACCGATGGAGGTGAGGCCCCCGATCACCGCCATGGAGAACACGAGCAGGCTGGCTGAGGAGGGAAAGGACGATCCGGTCCCATTGCCGGCCGCCGTGCTGTAAATGATGACGTAGAGCCCGCCGGCGATACCGGCAATCAGACCCGAGATGGCGAAGGCCATCAGACGCACCTTGGTGGTGGGGACGGCCGCTGCTTCCGCGCCACGCAAGTTGTCCCTGGTGGCCAAAACCGCTCGTCCAGTTCGAGAGCGGCGCAAGCCGTAGGTGAGGATGATGGTCAACACCAAGACGCCGAGGCACAGGAGGTAGAGGTCACCCTCCCCGGTCAGGTTGAACCGCTTCCACAGCACCGGCCGCAAGACGGCCGACGGCAGTTGGTTGGGGAAGTTGGCCCCGTTGAAGAAGAAATCGTCGGCGGCCACTGCAAAAGCCAGGGTGGTGACGGCCAGGAAGAGCCCCTTGACCCGGAGCGCCGGCAACCCCAGCACGACGGCGGCCAGGGCGGCCGCCACTCCACCGGCACCCAGGGCCAGGAATAGATCGATGTTGGCGTGCTGCATCAGATCGCCGGCGGTGATCGCTCCCACGCCGACCAGGGCGAACTGACCCAGGCTGATCGTCCCACCCCACCCGCTGAGGATGACCAGGGAGAGTGCGGCCAGAGCGAAGACGATGGCGCCGCTGATCTGGTCGAGCCGGCTCGCCGGCAGCAGGGCCGGCAAGGCCAGCGCGAGGGCGCCCAGGACGAGCACGGCGCCAACGCGGGCGAAGCGCAGCGGGCGCCAATCGCGCAAGGCCTGGGGGATCGCCGTGATGGTGCCGGTGGCCGACCACGATGACTCGTCCGCTGCCTCGGCCCGGCTGCCCGACCGGTGCTGGAACAGCAATGCCAACACGACGACGACCAGGAGCACGACGGTCGACACGTCCTGCTTGCTCACGTTGAGGCCGGTCAGGTACTGGACCACGCCCAGCGCCACGGCTGCGGCAAAGGCCACCCAGAGCCGCTCCATTTTGGCCACCACCGCGGCAGCCAGTGGAGCCAGCAGGAGGGTCGGTCCGGCGGTCGCGGTGATGGTCACGCCCTGGTCGGGCGCGGCCAGCAGGACGGCCAGTGCGGCCACGACGCCACTGAGGGCCCACACGCCGATCATCAGTCGCCGGGCCGGGATGCCGAGGAGTCGGGCCCGCTCCCCGTTGTCGGCGATGGCCCGGACGGCACGACCGGCATCGGTGCGAAGCAGGAACCATGCCACTCCGGCCACGGTGAGCGGCACCACGATCAGGATCAGCAGTTCGTTGCCGGTGAAGAGCACCGGCTTGATGAAGGTGCTGATCGAGCTGAGCCCAGTCTGGAATCCGGCCAGGGCGACCCGGGTCGGTGTCCCGGTCCACTTCGGGATGTAGGCGGCAAACCCACCGATGAGCTGGGCCAATCCGATGGTCACCACGGTCACGACCAGCCGAGGGGCCCGGGCGAATCGCCACTCAATGAGGGCACTGACCACGGCACCGATGAGGGCACCGACCACCACTCCGACCACGATGGCGGCGCCCCAGGGCCAGTGGTCACTGCTGTAGAGGCCGACACCCACCGCGGCCCCCAGGCCACCCATGGCGCCGTAGGCGAAGTTGATGACCCGGCTGACCCGGTAGATGAGGACGAGTCCGATGGCCAAGAGCCCGTTGAGGCTCCCGTAGAGCGCCCCGTAGAGGACAGTGCCCAACGGCACGCGGTGGGGATCGACCTGGGTGGCGATGAGGACGATGGCGATGAGGCCGGCGACGATGGCCGGCCGACGCCATGCCGCGGTCATTGCGGCCCGTTCGGGAATATGGGCAGCGGCGAGGGCGGCTCGCTGTACCAGTTGTTATTGGTCACCCAGGTGCCCTGCGCTCCGTCGGCTTGGGAGACTTCGCTGGGGTTGTACCACTCCACCAAGAACTGATGGATCGGGCTGTAGTACTTCGTGCCGCTGTCGTTGTAGATCTGCGGCCCGTACTCCCCGCTGCCTCCCGTATAGCTCCACATGCCCTGGGCGAAGGTCTGCGGGGTGAGATCCGGCCCGGCCAGCTGGATACCGAGGGCCAACTGGTAGAGGCGCTCATAAAGGATGTCGACCTCGTTGACGATCAGCGCACCGCTGGGGTCCTCCGACTTGGCTGCGAAGTAGCCGATGGTCGATCCGTACTTGCCACCTAGCGACTGCTCGTTGGTGAGCATGGCGACGTGGCCCCAGACGCTCTGCGGCATCTCTTGGGCGATGTCGTCGGTCTCCTCACCGACCACCCCACCGATGAGCCACTCCGGGTCGTAGTGGTCGTTCTGCATGTCACCGGCGAAGAGCAGCTCCCCAATCGGATCGCACATGCAGATCACGGTGGTGATGCCGTCGTTGATCAACTGTTGGGTCGTACTTTGTGCGGTGGCCGTGGCGACACTGACGTCGGTGCTGTAGGCGATGGTCGTCGCCGCCGGGTGTCCGGCTGCTGAGAGTTGGGACGTGATGTCCTGGGCGCAGGACTGCAGGTAGGGCAGATCGTCGTAGACCACCGCGATCTTGCGGGTCTGCCCGTTGGCCACTCCCGTGCCGCCCCAGCTGGTGGGCTGGCCCACGACGTCCTTGGCCGCGGCGGTCCCGACTGAGTTGCCGATCTCGGTGCAATCTGGCCCGTAGCTCCATGAGTAGGGCGAGTTGGCTTGGTAGGCCGCCTCGTTCAGGTACAGATCGGAGAAGTTGAGGACGTGCTGGGTCGTCAGGGCATCGACGTATGCCTCACTGGTGCTGTTGAGCTCGGCGAAAGCGCCGATGGTGTCGGCCACGTTGAGGGCATCGGCTTGGACGTCGCTCTCATTGTCTCCGGCGCTGTCTTCGGTCCCGTTGTACACCTTGAGGACGATCTGGCGGCCGTAGAACTGGAAGTGCTTGTTGAAGTACGTGACCAGTTGTTGGAGCGTGTTGATCATCTGGGCGTAGCTCTCGGGAAAGATCACGCTGTTGTAGCTGCCGGTCACGGACTCGATGGATTGGTCGATGCTCTTGCTGCCATCAGTCGGATTCATGTACGAGATGACGATCTGGTTGGAGGTCACCCCGCGTGACGTGGCTCCGCCGTTCGAACCGCTGAAGCTGACGCACGGAGGTGAATAGGGATCGCCTGTCACTTGCGGTCCCGAACAGGTGGCGACTTTGGCGGCGGCTGTGCCCACCGAAGCGATGCCTGGCGCCGCCGTTCCCACGGCGGCCGTCCCGGAGGTCGAGGTAGCGCCGGGCGTGGTTGTCGTCGTAGTGGTGGCCGCGGTGGAGGCGCCATTCCCCGTTGGCAACGTCGAAGTGGTCGTGGTGCCGGCGGAGACGTCCTTTTCGGGCGCGATGCTTGGAATCGTGATGGCCATGACGAAGAGGGCCGCGATGATCACGACGGCTGGTCCATAGCCGGCAAAGAGGCGGCGATCGGCTGGGTTCACCCGTTCCTTTTGGGCAGAACTCATAGTGTCTCCTTCGGTCTGGCGAGCCTTCTGCGGCTCCTCACGAAATCCGCCGCGAACAGCACACCGGCGCCAAGCAAGAGGACCCCCAATGCGATGGTGCCGTCACCGGATGAGCATCCGGGCCGGTCCGAGGGGCTGGCCGAGATGCAGTGGACAAGCGTCGTCGATGACAACGTTGAGCCCGACGTGCCAGCTGACGCTTGCGCCGGCGGCGTTGTGGCGACGCTGCTCGAGACGGGGCCGGTGTTCGTGCCCAGCGATGAACCGCTGGGAAACGAGGAAGCCGGAAGGGCGCTGGGGTTCTCAGCGCTCCCGTTGGCCAGCGGATTGCTGGCGTCGAGAGGATTGGAGTAATCGGGCGCCACTTGCGTATCGGCGCTGGCCCCGCCGATCTCCAGATCAATAGTGCCGGCGCCGGCCATGATGCCTTCGACGATCCCCGCCACCAGTTCTCCGACTCCGATGTACGTCGCCAGGCTTTCGATGCAGGCGTTGCCGGTTGCTTTCAGGACGGAGGCGATCTCGTCTTCGAGCTGTTGCTGGGCTGGATTGAGCTGATGCAGGACGGTATTGAAGAGGGACGTTCCCGCCAGCTGCAGCAAGAGGGGACTGATGGTCACGGCGCCCGTCACCGAGTCGGTCGACTGGGTGGGCAGGATGATGTTGATGCCGACCAGGCCCAGAACCTTGTTGGCCACGGCGATGGCGGGCGCCAGCTGACTGGAGTTGGTGATGGCCGTGGTCTGGCCTGACACCGTGATCGAGCCCACGGAAAACGTGGCCGTTGACGTACTCTGCGTGCCGTCACTCTGGCTGGCGGTCCAGGTCAACCCGTTGAGTGAGACCAGACCATTCAGGAGGGAGAGGCCGATCGTGGTGTGCGCGTCCGCCTCTTGGTACTGGCCGCTGTGGTAGTCGACGTTGGTCACAGCCTTGGAGGTGAGGCTGAGAAGGTCAGGGATGCCGACGGGAAGCAGAGAGGTGGTGGCGGTGCCGGACTCTGGAGACGGATTGACCGTGACCGACTCGATCCCACCGTCGCCCGTCGACGAGTTGGCCCCGTTGTCCGAGGAGATCTCGAGGCCATTGATGACGGAGGAGGTGGGAGAGGTGGTCGTGGTGGTGCCGCCGCTTGAGGGGAGACAGGCGACCGGTGCGCCTCCGGTCAGGGTGCTGCCGAGGTAGCCGGCATCGACGGCGTTCGAGTTGGCGGTCGACTGGGCGCCGGTGTAGGAGGCGGCGGACTCCCCAGCTCGTACCGCCAGGGAGAACCCGCCGTATTCGGGATTCACCCCGAGGACCGTTGCTGATGCAAAGGCCGACCCCGGCTGCGTCACCGCGGCGTTGTCGGCGCCGGAGCTCGATGCCGACGGGAGCATGCCGACGATCAGCACGACCGACCCGGCGATGGCGAGGACGACCGAGGCCAGGAGCCGCAATCGGTTCATGGGAACCGTGATCCCCCGTTGCTCAGCATGTTGATCCCCATGCGATGCCGTTCACGCCGCCCCACCCCCGAGTAACGGGCGAAAGGTAGCATAACTACCTATGACTTGGTAGGTTTTGTGCCGAGCAGGGAGAGGGTGGGGAAGATGGCGGTTGCGCGCAACGGTTCGGTGCAGTTGTGGTGGGACGAGGTCGGGACCGGGGACCCCGTGCTTTTGATCATGGGCTTCTCTTGGCCGGCGCAGATGTGGCACCGGCTGTGGCCGGCGCTGTCCGACGAGTTCAGAGTCATTCGATTCGACAATCGGGGCATCGGGAATAGCGACGCCCCACCGGGTCCCTACTCAGTGGGAGACATGGTCGCCGACTCCATCGCCGTGCTCGATGCCGCTGGTGTGCAACGTGCGCACATCTTCGGGGCCTCGATGGGTGGGGGAATCGCCCAGGAGTTCGCGCTGACCCATCCGGATCGGGTGGCCTCGCTCATCCTCGGCTGCACCGCCGCTCCGGACCGTGTGGCGGAGCCGGCGCCCAAGATCCCCTGGTTGTTCAAGATCATTCCGCCCCGGTTCTTCCTCCGGCGCCGAATCCAGGGCGGGTACGGACCCAATGTTCCCCGCGAGATCATCAAGGAGGATCGGGCCATCCTCAAAGCAACGCGTCTGCCCACTCGAGGGCTCCTCGGCCAGGCCGCGGCCGTCGCCGCCTACGACTCAAGGAATCGAGTGGCCCAGATCACTGCCCCGACGCTGGTGTTACACGGCGAGCAGGACGCGACCGTCCCCCTCGAACAAGGCAAGATCCTGGCCTCCCTCATACCGGGCGCCAGGTTCGAGACCTTCGCCGGGGAGGGTCACAATTTCATGAGCAGCGTCGACTGCCCCGCCAATCGTGTGGTGAAGGATTTCCTGGAGAGCCAGCCCCGGTTGGAGGCACAGCAGGTCTGACGGGCTTTTAGTCCCCCGAGGCCAGTTGGTCGAGGCGCTCGAGCGTGGTCTCCATGCCTGGCAGCCATATCCGCCCGTTCTCCATCCCCTCGCGGAGTTCTCTTGGCGCACGGGAGCAGTCGTACGTCTCGGTGACTAAGGTGACATCTGGGCCGTCCGCTTCCAGCGTGAAGCCCCACCGATGTCCGGCCCGGTTTCCGGGCGTTCGATGTCCGGCTCCGGCCACCGGTTCCCAACTGATACGCCGGTCCGGTTCGAACTCCACGATGTGGTTGTCCATTTGGTAATCGCCCAATGCGTGGAAGTGCATGTTCATCACGAACACATCGCCCACGTCGGTGACGACCTCGTCGGTCGCCGCTCCCCGCAGCATCTCGGATCCGTCGATGGCCAGATGCATGGTGGGATCAGCGAGGATCTTGAATATCTCTGACGCCGGCGCTTCGATCCGGCGAGAGACTTCGACGGTTGGACATGTCTCATCGTTCATGTTCGTCCTCCCTGTTCGATCACCGGTCACTGACCAGTGTCCGTTCGCTCGGAAGACGGTAACAGCCTGAAATAGACGGGTTTGGCTGCTCATTTGAAGGCTTAGTGATCCCTCCGGCCGGCTCGGCCGTAGTACATCGCGCGGGTCGAATCGCGGCACGGGAACGATGGAGGAACACGTGGTGGTTCGGTGGAAGTGGATGGGCCTGGGCGGATCATTACTCCTAGGTGGTCTGACGGCGCTGGCCCTCACCGCCCCGGTAGGAGCGGCGCAGCCGACGTTTCTCTCCCAGTTGGGCACCCCGTCGAAGGTGGCCTCGACCGTGCCGCCCAACGGTGATGTCAACCCGTACGGCGTGGCCGTCGTCTCGCAGTCCGTCGGCAACCTGGTGGCGGGCGACGTCCTGGTCAGCAACTTCAATGCCAAGTCCAACGTGCAGGGCACCGGGACGACCATCACTCAGGTGGCGCCGAGCGGGACATCGACCGTGTTCTCGGATATCACTGCGCTGGCCGCCGGCTCGTCATGCCCGGGCGGCATCGGCCTGACCTCGGCTCTGAACATCCTGCCGGGCGGCTGGGTGGTGGTGGGGAGCCTGCCGACCTCGAAGGGGAATCTGCCCAAGGGCGATCCCGTCGGTTGCCTGATCGTCCTCAACCCGACCGGGCAGGTGTCGGAAACCATCTCTGATCCTGAGATCGACGGCCCGTGGGACATGACGGCCACTTCCAGTGGCGCCACCGCCACCCTCTACGTGTCCAACGCCCTGAGTGGCAACACCAAGATCGTCAAAGGTGTGCCGGTGGCGGGCCAATGCACGGTCACCCGGGTTGACTTGGCGCTCTCGGCCACCGCGCCGCCGGCGGTCACCAGTGCCACGTTCATCGGCGAGGACTTCCCATGGAAAGCGAACAAGGCCGCGCTGGTGCTGGCGCCCACCAGTCTCGCGATCTCGCCGGTAGGCACCTTGTTCGTCGACAACTCGCTCAACAACACCATCTCGGCCATCCCGAATGCCCCGACGCGGACGACGGCCGTCGTGGCCAAGAGGACCGTCATCTCTCACGGTGGCTCACTCAACGCGCCCTTGGGCATGACACTCGCCCTTAACGGCGACCTGCTGGTGGTGAACGGCAATAACGGGGTGATCACCGAGGTGACGCAGTCGGGCCAGCAGGTGGCCAAGCGCACGCTGATCAAGAACGGAGCTGGCGATCTCTTCGGGTTGGCCCTGACCCCGACGTTGAGCGGCATCTACTTCGTGGACGATGGCGCCAATACGCTCGAGCTGGCCTCGACTCCTCAGACGTAACGGACCAGCTCCACGAAGACGACGACCCAGGCCCCGGTGCAGATGACCACCAGCGGCGCCAGCCGGCTGGGGTGGAAGAGCAGGACGACCCAGCCGAACAGATAGATGTCATCGAGGCTGCGGAAGCCAACGTCGCCCAGCCAGATGCCGGTGGCGGTGCAGACACCCAAGATGAGCGAGATCACCCACATCACGCGGAACTCGAAGGGCGCTTTGGTGCCGAACTTCGCCGCGGTGAGCGACACGATGATCAGCACTCCCAGCTCGCCGAACCAGAGCAGGGCCGAGGTGTGGGGCAGCAAGTGCAGGTAGTGCCGGAAGCCGCGGACGAAGCCGAGGAAAGGCGCGCCGAGGTTCTCGCCGCCGCTCTTGTAGATCGGGAGGTGACCGGTGGCCGCCAGCAGGACGAGCTGCCAGAGCACGAAGCCGACCAGGGGGAGGATCCAAGCCACGTCGTTGCGCCGGAGTTGGAGAGGGCTGAAGGATCTCCCGGTGTCGGCGCTGAGCGGCAGCTGGACCGTCTCGGATTGTCGGAGCCGAACCCACAGGGTGGCCAGGGCCAGCACGCCGATGAAGAGGACCGACGTCTCCTTGCTGACGACGGCGCCCAGGAAGATGATCCCCGCCAGGAGGTATCGGTTCCGAACCAGGGCGGCGACCCCCAAGATCACCAGCGCGGCGGCCGTGAGTTCGGTCAGATCGCGGCCCAGGGTCCAGAGGTAGCCCCAATAGAGAGGAAAGACCAGGCCCCACAGCGCGTGCCGGCCGGCTGATTGGGCCAGCAGCCCTCCGGCCAGCCCGAGCACGGCGGCCGCCACCACGTTGACGATGACCAGGGTCAGGAAGACGTGGCTGTGCTGGCCCAGGGACACCAGCCAGGCCAGGAACGGGTAGCCCATCCGCTCGACCCGGGAGTACGAGTCGAGCCGGATGCCGAAGGCGGTGCGGTTGAGATCGAACGGATCGAGGGCGAGCCGGTAATAGAACTGCCCGTCGTAGCCGTTGTCGCTCCCCACGAACAGGCCCTTGGGCACTCGGTCCGGTTGGGCGTAGTTGGAGCCGGCCACCACGAACCTGCTCAGCTTGCGCTGGGCGGCGTCGTTCCAGCGCAGCACGACGAAGGCGATGGTGGCGGGCAGGGTCACCGCCATGGTGACCACCGGAGAGTTGAGCCGGCGGGACGTGATCATGGGCTGGTCAGGAA
Organism: Acidimicrobiales bacterium; assembly: GCA_036489775.1. GTDB lineage: Bacteria > Actinomycetota > Acidimicrobiia > Acidimicrobiales > RAAP-2 > Bog-473. The sequence continues at coordinate 84,949 of DASXFC010000064.1, read as the reverse complement.
CCCCTGGCCCCGGTGTTGGTCGACAGTCGGGACCTCGCCGGTGGGCTGGGCCTCGTTCCAGCGGATGGGGAAGCTCGGGAACGGTGCGGTGGCCACCATGGCAGCGCGGTCGAGGACCGGTGCGGCGGGGACGCCGGCCTCTATGAGCGTCTTGACGAGAGTGTCGCGGTCGTGGCGCACGATGGCGCCGTTGACGGCATCTTGGAGTTCGGCGCCCCGGGCCGAGCGCTCGGCGAAAGTGAGGTCGGCGTGTCGGTCGAGGCCGATGGCATGGCACAGCGCCGACCAGAAGTGATTCTCGTTGACCACGCCCAGGGCGATCTGGGTGCCGTTGGCGGTGACGAAGAGGCCATAGCCCGGGACCGGCTTGGGCGTTGTGGTGTCGGGCGAGGTGGAGTCGGGGGAGGTGGTGTGGCCCACGTTGCCGGTCCAGGTGGCCATGACGTCGGTCATGGACAGATCGAGGTAGGCGCCCTGGCCGCCGAGCAGGGCGGCACAGATGCCGAAGGCCGCCGCCATCCCTGAGGCGAGGTCGGCCATGGGGAGTGGCGGCATGGTGGCCGGTCGACCATCCGGATTGAGGGTGCCGCCCCAGGCCTGGTAGTTGACGTCATGCCCGGGCAGGTGGGCCCGAGGTCCGCTCTGGCCATAACCCGAGATGGAGCAGTAGACGAGGTTGGGATTGCTGGCGCGGATGGTGGGTTCATCGAGGCCCAGGCGTTGCATGACGCCGGGCCGGAAGCCTTCGACCATGACGCCGGCCTGGGCGGCCAACTCGAGGGCACGGGCGCGGTCGTCCTCGTCCTTGAGGTCGAGCACGATGCTGCGCTTGCCCCGGTTGATGGCGTCGAAGAGGTCGGCGTAGTGACGCATGGGATCGCCGCCGGGTGGTTCGACTTTGAGCACGTCGGCGCCGAGGGCGCAGAGCAGTGACGTGGCGTAAGGACCGGGACGCCAGACGCTGAGGTCCAGCACAGCAATGCCCGCCAGCGGCTGTGTCATTGGGACAAGAGTTTGTCACTTCGAGTTCGCGGCATTCGGTCCAATCGTGCTGGGCTTCTTCTCCTTCACCGAGATCACCGATCCCAGCGGGCACCGGGCCTACAACGAGTGGCATCACTTCGACCACCTGCCCGAACAGTTCACGATTGAGGGGATCACGTTCGGTCAGCGATGGGTGTGCTCGCCACGCTGCGTGGAGGCCCGGGTGGCTGTGAGTCCGCTGTTGGCCCCCTGCCACTACATGAGGCTGTATTTCCTGCGAGGTGAGGCCGTGCGGCCCGAGTTCTTCGACTTGGCCGGCAGCCAAGGTGTCGGCCGGGGCCATCCCGTTCCGGCCCGCCGCCGGGGTCTGCGTGGTGGTGGGACCGGACGTGCCGCCTGGGGCTCCTGGGCCGCAGCTCGGTGAAGTGCCCGGGGTGAGTGGGGAATGGCGGCTCAGCGACGGCCAACGCTCCATCTCGGTTGCTTTCCTCGAGGGGGACGTGGGGAGCACGGCCCAGGAGCTGGGGCGACGCGCCCTTGAGTCGCCCGGACCGCTGGAGTGGGCGGGGCCGCTGGAGCGAGTCGACGACTCTCAATGGGGGTGGTTCGACTAGTTTGTCCGGACCATGCCGAGCCAGTCCAAGTCCAAGGCGCAGCGTCGATCCGAGGCCCAGCAGCGGGCCGCCGAGAAGCGCGCTGCCGAGCTCCGGGCCAAGCGCACGGGGTACGCCCTGCGGGGTGGGGGAGTGCTCGTCCTGGTGGCGGTGATCGTCATCATCGTCCTGGTGGTCACCGGCGGGAGCAAGACCATCCCCCCATCGCTGAAGAATCCCAAGGTGGCCACGGTGGCCATTCCGTCGTCCATGAAGACGGTGCCGGCCCCCAAGGAGAAGGCAGGACCCGAGACGGTCGGGCTACCGGCCAGCAGCTCGGCCAAGTTGGCCGACCTGTCGACGGTGGCCACGGGGCAGACGGTGGACGGGATCCAGTGTCAGGACGGGGAGCAGACGGTCACCCACGTCCACACCCACTTGACCATCTTCGTGAACGGCAAGCAGAAGATCATCCCCTACGGCATCGGCATTCCCGGCTTCACCGCCGTGCAGACGCCCGAAGGTCCCTTCGTCGAGACCGGGAGCTGCTTCTACTGGCTGCACACCCACGCCGACGACGGCATCATCCACATCGAGTCGCCGAGCACGTCCTTGGGCTTCACGCTTTCGCAGTTCTTCGCCGAATGGGGCCAGCCGCTGAGTTCGACGCAGGTCGGCCCGGACAGGGGCGTGGTGACGACCTTCTTCAACGGGAAGCTCTACAAGGGCAACCCGGCCAGCCTGCCGCTGGGCGACCACTACCAGATCCAGCTGGACGTGGGCACGCCGATCGTGGCGCCCTACAAGGTCACCAGCTGGGGCGGCTTGTAAACCCCATCGGCCCCGCCGCGCCGGCGACTCTGCACCACGCAACATGAAAATGTGATGCAGGGGTGAGAACCACCGTCTATAGCGGCTGATGCAGTCGAAGAGGAGTGAGTGCGACCTCCTACACGGCTGCAGACCTCGGACGCGTCATCGGTCACCGGCAGGTCATCGACCCCTGCCTGGCAGGTCGCCGCCAGTCGAGCCTGTCGGCTTGTGGCGGTTCCTGAAGCGTGTCAGCAAGGTGCCTCGAGATCGGGGAACATCGGGAAGTGCTCGATGTTCCGTGTGAATAGGCTCGTGCCGGTGCGGAGCGCAGTCGCGGAGATGGCCACGTCAGCACTGTCGATCGAGTGATGGCTGGGAAGCCACCGGCGGCCCAGGCGCCAGCCTCGCAACGTCGAGCTGGGGTCGCGCATCATGAGGCATGAGGCGTGAAGTGATATGCTATCCTCATGAAGCGGACGACGATCATGCTGCCGGACGAACTCGACGCCAGGATCCGCCTCGAGGCCAGGCGCCGGGGTGTCTCGATTGCAGACGTCGCGCGGGAGGCTATCGAGCAGCACGTGCCCGTCCCGGCGCCGGCAGGTCGGCTCGGCTTCTTCGCTGTCGGTGAGGGTGGACCCACCGACGCCTCCGAGCGCGTCGACGAACTCGTCGGCAAGGCGATCGCTCGCCGCCGCCAGCCTTCGGTGTAGTGCTCATCGTCGATGCGGGGCCCCTCTACGCGGCGGCAGCAAGGGACGATCGCAACCACCGCCGTAGCATCGAGTTGCTCTCCAGCGCCGTGCGGCCGCTCCTCGTTCCCGCGCTCGTCGTGACCGAGGTCAGCTACCTGCTGGCAGACCGGATCGGCGCCCAGGCCGAACTGGCGTTCGGCCGTTCGATCGCTGACGGAGAACTCGTCGTCGAGCCGGTGCTCGATGGGGAGTGGGAGCGGATCGCCGAGCTCACCGAGCAGTATCTCGACCTTCCGCTCGGGATCGTGGACGCTTCGGTGGTGACGCTCGCCGAGCGGCATCATGCTGGCGTGATCGCAACGCTTGATCATCGCCACTTCTCCGTCGTACGTCCACGTCATATTTCGGCGTTCACGTTGGTGCCCTGAGTGGCGCGGCTCCCCGAGCCGTGGCGTCGCTGACGAGCGCGGAGCGACGAGAGCGAAGGGCTCCGTGTGATATCAGATCGTTTCTCTGATATCATCAGAACATGAAGCAGCTTCTCCTCCGGGTTCCCGACGACATCCACCGTCGACTCGCGGCGCGCGCCGCTCGTGCCGGCCAGAGCGTCAACGCGGTGGCGAACGAAATTCTCGACGCCGCTATCGATGCCGACGAGGGCGACCGGCGGGCCCGGTTGCAGGCACGAGCGGCGGCCCTGGGACTACTCCGGTCAGCAAGTGGCGCAGCCGTCGACACCCGCCGGCGAGGTCGGATCGTCGCATCGACGCGAGGTATCGGCCCAGTCCTCGACCGGCTCCTAGCCGAGGAGCGAGAGAGGGTGTGATCGTCTACCTCGACTCGTCGATGCTGGCGCGTGCCTACCTGGCCGATGAGCCCGGACACGAAGAGGCAACGTCCCTGCTCGCGGACCTTGAGATTGGGCTCATCACTGGCACATGGACACGTATCGAAGTGTCTGGCGCTTTGGTGCGCGCGGCACGGGCCGGGCGAGGTGACGAGGCGGGCCTCTTGGACGTGCTCGATGGAGACTTGGGAACAGATGGTGCGGTGACCGTGGTCGCCGCTGATCAGAAGGAGGTGGAGGAGCGTGCTCTCCATCTCGTTCGTGAGTACGCCATTCGTGCCATGGACGCGTGGCATCTCGCGGTGGCAGCTCTCACTCTTCCGAGCCTGGTCGAGCCAGGAGAGGATGCCGGTTTTGCCACCAGAGACCAAGCGCAATCCAGCGTGGCGCTGAGCCTCGGGTTACGGCTCGTCTAGATCGGACCGAATCCTGCACGAGCTCGAGCACCGGGCGCTTGATACAGGAGAGGACCAATTTTGCCGCCGATAGGATCGGACCGGTGGGCGCATTGACGGAGTCATCGACCTCACGCGGCCTTCGGGAGGACCTCGAAGAGGCGATTTCTACCGGTAACTTTGCAGTGACTTTCGAGCCAGGCGATCCGCCCCGATTGGGAGCGCTCGTCATTTACGACTGTTCCCGGGCACCCGCCTCTCCCGATCCTCGATTGTTCCCCAGTGAGATTGAAGTCGTTCTCCCGACGGTGACCGGGACCGGGGTCCGGCGACGCCAGGTTGTGGCCAGACGGGTGCCCATTCTCGATGCGATCATGCTGGTCCGCCACCTCGATCCAGAGGTGCCAGGAGCCGAAGCCTGGTCGAGGGCGATCGAGATGGGGCTGGGACTCGTGGCCCGCGGCCGGCTCTACCCTTCAGTGACCGACTCGGGTTGGGACGCCTGGCGGGCGGGCCCTCTCGATGCAGCTGATCGGAAGCTTCTCGATGAACTCGGTGCCGCGTTCCCGGCAGCCGCGCATGCGTTGGCACTCGAGGGGTCGTCGCCGCTGCGCCTTCGCTCACCCGACCACCTCATCCGAGCGGCGTGGGATGCCCTGGCCGACAGTCTTCCCCGAACAGCAGCCTCACCGCTCGTCGGTGGTGGCCTGTCGACCCAGACCAAGACCAAGAGCCGCACCAAGCGGGGGGTGCCGTTCGCCAGCGCGAAGCCCGTTCGTGCGGGCGACCTCCGCCCTTGGCTGGTGGACGCGGCGGGCGGGTTCGCCGGTCAGCGCGGCGCCGACGTCGCCCTTCGGATCGAACTCGACTCGTCCGCCGGCCAGCCCGCGGATGGCGCGACGGTCGGTCTCGCTCGACCCACTCCGGCGAGGAGGCGAAGGAAGGGAAACGGAGCGACGGATGGCCCGGTTCCGTCAGCTCGTGCTGTGCTGCAACTCACCAGCCGGGCCGAATCGAGTTTGATCGTCGATGCTGCCGATCTGTACCGCTCGCCCGCCGCGGTGGTGTCGCGCTTCGGCGATGACGCCGAGACAGACCTGTTGCGGGCGCTGCGTCGGGGCGCCCGGGCCTGGGCGCCCCTGGAGCGACTCCTCCACGAGCGGGCTCCCACCGGACTCGATCTCGACGACGACCTGCTGGCCGAGCTACTGGCCGACGGCGCCACCCTGTTGCAGGGCACCGGGTTGGCGGTGCTCTGGCCATCGGAGATCCTGGCCGACGGCATTGAGCTCCGCGCCTCCATCGTGCCCACTCCCGGTGTGGTCATGGAGGCCGGCTTCAGCCTGGAGACCCTGGTGGAGTTCCGCTGGCAGGCCACGTTGCACGGTGAACTGCTTTCCGAAGAGGAGGTCGATCAACTGGCCGAGGCCAAGAGGGGGCTGGTGCGGTTGCGCGGCCGTTGGGTCGCCGCCGACCCGGCGCTCCTTGAGCGTCTCAAGTCCCGCCGGCAGCGGCGGCTGACGGCGGCCGAAGCCCTCGGCGCGCTGCTGGCCGGGACGGTCGATCTCGACGGCGAAGCCATCGCCGTCGTTGCCGATGGTCCACTGGGCGACCTGGCCGACCGTCTCTCTGCGTTGACCGGGACCGGGCACGACCAGCTCGGCCCGCCACCGGGATTGGCCACCGATGTCGAGCTTCGTCCCTATCAGCTCCGGGGAGTGACGTGGCTGCACGCCATGGCCGATACCGGTCTTGGCGGCTGCCTGGCCGACGACATGGGTCTGGGCAAGACGCTCCAGGTCATCGCCCTGCATCTCCACCGCGTGGCCGCCGGACAGGGTCCGACCCTGGTCGTGTGCCCGACGTCGCTCCTGGGCAACTGGGAGCGCGAGGTCAGGCGCTTCGCTCCCGACACGGTGGTGCGCCGCCACCACGGCCCGGCGCGCACCCTGTCGGGACTCGAACCCGAAGAGCTCGTCGTCACCAGCTACGGGGTGGCCCGAATGGATGCCGAGATGTTGTCATCGGCCGGTTTCAAGCTAGTGGTGGCCGACGAGGCGCAGCACGCCAAAAACCCGCAGACCGCGACGGCACGGTCATTGCGCACCATCGGTGGTCCGGCCCGTCTCGCACTGACCGGTACCCCGGTGGAAAACCGGCTGAGCGACCTGTGGTCGATCATGGACTGGACCACCCCTGGACTGCTCGGACCGTTCGAGCGCTTCGTGCGGACGGTTGCCACTCCGGTCGAGCGTCATGGTGACCCGCTGATCACCCAGCGCCTTACCCTGACCACCCGACCCTTTCTCCTCCGTCGAAAGAAGACGGATCCGGGTGTGGCTCCTGACCTGCCGCCGCGGACCGTCACCGATGTGCCGGTCCCGCTCACCCAGGAGCAGACCACTCTCTATGAGGCCGAAGTGCGCGAGGCACTGGCCGCCATCGAGAGTGAAGACGGCTTCGCCCGTCAAGGCCTGGTGCTCCGCCTTCTCACCGTCCTCAAGCAGATCTGCAATCACCCGGCGCAGTACCTGCATCAAGCCGGCCCCTTGGCGGGTCGCTCCGGAAAACTGGCTGCACTCGAGGAGTTGGTCGACGTCATCGTGGCCGAGGGTGAGTCGGTCCTGGTCTTCAGCCAGTTCGTCGAATGCCTGTCGCTGGTGGAGGCTCGCCTCGAGCACCTCGGTGTGCCCTCCCTGTTCCTGCACGGCAAGGTGCCGGCGAAACGTCGGACCGAGATGGTCGATTCCTTCCAAGCCGGCAAGGTGCCGGTGCTGCTGCTCTCGCTCAAAGCCGGCGGCGTCGGGCTCAACCTGACCCGGGCCACCCATGTCGTTCACTTCGACCGTTGGTGGAACCCGGCCGTCGAAGACCAAGCCACCGACCGGGCCCACCGAATCGGACAGGACCGGCCGGTTCAGGTGCACCGACTGATCGCCGAAGGCACTCTCGAAGACCACATAGCCCAGTTGATCGAGCGGAAGCGCTCGCTCGCCGAGGCGGTTGTTGGAGGTGGCGAGAGCTGGATCGGTCGGCTCACCAACGAAGAGCTTTCCGAACTGGTGAGCCTTGGGAGCGGGAGATGAGCCCATCGGATTGGAATGATGGGTGGTACGAGCCGAAGCCTCGACGGCCGGGGCCGAGCGCGCCGCGGGCCGCCGGTCGCCGCCCCTTCGGGGCCTCCTGGTGGGGCAAGGCATGGGTCGAGGCACTCGAGCAACGTGCCCAGCTCGATCCCAACCGGCTGCCCCGGGGTCGAACGTACGCCCGCTCCGGTGCCGTTGGGCCACTGACGCTGGCAGCGGGTGAAGTTCTGGCCGATGTGCAGGGCTCGCGGCACTCGCCGTACAAGGTGCGGGTGAGGGTCCGACCGTTCAGCGCGGACGAGTGGGACCGGGTGCTCGACGCACTGGTGGCTGAGATCGGTCATACGGCGGCACTCCTCGATGGCGAACTTCCACCTGAAGTCTGCGACGACGTTAGGTCCGTCGGTCTCGACCTGTTGCCCGGGGCGGGCGAACTCCAGCCGCGCTGCTCATGCCCAGACTGGGCCGACCCCTGCAAGCATGCGGCGGCCGTCTGCTATCTCGTCGCCGACTCACTCGACGCAGATGCCTTCGGCGTGCTGCTCCTGCGTGGTCTCGGACGTGAGGAGGTCCTGGCCGGACTCCGCTCCCGTCGACACGCCGGCGCCCCCGCCCTGCCTCCGGTATCGGTACTGGAGCCCGAAAGCGACGGAGGGGTCCCGGCCAAGGAGATGTGGTCCCGCCCCGCCGCTCCTCTGCCAAGTGCGCCACCGCCTCCACGCCGTCCGGGTCGGCCGACTGTCCTTGCGGCCGACCCACCACCGGGGACCGGAGTGGAGATCGCGGTGTTGCGTGCCCTGGCTTCGGATGCCGCGGCACGAGCCCTCACTCTGGCCCAAGGGGGGAATTCGCACGGCCTGGAGCTCACAGAGGATGAAGATCTGGCACGCCGAGCCTCCCTGCTGCTGGCTGGCCAGGAGGCCAACGACGGCCATTTGACCTTGGACGAACTGGCGCTCCGAGCTGGTCTACCCGGTCGCGAACTGCTCAGGCGAGCCCTTGCCTTCCGCGACGGCGGAGTGGGGGGCCTGGCGGTTCTCGGGGAGGCCTGGGAGCCCGGGCCCGAGCTCACGGCCGTGGGACGCACGTTGCTTGGACCGGGTGCGGTGGTACGCCTCAACCGGGTCACTCTTGGTGAACGCCAGCTGCGTCTGGGCCGGGACGGACGTTGGTATCCCTTCCGCAAGGACCGGGCCAGCTGGAGCCCCGACGGCACGCCGATCACGCCCATGGCGGACGACGGAGATCTGGGTGATCTCCCGGATGCCGACTCCGACTGACCGCCGCCGCCAGGCAGGGGGACCGGGTCTGTCGCCTCTCGATTCCTCGGACCCGCAGAACTGGCACGAACGGTGAGCGCTGGTAGAGAGCAGACCAGGTATTAGGCGGGCGGTCTTTGGTGAACCCCGCGAGGCCCGCCGACATAAGGTCGCACCCATGCCTGAGGTCGACGCGATTGTGATGGGGATGGGCCCCGGCGGCGAGGAAGTCGCCGGGAAGCTGGCCAAAGCCGGACTCGAGACGATCGGGATCGACGGGAATCTGCTGGGCGGCGAGTGTCCCTATTGGGGCTGTATCCCTTCCAAGATGATGGTACGGGCCGGCGATGTGCTGGCCGAAGGCCGGCGGATCCCTGAGTTCTCGGGGTCGTCGACGGTGACGCCGGACTGGTCGCCGGTGGCCAAGCGCATCCGGGAGGCCACCGACACCTGGAACGACAAAGCGGCGGTCGACCGCTTCGAGGCCAAGGGCGGGACCTTCGTGCGGGGTTGGGGCCGGGTGGTCGGGCCGATGTCGGTCGAAGTCGGCGACGAGACGTACACGGCCCGGCGTGCACTGGTGCTGAATACGGGGGCGCAGGCCTGGGTGCCGCCCATGTTCGAGTCGGTCCCGCACTGGATCAACCGCGACGCCGTCGAATGCGAAGAGTTGCCGGCCTCGCTGCTGATCATCGGCGGTGGGGCCATCGGGGTGGAGATCGGCCAGGCCTGGTCCCGGTTCGGGGTCAAGATCACCGTGGTGGAGCTGGGATCCCGGATCGTCGGGCCGGAGGAACCTGAAGTTTCCGAGATCCTCGAGAAGGTGTTGCGCTCCGAGGGGATCGAGGTGCACACCGGAGTCACCATCGAGTCGGTGGAAGCAGTCGGGGATGCTGGCGCGGTGTCGCTGCGGCTCGGGGATGGCACTGTGCTGAGCGCCGACCGGATGCTGGTGGCCACCGGGCGCCGGGTGGACCTGGCCGCGCTCGGTGTGGGCGTCCTCGGCATCGACGAGCACGCCAAGGCGTTGCCGGTGGACGGGATGCTGCGGGTGGAGGGCGCACCCGGTGTCTGGGGCGTGGGGGATGTGACGGGAAAAGGTGCCTTCACCCATGTGTCGATGTACCAGGCCCGTATCTGCGTGGCCAGCATTCTGGGGGAGCCCATCGCCGAGGCGGACTACCGGGCGCTGCCCCGGGTGACCTTCACCGATCCGGAGATCGGGTCGGTCGGCATGACCGAGGCCCAAGCCCGCGAGGACGGCGGACACGTCACCGTGATGAGCGAGCCGATTCCGGACTCGACCCGGGGCTGGATCCACAAGGCCCAGGGCCTGGTGAAGATGGTGGCCGCCGACGGGGTACTGGTCGGGGGAACCTCGATGGCGCCCAGCGGTGGCGAAGTCCTGGGGCTGCTCACGCTGGCCGTGCATGCCCGCGTTCCGGTGGCCACGCTCAAGGAGATGATCTACGCCTACCCGACCTTCCACCGCGCCATCGACTCCGCGCTGTGGAAGGAGGGCTAGCAGCCATCAATCGGAGACCCTCCGCGTGCCGACGGGAACCCCAGTAGATTGCTGTTCGGCGGTTAGGCGGAGGACGATCGAGTGCGGCGAGATGGATCGGCGGGCAGCAGGGCGCGGGCCTTAATGGTCTGTGCGAGCATTGCCGTATCGCTCGGCCTCGCGGCGTGCGGTTCGTCCCCCCGGCCAACTTCTGTGGTTGCAGGCTTGGCCCTCGCCCCGCGGCCTCACGTCTCTGGCCCTTCGGTCTGCCACGAGATCTCCAGCGAAACAGCCCTGCGTCAGTTGCCTGCCGCCCTCGCTGACCTGTACGCACCTCAGAAATCGGCCAAAGTCCATACCGCAGTCAACAACGCGACCGATGAACTCTCATCCTTGCGCACGCAGAGTTCGCCCAGCCTCTCGAACTCGATGGCCGAGACAGTCTCCGCCCTCGCGCCGCTCCTGCGCTCCGACCCCTCGCCACAGTCCATCGAGGCCGCTGGGGCAGCTCTCAAGAACCTGGCTGCTCGAACTCAGGCCATCTGCCACTTCACGGCGCCATGAGCTGGGGCGTCCGAACGATCAGCGTGCTCGTTTGTACCGCACTTCTCGTCGCTACGGGGTTCATTGCGACAGCCGCGCCGGTACAAGCATCCACTCCCGTTGATACGACGTTGTGCAATTCGACGACTGCGAGGATGACGGTGTCAGCGGCCTTCCCGCTCAAGATCTGCTTCAACGGCAACAACTTGACCATCAAGAACACCATGGACCTGATGATCGAAGTCGACGCCCAGGGGTCAGGTGGTACCTGGGATCGACAAGCGGACACCAGCAACGACGTGTCACTGGCCGCGGCGAAGATCGACCCAGCAGCGAACCGACTTCCGCCTAACTACCAGGTCACCGCACCCATCGGGGACGGGCCCGCCGTCTTCACGGTCGACATCGCCCCGGACGAGAACACCTTGTTCTGGATGGATCTCGTATCGTCAGTGCTGCCCGGCGCGGCCTACGGGGATTACAACGCCTTCTCCGCCTTCGGGGATTCGATGGACTCGATCAGCTCTTCGTACGTCGGTTGTATCCGTGGGGCCAACTTTCTCGAAAAGGCGGCGTGCACCGCCGAGGCCACTGCCCATGTGGGCCTCACGTTTGGGACGCTGAGCGCTTCGCTGGTACTCGCCAATGCCACGAACAAACACCTGGTTTCAGCGGGAGACAAAAAGTTCGCCGGCCTGATCGCGGAGGCGATCAGTCTCGTAGAAACCGACGTATCACTTTTTGCGGGAAATCAGGAGTACTCCGATTTCCTCTATGCCCCAACGGTCATCAAGTTCAGTGCAGTAGCTTCCGACGCTATTGGACCTGCGATCGCCCTACCTGCGAGCGCGTGGACCGCTACGGGTGGAGCTTCGACACCTGTTCAAAATTCTGACGGGTCTTTCTCCACAACGTTTTCCCAGGTGTATTGGGGTGGTCTCTACGCACCATCGCCAGTGGGGTGCAACTACGCGTTTACCGGTGAGGCACAGATCGGAGGTAAAGGCGAGTACGGCTTCGGCGCTAGAACAAGCATCGCCGCCGACGGGACACCGACAACGCAAATATTGCAATACGACCAGCGGAGTGATCGGTACGAAGAGGATCTGATGCCAGGAGATGGCAACTCGAATGGGTCCTTCGTATCAGGGGATCTCGACTCTTCATGGCACACCATTTCGATACAGGTCAATGGAAGCCATTACGAATCGATAGTAGATGGACAAGTCGTCTTTCAGGGAACCACGCTCTTGCCTTGCGGTGGACTTTATATCCGGCTTTGGCAGGGCACTGTGAACTTGAAGGACTTATCAGTCCAGTCAATCGGCCCACCCGACCCCACGGCAGCAGTCCCAACCGCCCGGGAGCTCGGTCCGCTGAACCTATCGATGTATTGCGAAAGTTTGAATGAGGGTTCGGCCTCGAATTCGAGGCCACTGTCCGGGACCGAGGGTGTATTCGGCAATGCGTTGAATAACTGGGAATGCAGTGATGGAACCGGCTACATCAACATGAACGCGGTATGTCAGCAGGATTATCCAAACGACTCGGCCTACGCGTACCTGCCCAATCAATACGATGCGACGTCCTGGGATTGCTATAGCGAGGAATAGTGACGCGATCATCTGGCCTGGGTCTACCTCTGGGAAATCGGTTCCCAGTGGTTCTCAATGCATCGTCCGAAGAGCGAGACTTCTCAAGCCGGAAAGTCAAGAAACATTGCACGAAAGGCAGAAGCAGCAGTGGCAAGTAAGGCGCGCTCAGCTGGGATCTCCATCTTCAAGTGGCGTGGGAAGAGGAGAAGGCCATGCTGATTAATGAGCGTGAGCTGTGGTTGAGGGTAGCTGACCACGATACAGATCGATCTTCAAGACGGAGGGCGATTCAAAGGTGACGGGAGAAGAGGCATGGCGAAGCAACCGCACAAGCACTCAGGTGAACATCTGACAGCGCGGACTGTATTGAGTAAGGAGGCGATCGCGGAGCTCGCCGCCGCTGTCGTTCCTCTCGCTCATGGCAACGCCTGGAACAGTCCAGGGAAGGTCCGATTTGAACACGCGTCGACTGGGCGATTGGACTTTTCGGTGCAGGCTCCCGGGCCGTTCAGCATGGAGTTGATGACCTTCGCTCTCACGATCGCGGAGGTGGGGGAGATCACCAAGATCGACATTCGCGTTGTGGATTACAAGACCAGACAGCAAAAGTATTTGGGTCTGGTGCCAGTGCAATCAAAAAAACTTCTCGGTCTTGCGGCGTATCGCCATTTCATGTCCATCTTTGCTGACGGGTTAGAGGATCGCGACCCAACGGCAACGTATCGATAATCGGGATAACGGGATCCCCCTCACATCTTCTTGCGGCTCATGCTGAGCGATCTCCGGAATGGGATCCGAAGGCAATTCCTCTGTCGAATGCTCGTCAAGGAAGCTGGGCGTGCCCGGACTGCGAAGCGGAATACACGAGGCTCTTTTCCACGGATGACGTATGCGCCGATTGTGGTGGCGAACTCATGCCTGGTTGATTCTCAGGAGAGCTCGAGCGTGGTCCGGAAGGTCTCGAAGTTCCCATCGGACTATGGCGTCGGGAAAGATGGATCCAGGCGGGCAATGCATTGTATTGAGTCGCGCTAATGGAGGTCACGCAGATCGCCCCAAGAGCGTGTTGGTGACATCAAAGTTCGACAAGTGGAAAGTCGCCGGGCCCCGATTACGTTGTAACAGCCCACAAGTACGGTCCGTTTATGCCTTCTGAAGACTACCGCTGCGGTCTGAGTGCTTCTCGACCCTCTCGGGATCACCGCTCTGGAAGATCCCATACGGCCCTCAAAGCCGGCGCCGCCGTTCTTGCATTGAGCACGCTGATCAATCTGAGGGTCACGGAGGTAATCGTGACCCTCACATTGGTCGTGGGGTCGGTGTTGGTCCTACTCGTCTCAAGAAGAATCTGGCGAACGTTGCGCCGACCGATCGGAACTCTTTCGGTGATGGACGTCGCATTGGGTTCGATGGCCCTTCGCCTCTTGTCCCGCTCGAGGTCCCATAGAGAGGGTGAGCTCCGAACGTAAGGCTTGGCGGCAAAGCTGGGCTGAATCGGCATGGGCTTAATATCGGCATGGGCTTAATGAAGACTCAGAGATCCCCGGGCTAGTTCGATTAGCGGCGATCGTACGCAGCCCCGAATCGGGGTACCACGGCGAGGTCAGGGAGCTCGCCGCATGCGCTTCAGCTGACTGCATCCCGGCGGACGCCCGGTGTGGTAGCAGCCGAACGATGACGGGAGAGCAGTCGAGCGGCTTGACCGGGTGCCCCGAGTTGGAGCATGGCGGCCAAAGCAGTTTCGAGCACCCCCTCTTGCTGGGCCCGGCTGCCACCCAGCCCCGGCAGACCGGGCAGGGCTTCGAGCAGATGGTCGAGCGCTCGCCGTGGTTGCTCTTCGAGCAGCGCGGCTAGTCCCGATTGGATCGAGGTGAGCGTGGTCGCCTGACCGTCGGTGAGACCGGGCACCTCGAGGGAACGGATGGCGGCGACGTCGTTGTTGGCGGCATGGACCAGCAGCGCGTGGATGGCGATAAAGGCGGTCGGGCCAGGCCGACATTCCATGGGCCGCCACGTTGAGCAGATGACACGGGTCGGGTGTCCCGTAGGCCGCCCCCGTTCAGGACGGTCGGAGGAATCCACCATGGTGATGCGCGCGTCGGGCTGGCGACGCCGCAGGTGGGCGGCCAGCAGGACGCCCGAGGCGCCGCCTCCCACGATGACGGTGCGGGAACGCTTCTCCATTATTCCTATGGAGGTTACCGAGATTCGCTGACAATTAGGTGAGCCTGTGTTGTGCCTGGCCCCAGAAAGTCATACCGGGTCTCCACCCAGGGGTTGACGAGGTTTCGGGGCCAATTCCGTACCGTGAGTTGTAGACCGAATCCCCACCAAAGCGGCGGGCCAATGGAAGGTGACAACGATGCTGACGGCTCTTGTTCTCGTAGGCGTGGTGGTGGCCATGATCGTCTCGCAGCTGAAGGGGACGTTCATTTCCGCCCGACGACTCGTCCTCCTGCCGGTGCTCCTCCTGGTGATCGGTGCGGCCGACGTCCACGGGACCAAGGGCGGTATGCACGGGGCCGACCTCGGTTTGATGGTCGCCAGTGCTGCCATTGCCGCGGTGATCGGAGTCGCCCAGGGCTTCTCCATGAGGCTCGAAGCTCGCCAGGGTGCGCTGTGGGCCCAGATGCCCGTGTGGACCCTGTGGCTCTGGGGCGCCTTGATCGTTTCTCGCCTTGGTTTCCACGTCATGGCCGACGCCAGCGGTGCCATTCTGGCCGCCTCCACGGGCGCCGTTCTCCTGTCGCTCGGCATCAACCGGGTGCTGCAGTCCGGTGTGATCGGACTCCGGGCGGCCAGCAAGGGCATCCCGCTGCCGACCGATGGGCCGGGCGGCCGGCTTCTCTCGGGTCTGGTCGGTCAGCCGGCGGGGGTCGGTCGCCCGAACAACCGCTGGTAATCGGATGCTGATGTGGGTATCAAACGCCTGACGGGCGAGTCAGCAGGGGAGTCGTAGGCGCTGCACGACCGCCGCCGGCGACTCCGCCAGCCCGGCCGCCAGCAATTGGGCATCGACGCTGATGAGTGAGATACCGAGCGCCTCGGCCGCGGCGGCCCATGCCGCATCGTAGAAGGTGAGCCCATGTCGTTCGCCAAGTTCGGCCGCCAGATGCAGCCATTCGACCGCCATGGCCAGAGGAGGGCCGCAGATGATGACCAGATCTTCGAGCTGGTGTGCCACATCAGATGCGCTCCAACCAAGGGCGCGAAGAAGAACATTGCCCATTTCGTAGAGGGCCAGATCGATCACACGAGCCTGGACTTCCCCGACCTGCGTCGCGTCGCGGATGGCGCGGGCTTCGGCGAGCTCGGACTCACCTTCGCTCTGAAACCACTTGACGAGGACGGAGGTGTCGACGAGGAGCGTGGTCACCGCCGAGTGTCTCGGTCCCGGCGGACCAATTCCGCCGCGTCCAAGCCCCCGGCTGAACGGAAGCGTTGCTCGGAGCGGGCAATCGCCTCGGCCACCGCGGCGGGATCGCGGCGCGCCAACTCCCTACGCGCCGCAGTAGCCAGCAGCGCGCTTCGGCTCATGGACCTCCGACGGGCCTCCTCGTCGATCTCTCGGACCAATTCCTCAGGGAGGGACACCATGACCTTGGACATACCTATATTATAGCTAAAAGTAATGCCAATCAGGTCATAACGAGGCTCACGGCACGGGCCATCTCGCCTGATTCAGCGCCCTCTTGATGGTCAGCTCCACCGGGGACGACTCCTGGTCGGGTAAGTCGTAGCGGTAGGGATTGAGGGGAAGGATGGCCGGCTGACCGATGAAGCGGGGTCGGGTCCCGTGGTTGGCCTGTGCGGCGTGGATCAGGAACGGGTGGCAGAGGTAGATGTCGCCGGCCTGCCCGGTGGCGTGTACCTCGAGTCGATGAGCCGAGGCGGCGTCGACCAGCGGACCGAGTTGATTGCCCGCGGCACCCTTCTCGCCGAAGGGCAGGAGCACGGCCGGGACATCGTGGTGCGAACCGACCCGGATGCGGGTGGGGCCGTCCTCCTCCTCGATATCGGTGAAGAGGTAGAGGGCGAGCATGGCCCGGTCCTTGGAGGCCAGGTTGGTCCAGTAGAAGGTGGCACCCTCGGGCATGAAGCTGCCCTCAACGTGCCAACCCAGCCCGGGTGGCTCCTCGTCGTGGGGAAAGCGCAACGGGAAGGCGCCCATGTTGTCCCGGGGCGTCCAGCGACCGGGCCCGGACAATGCCTCACAGGCCTCGAGGAGCGGCGGCACGTTCATGGCCGCCTTGAAGGATGGCTGGACCAGACCCATGACCCAGCGCACCGGTTCGGTCCACGTGGTGGGGTCATCGGGATCGAGCCCCAGTTCCCGCCAGAGGATGGCGCGGCACTCATCGATGACCTGTAACGGCACTGCTCCCTCGAGCTTGATGAAGCCCTCGGCCATGAAGCGCTCGATGTCGTCGGGTTCCACAGGGCAATTGTGCTCCGCCGCACCGAGGTGGGGTGCACCGGTGCGGTGTCACCCTTCGAATCAGACGATCAGGGCTTGGAGGATCTCATGCGCGTGGTGGGGGAGCAGGGAGAGGTGACCCTCGTTCGGCACCAGGGTGATGGTGGAGTTGGGGATGTGGGCGTGCAGGTACTCGCGGTACTCCGGGGGTCCGGTGTGGTCCTCGGTGCCCTCCCAGATGAAGGTCGGCGCCGTGATCTCCTCGAGGTCGAAGCCCCAGGAGGCGCCGAAGATCCGGTAATCCTGGATGCAGCCTTGCGTCCCGTGCAGCATCGACTCCCGCACGAAGGCCACCGCCTTGGTCGTGTCCGTCTCTTCTTTGAGCACGGCCCGGTCCACCGGCGGGAAGCTGCGGGTCACCTCCTTGTAGAGGCGGCTGTCGCTGGCATCGGCGATGGTCAGGCGCATGATGACCGAAGCCAGCCGGGGGGCGCGCTCGGTCAGGAAGAGCAGGATGCGGTCGTCGGTGGACAGCCCCTTGGAGGTGCCGAACTTGTCCAGAGGCACCGAGCTCGAGAGCAGGGCCGCCGCGGTGACCCGTGCGGACATCTTGGCTGCGCAGACCGCCGCGTAGGGCCCGCCGGCCGACCAGCCCATGACGGCGAAGCGGTCGATGCTCAAGGCATCGGCCAGTTCGGTGATGTCCTGGGGCCAGTCGAGCAGGGTGCGGTCGGGCTGGTAGGTGGACCCGCCCATGCCAGGGCGGTCAGGTGAGATGAGCCGGATGCCGAGGTCACGGGCGGCCTGGTCGGCCGGGGCGGCATCGAGGCGGGAGCTCAGCCCGCCGTGGAAGCTGAAGACCGGCGTGCCGGCCGGATCGCCGTATTCCTCGTAGGCCAGCTGGCGGCCGTCGGAGAGCGTGCGGACCGAGGTCACGCGCCGGGCGGTCTGACGGCGCAGCTCACGACCGGGAGGGGCACCCAGGCAAGTTATATGGTTCGGCCATGAGTCCGAACGTTGATGAGCTGGTTGACCAGCTGCTCGCCGACCTCCCGCCCCAGGACACCAAGCCGGAGGACTTCCTGCGCGAGCAGTATGACCGGGGCCTGGCCTGGGTCCATAACCCCCAAGGGAACGGCGGGCTGGGCCTCGAACCCAGCGACCAGCAGCGGGCGCAGTCCCGCCTGTCCGCCGCCGGTGCGCCGATCGCCGGCATCAAGAACCCCATCGGCTACGGCATGTGCGCCCCCACCATCGTGGCGCACGGGACCGACCAGCAGAAGGCCCGCTACCTGCGACCGCTCTTCAGCAATGAGGAGATCTGGTGCCAGCTCTTCAGCGAACCGGGCGCCGGGTCCGACGTGGCCGGACTGGCCACCAAGGCCGAGAAGGACGGGGAGGAGTGGGTCCTCAACGGCCAGAAGGTCTGGACCACGCTGGCCCACATCTCGTCGTTCGGCTTGATCATCGCCCGCACCAACCCCGACCTCCCCAAGCACCGCGGGATGACGGCGTTCCTGGTCGACATGCACGCACCGGGGGTGGAAATCCGCCCGCTGTTCCAGATCACCGGGGAGGCGGAGTTCAACGAGGTCTTCTTCACCGATGTCCGCCTGACCGACGCCGATCGCATCGGCCCCGAAGGGGACGGCTGGCGGGTGGCGGTGACCACACTGATGAACGAGCGGGTCTCCATCGGTGGCGCGGTGACCCGGCGCGGCGGCGGCCCCATGGCTGAGGTGCTGCGACTCTGGAAGGAGCGCTGGACCGGCGATACCTCGCAGCAGGCCTTGGCGCTGAAGGACCGGGTCATGAAGAGCTGGATCAAGGCCGAGGCTTACTCGATGACCAACGCCCGGGCCGCGGCGACGCGGAAGGCCGGAACACCCGGCCCCGAGGGGTCAGTGGCCAAGCTGGCCATGGCCGAGGAGAACAAGGTCGTCTACGACCTGTGCATGGACCTGATGGGCAGCGACGGCATGCTGTTCCCGGCCGGCTACCCCATGGTCCGACCCGAGCTGATCGGGATGACCAACCCCGACCCGCGCAAGCTGTTCCTGCGGGTGCGGGCCAACTCCATTGAGGGGGGCACCTCCGAAGTGATGCGCAACATCCTGGGTGAGCGCGTGCTCGGCCTGCCCGGTGACGCCAGGGGCGACAAGGACGTGCCCTGGAAAGACGTCCCCCGGAGCTAACCGTGGCCATCACCATCACCCTGTTGGGAACGGGGAACCCGCTCCCCGATGCGGCGCGCGCCGGTGCCGCCACCCTGGTCGAGGCCGGGGGTCGCCGGATTCTGGTCGATGCCGGTCGTGGTGTGTGCATGCGCATGGTGGCCGCCGGCTGCCTGCCGCCCATGCTCGACGCGGTTTGCCTGACCCACCTGCACAGCGATCACATCTGTGACCTGAACGATGTCGTGACGACGCGGTGGGTCATGAGTCCGGTTCCGTCACCGCTTCGGATCTATGGGCCGCCCGGGACCCAGGCCATGGTCGACGGCCTGATGGCCATGCTGGCCGCCGATGTGTCGTACCGGATCGCCCACCACGACGATCTGACCTGGGGCCCCCAGGTCGAGGTGCACGAAGTCTCGCCTGGTGACCGGTTGGACCATGCGCCGGTGGAGATCGTGGTCGGGGCCACCGACCATCGGCCGGTCGAGCCCACGGTGGGGTACCGGATCGAGTCTGAAGGGCAGGCTGTCGTCCTGGCCGGCGACACCAAGCCCTGTGCCGGTCTGAATACCTTGCTCGAGGGGGCCGATGTCTACGTGCAGACGGTGTTACGGGAGGACCTGGTCCGGATGGTGCCGGTGCAGCGCTTCGTCGACACCGTCGACTACCACTCCACGCTGACCGAGACGGCGGAGACGGCGGCTCGGGCCGGCGTGCCCACCCTGGTGCTGACCCATCAGATCCCGACGCCGGCGCCCGGGAGTGCCGTCGAGTGGCTCAAGATCGTGCAGGGTGCGTACTCCGGCGACGTGGTGTGGGGTGAGGACCTGACCCGCATCGTGGCGGGGGAGTAGACGGTCGTTCTCGGTTAGAGCTTCGCCTCGTGCAAGTTGATGGCCAGGTTGGTGACGAACAGTGACAGCACGAACCGAGGCCAGAGCATGGCGCCGTGGCAGCGGAAGGATGCCGTTTCTTGTTCGGCCACATCGAAGGTCTGCGGACGGCTGGAGTAGCGGCCGACCTCGGCCTTGACCACGTGGCGCCCCGGATCGATCGGGACCTCGAGGGTGCCCTGCCAGTCGATGGTGCCAATGGCGGTCCCGTCGAGGGACACGGTGAACGTGCCGCGTCGAAGCTCGAATCCGATGCCCGGGGCTTCCCTGTGCACCCGAAGCGTCGTCGTCATGCTGCACCGTCCAATCTGAGGGCACCGCGATGGCGGCACCGTCTCAGTCTGTACCCCGCTGACCTCGGAGGTATGACTCACGGCCGCTCCCGGTAGCGTCGGGGCAGCCCGACAGGAGGCACCAGATGCCGCTCGATGAGACCTACGTCAGCTACCTGAACAGTCAGAGCAAGGGCCGCTTGGCCACCATCGCTCCCGATGGCACACCCCAGAACAAGCCGGTGGGATTCAGCTACAACGCTGAGCTGGGCACCATCGACATCGGTGGGTTCAATAATGCGACTTCGGCCAAGTACAAGAACATCGCCAGCCATCCCGCGGTGTCGTTCGTGGTCGATGACGCCGTCGGTGAAGGAGCGGCCGGCATGCGATTTCTAGAGATCCGGGGTGCGGCCGAGCAGGTGGGGGAGCCCGACAACCTGATCCGCATCCATCCACGCCGGGTGGTCAGCTGGAATCTCGGTGGGGGCGAGGCCTCCTTCAGCTCGCAGGACCTGGCCGGGTAGGGACGTCATTGGCGCAGGAGTCCCCGCTACCGTGGGCTCCGTGTTCGTTGACGGGCTGGTCAACCTCTACACCCGTGACATCGAGGCCGGGATTCACTTCTACGGCGACCTGTTGGGGTTCACCGAAGCGTTCCGGACCCCACGGGAGGGCGTGCCCACCCATGTCGAGTTGCGACTCCATGGCTTCACCCTCGGGCTGGGGACGGTCGAGGCAGCCCTCGAGGTCCATGGCGTGGAGGCCGTACCAGGCAGCCCCGCCATGGTGCTGGTGATCTGGTGTGACGATGTCGATCAGTCTTTCGCTGAGCTGGTGGCCGCCGGGGTCCCGGTGGTCCAACCACCCCATGACACCGGCAACAACAACCGCAATGCGCTCCTGCGCGATCCGGACGGCAACCTGGTCGAGATCGTGTCGAAGGTGACCAGAACCCGAACAAAGAAGGGATGAGAAGACCTCATGACCACACCGACTGCTCGACGACGGAGCCATTTTATCGATCCGGCCATCGACGACTATTCAGCGGCCCACTCGAGCCCGCCCGATGAGCTGCAGCTCGAGCTGCAGCGCATCACGCAGGAAAAGACCGGCGCCGCGGCCGGCATGCAGATCGGCGACGATCAGTCAGTTCTGATGGAGATGCTGGTCCGCGCCATGGGAGTGAAGCGAGCCATCGAAGTGGGGACGTTCACCGGATACTCGGCCCTGGCTGTGGCCCGTGGCATCGGCCCGGGTGGTCACCTGCTTTGTTGTGATGTCAGCGAGGAATGGACCTCCATCGCCCGAGGAGTGTGGGACGAAGCCGGCGTGGCCGACCGGATCGAACTGCGGATTGGCCCGGGTGCGGAGACCCTGCGCGCCCTGCCCAAGGATGAGGTGTTCGACTTCGCCTTCATCGATGCCGATAAGACGGGCTATCCCGTCTATTACGAGGAGATCCTGGCCCGACTTCGTCCTGGTGGGCTGATCCTGCTGGACAACATGTTGCAACACGGACGGGTGGTCGATGATGGCGAAAAGAGCGAGAACGTGGCGGCGATCCGGGCCCTCAACGACGCCATCGCGGCCGATGACCGGGTCCAGGTGGTCCTACTTCCCATCGGCGACGGGGTCAGCGTGGTTCAGAAGCGTTAGCAGAGCTGCTCGCGGCTGGACCGTTGAGCATGAAACCGGAGGTCGATGGGCCGGTTATCCAAAAAGTCGCTAATCGGACACGCGGCAGAAACAATTGGCTAGATTCCTTCACGTAGGCCTTTTGGGTTCTGCGCCGCCGTTCGGACCGCTGGACCGGGGGGCATTACAGAGAACGGACCTGAGGTTTGGGGTCCCGAGCTTGGGGGTGCAAGTGCGTATAGCGAAATTCAGCAAGCTGGGAAGCGTTGTGCTGGTTTTGGTGATGGGGCTGATGATGGCGACCGCCACTGTTTCGGGGGCCGCCAGTACTAAGGGCCCGTCCAAATTGCCGGCCACGTCGTTTACCAACCGTTTTACGGCCATGAAGCAACTAAAATCCCTGGCCAAGGCCGGTAAGGGCAAGGTGGCGGCGATCCTGCCCGACACCGTGAGCTCGACCCGGTACGTGGAGTTCGACGCGCCGGACATCACCAAGGCACTGAAAACGGCGGGATTGTCTTCGTCCCAGTTCGTGGTGCAGAACGCCCTCGGGGTTGACTCGACGCAGTTGACCGACGCCGAGACAGACATCACCAACGGAGCCACCGTGCTCATGGTCGACCCGCTCGACTCTGGAGTGGGTGCCTCCATTGAGAGTTACGCCAAGTCGCACGGAGTCGATGTGATCGACTACGACCGTCTGACGCTGGGCGGGAGTCGCCAGTACTACGTCAGCTTCAACAACGTCGCCGTCGGCAAGCTGATCGGCCAGTCGCTGGTGTCCTGTGTCGCGGCCTGGCACGTCAAGAAGCCCCAAGTCGTCGTCATGCACGGTGCGGCCACTGACAACAACGCCACCCTCTTTGCGCAGGGCTACGACGCCGTGCTCAAGCCCTACTTCAAGTCTGGGAAGTGGGTCGATGTCACCAACACGGCTGACACCTGGACGACCACGACGGCGGAGACGGAGTTCCAGGAGGCCTACACGGCTCACCCGAACATCAATGCCGCGCTGATCCCGAACGACGAGACGGGTTCGCCGATCATCACGTACCTGCAGTCGCTGCACGTTGCACCAAAGACCTTCCCGACCACCGGGCAGGATGCCACGCTGACCGGTTTGGACAACGTGCTGTCGGGCTACCAGTGCGGGACCGTCTACAAGCCGATCTTCCTCGAGGCTGAGGCGGCGTCGGCACTTGCTCTGTACCTGAGGGCCGGGCAGAAGCCTCCGTCCGACCTGGTCAACGGCAAGACGACGGACACCACCAGCGGTACTTCGGTGCCCTCCGTGTTGCTGACGCCGGAATACGTCACGACGAAGAACATGAAGTCGACGATCATCGCCGACAACTTCGTTCCGGCCGCTCAGCTCTGTGCCGCTCCGTACGCGGCTGACTGCACGGCTGCCGGCATCACCCCGTAACCAGTGCATCGGGACCTCGGTCCCTGTATCGTCCCGGATCGTTCGGGACATATCTCATGCCGGGTCCGCCTCTTCCGCTTCGGCGGAAGAGGCGGGCAGGCTGAGGGGAGGGTGTCGCGGTGACGACGGAGGGGAGTCAAGTGCCCGAAGGGGAGTCGCTCATCTCATTGCAGGGAGTGTCGAAGACCTTCGGCGCCGTACGGGCCGTCAATAACGTCAGCCTCGAGATCAAAACGGGACGAGTCACCGCCCTGGTCGGGGACAACGGAGCCGGCAAGTCCAGTCTGGTCAAGACGATCTCGGGGCTCTGGGAGCCCGATTCGGGCAAGATCCTCTGGCGCGGCAAACCCGTCCAGCTGAAAAGCCCGAAGGATGCCGAGGCGCTCGGGATCACCACGATCTACCAGGACCTCGCCCTGTGCGACAACCTTGACATCGTCCAGAACATGTTCCTGGGCCACGAGAAGATGCGCCACTGGACGCTGGACGAAACCAGCATGGAGATCGCGGCACGGGAGATACTCAAAGAGCTATCCGTCACGACTGTTCGATCCATCCGCCAGCCGGTGGCCTCGCTATCCGGTGGCCAACGTCAATCGGTGGCAGTGGCTAAGGCGGTCATGTCCAACGCCAGTCTGGTCATCATGGACGAACCGACGGCGGCTCTCGGGGTGGCCCAGACCCGGATGGTGCTCGACCTGATCAAGAGGCTGGCCAGCCGTGGCACCACCGTGCTGATGATTTCGCACAACCTGGTCGATGTCTTCGAGGTGGCCGACGACATCGCGGTTCTCTATCTCGGCGGCCTGGCCACCAGTGGTCCTGCCTCTGACTTCACGACGCAGTCGGTGGTGGAATTCATGACCACTGGACACTCCGGTAATGCGTCAACCGCCGAAAGCGTCGGCACCGCAGGATCCTGAACGAGCTCTATCAATTCGCATGGCACAACGGTGTTGAGGAGGAGCGGTGGACGAGCCGACAAAAGGTAACGGAGCGGCCGCAGAGGCACAGGTCGAAAACGTGGTGGCGGCCGCCCCGGAACTTTTAGCGGACTCGCTCGGTGAGTATGTCCGGGCCTGGGTGAGGCGCATTCGGAACGGCGACAGCGGCGTGCTGCCGATCGTGGCCGGCCTCGTGGCCATTGTGGTGATCTTCCAGGTCCAGCAATCGAAGTTCCTCTCGGCCGGCAACATCGTCAATTTGTTCGTCCAGGCGGCGGTCTTCGTGATGCTCGGATTGGCCGAGTTGTTCGCCCTCCTGCTGAGCGAGATCGACCTCTCCGTCGGCTACCTGGCCGGCATCGCGGCGACGGTCATGGCTGGTTTGATGTTGCCCTATTACGGGTGGCCGTGGTGGGCCGCCATCATCGTGGGGCTTCTGGTGAGTGCGGGGCTCGGCGCCCTGCAGGGCTTCCTGATCACCCGGCTTCACCTGCCTTCCTTCGTGGTGACCTTGGCGGGATTGCTCGGCTTCGCCGGCGTGCTGATTTGGCTGTTCGACATCATTCATGGCGCGGTGGGCGGTGTCATCACCACCAGCACCGACAAGTACATCAATGACCTGGTGTACGGGTACTTGAGCACGACGGCCAGCTGGATCCTTCTGGTCGTCGTGGTCGGGCTCTACGCGGTGACCTCCATCGTGCGCACCAGCCGCCGCCACGCCAAGGGCCTCAGCGCACCTCCACTGAGCATCACCATTCTGACCGTCGCCGCCGCGGCCGCGGCTGGTGTCGTGCTCGTCTGGGTCTGCAACCTGAACCGGGGGAATCTCGCGCCGCTCCGTGGCGTGCCCTGGGTGTTTCCCATTGTGATTGGCATCGTTATGGCGTGGACCTGGCTGCTGGGCCGAACCCGGACCGGCCGGTACATCTACGCCATTGGCGCCAGTCCAGAGGCGGCCCGCCGAGCCGGCATCAACGTGAACCTGATTCGCACCATCGCCTTCATGCTCTCCGGGTTCACCGCCGGGATGGCCGGCGTGGTGTCGGCATCGCAGTTGGGCTCGATCTCTGTGGGCTTCGACGGCAGCACGTTGGTGCTCTACGCGGTCGCCGCCGCGGTCATCGGCGGCGCCAGCCTCTTTGGAGGACGGGGCAAGGCGGTGCACGCGCTCCTCGGGGCAATCCTGATCGCCGCCGTCGTCAACGGGCTGGCCCTCATCGGTGTGAGCACGGCCGGGTCGGAAATGGCGACCGCCTTGGTGCTGCTGGCCGCGGTGACGGTCGACTCCCTGGTGAGGCGGCGAGGCTCAACCAGCACCTGAAGGCCTGGTGGCCGAGCCTTAGCCCGTAGGTTCAAGCCAAGACATTTGCGAGTGAGAAAGGTTCGTCATGGTGCCTGAAGGGGAGTATGAGCCGAGCCCATCGGAATGGGTGCGAGATCAAGTTGCCGAATACGAGAACTCTGGTGGCCAACGGGCCAACACGTTGCTCGCCACGGGACTGCCGATCGTCATCTTCACCACACGGGGGAACAAAAGCGGCAAGGTCCGTAAGACCCCGGTCATGCGGGTCGAGCACGACGGTGAGTACGCCTTGGTGGCTTCCATGGGTGGTGCGCCCCAGAATCCCGTCTGGTACTACAACCTCCTCGCCTATCCCGATGACGTGCTGCTCCAGGACGGCCCGGAGCCCTTCAGCGTCGTCGTCCGAGAGGTGAAGGGTGACGAACGGGCCCAGTGGTGGGAGCGCGCCGTCGAGGCATACCCGTCTTATGCCGAGTACCAGGAGAGGACGGAGCGGGTGATCCCCATCTTTGTGGCGAGCCCACGCTGAGGGGACTCCCCCTGACGTCAGGCTGACCGGGGCACCGAGGCCAGCGCTGATCCGACCAGATCGCACAGAGCGGCGGCCACCATCAGGCGCCGGGTCGGGACCGGAAGCCCTGGAGTCGGGGTGAGCACGAACCGCCCGATCTGGCGGCCGCGGTCCCGGACCGCGATCTCCAATTCGGGTCCGGGCAAGCCGAGGCTCTCGTTGCTCCAGGTGATGGCGCCACTGATGATGGTGCCGTCGGGTTCGACCCGGGCCCTTCGGCGTTCGGCCGTTCCTGACTCGTAGCGGGCAGCACGCAGGGAGAGGAGAGCGATGAGGCCGGTACGAGCGGCCTCGATGACTTCGGCCGTGCTTCGTCCCGAGGCCACTTCCTCGGACACCCGGTGCATGAGGGCCACGTAGCCCGACTCGTCGAGGGCGCGCTGGTGCCGCAGCCTCGACAGCACCGAGACCTCGGTGATGACGACGCCGACCACAAACAGGCAGATCGTGGTCTCGATGTCGGGACGGCTGATGATGGACAGCCGCTCGTACGGTCGCGTCAAGAAGAAGTCGAAGGAAAGTGTGGCCACGATGGCGGCCAGGTAGCCCGAGGCGCGGTCACCACGTATCGAGAGCACCGCGATGGCAGCCACGAGAATGAGGGCCGCGGCGGGCAAGGCGAAGGTGGTCCGCCACGGGATGATCACTGCGGCCACGCCGATCGGCACGGCTACTGCGCCGATCCTGTTCAACTGCACCACCGAAATCGACTGCCGCATCGCGACCTCCTGAATCTCCCATGCACCAACACATGTGCCGACCAGGCGTCCCGGCGCTCCGCTGCGACGATAGCGCCGGGACGGTGTCCACGGAAAGCGGTGGCCCGAAGGCCTGGACGTAAGCTCTGCTGATGGTCGCCGTGGTGCTTCGAGGTCCTGCCAATACCGCCCCCGACGCCATCATCGGCCCCTTCGAGACGATGGGTGAGGCCGACGCCTGGGCCACCGAGTATCCGCGTCCCGGGGGTTACTCCGTGGCCCAAGGTCTGACGTTACCCGACGACGCCGTGGATGCACCGGGCTGAGCCCCGCTGATGGACGACGTCACGACTGAACCGGCCAGTCCAGAGGTCAACGCACCGAGGGAAGGGTCACGTCGCAACTCCCGGGCCGCGCTGGTTGATGCCGCTCTGGTCGAATTCTCCGCCAAGGGCTACGAAGCGGCGACGGTGGTCGAAATCGCCGAGCGAGCTGGTGTCACGACCGGCGCCCTCTACGCCCATTTCGCCGGGAAGTTCGAACTCTTCGTGGCGGCGCTGGGTCTGACGCCGCCCGAGGTGGCGCTGCGTAGCAAACCACATCTCTCGACCCTCTCCTGGACTGAAGCATCACATCTCTTCGCTGAAGGTATGTCGGCGCTGACCGAGGGTCGCACACTGCTCCTGCTCGACGTTCTCGGGGTGGCCCGCCGCGAGCCCGAGGTCGCTGCCATGTTGCGGCGCGGACTCGAGGGCTATCTCGAGGCGATGGGGCAGGCGACCCAAGCCGGGATTGCCCTCGGCCTGATTTCCCCAGCCGTGGACACCGACAACCTGGTCAGGGTCTTCGCGCTCTTGAGTCTGGGCATGGCCGTCTTCGGAGCACTGGGGGAGGTACCTCCCTCCGAATCCACTTTTTCGACGCTGGCCGAGCTTCTCCTGCAGTCACCTCAGGGCCACGTTGCTGACGCGGTGGATGGCGTGCGCAACCGCTCGCAGGCCTCGATCCAGGCCCAGCGGGACCTTGACGAGGCCATAGTCCGGGCCGCCGCTGCTGGGTACAGCCTCCGACAAATTGGCGAGGCCGCTGGAATGTCGCACGAGCGGGTGCGCCAGCTCCTGCGGGACCGTCAAGAAAGTTGACGCCATGCGAGGCTATCGGCGAGGTTACCGATAGATATGGACGCTGATCAATAATCAAGTTATCTTTCGTTGATTCCAAGGCCGACCTGGCGTTCGCTGCGTATTCCGGTCGATCTGCTCAGTGAAGGAGGAAGCGCCGGTGCCCTACCCATTTCTCTCTGACGAATGGCTCGACGAGGTTCAAAAGCTGACCGCCGAGGCAGGTGACGGTCTACTGCCGAGTGCCCTGGAGCTGAACCTGGTGGTGACCGGTACGCCGAGCGGCGACAAGGAACTCCACGTTTCCAGCGGCGCCTTCGCCCAGGGTCTGATCGACGGCTGCCCGACCAAGCTCACCATTCCCTACACGGTGGCCAAGAGCATGTTCGTCGACGGCAACCAAGCGGCCGCCATGCAGGCCTTCATGGGTGGTCAGATCCGAGTGGAAGGTGACATGAGCCGGCTCATGGCCATGCAGGGTCAGATGAGTGCTGGCCCATCGGCAGCGGCTGATGCGATGCAGGCGAAGTTGCGCGAAATCACCTCTGACGCCTGAACCGATCGGTCACGCGACAGTTCCGATGGTGGCTCCTGATCTGATCTCCCCGGCCTTCTACGGGGACATCGATGGGATGCACGAGGCATTCCGGGAGCTCCGACAACAGGGCCCCCTCTGGCACGACGAAGCCAATGGTTTGCTGGCCGTGCTGGGCCATCCCGAACTGATCGAGGTCGAGCGACGCAACGACCTCTTCTCCAGCGAGAGCGGCTACCGCTCTTTTCCACAAGAGGCGGGCATGGAGCGCGACATGATCGCGCTGGACGATCCGGACCACGCGGCCCAGCGGGCTCTGGTGTCCCGTCGCTTGACGCCGCGCGCGGTGAAGCGTCTCGAGCCGCTGCTTGGCGAGCTAATCACCGACCTCATCGACGGCTTCATCGCCGATGGGGAGTTCGAGGTGGTCGATCAGCTGGCCGCGCCCTTGCCGGCCTGGCTGACCGCCCACTTGCTCGGCTTTCCTCCCGAGCAGGCCTCGCTGATGCGGTCGTGCTCTGAGCGCTTGATGCGGATCGACCAGGTCCCGCACGATCCCGACACGATGGCCGGGTTCATGGGCGCCATCATGGAGTTCAGCCAGGAACTCGGACCCCTGGTGGAGGAGCGCCAGAGCGCGCCCCGAGATGATCTGCTCTCGGTATGGGCGCATTCTGAGCTCGACGGGTGCCCGATGGACATGGGCGTCATCACGCAGGAGACGGGGCTCTTCATCTCGGGCGGAGCTGAGACCACCCGTACGGTGATTTCAAGAGGCCTGGTGGAGTTGTCCCGGCATCCGGACGTGTGGGGGGATTTGGCCGAGGACGCCAGCCTGATTCCCGACGCGGTTGAAGAGTTGATTCGTTGGGTAACGCCGCTCAACAATTTCTTCCGGACGGTCACCGCTGACACCGAGATCGCCGGGACTCCGGTGGCCAAGGACGATCGGGTGGTGTTGCTGTACCCCTCCGCCAACCGGGACGAGCGGGTCTTCGATCGTCCCTACGAGTTCAACATCCGGCGTGATCCAAATCCACATGTCTCGTTCGGGTTCGGCACGCACTTCTGCGTAGGGGCATCGCTGGCCCGTTTGGAGCTCCGGCTCCTCCTCGAGGCCCTCACGTCCCGCCTGGCTTCCATCGAGGTGAGCGAGCCTCCGGACATTGAGCCGAACGTTTTCGTCGGCGCCGTACGGTCTTGCCGTTTCGGATTCGAAGCCAGGTGAGCGAACCGGTCAGCGCGGCGTCGCTTTCGAGCTTCCCCGACCTGCACACGGTCGACCTGGACGGGGTCAGCGCCAGTGTCATCGAGCGGTCGAAGCGGTTGGCGCAGATCACGGTGGTGGCGCTGCGCTATCTCGTCCCGGCCGTGCTCACCACCTCGAGCCGAAACCCCGAGCAGCGGGCCACTCGCCTCGGCGGTGCGCTGCGCAAGGTGGTCGACGCGCTTGGCGTGACCTTCGTCAAACTTGGGCAGCTCCTGGCCTCGTCACCCAGCCTGGCCGGCGAGCATCTGTCCAACGCCATGCGGGGCGTGCTCGACGATGGGCGACCCGTCCCAACGGACGCGGTACGTCGGACCATCGAGGCCGACCTCGGCTGCCGCATCGATGAGATCTTCAGCGAACTGGCACCGCAGCCCTTTGCCGCGGCCTCGCTGGCCGTGGTGCATCGCGGGCGGCTGCGAGACGGGACCGACGTCGCCGTCAAGGTCCTGCGTCCAGGTGCTGCCACAGTGGTGGCGACCGACCTGGGTCTCATTCAGCCGATGGCTCGCTGGCTGGCCGGGTGGCTTCCGGTCGGTATGGTGCCAGCGATCCCGCAGCTGCTCGATGGATTGGCCACGCAGTTGACCGAAGAGTTGGACCTGCGTAATGAGGCTCATGTCATGGATTGGTACCGCCAGGTGCTGGGACTGATGGGCGCCACCGAGGTGATCGTGCCGGAGCCGATGTGGTCGGCCTGCGGACCCAATGTCTTGACCATGGAGTTCGTGGAGGGTTCGACCATCGACGATCTGGCCTCGCTGTCAGATCAGGCGGTCGACACCACGCGCGCCATCCAGACTGTGCTCGAGTCCTGGTTCGCCACGACGCTGTGTACCGGTGTCTTCCATGGGGACATGCACGCCGGCAACTTGCTGGTGACCGCGGAGGGTCGGGTGGCCTTGCTGGACTGGGGCATTGTCGGCCGGCTGCCCGAGGCGTCCCGCGTCTTCTTCCGCCGATCGATCGAAGGGGCTCTGGGCGATGAATCGGCTTGGCCCGATGTGGTAGCCCATATGCGAACCTTCATCGACGACGACGTTCTCACGGCCGCTGGCATCACGCTGGCCGACCTCGAGCAGGTGATACGGGCGCAAACGCTCATGATCATGACCAGCCCGTTCAGCGAGATCGATCTCATGATGCTGGCGCCCCCGACCCAGAGCAGCCTGCCGGGGCAGGAGCGGACTTCACTGTCGCTCGTGGGCTGGCTGAAGCTGGCTCGTCAGGAGCGCCGCAAGCTCCGCCAAATGGGCCTGGTGGGCGCCGCTCAAGCTCCACCGCACAGTGAGCTGCTCCTCATCAAGCAGCTGATCTTCTTCGAGCGCTACGGCAAGTTGTTCCTGGCCGACCGGCCCTTGATCTTCGACCCTGAGCTGTACCGGTCGCTCTTGGCGCTGCCGGACCTTCGGGGGAGCGAAGTCACCTGATCCTCGGCCAGCAGCTGCCATTCCAGAGCGGACCGTCATAGGCGATCGCGGTCCGGCTGTGGCTACACCTGGGCCTTTTCGGTCAGGTGCTGACCAAGCTTGTCGAGCCATCCGGCCGTTCCCTCTTCACGCCAGGCCGGCTGCTCACGTCCGTCCAAGTAGGCGCCCGCTTCGGTCAGGACGAGACGAGTGCTGGTGCCCTCCGGGACGAACTCGACGGTGGTCAGCGTCAGGGTCGCCACCGTGCCGTCCTCGGAGAGGACCGAGGTGTAGACGATGCGATGGTCCGGGACGATCTCTCGGTAGAGCGACTCCCAGGTGATGCGCTTCCCGTCAGGAAGGGTGGCGTCGTTCTGCTCGAGGCCACCGGGCCGGAAGTCCATTGTGTAGCCCACGGCATTGTCGGCGAACCAGCGAACCTTGATTCGTGGGTTGGCCCACGCCTCGAACACCTCTACGGGTGGAAGCGGGTATTCGCGCTCGAGAGTGAAGCTGTTGTGGACGACGCTGCGGGTGGTCATGTTTCCTCCTTGGGTTGGTGTTGTCGAGATATCTGTTGTTCGTGCCGCTCGGCCAGAACGTCGCCGAGGCGATCGAGGCGGCGTTCCCAATCGCGGCGCTGCTTGGCGAACCAGTCTTCGGCTGGTCGGAGGCTCTCTGGCCTGAGCTGGCAGGTGCGGACGCAGCCCACTTTCTCAGTGGCGATGATCCCGGCCGCTTCGAGCACGCTCACGTGCTGGACGACGGCAGCCAAGGACATGGACAGGGGCTCAGCTAGTTGGCTCACCGAGGCCGGGCCGCTGGTCAATCGCTCCACCATTGACCGGCGGCTCGGATCAGCCAGGGCCAGAAAGACCCGGTTGCGCTCAGCCGGATGGTTAACCATCTCCTTAAGTAGTGATCACGACCGGGGAGATAGTCAAGTGGTCACCTAAGTAATGACGGAAAGATCCGAATGACCCCATGAGGAAGAGTTGGCAGGACATTGCCGCCAGTTGTCGGGGGCTGCGCCGTCACCTACTAGTGCTCCGTCGCGGAAATGACTCGGCTAAGTGATGACCGTCCGCGGCGCACTTTGGCGATGATCTCTTTGGCCGGCTTGTGCCAGATGAAGGGCCTTGGATTGTCGTTCCAGTGCTCGGCCCATAGCTCGATGGCTTCGATCAGGTGAGGCACCGAGGAGAAGACGCCACGCCGCAGTCGGCGTTCGGTGAGTTCACCGAACCAGCGCTCGACCAGATTGAGCCACGACGAACTGGTTGGTGTGAAGTGCAGATGCCAGCGGGCTCGCTTGGGATCGGCCAGCCAGTCGCTGACCACCGGGGCCTTGTGGGCACTGAGGTTGTCGAGGATCACGTGCACCTCGAGATCCTTCGGCACGTGGAGGTCGATCAGCTTGAAGAAGCGGAGCACGTCGGTCGCCTTGTGCGACGTGCGGGTGTCGTAGAGCACCTCGCCCGTCGCCACGTTCATGGCGGCGAAGAGGTCGGTGGTGCCGTGGCGCTTGTAGTCATGGGTCATCGTCCCGCCTCGACCGGGCTTCATTGGGAGCGACGGCTGGGTGCGATCAAGCGCCTGGACCTGGGTCTTTTCGTCAAAACTAAAGACAATGGCCCGTTCGGGCGGGTTCAAGTAGAGCCCGACCACGTCAATGAGCTTGGCTTCGAAGTCCGGGTCGGTCGAGATCTTGAAGGTGTCAACCTTCCAAGGTTTGATGTTGTGGTTCTTCCAGATGCGAGCCACGGTGTCCTTGCCAATGCCGTGGCGTTCGGCCATGAGCCTGGTGCTCCAATGCGTCGACCCGTCATCGGGCACCGCGTGCAGCGTGTCGTGCACCACCGCCTCGACCGTGCCGTCGGGCAGCCACGACGTGCGGCCCCGCCCCGGCGCGATCTCGCCCACGCCGTCGACGCCCTCAGCCTCGAAGCGACGGCGCCACGCACGGACCGAATCGTTCGTCGTGTTGCACTGGCGGGCCACTTCGTTAGTGGCCAGCCCATCAGCGGCGAGCAGCAGTGCCGATGCCTGGACCACCTTTCGGTGCGGCAGCGAGGTCGAACGGGCTATCTGCTCGAGGGCCTTGCGCTGTTTGGCCGTCATGGTCAACGGAGGAGCGGTCACCAATGGCATGGTGCCACTTTAACTATCCGAGCTATATCAGCGACGGGCCACTAGGAGCTGATGGCCGAAGCGGTTGACACGTCGGGTGTCGACGACGCCGTTGGTCACTACAGCTTGAGCGTGAGCCAAGTCCCGGACGTCGAAGACGAGTCGTGAAGGGCCAGCTACCTTCGAGGGCTCCTCGACTGGGGCTCTATCACCCAGTTATGGGTCGGGTGACGGCCAGTGACGAGGTGAAGCCCGGGAGGAGCGTGGCATGCAGCGCGCCTTCGCCGCCACATACGAAGACGTTGATGTCATCCGGGGAGCGAACTTGATGGACCCGGCCGTCTGACTGCACGCGCTCATCCCGTTCGATCATCTCCCGAGTGGCCGGCGGGAACGCGTCGATCGGGAGTGAGGCCCGTTCCCACAAGATGCGCCGGACTTCTTCCATCGAGGGGAATTCCTTGCCGATGATGTAGGCCCACGATGGGTTGAGGGCCACCGTGAACTGGGAGAACGTGTTGTTGTGGAGGTAGAGGCCGTTGGCACCCATGTAACCGGCAGAGCCTCCGATCAGGTGGAGGAGGTGTTGGGCGCTCACTTGCAGGGTGTCGACGACGTTGGTCGTCCCCATTGCTCCCAAGACCGTCACGGCATCGCCGGGGACACCTCTGCGTTCAGCCAGTGGTGCCCAGGGCGAGCGTTCTTCCCATTCCCCGGTGACCAGGCCGATGACTCGAGCAGGTTGACCAAAGACGGACTCTGACGTGACACCGGCGACTTGTCCGGCAACGTGACGGAGGATGAGTCTGGTTGCCCGACCGACGCTGGGCGCGCAGCTCGTCATGCCTCCGAGACAGGAATAGGAGAAGGGAATCTTGAGCTGGTGCCGGATCGGCCCGTTGACGACAACGGCGGGAACAACCGAGGCTGTCGTTGCATTGATCCCCGCCAGGAAGAATTCTGCGTCGGCCATGGCCTCGACGACCGCACACAGGAGTGGCATGGCCGTTGGCGGGGCGCCCGCCATGACAGCGTTGATAGCGATCTTCTCGACGGTGCAGTCCGCCCCAGAGGGGGGGAGCGCGGCTACGATGTCACCGGGGGACCGCGTGGTTTCGGCGAGGTATTCGAGGACGAGAGGCTCCGTTGGCGGAATGCAGGGCAGTCCATCCCCCCAGCCCATCTCGAGGATCTTCTGGTTGAATCTCCTCGGATCGAGATCCACCTCGATGCGTGCACTGTCCAACGCAGCGGAGTTAGCCATGTCAGACAACAGCCCCGAACGCCTCGAGCAGCGAAGGGAAGGTGTCTCGTGCCACCTGGCGAACATCATCGTCGGCGCGGCCCTGCAAGGGATAAGGAAGGACCTGCATCCGGATCTCTTGTCGCCCGCCCTGGCCTGCCAAGGAGATCGCCAGCTCGCGGAAATGCTCCGTCGTGCACACGATGGTCGGGTGATCGCGCTCCAACGATAAGAGCGCATCGTGAATGGTCCACATCGTGCAGGCGCCGCAGTTGCAGAGCCCGGCGATGGTGGCATCGGTCTCGGTCAGGAAACTGTTGTAACTGGCCAGAACAGCTTCCGCTTGCTTTCCGACCGGCGGTTGGTGGTGCCAGAATTTCACGCTGGCGCCTGCCTCGGTGAGCATTCGGGCCCACTCGTCGGTGACGACGTCCCAGGAAAGCCAGAAGTCTCTGCGCATGCCGATCACCTTGCCGCCCAGCTGGCCGAGCGGTGGTCCGGCGGAGTGCCCCTCCTTTCTGGCGGTCGCTGTCGGATCCAAGACGATGCCGTGTGTCACTCGCTCTCCTCTCGCCGATGGTCCCTTGGGAATGGCGCCTCGTCTAGGGCGCGTCTGATTCGTTTAGGAAGCCGCCACGTCCCGTGGATCGCGCACGACCACCTGGTAGCCGGGAGCCCGATCCCGTATTCGTTGCGTCACCATGTCGGCCAGCAGATGGGGTGGTATGACGCAGTCCAGGCATTCGACCTTCGACAGGTCGAGAGAAAGCTCGACGTACCGGCTCTCGACGTCGACCCTCACCAGTTCGATATCGGCTCCGTCGCCACGGACAAGGACCTGGAGATCCTCAACAGCTGCCGTGATTGCATTCGTGTCTATCGGCATTTCGGTCACTTTGCGGTGGCGCTGTCGATGTCGCCGTAGGTCCAGTGCCCCCGATCGACGAGCTGGTCTTCCCCTTGGGTGGCCGTGCGCCGTCTGCGGAGGTCTTCGGTCTTGACGGGATCCACCTGCATTGCCTTGTCGATCACTACCCCGTATTGGTCCTGCGCGGATTTTCGGGAAACGTATTCCTCACGGACGTCGGCCAGAACGGCATCGGTGCTTCTCTGGTAGGGATCGCCATACCCACCACCACCGGCGCTCTGAAACAGGAAACGGTCGCCTCGGTTCAGTTCGCGTGGCGCCGTCTTCGACGGGAGGAGATCCTCGTTAGCGCTGTTGGGATTGATGGCGAAGACGCCTAGTGCCCCGGCACCCCCACCCAGTAGGCCAAAGGCCGGAACGCGCGACCGTTCAGTCATGAGGGTGAAGTTCACTCGATCGTCGAGAACCTCCCATTCCCTTGCGACGCCGCATCCTCCTCGCCGCGCTCCGGCGCCGCCGGTGTCCCGGACCCGTTCCCAACGAATCGCTCGCACCGGCATGGCAAATTCGGCGGATTCGATGGATGGCACCCGCGCGTTCCCCGTGTGCACCTTGATGCCAGAGACGCCGTCGCCCGTGCGCCGCCCGCCCATGCCTCCTGGGCCGTTGTCCATGAAAACCGAGCGCTCGCGACCTAGGAGCTCTCGCCTCCAAGGCACTGGATCACGACCCTCCATCATCAGGACAGAGGCGGAGGCAAATGTCCCAGCCAGGACATCGTCGGGCACGACCTGGGCCAGGCACATCATGAGAAGGTCGGCACAACGCTGAATGGTCTCGGCTGCACTGGCTTGTGTGGGCGCAGGCGGCAGCGGATTGACGACCGTCCCCACCGGTGCCGTCACCTCGAGCATCGCCCACAGTCCCGCGTTGGGCGCGATACCTTGGCCCAGCGCCGCTTTGAGTGCGTAGATTCCGACCCCGAATGTGGACGAATAGGGCAGGTTGAGGCCGCCTCGGACCTGGGGATCCGAGCCGCTCCAATCCATGCTGATGGCGTCGCCGGCGATGGTGACGGCCACCTCGAGACGCACGGGTCGATCTTCCCACCCATCCCCCTCGAACCAGTCCACGGCGTGGTAGGTCCCATCGGGAACTTCGAGCAGCCGTGAGCGCATTCGACGCTCGGAGTCCAGCAGGGCCATCTCCATGACGGATCGGACTACGTCGGCGCCATAGCGAGTGCAAATGCGCCGTAAGCCGCGCTCGGCGGTGGCGCAACCTGCGAATCCTGCCCGCAGATCCCATTCGCGCTCCCGCCGACCGCGGACATTGGCAAAGATGATCTCCCAGATGGCGTCAACGGCCTCGTAGTTTTTGTAGGCCAACACGGTCGGGATGCGCAGACCTTCTGCAAACATATCCGGCACGCGGGGATTAAAGGACCCAGGAGTCGTTCCTCCGATGTCCATCCAGTGAGTGCGGGTGCACGAATAGGCGAGAAGCTCGCCTTCGACGAACATCGGCATCACTAGGCAGACGTCGTTGATGTGATTTGACCCACAAAGGTACGGGTCGTTCCCGATGAGCACATCGCCGGGTTCGAGTCTGCCTCGCCACGGTTCGAGCATGGCGTGGAGCGAGCCGGGCAGTGCTCCGAGTTGTCCTGGAATGTCCTGGCCTTGAGCGACGACCAATCCCTGAGCATCGGCAATGCCCGCTGACATGTCGCCCCCGGACGCCACCACCGGGCTGTAGGCCGTGCGCATCACAGAGACCTTCATCTCCTGGGCCAGTGCACGCAGGCCACCTGACACCACCTCGAATGTCACGGGATCGACCGTCACTGCCCCTCCTTGATTACGATCGAACCGGCCGAATCGAGTTCCCATGTCTGGCCGGGCAGGACCATGGTGGTCGAGTCGTACTCCAAGATGATGGCCGGACCCTCGTGCAACACCGCGGGTTGCCAGGGTTGGCGCAGGTAGACGGGTGTGTCGACCATGCCAGTCCCTTCGAACCAGGCGGGGGCGAAGTGGGCGGGGGCTGCCACGGCATCTCCGGCATGGCCACCGAACGGCGGTTTGGGGGTGCGACCGATAGCTCGAGTGCGGGCACTGACGACGAGCACCGGCTCGTCCTCAACGGACACGCCGTACACGTCCCTGTGCAGTTCGTGGAATTGCTGCGCAATCCGGGCCGGGTCCGGATGGAGCCGCGTCTTCTGGTCGAGGACGACCTGCAGATCGTGCATCTGCCCGATGTAGCGGGCCACCACGTAGCCCTGCATCGTCACGGCCTCGCCGGTGACACCCTCCTCGGCCAGAATGGCTCGACCCTCTCCCTCCATGTGCGCGAAGCGTTGGCGAAGGTCCTCCGCCCGCAGGATGTCGAGCGGCTGCATGACCGCTTCAGCCAGATCATGTACGAGATCCCCCGTGGCCACGCCCAGCGCGGACAGGGCACCGGGGTGAGCCGGAATGACGGTGCGGGCGATGTCGAGCTCCCGGGCCAATGCCGAGGCATGAACCGGTCCAGCCCCTCCGTACGCCATCAGGGTCAGCTCCAGCGGGTTGACGGCCGACTCGCTCATCATCACTCGCATTGCATCGGCCATGTTGGCGTTGACGAGCCGATAGACACCGCTGGCCGCTTCGAGCGCACTCAGCCCCAGAGGCTCTCCGATCTGAGTGGCCAAAGCTCGGCTTGCCTCGACCACGTCGAGTTTGAGTGATCCGCCGGTGAGGTCTTGCAGATACCCGAGCACGGCATTGGCGTCTGACACGGTGGCCGATGTTCCACCACGGCCATAACAAACCGGTCCGGGTTGTGACCCGGCACTTTGGGGTCCGACCCGCAAGCCGCCGTGCTCGTCGATCCACGCGATCGAGCCCCCACCTGCGCCGATGCTTCGGATGTCAAGCATTGGAACGCGAACGATGTAGCCGTCCACTTCGGTTTCGATGTGCTGGGTAGGTGAGCCGTCCACGACAAGGGCGACATCGAAGCTGGTGCCGCCCATGTCGACGGCGAGGACATTTCGGTCGCCCGTTTCCCCGGCCAACGCCACGCAGGCCGCCACGCCGGCAGCGGGGCCGGATTCGAGGAGAGCGACTGGCCGGCGGGAGGCCGCTTTGATGGAGGCCAGGCCTCCGTTGGATTGCATGATCCGGGGCTCGGGCAGGCCCATCTCGCCCACTCGGGTCTCGACTTGGTCGAAGTAGCGGCTGATGAGCGGACCTAGGTAGGCGTTGATGACCGTCGTACTCGTGCGTTCGTACTCCATCATGGTTGGGTCGATGTCGTTTGAGCAGCTCACGAACAGCTCTGGGAATTCAGCCTCGATCGCCTTCTTCAAGGTGATCTCATGGTCAGGGTTGGCGAAGGACCACAGGAGTGAGATGGCAACCGCTTCGGCGTCGGAATGGCGAATGACATCGACCACTCGGTCGATCTCCTCGGGCGAGAGCGCGGTGACCACCTCACCATCCCGGCCAATCCGCTCGAGAACACCGATACGGCGGTATTTGGGCACGAGTGGCGTAGGGAACTGGAGCTGCAAGTCGTACGGATCGAGCACACCGGTGCGGTCCATGCGGCGGAATTCCAGAACGTCTTCGAATCCGCGCGTGGTGAGTAGGAGCGTCGGCGCGCCACGTTTGGTCAGGAAGGCGTTGGTGCCGGCCGTTGTGCCGTGTCCGAGGAAAGTCACCTCGCAGGATCCCTCCTCCTCGAGTAGGAGGTCGATGGCTCGGAGAACGGCGATGCTCGGGTTTTCAGGAGTCGATGGGACCTTGCGTACCGTCCAGGGCGAGCCGTCCTCGGGCATGCCGACGATGTCGGTAAAGGTGCCGCCGACATCGATCCCGATCCGGATCCGGCGAGATGTCTCCGGTGCGGGTGGAGGGGGGTTCACCGGTCCCGCACCATGAGGTTCGCCACTTCCACCCCAGACACCATGGCAACTCCGTTCTGCGATCACCCCGGCTTAGCGCCAGTTGATTATAATCATTAGATGGATCTCAATGTAACATGGCGAGGGCTGGGCTGGCTAGACATGAGGACGGACGGGGCGGGGCCAAGGGTGCCGTGGGACGCGGCGGCCTGACGGACGTGGCCAGCCCACGCGTCACCGAGGATCGTG
Source organism: Acidimicrobiales bacterium (assembly GCA_036489775.1). Classification (GTDB taxonomy): domain Bacteria; phylum Actinomycetota; class Acidimicrobiia; order Acidimicrobiales; family RAAP-2; genus Bog-473. The sequence goes on along the minus strand of DASXFC010000064.1, from coordinate 45,576 downwards.
TCGCGTTGGTGACAGGTGGCTCACGCGGCATCGGGCGGGCCATCGCAATCCGTCTGGCCGAGGACCATGACGCGGTCGTGGTGACGTACCGCTCGGATTCGTCGGGTGCCGAGAGCACCGCTGAGGAGATCAAGGCGCGGCAGGCACGCGCAGACACGGTGCGCAGTGATTTCTCGGATCCAGAGGTCGCAAGCGTCGCCGTGCATCACGTCCTCGATCGTTTTGGCCGCGTCGACACTGTCGTCAACAACGCTGGGATAGCGCAGAAGGCCACCGTCATGGACATGACCCTCGAATCATGGCTCGCCACTATCAACACGAACCTGACCGCGCCCTTCCTCGTCCTGCAGCTGGCTGCTCAGGCCATGGTCAGCGCCGGGAAGGGTGGTTCCATCGTGAACCTCGGTTCTCCGGCCGGGCTCCAAGGTGGTGTGACGGGTCCTCACTACGCCGCCTCCAAGGGCGGCCTCATCGGTCTGACGGTCAACGCGGCCAAGGAGCTCGCTCCGTTCGGAATCAGGGTCAACCTCGTAGAGCCCATGGTGGTTGAGACGGACATGGTGCCGCCACGGTCCGACGACGCCGCCTACCTCCCCACACTCCCGATGGGGCGCCGGGGCCGCCCAGAGGAGGTTGCCGAAGTGGTGGCCTTCCTCTGCTCCCCGGCCGCGAGCTACGTGTCCGGCGCCCGGATCGCCGTCTCGGGGAGCGCAACGCTGTGAAAGTCGGCGTTCGCGTGCCACCGCTGCCTCCATTCGATCGGATGCGGAAGCTGGTGAGCCGTTTCGCCGCCGGTGGAGTCGATTCCTTCTGGTGGCCAGACCATCTGATGGCCTTCGCCTCGCCATCGTTGTGGCAGGGAGAGAAGCGCGTTCGCGACCTCCTGGATTTGCACGCCTATGCCGACCCCTTCGTGTGCATGGCGGCGTGTGCCGCTGAGGCCGGCGATGCCGACATGGGTCTCTGCGTCACGGACTCCGTCCGCCGAATGCCGGCCACCATCTTGCAGTCGGCTCTCAGCGTGGACCACCTGGTCACCGGGCGCGTCCTGGTCGGCATCGGGGCAGGCGAGGTGGCCAACTTCCGGCCCTATGGCTGGGACGTCGCCTCACCGGCCCGGCGGCTGCTCGATGCGGCGACGTCGATCCGCTCCCTCATGGACGACCCGGGACCTGATCGGCAGGGGGCGGTGATGGGCTTGCGACCCTCGGCTGGGGCCGGGCCTGAGCTGTGGCTGGCTTCCCACGGTCCCCGGGGCCTGGCGCTGACCGGACGGGTCGCCGACGGATGGATTCCCTCCAACCTGACGCCTGAACGCTGGCGACGCGGGCGCGAAGCCGTGTTGGCTTCGGCGGAAGCAGCGGGGCGCGCCACGGATGCGGTGGAGATGGGTCTTGCCCTCGACGTCATCGTGCAGGAGCAACACGAGCAGGCACACGCGCTCCTTCGCCACCCTGCCGTCCGCGTCTTGTGCCTGCTTCTGCCCGATGAGGTGTTCGCCAGGTACGGGACCGCGCACCCGCTGGGGGACCGTGAGAAGCACTCACTCATTCCCACACTCTCGGGTGATCGGTTGCTCCGGGCCGCGATGGCGCTGGATGATCGGCTGGTCCATGACCACATCGTGCATGGATCACCCAATGAGGTGGCCGCTTCCATTGCGGCTTATGCGGGTCTAGAACACGTGAGGCTGTCGGATCTCAGCAGCAGCGGCGGTGCCCGCGGTGGGGGTGTTGACCAGCTTCTCCGCGTCGTCCAGCGGATTCATCACCTGGTGCCGCCCGACGCGACTAGCGGGCCACCCACCCCCCATCGACTGCCAGCGTCTGACCGGTCACATAGCTACTCGAGTCAGAGGCCAAGAAGATGAGGGCACCATCGAGCTCATGCTCCTCGCCACCTCGTCCCATCGGGCAGTTGCGGCGGACGTACTCCATCGATCGCTCGTCGCCGAAGAGACTCTCGCTAGTCATCTCCGATGGGAACCAGCCTGGAGCAATGGCGTTGACCCTGACGCCACGGCGGGCCCACTGGCAGGCCAGCTCACGCGTGAGGTTGACAACGGCCCCTTTGGACGCGCAATACGACGCCTGGGCGATTGGGGCAGAGGCGACGAGCCCGAGCATTGACGCGATGTTGATGATGGAGCCGCGACGCTGTTCGAGCATGGTTATGCCGGTCAGACGGGAGAGCACGAAGACGCTGTTGAGATTGACCTCCACCGTCCGTCGGAAGTCTGCCGGGTCCTCGTCCTCGGCCCGGATCGGCGATCCGATCCCCGCGTTGTTCACCAGGATGTCGATGCGTCCATGCCCGGCCTCCAAGGCCGCGGCGTGTAGGCGAGCGCAGTCCGCGTCGTTGGCCACGTCACATTGCACCGGGACCACGCCCGGGCCGAGCTCGGAGGCGAGTGCCTGGAGCTTCTCGACGCGTCGGGCGCCGATGACAACCGTCGCTCCGGCCTCGTGGAGGACGCGTGCGAAACGGGCGCCCAGACCGCTGGAGGCACCGGTGACGATGGCAATTCGACCGGACAACGAGAACAAAGACACATGTGAGAGTGGTTCGGGCACGTGGCGAGACTAGCAACGCACTTCCGATGCAGTGCCTGCTGGTCGTGAGATGTCGAACGCGAATTCACTTTGACATGCCGCGAATACGGGTCCTGAGTCCTGAGTTACTCAACGAGATGTGGAGGCAGATATGACAGGCGCAAATGAGACACGGGTTCCAGGTGGCACGATCAAAGCCGGTGAGGTCAACCTCTACCATCAAGTGCAGGGCGATGGCCCTGCACTGTTCCTCATTATGGGGTTGGGCATCGATCACTCCGGATGGGGACACCTGGTGCCGACCCTGTGCCAGTCCTATGAGTGTATTTCGTACGATCACCGTGGGACCGGGCGATCAGATGCTCCTCCTGGTCCCTACACGATCAGCCAACTGGCGGACGATGCGGCCGCGCTGCTCGACGTGCTGGATCTCGGCCCGGTCCACGTATGTGGCGCCTCACTCGGGGGAGCGATCGGGATGCGTCTGGCCGCCGAGCGGCCCGATCTCGTCCGGACGCTGGCACTGCACAGCACCATGCAGAAGACCGATGGCTTACTGGCAGCGATTATGGGGTTTCGACGTCCCATCCTCGAAGCGTTGGGGCCCGCCGCTCTGCGCCGCTACATCGAGTTCTGGACATTCACATCTGATCACTGGGCCACCGGCGAGGGCGGGGACAGGTTCGAGGACCTCTACGAGACCGCCCATGATGACGTGCACCTCGACACGTGGTTGGCTCATCTCGAGGCGGCCATCGCCCATGACTGTGAGTCAGATCTCGAACGCATCAGCGCGCCAACCTTGGTTGTTGTCGGGGATGAGGACATCCTGACGCCGTTGCGGTTCGCCCGAGTGATGGCGGCGACCATCCCGGACGCCCGCCTCCACGTGCTCGAACACGCTGCGCATGGCTACTTCTTCGAGACGCCTCAGCGGTTTCTTGACCTGCAATTGGAGTTCCTGGCCAACGCGCCCCGGTGAGCGCATCACTCGGCCCGGTGGACTGCCGCGTTGCTATGGTATATTCATCATGAGAGATAAACTTAAGGGGGCTGGTATGCGGCTGCCCAGGGCGCGTCAGGCCCTCGAGATCCACCGCGTCATGGTCAGGATCCGTCACTTCGAAGAAGCGGCGGGAGCGCTGATGGAGTCAGGCCGGATCCCGGGCGGGCTGCATCTCTACGTCGGGCAAGAGGCGATCGCTGCCGGCGTCATGTCCCACCTGACGCCGACTGATCAGATCACTAGCACACACCGGGGGCATGGCCACCTCATCGCCAAGGGTGGGGAGATGGCCCGGATGTTCGCCGAACTCTTCGGAAAGAGCACCGGGTACTGCAGGGGTAAGGGCGGCAGTATGCACATCTCGGACTTCGACCAGGGGATGCTCGGGGCCAACGGGATCGTCGGTGCGGGCATTCCCATAGCGGTGGGAGCAGCGTTCGCCAACCGATACCGGGGCAACAGCAATGTCAGCGTGACCTTCTTCGGCGACGGCGCCACCAACGAGGGGACGTTCCATGAATCGATGGGTTTAGCAGCCCTGTACAAACTGCCGGTGGTCTTCGTCTGCGAGGACAACATGTACGCGGAATTCACTCGGCGGAGCCGCCATCAGCTGATCGTGCCAGCCTCCGATAAGGGCAAGGCGTACGGGATGCCTGGGGTGGATGTAGACGGGATGGATGTCATCGCGGTCCATCGACAGGCCGAGCGATGCATTGCCCGGGCCCGGGCCGGCGAGGGCCCGTCCTACATGGAGTGCCATGCCTACCGTTACTTCGACCACGTCGGCGTGACGGGGATGGGCGTTCCCTACCGGACAGACGAGGAGCGGGAGGAGTGGGTGGCGCGTGATCCGATCCTGCGCCTCGAGGAGCAAATGATCGCTGGAGCACTGAGCTCAGCAGAGGAGCTGCGGGCCGTACACGATGAGGCCGCGCAGGAGGTGGCTGACGCCATCGAATTCGCCGAGAGGAGCCCCGAGCCTGAGGCGGCCGCTTTGTTCGAGGATGTCTACGCATGAGTATCGCGGAAGGTGTCCGCACCCTGCGCTACGTGGAGGCTCTGCGCGAGGGACTGCGGCAGTGTCTTGAGGAGGACGACAACGTCTTCGTGTTGGGCGAGGACGTGGGGGACTACGGCGGGGTCTTCCGCGCCACCAAGGGCCTCATCGGGGAGTTCGGAGAGCGGCGCATCATCGACACGCCGCTTTCGGAGGCATCTGTGGTGGGGTTGGCAACCGGAGCGGCCGCGGTCGGCCTGCGACCGGTCGTGGACCTGATGTTCATGGACTTCATCGGAATTTGCATGGATCAGCTGGCCAACCAGATGGCCAAAATGCGGTACATGTTCGGGGGCAAGGTCACCTTGCCGGTGACCGTCCTTGCCTTCGCCGGGGCTGGGGGAGGCATGGGTGCGCAGCACTCGCAGTCCCTCGAAGCGTGGCTGTGCCACGTGCCAGGGCTCAAGGTGGTGATGCCGTCGGGACCAGCCGAGGCCAAAGGCCTGCTGGTGGCCTCGATCCGCGACGACAACCCCGTGATCTACATCGCACACAAGCGGTTGCTCGGCCGAACGGCCGAGGTGGCCGAGGAAGCCTTCGCTCTGGAGTTGGGTCGTGCCTGCGTGAAACGGGTCGGAAAAGACCTGACTATCGTGGCGATGGGTCGCATGGTGGAAGAGGCCCTCAAGGCGGCCGACACCCTGGAGCAGGCACATGGCATCGGGGTGGAGGTAATCGATCCCCGCACACTCCAGCCGCTCGACACGACGACGATCGTCGAATCGGTCGCCAAGACGCACCGCTGTCTGGTGGCCCACGAGGCCGTGCGCTTCGGCGGGATCGGCGCCGAGATCGCTGCCCAAATTCAGGAGGTAGCTTTCGACGAGCTTGACGCGCCCATCCACCGGGTTGGTGCGCCCTTTACTCCCATCCCGTTCAACTCGGGCCTGGAGCGGCTCCATGTCCCCAACAAGGGTGACATCGTGGCCGAGGCCGAACGACTGCTCGGACTGTCCCCACTGCAGCCAGACGGATCCACTTCCGCCGGAGGGCTCAATGGCCGTTGAGATCGTCATGCCCAAGCTGGGCTTGACGATGGAGGAGGGCACGATCGTCCGATGGCGCTTCGACGATGGGGCTTCGGTGAAGGCGGACGACATCCTCTTCGACATCACCACCGACAAACTCGAGACCGAGGTGGCGGCTTCGGCCGAGGGCGTGCTGCGCCAGGTCGCCCCCGCCGGCATCACGGCGCGATGCGGAGAGGTGGTCGGCTGGATCCTTCATGAGGGCGAAGACCTGCCACCGTCCAGTCAGGGTCGGCCAGCTCACGACGACACACCGATCATGAACCATCGCGAGGCCAGCCAGCCGCCCGCGGAGCGGATCGTGCACTCGGATCGACTCAGGAGTTCGCCGTTGGCTCGCAAGCTGGCCCAGCAGGCAGGTCTCGACTTGGGGGCGGTGGTCGGAACTGGTCCTCGGGGACGCATTGTGGCCAGCGACGTCGGCGCGGCTCTGGAGCATCGCGGCAGACCGCGCCCGCCTCTTCCAGACACGGCGCCGCTTTCCGGGGCGCGGCGCGTCATTGCTGAACGCCTGTTGTCGAGCCTCCATGAGATGGCACAGCTCACGCTCGGCATGGAAGTGTCCATGGATCGCGCCATGCACATGCGCGACGAGCTGATCGCCGCCTGGGCCGATGAGGACGTCCGCCCATCTCCGACCGACCTGGTCGTGCGGGCCGCTGGCCTGGCCTTGACGCGTCATCCATTCCTGAATGCTGAGGTTGTGGACGGGGCACGGCACGTGCACCGGACAGTGGATATCGGAGTGGCCGTGTCACTGCCTGAGGGACTCTTGGTGCCCGTCATCCGCGACGTGGCGGGCAAGACCCTGCGCCAGATCTCCGATGAGGTACGTGGCCTGGCCCAGAAGGCTCGGGACGGGACCCTCACCTTGGACGAACTCGACCACCCGACGTTCACTGTTACCTCCCTGGGGGCGGTCGGGATCGATTTCTTCACACCCATCATCAATCCGCCCAATGTGGCCATCCTCGGTGTCGGGGGTCTCAAGGACGGTGTGGTGTGGGAGGGAGACAGGCCGCTGCGCTCACGGATCCTCACGCTCAGCTTGACCATTGACCATCGAGTCATCGACGGTGAACCAGGCGCTTTGTTCCTGCGTGAGGTGAAGGAGCTACTCGAGTCGCCATTCATGTTGTTGTCATGAGTGAGGACCGATTCGACGTCTGCGTCATTGGCGGGGGGCCAGCCGGACACGCCGCGGCGCTGGCCGCAGCGAAATGTGGGTCTTCCGTCGTGCTGGTAGAAGGCGAACGCCTGGGTGGCACGTGCGTGCACCAGTCGTGCATTCCTACCAACGGCTTGCTGAGCGCCCTCAAGTCGTCGTTGGAGGCGCAAGAATTGGAGCTCGTCGGCATACTCGACGCGGCGGGGGAGCTGGCCCTCTCTCAGGTTCGAAAGCGTCAGCTGCGATTGGCGGAGGGCATGCAGCGGGGACTGCAAGCGTCCCTCACGGCCGCCGGAGTCACGGTGCGGGAGGGGCACGCGCACCTCATCGACGCCCAGTCGGTGGCGGTTGGGAACGCTGAGACGGTGCATGCCGGCAGCATCGTGATCGCGTCAGGATCGTCCTGGGTGACTCCGACCCTCGAGGGCGTGGACCCTTCACGCGTCTTGACCGCCGATCTGGTGCAGGATCTCGTGAGGCCTCCGGCCTCAGCGCGAGTGCTGGGTGGGGGGCTCGGCGAGACAACCTTCTTCGTGGAGTACGCCTTTCTCTTGGCCGCGCTTGGGACCAAGGTGACCGTGCCCTTGGCGCAAGGCGCGTTGATCCCTGCCTTGGACCCGGACATGGACCGCCTGGCCGTTGGCGTCCTCGAGAATGTGGGGGTAGTCATGGACGAAATCTCGTCCGGCGCCACCGACGCCGAGGTAGTGGTGATCACCGACTGTAGGGCGCCACGGGTCGAAGATCTTGGGCTGGACAGCATCGGACTGCCGACCGCACGCCTCTGGGTCGATACGCATGCGGAGACCCAGGTGTCACACGTGTTCGCTGCCGGCGACGTGGTCGTCGGCAGCGACACGACGGGCATGGCGCAGGCGCTGGCCGGCATTGCGGGGAGCAATGCCGCCGGTCTGAACCGCACCTTCCCAGACGGTCCGCAGCCGAGGATCTTGCACACCTTCCCGGCCATCGGATGGATCGGGATGGGGGAGCGCGCCGCTCGCCAGGCCGGTCGTGACCTCGTCTGTGGCTACGCCGATTTGTCGGCCAACGGACGGGCTGCCGCGCTGGGGTCTCGCGAGGGCATGGTCAAGGTGATCGGTGACGCACAGACGGGTGAGGTTCTCGGGGTCCAAGCAGTCAGCCCCGACGTGGAGGAGATCATCGCCCTGGCCACTTTGGCCATACGCAGCGAGTTGACACTCGACGAGCTGGCGCTGACACCGCAGTGGCATCCCAGCATCGCCGAAGCGCTTAGCGTCGCCGCCACCGCCGCCCTTCGAAGCTGACCAGGGAGGAACATGACCAGGACCCGCCCAACCTCCCCGAGGATCCCGCCCATCGAGCACTTAGCGGACCGCATCCGGGAGAAGACCGCCGGCGGGGTCGTTCAAGCGATCAACATGGGGGCTACCCTCGGCACGAATCGCAAGGTGGCCAAGGCGATGAGTGCGGTCTCGGATGTGCTTCTGCACCAGGGATCCATCCCCCCCCGACTACGCGAGCTGGTCATACTGCGAATGGGCTGGAACTGTTCCTGCGTGTACGAGTTCGGCCAGCACACCCTCTACGCCCTTTCGGTAGGCCTGACGCCGGACGACGTCCGGCTGACCACCCGACCGATCGACGAAGGTCAATGGTCCGATGTGGAACGTGCCGTCCTACAGATGACCGACGACCTCTTTGCCGACGACTGCGTGACGGACACGACGTGGGCGGACCTCGAAGGGCATTTCGATCACAGCCAGATCATCGAGTTTCTCTGCGCGGCAACGTGTTATCGCATGGGTTGCGCCATGTTCAACTCGTGCGGGGTCCAGCGAGAACCCGGAGTGCCGGGATGGCCGACCTGACAGATTCAGTTGCCGGGCCCTTGCGCAGAATTGGATCTATCATTATGATAGTAATGATATTTAGTGCGGCCGACCGGACCACAACTGACCCCTAAACAGGGCGGCTTATGGCACCGGGCCTAGAGGACTGACGAAGGACGGACAATGGACTACGTCGCTGCCTGGCATCGCGTGCGGTGCTGTTTTGAGAGCCCCATCCTCGACGAGCGGAAATGGGCGAAGATCCCCACGATCCCAGCGGATGCCTTCATGCTGGACCTCGAAGACGCGGTCCCGATCGACCGCAAGGAGGAGGCACGGACCAAGGTCCTCGAATACCTCGCCCAGCCCGAGTACTTCGGGGGCGCCATGAGCATCCCGCGCGTGAATCATCTGAGCACCAAATGGGGCCGGGACGACATCATCGCCCTGGCCGAGGCCGGGATCGACCAGCTCATGTACCCCAAGACGGAGTCTGCCGAGGATCTTGAAGAGGTACTGGAGCTTTGCCGCAAGCATGGGTCAGATCCGAAGATCAAAGCCAGTATCGAGTCGGCCCGAGGTGTAATCGAGATCGAGCGCATCGTCGCCATGGACGCCGTGGTGGTGGTCGGATGTGGAATCGGCGATCTCCACGTGGACACCGGGCAGCCCCTCTATGAAGAGGATGGAAGCCTGAGTCCGATCCATTACTACCCGAAGTTGAAGACGGTGATGACTGCGGTGGCCTTCGGCAAGGCCAAGATCGGATTCCCGCAGCTCCCGAACCTGAAGGACTTTGACGAATACCGAAAGCGGGCCATTATCGAGAAGCGCCTGGGCTTCACGGGGTGTTCGGCGTTCTATCCACCTCACGTCGAGATCCTCAACGAGGTGTTCTCGCCTTCGGAGGGGGAGGTGGCGCACGCACACGAGATCATCTCGCTGTACGAGGAGGCGGTTGCCCAGGGGAAGCCAGCCGCCCTCTTGCCGACGGGCGAGGCCCTCCTCGTGCACCAATACAAGGAAGCGCAGAACATCCTGGCCCGGGTGGACGCGTGACCGCGGCAGCGTTTCCGCTGATCGTCTCCGCCGATGACCACATCATCGAACCCAAGGACCTCTGGAGCAGCCGGCTTCCGCGCAAATACGCAGACATCGGTCCCCGGGTCGTGCGCGAGCGGGGGAGTCTTACGCTGCGCGGCGGCGAGTTCATCTACGAAGCATCGCCGCAGGGCGAGGAAGTGGACGTTTGGTACTACGAAGATGTCCGCGAGCCGTCACGACTCACCGCCGCCGCGGCCGGGTTCGACCTCGACGACATGGAGATACGTGTCATCACTTTCGATGACATGCGACCAGGGTGCTACGAGCAGGAGGCTCGCCTGTCCGATATGGATGCGGCGGGGATCGAGGCGTCCATCTGCTTCCCCGGCTCGTTCGTGCGATTCTGCGGTCAACGGTTCAACTTCGGCAAGGACCACGAGCTCTCGCTACTGTGCGTCCAGGCCTACAACGACTACATGATCGACGAGTGGACAGCGGGATCGAACGGTCGCCTGATTCCACTCGGCATCATCCCGCTATGGGACGCCACTCTGGCTGCGCAGGAGGTGAGACGGATCGCCGCCCGTGGCGCTCGGGCAGTCTGCTTCTCCGAAATTCCTCCGTACCTGGGGCTGCCCTCCATCCATACTGACTACTGGGACCCGTTCTTCGAGGCCTGTAATGAGACAGGGCTCGTGATCATGATGCACATCGGGTCCAGTTCGAGACTGCCGGTGACCTCAGCCGACGCTCCTGCCGCCGTGCAGAACACGCTGCCGGCAGTGAACTCGGCTATGTCCATGGTCGATTGGCTGTTCTCCGGAGTGCTGGTGCGGTACCCTCGGCTCAGGGTCGTCTACGCAGAATCGCAGATCGGTTGGGTGCCCTACTTCTTGCAGCGGTCGGACGAAGTGTGGCTGCACAACCGCGGCTGGAACGAAGTGTGGGAGAAGCTGAAAGACCCGCCGAGCACGCAGTTCCCTGAACATATGTTCTGTACCTTCTTCAGTGATCCCTTCGGGCTGGCGCACATCGATGAGATCGGTAGGGAGAACGTGCTCTTCGAATGCGACTACCCGCATTCGGACACGAATTGGCCGGACTCGCTCAAGATCGCGCAAGAACAGACCGCTGGCCTTGACGCGGAAACCACCGAACTCGTCATCCGGGGTAATGCCAGACGGCTCTTCGGCCTGGCGTAAGCCATGGGGGGGAACGAGGTGCGCATCGGTATCGATGTCGGAGGAACATTCACTGACATCGTTGCCATTGATCAGAGTGGGGCGAACTGGACGGTTCGTAAAGTCCCTTCGACGCCGGACGATCCGAGCCGGGCCGTCATTCAGGCTCTCGACACGATCCTGCAAACGGTCGATCCGGCAGAGATCGTCTTCCTGGGCCATGGGACCACGGCGGGTACGAACGCCTTCCTGACCAAACGCGGTGCGACCACGGCACTGCTCACGACGATCGGCTTCGAGGACGTGCTCGAATTTCGGCGCATGGACCGCGGTGGCATCCTCGATCCGTACGATCTCCAGCTCAAGTTCCCCGTGCCACTGGTTCCAGGCCGGCGCCGGTTCGGAGTGCACGAACGGCTGGGCGTCGGCGGTGAGGTGATCACACCCCTGACCGAAGACGAGATCGATCGGGTCGTTGAGCTGGTTCGTGCCTGCGGGGCGGATGCCGTTGCCATTGCCACGCTGTGGTCGTTCGAGAACCCAAACCACGAACGCATGTTGCGCGACGCCATCGAAGCCGCCCTCCCGCGGGTGTTTGTGACCTGCTCGCACGAGATCGACCCCTCCATCATGGAGTACGAGCGCACCAGTACCACCGTCGTCAATGCTTATCTGGGACCGCTCATCGCGCAGTACTTCGGCCAGGTCGAAACCAATGTGAAGACGCGGGGCCTCCCGGACCCGAAGATCATGCAGTCCAACGGAGGCTTGGCCTCTATCGGCCAGGCCGGACGTCGACCAGTCGGGCTACTCGAATCGGGGCCTGCTGCGGGCGTGGCAGCGTGTGTCTCCCTAGCCGAGGTCCTTACACTGCCCAACCTGTTGGCGGTCGACATGGGGGGCACGAGCTTCGACGTCGCCATGATCGTGGACGGCCGGCCGCAGCAGCACGCTGAGGTCGAAGTCGATGGGTATGTCATCCGGACACCGATGCTCGACATCCGCAGTATCGGTGCGGGAGGAGGGTCGATCGCTTGGGTCGACGACGGTGGCAGCCTGCGTGTCGGACCCCAGAGCGCGGGGTCGCAACCGGGCCCCGTCTGTTACGGGCGCGGTGGCACTCTTCCGACGGTGAGCGATGCCAATGCGGTACTCGGCTACCTCCATGACCTCGTCGGGGGCGATCTGCAGCTCGACATCGATCGAGCGAGGGCCGCCCTGCTCCAGGAAATCGGTCAGCCGCTCGGTCTTGACGCCCTGGCGGCTGCCAGCGGAGTACGAAGGCTGGTCAATGCCCATATGGCCGATGCCATGCGGGTCATCACGGGGGAATCGGCCATCAGCCCAGCCGACCTGGTCTTGGTGGCCTACGGAGGGGCTGGCCCGGTCCACGCATCAGCATTGGCTCGAGAGCTAGGTATCGGGCGCACGATTATTCCGGTGCACCCCGGCGCCCTTTCGGCCCTTGGGGTCGCCGTGGGCGATCTCATCCACGACTTCACCGATCCAATTCTTCTTCCTCTGGACGTTGTCGATCCACGCGAATTGAGCCTTCGTTTCGATGCCATGACGGCGAAGGCGCGGACCGCCCTGGCCGACGAGGGGGTGGATCAGTCCGCCATGGAATTCCAGCCCTACATGATTGCCCGATATATCGGCCAGATGCATGATCTCCAGGTCGAGCTGCCCACCGACGAGCTGCACCAACTCGATCCGAAGACGCTGGCGGTGTACTTCCACAACAGCCACAAAGCCGCCTACGGCGTCGCCGTCGACGATGAACCTGTCTTCGTCGTCGATGCCCGGGTCCGAGCGATCGGTCGGGTCGCCAAACCCGACTTTCGGGGCGCCGCCGGCACGGAGGTGCCCGCACCGGTACGGGAAACCGAGGCTTGGTTCGAGGATGTGGGACTGATAGCTACCCCGGTCTTCCATCGCAACCCATGGAATCCGGACACGCTGCTGGTCGGGCCGGCCATCATTCAGGAGTACGACTCGACCACGGTCGTGCTCCCAGGTCAGGTATGGCACTCCGACGAGGTCGGCTCAATCGTCATAGAGGAGAACTGACGTGATCGATCCCGTGACTCTCGAGATCGTTCATAGCGGCCTATTGGCGACGGCGCAGGAAATGAAGATCGCCGTTATGAGGACTGCGTACAGCCCGATCGTGGCCTCGGGTGGCGACATGTCAGCCGGCATCGCCGATGTCGATGGACGGGTTGCTGCGCAAGGGCGCGATATACCGGCCCAGCTCGGAGCCCTTCCCTCGTCGCTTGACGCCATGCTGGCCGGTTGGGCGGATCGCCTCGAGCCGGGAGACGTTCTTATTGGCAACGACCCGTACCTGTGCGGATCCAATCACATCAACGACGTCTGTCTGATCATGCCGGCCTTCTCGGAGGCACGCCAGAAGATCGGGTACGTCTGCACGCGCACACACTGGTCTGATATCGGTGGGTCGACGCCGGGTTCGTTCAATGCCCAGGTGTCGGATATGTACGCGGAGGGGCTCCGGATCCCAACGCTTTTGGCCTATCGGAATTATGAGCCTGTTCCGGACATTTGGGAGATGATCTTCTGCAACATCCGCGGTCGGCGGGAGCGTGAGTGGGATCTCCGGGCCGGCTACGCCGGGTGCGTCACCGGAGAGCGGAGCCTGCAGCGGATCGTGTCGCGGCACGGCCTCGATACCGTGCGAGAGGTCATGGCCCAGGTAGTGGCCGACACGGAGCGGCGGGTGCGTCGACGTATCAAGAGTGTTCCCGACGCCACCGTCAACGTGGTCGATTGGTTGGAAGGTGACGGCTGGACCGATGTGCCGATTCGCCTTGAGGTCACGCTGACCATTGCTGGGGATCACATCACCTACGACTGGACTGGAACGGATCCGCAGGTGCGCGGCGGAGTCAACATGCCGCTGTCATCGACGATCGGCGTCGGGATCTACGCCCTGAAGGCAGTGCTGGCTCCGGACATAGCAGGTAACGCCGGGCTATGGGCCCCACTCACTGTGATCGCTCCCACCGGCTGCCTGGTCAACCCGGCCCCCCCAGCGCCCAACCAGGCCAGTCCGTCCGAGACGATCCAACGCTCTGCCGACCTGCTCATGATGGCTTTCGCGGAAGTTGTGCCGGACCAGGTCATGGCCGGGACGTTTGCCAGCTCGACCATGATGGTCATCGAGGCGCGGGACCCACTCCCATGGCGGCGCGAGCTACTGGGTCGGGAACGAACCATCTATCCGACCAACAGTCCTGGTGGCATGGGGGGCCGGCTCTCGGGGGACGGGGTCTCGGGAATAAAGGTCCATACCGGAAACGCCCGGACCCGCTCGATCGAGTCGACCGAATTCGCGCTGCCCGTCCGGGCAGTCCGCTGGGAGCGCGTGCCTGACACGGCTGGCCCAGGACGGATGCGTGGCGGTTGCGGCGTTGCACGGGAGTGGGAAGTCCTGCTCGACGACCCCGTGAACATCACCCTTATGAGTGAACGAGCGCGCATTCCCGCAGTGGGACTGTTTGGAGGTGGTGCCGGAGCGTGCGCCCGTTTTGTGGTCGACGCGGGATCACCGGATCAACAAGTGCTGCCATCGAAGACCCCCCCGGTGACCTTGTCACGGGGGCAGCGTTACCTTCTCCAGAGCGCAGGTGGCGGGGGATACGGGCCCCCGTTTGAACGATCTCCGGAGGACGTGCGAGACGATGTGCTCGACGGCTACATGACGATTGCCCATGCGCGGGACAAGTACGGAGTGGTTGTCGACGTGGATGGCAACATCGATGCCGCCGGCACTGACGCCTGTCGCAAGAGCTTCGCTCCGAGCGGAAGTCCGGGCATCTTCGATCGAGGGACATGGGAATACGGGGCAGTCAGCAGTGGATCCGTCGGGTCCCCATCGTGAGGCGGACGCGGTGAGCGGCTGGAACTTTGCGGATGTTTGGGAGGCAGTGGCGAGGCGTTTCCCCGAGGAGCTGGCGCAACAGGACGGCCACCGTTCGTTCACCTGGGGGGAATTTGCGGGGCGTTCGGAGGCCTTGAGTCGGGGGTTGTGGGGCGCCGGTCTGCAACGGCAGAGCAAGGTAGCGCTCTATCTCTACAACGGTGCCGAATATCTCGAGACGACCTTTGCTTGCTTCAAGGCGTCGTTGGTGCCGGTCAATACGAACTATCGCTACGTAGACGAAGAGCTCATCTACTTGTGGACCGACGCAGATATCGAGGCGGTGGTATTCCACGCCGACCTCTCGGAACGTTGTGCCCGGATCCGGGACAGGTTGCCGGCCATCCGTGAATGGATTTGCGTGGATACCGATGAGGCGAAGTCGCCGGGTTGGGCCAGATCCTACGAGCAGGTGGTGGCGACGGCGCCCCCGAGCGCATCCGAGAAGTGGATCCGTTCGGGCGAGGATCTCGTCCTCCTCTACACCGGAGGAACCACCGGTATGCCCAAGGGTGTGATGTGGGAGCAGCACGCACTCTTCTCCATGCTGGAGTCGCTCCACGCCGAGCTTCCGCCCGGAGAGCCGGACCCATCGGTGTACGCGGAGTTGCTGAAGCGGCCCGGCCCGCGGGTCTATCCGGTCGCCCCCATGATGCACGGCACCTCGCTGTTCTTCGCCATGCCGATTCTCAACCGTGGTGGATCGATCTTCACGAGTCAGAGGCGTCACTTCGACACGGATGATGTGCTCGACACGATAAGTACCGCTCGCATTAGCGGAATCGCGGTGGTTGGTGACGTCTTTGCTAAGCCGATGGTGGAAGCGCTCGACAGGGAGCCAGAGCGCTGGGACCTGTCGTCGTGGCGGGTACTTTTCTCCGCCGGGGTCATGTTCAGCGTCGAGACGAAGCGCGAGCTCCTCGAACATGTGCCGCGACTCAAGATCATCGACGGCTTGAGCGCCACGGAATCTGGTTCAAGCGCTCGATCCGTGACGTCCGGTTCCGAGGCCGTTCCGACTGCGGAATTCACTATCGGCCACAACACCGTCGTCGTCGACGACGACGGGCAGCTCGTTGAGCCGGGATCCGGGCGGCGGGGTCGCATCGCCGTCTCTGGGTTCATTCCCCTGGGGTATCACAAGGACCCGGAACGGACGGCCGCCACATACCAAGTCATCGGAGGGCGCCGGTTTGCGGTGACAGGTGACTATGCGCAGGTCGAGGTCGATGGGACCATTCACCTTCTTGGACGCGGGTCGCTGTGCATCAATACCGGAGGCGAAAAAGTCTTTCCTGAGGAGGTGGAGGAGGCGCTTAAGGCCTTCGACGGCGTCCGAGATGTCGTCGTAGTGGGGACTCCTGATGAGAGGTTCGGCGAATCGGTCACCGCCCTTGTCGAGTGCGCTGTGCCGGATTCGGTCGACGTCGAGGAGATGCTCACCGCAGCCCGAGCGCGCCTGGCTGGTTACAAGATTCCGCGGCGCGTTGTGTTTATCGACTCGATTGGGAGGGCGGCCAACGGCAAGGCAGACTACGTGAAGCTCAAAGAGTATGCACTGGCCGCGCTCGAAACGTGAGACGGCGCTTACGGCTCAACTTGGGTGGAACGGCTGGGGAACTACTCGCGAGGCACCCCCGCCCCCCGGGGTTGGTTGCTGCTCTCTCAGCGCCCTAGGTCGCGCGAGTGGTTCCCCAGCGGCTCCCAACTCGGACGTCAGGCGGCCACTTCAGATGATGTAGGGCACGACCGTGTCCAACGAGCCCGGAAATCGCTCTGCGTGGGAGGTCGCCATCTCGTTGACATGCAGGCGCATCAGCTTCTCCGCCCGTTGCACATTGCCCGAAATGATCGCACGGGCGATGGCCTGATGATCGAGGTGCACTTTGGATCGTTGTTCCTCGGCGAACACTCCCGACGAGGTGAGATACGTCGTCATCTCGCCCAGAGAGCGAGCGATCAGATCGAGAATTGGGTTGCACGAAGCGCGAGCGATACAACGATGGAATTCCCCTCCGATTCGGAGAAACTCAACCTCGTTATAGATCTTCGTCTGCTTGCCCATATCGACCCACGCTTCGAGTTCCGCCACCGCAATGGGATCGCGTGCCTCGGCCGCGAGGCGAGCCAGGTCGGGTTCGATCTCGACCCGGGCTCGCCACAGTTCGCGAACCGTTGCACCAGCCGCTTTGTAGTGCAGGCTCGACATCCGTTGAAAGTCTTTGGCGGTCATCGCGGCCACCATGGGCCCACCGGCGGGACCGACCTTGACGATCAGGAGTCCTTGAACTTCAAGGATCCGGAGCGCTTCTCGCAGTGTGCCCCGGCTCACGCCGAACTGGTCAAGCATGGCGCGTTCGGAAGGCAACTTGGTGCCGGGTGCCAACTCGTGCGTGAAGACACTTTCTGCGATATCGCGGGCCACTTGTTCGGCCAGCTTCACATTGCGGCTGATTGCTCGCCGCTGTGCGAAATCGTCTTCGCTCTTATCTGGCCAAGTCGTGGCAGCCATAAGACCCCGATACAAGCACATCAAGCGGGCCAGACCTTGGATGCCGCCCTAGGCAGAGTAGCACAATTATGATTATAATAGTATTGATGGAGACCCCGGCAGAAGCCCAGTTGGGGCGGGGGGCAATGCGCGCCGAGCAGAAGGGAAAGGCACGTTGACGACTGAAACGGCTTCCATGTCGCTTGCGGGGGAGAAGGCGTCACTGCACGGGCTGAAGGTGCTCGAGATGGCACAGCTGATCGCCGGGCCAATGGCCGGAACGTTCCTGGCCGATCTCGGTGCTGACGTGGTGCATGTCGAAGATCCAGTGCACGGTGATCCCCAGCGCAAGGTCGGGAAGTCTCACGAGGGGTCGTATCTCTGGTGGAAGGTCTCGGGCCGTAACAAGCGATGCGTGACGCTCGATCTTCGGCAGCCCGAAGGACAGGATCTGGCTCGGAAGATGGCCACGGAGTGGGCTGACGTCGTGATCACGAACTTCCGGGTGGAGACGCTCGAGAAATGGCAGCTCGATTGGAGCGCGCTCCACCGCGCCAACCCCAAGCTGATCGTCTTGCACGTGAACGGATTCGGTACCAACACCTCCCTCCGCAACAGTCCTGGGTTCGGCAAGGTCGGCGAGGCGATGAGCGGTGTCGTTCAGATCACCGGATTCCCCGATGGTCCACCGGTCCACACTGGGTTCTCACACGCTGACTCGCTCACTGGGCTCATGGGCGCCTTTGCAATTCAAGTTGCGCTGTACCGGCGTGAGCACGATCCGGAATTCCAGGGCGAGTTCATCGACCTCCCGCTCTTCGAGACCCTCTATCGCCTGATCGAATGGCAGGTCGTCAACTACGACGTGACCGGGGTTGTCCCCGTGCGGGCGGGCAATCGCTTGACGAATTCGCCCGCTGCCGTCATCAACACCTACCTGTCGGCCGACGACCAGTGGATCACCGTCACGAGCGGTACGCCCCGATCGGTGAAGAATGTCGCCGCCCTGCTCGGTGAACCCGCAGAAGAGTACGACACCGTCGAGAAGCAGACCGAACGCCAGGGCCGGCTCGATGCTCTGCTGACTGCGTGGGTTCGTGCTCGACCCGCTGCCGAGGCCCTCGAAGCGATGCTCAGTATCGAAGTGGTGGCTTCCCGGGTTTTCACTATGGCCGACATTGTCGACGACCCCACCTACAGAGAGCGCGGCGACATCATCGAGGTCGAAGACGAGACATTCGGCACGGTCAAGATGCAAGCCGTGATCCCGCAGATGAGCAACCATCCCGGTCGCGTCTGGCGAACGGGTCCGGCTCTCGGGATGGATAACGAGCTGGTCTACAAACAGGAGCTCGGGATGTCGGACGAGCAATTCGACGAGTTCCACAAGCGCGGGGTCATCTGATTCCCGGACGGACAACCTTCACCGCAACCTAGGACGTGTGACATGTACAAATCTTCCCGTTGGCGACGCGTACGTTGTTTATTCGAAACGCCCATCCTCGACGAGCGGAAGTGGGCCAAGATCCCTTCCATCCCTGCCGACGCTTTCATCATCGACCTCGAGGACAGCGTGCCCGAGGCGGGCAAGGTACAGGCTCGGCAGAAGGCGCTTGATCAGATCAGCCACCCCGAGTACTTCGACGGCCGGCTCCCAGTGCCGCGGGCCAACCATCTCGACACGCCTTGGGGAAGGGAGGACATCGTCGCTTTTGCAGAGGCCGGGGTGGATCTCATCATGTACCCGAAGGTCGGCTCGGTACGCGATGTCCAAGAAGTCCTGGGCCTGGCACGGGCGCACGGCTCCGACCCCAAGATCTTGGCCAGTATCGAATCGTCGCAAGGAGTGATGGAGGTCGAGAGCATCTTCCAGATGGACGAGGTCATCGCCGCCACATTCGGTTCGGGCGACCTCCATGTCGACGCGGGGATTCCACTTCACATGCCCGATCACACGTTGAACCCCGCCCTGATTTATCCAAAGAGCAAAGTCGCCATGGCGGGTGTGGCCTACGGAGTGGCGGTCCTGAGCATTGCCTATCAGAACGATCTCAAGGACCTGGAGGAGGTCCACCGGACGGTCCTCGAAGAGAAGGCCTACGGGTTCACCGGGCTGGCCGCCTTTTACCCGCCTCATGTGGACATCATCAACGCTGCCTTCACGGCGTCCGACGAGGAAGTCGCCAAGGCGAGGCAGGTCATTGACACGTATGAGCGGGCTGTGGCCGAAGGCAACCCGGCGGTCAAGTTGGCCAATGGCGAGGTGCTCCTGGTCCATCAGTACAAAGAGGCCCAGGACGTCCTGGCCCTCTACGGGGCGCGTGCCTCATGACCGGCATACGGCCATGCCACGGTGTCGTCAGGAGAGGCTGAGGTGAACCACGAGAGCATGACGCGGCGGACGGCAGCCGATACGAAAGGCGATGTCAGCCGAGTCCTCGGCAAGCTGGAAGCCACCGGTCAGGATCTGACCATCTTGCGATTGCTGGCCAACGATCCGGGGACCTTTCGGCCCTTCGTGATGATGGCGAACTCCCTCGTCTACGGAGCCACCCTGCCTGCCGATGTGCGGGAGACGGTTGTCCTGTGGCTCGCTCGACGTCGCCGGAACACCTACGAGTGGGCGGAACATGTGCCGATGTCCAAGCGCGCCGGTTTGACGGAGGAGCAGATCGAGGCGTTACGAAACGGGGACCTCTCGAGGGCAGACGCCGACCAATCGTTCGGCGTCCAGGCTGTCGATGAACTGCTGGCCGATCGATCACTGAGCCCGTCGACCTGGGAGGACATGATCAGTCGCTGGGGTGTCGAGGGAGCAATGGACCTCGTCCTCACCGCAGGCTGGTGGGGAGGGCTGGTCCCGACGGTTCTCGAAGCCCTCGGTCTTGAGGTGCCCGATTCACTTCGTTCTCAGCCGCTACCGGTATTCGGCTGAAGGGGAGTAGGTCGTGCTCGGATCCAACGGCTCCGTGTCCGGTGGGGCAGTACCGGTCTCCGCCCTGTCCGGGGTTCGCATCATCGATCTTTCTCGACACATGTCAGCCCCCTATGGCACCGTCGTGCTGGGGGACTTCGGTGCGGACGTGGTCAAGGTCGAGTCGATGCCGTTCGGAGATCCGAGCCGCCGGACCGGGACGGCGTTTATCGAGGGCTATTCGGCCATGTTCCTGCAGTGGAACAGGAGCAAGCGGTCCTTGGCGGTCGACCTCCGCACTCCCGATGGCCTCGAGATCGTCACTCGATTGGCCGGGAGCGCTGATGTGCTTGTGGAGAATTACCGGCCAGGGGTGGCTGAGGAGATCGGCCTCGGCTACTCGCGCCTTTCCGACCTCAATCCCCGACTGATCTATTGCTCGGTCTCGGCCTTCGGTCCCGACGGGCCCCTGGCCAGCGATCCCGGGACGGACCCGGTAATCCAGGCGATGTCGGGGGTCATGTCTCTCACTGGAGAACCCGACGGTGGCCCGCTCCTCGTCGGTGTTCCGATGGCCGACTTCACGGGGTCAATGGCACTGGTCCAAGCCGTGCTCCTCGGGCTCCTGGCACGCGAACGCACCGGTCGTGGTCAGCAGATCGACATCCCGATGCTCTCCGTGATGCTCTTCGGGCTGACCACTCGCCTGGCCTCCTATTGGGCGAATGGGACGGACTCGGTCCGCTTCGGGAGCGCCCACAGTGTGGTCGCTCCCTACCAGGCGTATAGCGCGGCCGACGGGGACATCGTGGCCGGCGCCTGGGCGCCCGAGGCGTGGCCACGCTTCTGTGAAGCGATCGATCGGTTGGACCTCGTCGACCATCCGCTGTTTGCCACCAACCCGGACCGGGTGGCACACCGAGCCCAGCTCAACGCCATCCTCGATGACGTGTTCGCAGGGCAGACCGTTGCGCAATGGCAAGAGCGTTTCCACCAGGCCCGCGCGCTCTTCGGCGAGGTCACCACGATCGCCTCGGCGCTCGATCATCCCCAGGTTCGGCATCTTGGCTTGGTTCGCACAGTCCGCCATGGTGCTCTCGGCGACATCTCCCAGCTGGCGCCTCCCCTCGTGCTCTCCGAGACGCCGGCCGACCTCCGTCTTCCCCCTCCCCTCCTGGGAGAGCACTCACGGCAGATTCTCTTCGAAGCGGGCTACAGCGACGACTCGGTCACAGATCTGATCGAACGAGGCGTGGTGGCTACTCCGGGCAAGACGCTAATTCCCGATCGACCGTGAGAGGGACATTTAGTACAATAGTCAGTACAGTAGTAACAGAAGGGCCGGGCAGGAGCCGGGCGACATGAAGGAGAGAACGTGAAGGATTTTCCACTGATCGTCTCGGCTGATGACCACGTCTTGGAGCCGAAAGACCTCTGGTCGAGTCGCCTTCCCGCCAAGTACGAGGGGATCGGTCCCCGTGTCGTGCGAGAGCGGGGAACCGCTGAATTTCGAGACGGCGTCTTCACGTATGAGACCAGTAACGCCGGCGAGCTGGTGGACGTCTGGTACTACGAAGACGTCCGCGTCCCATCCATGCTGACCGGGTCCGCCGTCGGCTACGAGCTCGAAGAGATGGAGACCAAGGTCGTCACCTACGAGGACATGCGACCGGGGTGCTACGACCCGAAAGCACGTCTGGCCGACATGGATCTCTCCGGAGTGGAAGCGTCACTGTGCTTCCCCAACATGTTCGCCCGGTTTGCGGGCCAGAGGTTCGTCTTCGGAACGGACAAAGAGCTCTCGAAGCAGTGCGTGCGCGCCTATAACGATTTCATGCTCGATGAGTGGTGTGGCGACTCGGCGGGCCGCCTCATCCCTCTCGGCATCCTTCCGCTCTGGGACGCCGACCTCTGTGCCGACGAGGTGCGCCTCATGTCATCGCGAGGGATCCACGCCATGTGTTTCACGGAGATTCCCTACTACCTGGGCCTGCCGTCACTGCACACCACATACTGGGATCCCCTTTTCCGAGCATGTGAGGAGACGAGCACGGTCCTTATGATGCACATCGGCTCGGGATCGAAACTGCCTTCGACATCTCCCGATGCTCCCGCGGCGGTCCTGAATACCCTCCCATCGGTTAATGCAGCCATGTCGATGGTCGACTGGTTGTTCTCGGGCGCGTTAACGCGGTTCCCCGGGCTTAAGCTGGGCTTCGCCGAGTGCCAGATCGGCTGGATCCCGTACTTCCTCGAACGATCCGATGAGGTCTGGGAGCACAACAGAGGCTGGAACGAAGTGTGGGGCAAAATCCCAGAACCGCCCAGCAGCTACTTCCCTGATCACATTTTCTGTACTTTCTTCAGCGACAACTTCGGATTGCGCCACCTCGACGAAATCGGTGCGGACAACGTTATGTTCGAGACGGACTACCCGCACTCTGATTCGAATTGGCCCGATTCGCGAGAAGTGGCGATGAAGCAGACGGAATTCCTCGACGACGAGACGACCGAAAAGGTCGTCCGGGGGAATGCCAGGCGCCTATTCGGCCTGACGTGACCTGAGGCATTCGTGACCGGGACTCTGGAGGGAACCACGGAGGGCTCCGGGCGCTGTGCCCTCTCTGACGAACATCGAAGTGGAAGGAGATAAACATGCCGATCGGCATCGTCTGTGACCCCGTCGTGACGGTCGAACTAGTGAAGGATCCCGCTGGCCCACCGGCGGGACGGATTGCGCAAAAGACGGTCGGCTTCCGCCGCGACGTGTACTGGTTGTCTTGGGAAATGGTGGTGGACGAATGGTCACGACTCGTCGAGGAAGATGGAGCACGCGTCCTCACCTGGCGGCATAGTCCGCCGATCGGCAAGGAAGCCGAATCGCTACTCGCTGAGCTGGACCAGTTCGTCGAGGATTCCGACGTGGCGGTCATCGGTCTGGCCAGCTGCGGCGCCTGCACGATGTGGACCATCCATGACGCCATGCGCTCGCTGCGACGGAATCGGCCCACAGCCATCGTGGCCACGGAGCATTTCGGCAACCTGGCCCGTGAACTGGCATCGAGCGAAGGGCGCCCAGACATCCGTCTCCTCCTGCTGCCGCACCCTTTTGAGGGCCGCTCCGAAGACGAGGTTCGCCGCCTGGCACGGGAGGCCTACCCGCGGCTGCTCGAGACCCTGGGAGCGGTGACCTGACATGTCCCCATCAGCGACGTTGCGCAGCAGACGTGTTGCCGTTGAGCTCGATGCCAAGGGATTTAATGACGCAATAGACGACCTGGGATGGGGGGACGGCCTTCCGTGCATCCCGCCGAGCGAAGACTTGGTCAGGTCGTATCTGGACGCCGTCGATCGCCCAGCGGACGAGGTGTTGGCGCGACTTGCTCCATCGGGCGCGGCCTGCACCGTCGAAGCTGTCGCGGTCAATGCAGTATTGGCCGGAGCCCCCGCCGCCGCCATGCCGTTGCTGTGCGCGACGGTCCAGGCGGTCGCCGCACCCGAATTCAATCTAGCTGGAGTCAATGCGACCACCGCGTCGGTGTCACCAGCGGTCTTCGTCAATGGCCCGATGCGTCACGAACTGGGTATTCCATTCGGACCGTCGTGCTTCGGCGGCATGAGAAGTTCGGCACCCTCCATCGGCCGGGCTCTGCGCTTCGTCATGCGGCATGTGGCTGGGCAGGTGGCCGGGCTGACTTCCGAATCGGTCTTCGGTCAGCCGGCCAGGGTCGTCGGTCTGGTCGCGGGTGAGTGGGAGGAAGAATCGCCCTGGCCCCCTCTGGCCGAGCGCCGAGGCGTGGCGGGGGATGCCGTCACGGTGTTCGGGGCCCTCGGTACAGCAAACATCATCGACACCATCGGCGAACGTGGCGATGATCTGCTGCAGATCATCGGGAACTCCATCGGGTTCATGGGAGCGCCTGGCTATCTCGCGGCCACTGTGTTCTCCGAAATTGCTGTTGCCATCAACCCCGTCTGGGCCAGCATCATCGCTCGAGATGTCGGGAACATCGACGACGTCCGACATCTCCTGTGGGAGCACGCCGCACTGCCCATCGACTGGTTCCCCAAGCGCAACCAACCCGGCATAGAGGAACTGGGCCGCGTCGGTGGCGATCGAAGGGTCCATGTGGTGGCATCACCCGACGATCTGCTGGTGCTCGTGTGCGGAGGTTTCGGGTCCCTGCATTCGATCATGCTTCACGGGTTCTCCCACACATTGGCAGTGACGGTTCCGGTTCGCAGATGAGGAGACTCTTATGATCAAGCTGTACAGTCCCATGACCAGGCTCGACCTGATGTCCCGCGAGGATTTCGCCAAGTATTACGTGGAGCAGCACACCAAAGTGGGTGGCGGATTCCCCGGGCACCGAAAGTACGTTGGGAGCCCGGCTCTTCAGTCGGCTAACGGGGACGACCCCGCCTTCGACGCCGTCGCCGAGTTGTGGTTCGATGACGTCGATTCTCTGAGTCAAGCCTTCACTCACGAACTCTGGGAACGAGCGCGGCGGGACCACCCCAATGTCGTGAGCGGACGACTCATGTTCGTCACCGAAGAGGTGGTCTTTATGGAGCAGCCATCGTTCGGAAGCGGTGCAGTCAAGTATGTTGGTTTGCTCTCGCGTAAGGACAACATGTCGAGGGACGACTTCCAGAGCTACTGGCTCGAGAAGCACGTCCCCCTGGCGCTGGAGACCCCTGGCTTACGCGGGTACCGGGCGTGTCCTGCCATCTGCAGCGCCAACGGCGACTCGCTCACAATGCAGACCCGCGAGGCTCCACAGTACGACGGCGTTGTGGAGATGTGGTTCGACAGTGTCGAGGCGTTCGATCAGTCCTTTCGTGACCCGTTCTGGGATCAGCTTCGTACCGACTATTACCAGAACTTTGCGATGAACCGAGTTCAACTCATCGTCGAGGAACATCTCGTGTTCGACAAGACGTCTGGCTGAGCTCCACTCGTGTCCGATCTGCCGTTCGTGATCGGTGTTGACGTTGGGGGGACGTTCACCGACGTGGTTGTCAGGGATGAAGTGCACGGGGTCACCACCCTCGCCAAGGTACCGTCGACCCCCAAGGACCAGTCGATCGGGTTCATGGATGGCCTGGCGCAGATCGGTGCGACGGCGGAGGCCGTGGCCTTGGTGATCCATGGCACGACGGTGGCAACCAACGCGGTGATCGAGCGAAAGGGGGTCTCCTGCCTGCTGGTCACGACTGAAGGCTTTCGGGACGTGTTGGAGATGGGCCGGCGTGATCGCCCCGAGGTCTATGGCCTACGTGGCAGCGCACAACCCCTCATTCCGCGCCATCGTCGTATCGAGGTCAGGGAGAGAACCCGCTTTGACGGAAGCATCGAGGTGGCGCTCGATCCCGCCGATGTTGTTCGCGCCGTGGAGCCACACATCGGCTCGGTGGAAGCAATCGTCGTGAGCTTCCTGCATTCGTATGCCAACACGCACAACGAGGATCTGGCCTGTGCGGCGATCCGATCCCGGTGGCCGAAGGTCTATGTCGTCGGCGCGGGAACCAGCCTGCCAAAAATAGGTGAGTTCGAACGCACCTCGACGGCGGCTGTCCACGCGTACGTTCAGCCGATCATGGCTCGCTATCTCCGGTCGCTCGAGTCCGCCATGGAGCACGGCGGATACCGCCAGTCCCCGGCAATCGTGCAGTGCAACGGCGGGATCATGTCGCTGGCGCATGCAGTGGAGCGCCCAGCAAACACAGTCCGCTCTGGTCCGGCCGCCGGCGTCATCGCTGGAGCAGCGGTTGCGCGCTCGGCAGGGTATTCCAATGCCATCACGGCCGACATGGGAGGGACCAGCTTCGATGTCGCGCTGGTGGTGGACGGCGAGCCGGTACTGACGGACGAGATCACGGTCGACTTCAGAATTCCCCTGCTGGTGCCGACCATCGACGTGGAGACGATCGGGGCAGGCGGGGGGAGTATCGCCCGGATCGACGGCGCCGGCATTCTGCAGGTAGGACCCGAGAGTGCCGGGTCCGACCCCGGGCCGGCCTGCTACGGCCGTGGGGGCCAGCAGCCGACAGTCACCGACGCCAACGTGGTGCTCGGTCGGATTAATGCGGACCGACCGATTGGTGGCAGTCGGCTCGATCTCGACGGCGATCTGAGTAGGCAGGCGGTTGACACCTTTATCGCTCGACCGCTGGGACTGAGCGTGGAGGACGCGGCCGAAGCCATCCTCCGCGTCATCGATAGCCGTATGGCCGGTCAGGCCCGGATCATGTCCGTCGGTCGGGGGCATGATCCACGGGACTTCGCCATCGTTGCCTTCGGCGGCGCCGGGCCCCTACACGCGAGTTCGATCATGCGCGAGACGGGCGTGCCCAGGTGTCTGATTCCTCCAGTGCCCGGAGTGACCTCGGCAATCGGATGCATCGATGCAGATGTCCAGTACGACTTCGTCCAGAGCATCGGTCAGCCGCTCCAAGCGGTCGATCTGTTAGCGATCAACAAGCTGATCGACGCTTTCGCGGACGAGGGACGTGAGCAGATCACCAAGAGTGGGGTGCCGATCGTCGAAGTGGCCGTCGTTATCGACGCCGAGATGCATTTCGAGGGCCAACGGCATCCGATACGGGTGCAGGTTCAGACGCCGCTTGAGCACGCCGGGATCGAAGCGTCCTTCCGCCGCAGCTATGCGCGACGCTACGGGACGTTGCTGGAGGCGTCTCCGGTCGTGGTCGAGATTGCCTGCCGTGTCATCGGTCGTCGCCCTCGAGCCGACGTGGCACACCAGCCGACGACGGAGACCCCTCTGGACGAGGCGGTCACCGCCACCCGGTCGGTGTTCTTCGACGGCGCCTGGCATGACACACGGGTCCTCGAGCGCAACCGCATGGCGAGGGGCATGTCGGGTAGCGGACCGATGGTGATCGAACAGGACGACACGACGACCATTGTTCACCCAGGTGTACGGGTGTGGGTCGACGGCGCTGCCAATGTCGTGCTCGATGGGTCATCGTGATGGATACCGAAGAGGCAGTGGATCCGACCACACTGGCCGTGGTGCGCGGGTATCTCGAAGAGGTCGTCGACGAGATGGACCTCGTCCAGGTCAAGGCAGCATTTAGTCCGATCGTGTCGGAGATGAAAGACCGAGCCAACGGCTTGTTCCAGGTCGCCAGTGGTGAGACGGTCGTTCAGGGCCACTGGGGGTCGCCGATCTTCATCACGACGATGCAGCACGCGGTGCATTCAGTCACGCAGTGGCTGGAGAAGACCGGTCAGGGTTGGCACGAAGGGGATGCCTACCTGACCAACGATCCTTACTCCGGAGGGACACATCTTCAAGACGCCAAGCTGGTGGCCCCCCTCTTCTGGGAGGGCAACCCGCTGCTCCTCCTGGCCAACACCGGGCATTGGATGGACGTGGGCGCAGCACAGGCCGGTGCCTTCGGCCCAACCTGTCGAACCATCTACGAGGAGGGCGTTCGACTTCCTCCAATTCGGCTGGTGCGTGACGAGGGGTTTGTGCCCGAGGTACTCGAGTTGATCCGGGTCAATAATCGCCTACCCGACCTCCAGGAGGGGGATCTGAGGAGTCAGTACAACGCGCTCCTCGTCGGCCGAAGGCGTCTGCAAACCCTGCTCGAGCGTTACGGACCCCAGACGGTCACTCGGTGTGTGCATGAGCTCGATCAGCGTTCTGAGCAGCAGATGCGTGACCGAATTGCGGCTATTCCGGATGGGACCTATCGCGCCCATGATGATCTTGACAATGACGGCGTGGGTGGTGACCCGCTCCATCTTGAGTTGGTCATCAGGGTGTCAGGATCGCAGATGGTGTTCGACTTTGCCGGATCGGACCGGGCATGTGAGGGTCCGATGAACCTGACCCGGCCGACCACCATCACTGCTTGCTACACGGGATTGAAGCACCTCTTTCCCGAGATTCCGATCAATGCCGGTTGTTTCCGTCCCGTCCGCATCGAGATTCCTGTCGATTCCATACTCGACGCTCGACCGCCGCACGCTGTGGGCGGGTATGCAGATGTGTCTGCCCGTGTGGTTGGCCTGGTGTCTCAAGCCCTCGTCGAAGCGATTCCAGACGAAGCGCCAGCCACCTCCTTCGAGACCGGTGGAGTGGCCGTGGTCAGCGGAAACCGGTTGGACGGCTCCCTCTTCGTCGCGGCGATCCCGTACGGCGGGGGGTACGGGGCATCGTATGGCTCGGACGGGCTGGTAAATGGGACTTCGGTGGTGGGGATGGCGAGCTTCCCGTCGCTCGAGATGTCAGAGCGCGATGCACCGATCCACTGGAATGAGTTTGCCCTCCGCGAGGGATCCGGTGGCCCCGGCACCTGGTCCGGTGGATGCGGGAACATCTATGACTTCAGCGTCGAAGTGCCTTCCTCCCTGTCAGTATTGGGAGACCAGGCCGTCGTACCGCCCGCCGGCGTCCTGGGCGGATGTCCCGGTTCGGGCAACGAGGTCACGGTCACGGTCGGCGGCAAAACGGTCGTATCGGATCTCGGTGTCAAGGTGGCGCCGGTCCAGCTGGTGGCTCACGACCGGGTGTGCCTGAAGTCGCCCGGCGGCGGAGGATACGGCTACCCGGGAGCTCGTGACAGATCACAGGTCGCGCGTGATGTAGAGCTCGGATATATCAGCCTGGACGAAGCGATCGAGCATTACGGATTCGCCCCGTAAGTGGTGGTATCAGTGCTCGAGTTGCTCTCGGGCATGCACCAGCAGCGCCAACGCTGTGTTGTAGGGCGCAGGCAATCCCATACCGGCAGCAGCATCGGCGATCGACCCGGAAATGTCACCCACCTCTGTTGGCCGTCCAGACATCAGGGATTGGAAGGTGGAGCCGGAGGTGTCCGCCCCCGATGGGTAGCCCGACGCAAACGCCGTCTCGAGCCGGGTGCGGTCGAGCTGCACGCCAAGGGAGGCCGCGATATCGAAGGCCTCGGAACGCGCCCGCTGGAGAATCTGCTGCGCGCTTTCGGAACGCATGAGCGCAAAGACCGGCTGCAGCAAGGCACCGGAGAGGGAATTCGAGATGGCTGCGATCAACTTTTCCCACAGCATGGCGTCGCGATCGGACGCCACCTCCCAGGGTAATGATGGAGTGGAAAGCGTGGCCACCCAGCGGGCAGTGCGGTCAGCGATGGCGGGTCGGGCTGCGACAAGCGTCCGTCCGACGTGGGTCCACGAGACCGTGGCGTCATGGTTGTAGGTCGCTCCTTGGTAGGTGACGCCCGCGACGCCCGATGGGATGCCTTCGACGATCTCCGCGCTGCGCAAGCCGTTCTGCAGGGCCACCACGATCCCGTCATCACCGGATAGTTGCGCGCCCAGGTCGACTGCGAATTCGGAGTCCATCGATTTGTTGACCAACATGACCACGTCATATGGTCCAGTCGCGATCACCTCACCGGGACCGAACGCTGGCACCGGAGCGCGGAGAACGCCGTCCGAATCGTTGCGACGATGGAGGACTGTGACGCCGTCAGTATTGATCGTTTTCACGATGTCGGGGCGCCGGCTGACGATGCACACCTGGTGACCGCTCTCGTGCAGGAGGGCTGTGAACACGCACCCCAGGGCCCCAGCACCTATGACGACGATACGAGCACTCTGCCTGGGAGCGGTCTCAACCATTATCTGCACCTCCCCGGTCCGACGCCCACGGATCGTCAAACATGACTATCATAATAATCTATATGTGATAGCCGACTGCTCTGCGGCTCCCATCGGGGCCAGCGGGCGTCATGGGATTCGACCCGCTGACCTGGGATAACGCGTCACCAGACCTCGTCTGCCTTCCAATGTCGGGCGGTCGCAGCCGATCTTGACAAGCGATCAATCCTAACTATGATAATGATAGAGCGTGTCACCGACGTTCCGTCGCCCAGCGCGATACGTTCAGAAAAAGCGAGTCGCGAATGCATCCAACAGGGGACAGGGCGGAAGCAGCGGACGACGTGCTCACGGTGACCTCGCTGGGTGTGTCTTACGGTGGCGTTGCCGCGGTGCAGGGGATCGACCTGAAGGTTCCACGAGGCAAGGTCGTAGCGATCGTTGGTCCAAATGGTGCCGGGAAGACCAGCACCTTGCGCGGTATTGGGGGGCAAGAACGAACACGGGGGACCGTGATCTTCGATCAGCACGACATCTCGCGGTGGAGCCCCTACAAGATCTCCCGAGCCGGTCTCGCTCAGGTGCCGCAGGGACGGCGTCTGTTCCCTGATCTCTCCGTTAGCGAAAACCTCGCCTTGGGCGCGTATCGACGGCGTGGGGCCACCAATCGGCTCGAGAGGTCGTTCGAGCTGTTCCCTTTCCTCCAGGAACGATTGCGTCAACGGGCCGGACTCCTCAGTGGGGGCGAGCAACAGATGCTGGCGATCGCTCGGGCGTTGATGGCGGATCCCATCCTGATCACCATGGACGAGCCGAGCCTCGGTCTGTCGCCGAAGCTTGTGACGCAGGTGTTTCAGACGATCCGACAGATCGGCGAGCTGGGAGTCTCGGTGCTCCTTATCGAGCAGAACGCAACCCAGGCTCTGAATGCGAGTGACTACGTCTACATCTTGAATCGCGGCCGTGTGATCCATGAAGGGTTGTCGGCGGACGTTCGGGACAACATCGACCTCATCGCGGCGTACATCGGATAACGGGAAGTCAGAAACATCTCAATACTCGGGGGCTTGTGAAGTGCTGTTTTTGCAGCAGATCGTCAATGGGTTGGCGTTGGGGGGTGTGTATGCGCTCTTCGCCGCGGGCCTAACGCTGACACTCGGGGTGCTCAAGATCCTGAACCTGGCTCAGGGAGTGACCCTCACGATCTCGGCCATTGCCGGTGTCGAACTTGCATCCAAAATCAGTGTGCCATTCCCCGTTCTCATTTTGGCCGGAGCCGTCTCCGGTGCCATCGTGGGAATCCTGCTCGAGATGGTCGCCTTCCGTTGGTTACGGCTTCGCCAGCGCAGTCGGGCCGACAATTCGGAATGGTCCACCATGGTGGGCAGCTTGGCCATGCTTCTCGTCCTCGAGGCACTGGCGCAGTGGTTCACCCTCAACATCCTCAATATCCAGGTGCTCTCGTTTCCCACGTCGAGTTTCGTGAGTCGTCTGATCCACATCGCTCCCAACGTGACCATCAGCTCCATCGACATCGTCATGTTCGTCATGGCTGTGGTGCTAACGCTTATTACATGGGCGGTGATTCGATTCACACAGATCGGGCGGGCCAGCCGTGCCGTAGCAGCCGATAGTGAGGCGGCAGAGCTACTCGGCATCAATTCGAATGCCTATGCATTAGGCGTGATTTCTGCGTCGGCGGCAATGGCTGGTATCGCTGGAATTCTCGTAGGCATTGCTTTTAACTCTGTGTCATTCACCACAGGGGACTCGTACCTTCTCGGAGGATTCGCCGTGGTCATTCTCGGCGGCGTCGGCAGCGTTATCGGGAGCCTTGTCGGTGGATTGATCCTCGGGCTCGCCACCGGTCTGACTGTCTATTTCATCGGTAGCAACTGGATCGACGTCGCCACGTTCGGGCTCCTGCTTCTGGTACTCCTCGTCCGACCCAATGGACTGTTCGGCCGACTCGAGGTCGATCGCGCGTGATTCTCGGCCTTCCTCTCGCTGCGCTCCAAGTCATATTGCTGAATGCGATCGTGGCCCTAAGTGGGTACACCGTGATCGCAGGAGGGTCTTATTCGTTTGCCTTCATTGGTTTCTTCGGTGTCGGTGCCTACACGGCTGGGTACCTCGCCACCCAGCAGGGTGTGGGCATGTGGGGCGAAATCGGTGCGGTGCTGGTTCTCGCCTTTCTGACCTCATTGATTCTGGGGAGGCTCCTCATACGGTTGGGTGGCGTTTACCTCGCCATGGCCACCGTGGCCATCACCTCCATCGTCGGGGCGCTGGCCGTCAATCTGGGCAGCATCACCGGCGGGGCCAATGGGATCACGGGCATCGGCCCGCCGATCGGGACAGCCTGGCTCGTCATCTCCGTCGTAGTTCTCTGCGCCGGCTTCTTCATCGTGAGTCGGTCGCGGTTGGGTCGAGCAATGCGGCTGCTCCGCGCCGACCCGTTGCTGGCTAGGGCGATGGGCGTCAACAGCGTGAGCTTGGGCACGTTGCTGTTCACGGTGTCTTCGATGATCGCGGCATACGGAGGAGTCTTGTATGCCCACTACTACCAATTCGTGACGCCGACCGACTTCAACTTCACCTTGCTTATCGATGTTCTGGCCATGATCATCATCGGAGGATCGCGCCACTGGAGCGGCCCATTGGTCGGCGCGGCGCTGATCACTGCCATCCCGGATTGGCTGAGCTCCATTGGGGTCTGGGCGGACGTCATCACCGGTGGCATCGTCCTCATCATCATCCTGTGGGCTCCGGAGGGGATCGTGGGATCCATCGTGCTGTTGTACCGGCGTCTCCGGACAGAGCTGGTGGCCAGGCGCCACAAGTCAGAGCCCCTGGCCCCAATTGGCGTGGAGACCTCCACGTCGACGAATGGCAAGGCCAGCCTCCTTCCCCTCGATGATCCGGACGTCACGGCTCGGGCCGGGGGCCGATGATGGAGAGCGTCCTGGTGTTGGACCGCATCTCGAGGTCCTACGGTGCCCTGCGTGCGGTCGACGAAGTGTCCTTGGAGCTCCCCGGGGGCAGCATCTGCGGACTGGTCGGACCGAACGGTTCCGGCAAGACGACGCTCTTGAACTTGATCAGTGGTTTCGCGATCCCGACGGCGGGGAGCATCGCCATCGAAGGAAAGGACGCCACTCGATTTCCCTCTCATCAGGTAGCCCGCCTGGGCGTCGGACGCACATTCCAGCTGGTCCGGCTGATCGGGAACGAGACGGTTCGCGAGAACGTGGCGGGAGGCCTCTACTGGGACCGTCACCGGCGCCGTCAGAGCACGCTCCTTAGTTTGCGCAAGGCCGAGCGGGCTGTCATGGAGAAGGTCGACGCCACACTGGAACGCCTCGACATTCTCGGGTATGCCAACGACCACGCACGCACCCTGCCGTTCGGCATTCAACGACGGGTGGAGCTGGCACGAGCTGTGATATCCGAGCCAGCGTTGCTCCTTCTCGATGAGCCAGCGGCCGGCGTCAGCGAGCGAGATCTCGAAGAGCTGGGCAAGGCAATGGAGCAGGAACGCGACAGGGGTTGTTGCGTCCTTCTCGTCGATCACCACCTGCGCTTCGTGCTGGACGTGTGCCCCCGGCTGATCGTTTTGAACTACGGCAAGTTGATCTTTGACGGTGATGCCCACGAAGCGGCCGAAAACCCGGTCGTACGGGAGGCGTACATGGGCACGTGACGACGTCGCAATGGCGGTACATCAGTACAGAAAGGCTGTTCACAACTATGGGAGAGAGATTTCCTTGGAAAGTAAGGGGAGGAAAATGAAACATTTGAGAGTGGTGCTGCCCTTCATTGGCGCAGCGTTGATTATCGGGATGAATGTGTTCGCAACGGGCTCAGGCCCCGCTGGAGCATCGGTCAACTCAGGAAAGGCCATCAAGGTCGGGGTTATTGAGGACCTGACCGGTGTGGCCAGCTTCTGCGGGGTGGACGAAGCGAAGGGGATGCAGCTGGCGGTCAAACAGGCCAAGGCCCAAGGAATCAACATCAGTCTCGATGTGAAGGATGACGCCAGTACGGCTGCTCAGGCGGTGGTCGACCTGCACAGCCTGGCCGATTCCGGAGTGTCAGCTGTGTTGGGCTCCTGTGACTCGGCAGTCAACGAGGCGCTCTACCCGATCGCCAACTCGCTCAAGATCCCAGAGATCATGACGACCGGTGACGATCCCACCTTCACTGCAACTCCATATGTGTTCGGGGCTGCCATCAACTCGACGACCTATGTGGCCAACCCGGTGCCGATCCTTGCTAAGCAGGGTGTGAAGACGATTGCCACCATCTACCAGTCCGACGTGCCGAGCACTGTGGCTGACTACCAAACACAGCTGGCCGCTGAAAAGAAAGACGGGATCAAGTCTCTCGGCGCCTATCCCATTACGTCGACGACCACCGACTTCGCGCCTGAGGTCAGCGAGGTGGCAGCGCTCCACCCGGACGCCATCGCCATCCTTGTCATCGGGTCGCCCAACGTGACGATTGCGACGGATCTTCGTCAAGCTGGGATAAAGGTCCCGATTCTGGGTCAGGTTGTGATGCAGACCCCGTTTTACATTCAGGACGCCAAGTCGGCCGCCAACGGAAGCATCTTTGCCACTGACTATGCGCCCTCGTTCCCCTTCGCCAGTTCTAAGGCCTTCACCAAGGCTTGGCAGAAGTCAGACGGGACGACGGCGTTTTACGCCAGCGCCACCGGCTACGACGCGGCGGAGTACCTGATCCACGGACTCGAGGATGCCAAGACGTTCACTTCTGCAGGGGTCCTGGCTGGTCTGAACAAGGTCAAGGGATTCAATGGTGCCCAAGGCATCCTCAAGACCAGTAAGCAGGGCGTGCTCACCGGTACGGGAGGTGTCGTCGAGGTGACGAACGGCTCGCTGAAGTACCTGCCATAGCAGCTGGAGGCAAGATCACAGTCGAGGGTCCAGCCAGCCCTTCACTGTCTTTGTTACTCGATCAGGGGTAGGGCAGTGAAGGGCGGGGACCACGGCGTGTGGAATCGGGGGAGAGATAAATGACGAGGACATCGACCCCGCGGATTGTTGATTTCTCAACGCACCTGTCGGGCCCGCTGGCCTCCCAACTCCTCGCCGAAATGGGTGCTGACGTCGTCAAGGTCGAACCACCCCGGGTCGGCGACGGCAACCGAGGGTTGGAACCCTTCATCGGCGGCCGCGGAATGTTCCACCTCGCGACCAGTTCAGGAACTCGCAGCCTCGAGATCAGCACTCGGTCGCCCCATTGGGGGTCGGTGGTCGCAGCAGCTGCCCAATGGGCCGACGCCGTCATCGTGGGGACACGGCCGGCCGACGCCGTCGCACGGAAGCTGGATTTCGCGAGCATGGCAGAGCTCAACCCCCGCCTTGTCTATTGCTTGATCTCGGGCTTCGGCGAGAGCGGACCCTGGAAGGACTATCTGGCGCACGGGCAGACGATTGACGCGCTGGCTGGAGCAGTACATCTGCAATGGGAAGACGGATTGCCGACAACGGCACCTGGATGGAGGTCCGCTGGCGCGCCTCTGGCCGGGGTTTTCGGCGCCCTTGGTGTGATGTCCGGTCTGGCACGGCAAGAACGGGAGGGCTGTCCGCAACACGTCAGCATCTCCCTATGGGCGAGCGCGTTGTGGTGGCAATGGCGCGACGCCAATTGCTTAGTGAACCTTGGCGAGCCATGGCAGGAGTACCGAGATCTGGGCTCTCGATACTCGATGTATCCGACCAGCGATCGTAGGGCCATCCTGGTAGCGCCAATCGAAGAGAAATTCTGGAAACGGTTCTGCAACCTTCTGGAGTTGCCGGCCGAATGGATCGAGAGGGGATCGTGGGCGAAGTCTGGTATGGAGTTCGGACGGGGTGGGGGCCATGCCGACGAGAAGGCGGTGATCGCTGCTGCCATGCGCAGCCGCCCGCTCGCCGAGTGGTGGCAGCTGTTGAGCAACGCAGAGGTACCTTTTGCTCCGGTGCTCACCCTCGAGGAAGCGCTCACGAGCGATCATGCGGAAGCTGAACGGATCATGTCCCGCACGACAGTTGGCGAAACGTCAGCCCAGATGGTCTCCAGCCCGATTCGCTTTGCCGACGAGGCGGATCGAACACTTTCCTCGCCTCCTGAACTCGGCCAGGACAGCGCCTCGGTGTTAGCAGACTTCGGCTTATCACCCAGCCTGGCGCGCGATCTCGTCCCATGAGTCCAGTCAGATGACCGACCACAATGTTCCACGGAACAGCGAGAACCAATCGGAGAGGTCGGCGCCCGAAGGTTCGACTTGGGGGATGTTCGGCGACATCGGAACGATCGGCCAGCTTGGTTGCGACGAGGCCAGGTCCGGGCTCAGTTGCGTAGTTGACGGAGTGTGCTTCGGGCTCGACTGGCCCCTCGACACTTTCCTCCCTCCAATCAGCCCCACGCGGCGGGCGGTGGAACACCACATTCTTCAGAGCAATCCGAACCGGCGAGACGACTATCTCGACAGTTTCTATCTGCAGGGTGGGACCCAGATCGACGGCTTGCGCCACCACCGCCACGCCATCCACGGATTTTACAACTTCGTAAGTGACGAGGACGTCGTCGAGGGTGGTGGCCGACTGGGGATCGACATGTGGGCCGATCGTGGCATCGTCGGTCGGGCGGTCATGCTCGATGTCGATGCATATCTGCTCGCTCACCGTGGTCGAGGTTTGGATCAGAGAAAGGGCGAATCCTTTCCAGCCGCCTTGTTCGACGAGGTTGCCGCCTGGGAGCGGGTCGAGCTTCGCCGGGGCGACATTGTGCTCTTTCGAACCGGATGGACGAAGCACTACCTAGAGCATTTGTCAGCCGAGGAGCGACATGGATTGCCCGGCAATCTGGTGAGCCCGGGACTGTTGCAAGAACGGGCGACGCTCCAATGGCTGACGGAGCGCCAGGTGTCGGTCATTGCGTCCGACAACATCGGGGTCGAAGCTCTACCGGTCGCAGATAGTTCACCGTTCTTCGATATCGACCCAGACGGTCTCATGCATCCAGCCATGATTGCACTGCACGGCATGGCACTGGGGGAGCTGTGGAGGCTCGACGCGTTGGCGCAGGCATGCCACTATGACGGCCGATTCGACATGCTGCTGTGTTCGAAGCCTTTATACATGCCGGGAGGCGTGGGCTCTCCCGCGAATGCGATCGCGATTCGCTAACGCGTAGCACTTGATCCAGAGACCACTCAGTGATCGATTGGATGATCGGTCTGATCGTCGACGCGATCGAGACCGGGCGGCTTCTGATTGGACGAAATACTGTCGACCTTTTCGCGCTATTGGTTTTGGCCGCAATAGAGGGCGACGTCATTCGCCGGACTGCTGGGGCCGCCCTGCTCGACTGGCGTCGCACTGTTCTCTTTTGAGCGCCGTTTGAGCCTGGTCGACCGTGGTTGTGGCCTTGGATTTGATCGACTTCGGCAACTTCGACAGTTCGGTGGCCAGTGTGAAAATCTGCGGTGCATGAGCCGTGAGCACGGTGAGGGCGCCCGAAGCGTTCGAAGAATTGGACACGCCCTGGAAGATCGGGAGGAAGGCCGAGCAGAATGCAGTGGACTTTCCGGTCGCGAAGTACCTCGGCAAGGGACTCCCAAGTCCCGCAGTAGGTGTCGACGTTGGCGCCGTTAGGGAGACTGTTGAGGTCATTCACGTCGTTCGCGGCAATGGCTGCCTCGGCCCCACTGACCAACTGGAGAGCAGTCCGGCCCACTGATCCCGATGGCGCATTCTCCTTCAAGAGCGTCAAGTCGTGGGTATGTGTCTTGAGAATGGCGAGAAAGCCGGCATACGACGTGGTGTTTGCGCTCGCTCGGTCGATCGAATCGTTCGTGCTACAAAAGGTCGCCTTGCTGGCGTGTTTTGTCGCCGCTATGGAGTGTTCGGCTGCGCCGGCCCCGCTGACGCCGATGGTCTCACCTGCCACGACTCCAGATGCCAAAACCCCCAGCGATACCACCGGCGACGCGAGAATTGCTCTGCGCATTTTCAACGTCCGCCTTCCGTCGACCCGCCTGGTCTTGACGCTAAGGATCACCTGAGAGGCGGTCGCGATCCAGAGGGTTTGCCTACGGGGCGGTCCACGTAATGAGTGAACCGATGGCCGAACCGAGATCCAAGGGCAGCGTGACGCCGGGGATCTTCAAGTGGATCGGCTCAGTCCCACCGACAGCGATGGTGGCGATGCCGACGGACGTTCCATTGCGGGTGGCTTGACCGAAGAAGAGGCGGCTTCCGTCGGGTATCCAGGCCACGGGTCCTACCGCACCTTGACTTCGAGGGACGAGGCTGGACGAGCGCGTGATGGCGTTGATCAGGGCGAGGTTGCTGTGGGCGTCGACGGTGCGCCGCGAGGAGGTATAGGGCGAACCGGGGCGTGGAGCCCAGACGACGGCGAGCTCCGTCCCGTTTGGCGCAAAGGCCATCGAGGTGGCCCAGTCACCCGAAGGCCCGGTGAATGTCTGCGACACCGAGCCATCGGAGCTGGCGATACGCAACGTGTTGCTCGACGCCACGGCCAGCAGGTTCGGCGATGTGGCCACCTGATCCCAGGAGCCCAGCGTCGAGATCAGCTGCTGATCGGTCATGCTCCAAAGTTCGAGGCTTTGCGCCGGTGGCGCACTCTGGAGGACGAGGGTCTGCCCGATCTGCCCGAGCACAATCGAACCTTCGGGGAGAGCAACCGGCGAGCCAACCGAGCGTCCGTACTCGTTGTACTCCTGCGCCCAGCTCCGAGGGGCGTATGGATTCGATAGCCAGATGTCGGCTGGATTACTGGCGGGGGCGGGATACTGCCCGTCCGAGCTGGCCCATGTGTGCCGCACGTGCTGGAGGTCGTCGGACACCGACTGATAGGGACCTCCGACTCGGGAATTTAGGATGTAGCCGTCCCGAGCCAGAGCAATCGGGGACCCCGCACCTCCAGCAGCGAGGTGCTGAGCCCCTTGAACGTACCCATGGGCCAGGTTCACTCGTACCTGCGAGTCGGTGGACAGCACATCGAGATTCACCCGCGGGTTCACGTCGAGGACAGGATGCATGGCTGGGCTCGGAGAGGGTGTTCCCGATCGGATCTGCGTCAGCGTGCCTAAGACGATGCCGACTGCGCAGACTGTGGCCAGCACGACCTTTGCGGCCGTTCGGCGTGTCCGAGTGCGACGGAAGGTCGTGAGATCGGGACCGGGTTGGCGCCCGACCGCTGACTCGGCCGACGTGGACGCGGCTCGGAACGCGGCGCGCAGCGCAGAATCGTCCATCAGATCAGGCACGGGCATCTGCCTCCCCCTTGCTTGCGGTCTCGGGCAGGAGTTGTGAGAGGGAAATCCGCCCGCGGCTCAACAGGGACTTGGCGGTTCCTTCGCGAACCGACATCTCTTGCGCCACGTCTTTGATTGGAAGATCCGCGAGGTAGAACAGGACAAGGGCCTGACGTTGGCGAATCGGAAGTCTGCGAATGGCCGCCATCAGGTCGAGGGTCTCCGGGGCCATCTCGAGACTGTCGCTGTCCGCCGGAGGATCCGCTTCACCGGCGGGAATCAAGCGTCGAATCTTGCGCCAACAGCTGGTCGCCTCATTGAGGGCAACGCGGCGAATCCAGCCGGCCGGGTCTTCGTAGGAGGCCACCTTCGACCAGCGAACCCAGGCCTTGTACATGGCCTCCTGGACGGCATCACTAGCGCTCTCCACGTCGCCGGTGACCAGCGTCAGTTGGCCGACCAGCCGCGCGAAGGACTGCCGATAGACCTCCTCAAAGCTCGGTTGAGGCGGACTTGGCATCTTCATGTTCCACTGACACGCATGAGGACGCCAAAAGGTTGCTCCGGGCGTCGACGCAATCGCGAATGGTCGAATCGATCCGGCAAAAGGTGCCCCGACCCAAGGCTGACGACCTCCTCCGTTGTGTGGTTTCCCGCCGTAGTATCCCTGACCGTGGGGACGCTGACCCTGAAAGACGGTCGAACGGTCGGATTCGCCGAGTTCGGATCTCCGGATGGGCACCCGGTTCTTTGGTGCCATGGTGGACCCGGCAACCGGTTCGAACCTGAAGCGTACGCGCCCGCTGCCACTGAACATGGACTTCGGATCGTCGGCATCGACCGGCCGGGGTACGGCCTGTCGTCTCCACACCCCGGACGATCCATCGTCGACTGGATCGACGATGGGATTGCCGTGGCAGAGCATTTGGAACTGGCTCGCTTTGCGACCGTGGGTTGTTCCACCGGGGGTGCCTACGCCTTGGCCATCGCGAGTCTCCATCCCGAACGTGTCGACGCGGTGGTCGCCTGTTGCACACTCACCGATATGTCATGGCCCGATGGTCGAGCGATGATGACAGGACCATCCGGCACGGGCCGCCTCTTTACTGGCATCTGGAATTCCCCCGACCGGGCGACCGCGATCACCTCGACCGAGAAGGTGATCGGGGCGGATGGATCCGGGTTGCTGGCACTGGGCTCAGACGGCCCAGCCCTGCCGGCTGCCGACATCGCGCTCTTTACCGATCCGACCATCGCACCGATTTTCGTCAAGAGCATGCCGGAGAGCTTCACGTTTGGACTGCAGGGGTATGTCGACGACCGTATCGCCGATGGCGCCGGCTGGACGACCTTCGACGTGTCCGCTGTCGCGTGCCCGGTGGTGGTCTTGCATGGCAGCGAAGACTCAATCGTTCCGGTCGAGCAAGCCCGCCACACGGCCAGCCTCGTCGGCGACGCCACCCTTTCCATTGTCGCCGAGCTCGGGCACTTCAGCATCGTGCGTGAAGTGATGGCGACTCTGGCGGGGCTCCTGCATCCGTAGCTCGGATTCTTGGTCGATCGATCCTGCTCTTCGGTCTCGACCGGTATCGCTCCATGCAGGCGCGGCCAGCCCTCGTGGACTACACCTGAGCCAGGTCGTTGAGGTGGCGCTCGAGTGCCTCGAGCTGGCTCGTCGTCCCCTCTTCACGCCATTCCGGCTGCTCATGTCCATCGAG
The DNA here is from genome assembly GCA_036489775.1 of Acidimicrobiales bacterium. Classification (GTDB taxonomy): domain Bacteria; phylum Actinomycetota; class Acidimicrobiia; order Acidimicrobiales; family RAAP-2; genus Bog-473. Next base: position 4,752 of record DASXFC010000064.1, on the reverse strand, counting down.
ATAGGCGCCGGCCTCGTTTAAAACGAGCCGGGTGGTTTTGCCCTGGTGGATGAACTCGACGGTCGTGAGCGACACCGTGGCCACCGTGTCGCCTTCTGACAACACCGATGTGTAGACGATGCGATGGTCCGGAACAATCTCGCGATAGAGCGACTCCCACGTGATGCGCTTCCCGTCGGGGAGGACGACACGGTTCTGCTCGAGGCCACCAGGTCGGAAATCCATGGTGTAGTTGTCCGAGTTGCCGGCGAACCAGCGAGCCTTGATTCGTGGGTTCGCCCAGGCCTCGAACACTTCGGCGCCTGGGAGCGGGTACTCGCGCTCAAGGGTGAAGCGGTTGTGGACGACGCTGTGAGTGCTCATGATGTCTCCTTGGGTTGGTGTTCTGATGCGAGGACCTCGCCGAGGCGATCGAGGCGGCGTTCCCATTGACTGCGTTGCGTAGCGAACCAGTCTTCGGCGGCGCGCAGCCTTTCGGGCTTGAGCTGGCACGTGCGGACTCGACCCACCTTTTCGGAGGAGACGATTCCGGCCTCTTCCAGAATCGTCAGGTGTTGGATGACCGCGGCCAGTGACATGGGCAGGGGCTGCGCCAATTGGCTGACCGATGCCGGACCGCCGGCCAGGCGCTCCACCATCGACCGGCGGCTTGGGTCTGCCAGAGCATGAAAGACCCGGTCGCGCTCGAGCACACTGTTAACCATCTCCTTAACTATTCTCCGTAGGCCGGAGATAGTCAAGGAAGTTCTTAACTAATGTCGAGGACGGTCAGAGGCGTGTAAGCGCAATGACGAGCGAGTAACTCTTCGCCGAGATTTGGGTTTACGAAGCTTTTCGGGCCGGGGTCTTTGCTGCGACCTTGCGGGCTGGCGCCTTTGAGGCCTTCTTGGCCGTCGCCGCCGTGCGGGTCTTGGCAGCAGGGGCCTTCTTCGCTGCCGTCTTCTTGGCTGCTGCCGGTGCCTTCTTGATCGACTTGGACGTTGCCTTGGGCTTGGCGTTTCCGGTCGCGGCGGCCACGCTGGCGCTTAGCGCCTCGAAGAGGTCGATCACCTTGGCCGGCTTGGGCGGTGCCTCGATGACGATCTCCTGGCCCTGGCGCTTGGTTTCCACCAATGCCTCGACCTTCTCGCGGTGGGTGTCGTGGAACTGCTCGGGGTCCCACTCGCTCTCCATGGACTCGATGAGCAGCTGGGCCATGGAGATCTCCTTTTCGGAGATGTCCGCCCCGTCGGGCAGGGCCGGCAGGTCGCGGCCGGGCGAGCGCACCTCGTCGGCGAAGTACATGGTCTCGAGGGCCAGGGCCTCGTCCTCGGGCCGGATGGCGACAAGGTATTCCTTGTTGCGCATCACCAGCGTGGCGATGGCCACCTTGCCCGACTCGAGCATGGCCTTACGCAGCAGGGCGTAGGGCTTGTCCGAACCCTTGCCCTCGGGGGCCAGGTAGTAGGTGGTTCGGTAGTACACGGGATCGATCGAATCGAGCTCGACGAAGTCGGTGATCTCGATGGCACGGGAGCGCTCCGGCTCGGCCGCGCTGAGCTCTTCGTCGCTCAGGATCACGTATTCTCCGCCGCCCAGGTCGAAGCCCTTGACGATGCGGTCATTGGAAACTTCCTCGCCGGTCCGCTCGTTGATCTTCTTGTACCGGATGCGGTCCGACGTTCCCTCTTCGAACTGGTTGAAGTGAATGGCCTTGTCCGAGGTCGCTGGATAGAGACCCACAGGGACGTTCACCAGCCCGAAACTGAGGGCACCTTTCCAAATTGTCCGTGGCATTGTGGATCCTTTACCCAGGTCAGGGGTGGTCCACCACTGTGTGACACCCTCCCGTCATGCTAGATCCGTGCTCGAGGAGAAAGCCATAGGGGTTCATTTCGGAGCCGCCATGATCATGGGATTGGCCGATTTCGGGCCGTTCCCTGCCCCGGGCGACGATTTGAGCCTTGAGCTGGGCCTTTCAGTGTGGCTGTGTGAGAGCGACGCTGAGATCGAAGAGGCCATCGAGGCCGTCTACGAGGTGCGCTCCATCGTGCTCGAAGAGGCCGAAATGGACGTCGACACCGAGCCGGTGCCCTTCGTGGGCCGCTCCTCGGACCGGGACCTGGTCACCCTGGGGTCCTACATGGACAATCTGCTCGAACGGGCTTCGGTCTCGGCGGGCTGCCAGCGCCAGGCGTTGGCCCGACGGGTGGCGGCGAAGTTCATCCCCGTATCGGTTGTAGAATCGTTGGCATGCTGATGCGCGTTGCAGTCACGATGACGCCGGGTTTGCCCGGCGTGGACGCGTAGCAGCACTCGCGCGACACCACCCCGGGCCGTTGGCCCGGGGTGAGCGCGTCGGCGCCTCTCCTGGCCTCTGGCCCTTGAGAGAGGAGACCGACAATGGATGTTCCCGATCATCGCCGACTGGGTCGGCAATTGGGGATCTTCGCCACCGATGAGGCCTGTGGGTCCGGTTTGCCCTTGTGGCTCCCGGCCGGTGCGGCGGTGCGGGGCGAGATCGAACGCTTCATTGTGGAGCTGGAGCGCCGTCACGGCTATCAGCACGTCTACACCCCCGAGATGGCCAAGCGCGAGCTCTACGAGCGTTCCGGGCACTGGGCCCACTACCGCGACGAGATGTACCCGCCGATGGACGTGGGGTCCGAACAGGTGGTGCTGCGGCCGATGAACTGCCCGCATCACATCTTGGTCTACGAGGCCGAGCCGCGAGGCGTCCGCGACCTGCCGTTCCGGCTGGCCGAGCTGGGCACCATGTTCCGCTTCGAGCGTTCGGGTGTGGTCGGGGGGTTGTCGAGGACCCGGCAGATGACGTTGAACGACGGTCACGTGTTCTGCGCCGAGTCCGACGTCGAGTCCGAGATCGGATTGATGCTCGATCTGGTGGCCCAGGCCTATGCAGCCTTGGGCATCCCTTTGCCCTCCTTGCGCTTGTCGCGCCATGGCAGAGGTGACAAGTACGTCGACGACGAGGGGATGTGGGAGCGCGGCGAGGCCATGATCCGTGCCGCGTTGGTGGGTCGTGAGTTGGCCTTCACCGAGGCCGAGGGAGAGGCCGCCTTCTACGGTCCGAAGATCGACCTGCAGGTGAGCGACCCCCAGGGCCGCGAGGAGACCCTGTCCACTATTCAGGTGGACTTCTACCTGCCGGAGCGTTTCGACCTGTGGTTCCGGCACGGCGAGGTGAAGGAGCGCCCGGTCATGGTGCACCGCTCCATCGTCTCGACCATGGAGCGGATGGTGGCGCACTTGTTGGAGGTGCACAACGGCGCGCTCCCGGTATGGCTGTCACCGGTGCAGGTGGTCGTGCTGCCGGTGGGGGAGGGTGCTGGGGTCGATGCCCACGCGGTTGGTGTGCGAGAAGCCTTGCGGGTGGCCGATGTTCGGGTCGAACTCGATGATCGGGACGAGACGTTGGGCGCTCGGGTCCGTCAGGCCCAGCAGCGCAAGGTGCCGTACGCGGTCGTGGTGGGAGACCGAGAGGCGGCTGATGGGTCGGTGGCGGTGCGGCTACGCGGCGGCGAGCAGTTGGGGTCGATGGCGCGGGACCGGTTCGTTCGATTGGTGAGCCAAGTGGCCCGGGAGCGACGGGGGGAGCTGGAGCTCAGCACGTGATGGGTGGTCCGGGAGTGGCGGCTAATCGGGAGTGGGAAGTTCGCCCTTGGGTGTCACTCAGGTCATGACTTCGACGGCGAGCCGACCGGCCTGGACGGCGGGATCCGACTCGGCCAGGCGGCGCGCCTCTTCGATTGAGCCAGCCCGGTAAATCGAGATGCCACGGAGCCGTTCGTCGGATGGTCCGAGGAGTGGTCCAGAGGTGACGACGTGCCCTTGGTCCCGCATATTGGCCAGGTGGCCCAGATGCTGCCGCTGGACCAGTACGGCCGTGGCTTCGTCGATTTCGGGCGCGTCCGGAGGCCGAACCAAGAGGACTAGTTGGTACGTGTCGAACTCCCCTGGGGGATCGGCGAGGCGTGGTTCGGGCAAAGCAGCCATGCGTCGAGGCTAGAGGACCGGGCGTAGATCAGTCAGGCAATGGATCGCCCGCCGTCGAGAACGAGCGTTTGCCCGGTCATGAAGCCCGCATCCTCGCTGGCCATGTACAGAACGGCCTCGGCGATGTCGGCCGGCTCGCCCATGCGCCCGAGCACAATTCGTTCCATCGAAAATTCGCGTCGCTCTTCATCGGCCAGGACTGGAGCAGTGGCGGCGGTGCGGGTGAAGCCGGGACAGACTGCATTGCACCGGATGCCCTGTGGTCCGAAATCAAAGGCTATGGAGCGGGTCAGGGACAGGACGCCGCCCTTGGCCGCCATGTAAGCCGCGAACCGGGGCGAGACGACCAACCCAGCAGTGGACGCCGTGTTGACGATCGCACCTCCACCGCTGGCCAATATGGCCGGGATGGCGAACTTGCAGCCCAGGAACACCCCGGTGAGCGTGACGGCAATGGTCCGGTCCCATTCCTCGAGCGAGGTTTCCACCACGTTGCGATTGAGAGGTGCCCAATAGGCATTGTTGTGAATGATATGTAGGCCACCAAAGGCCTCGACCGTCTCGGCCACCATCGCTTCGACCGAGGTTGGATCGGCGACGTCGGTCCGAATAAAAGTAACCATTCACGTCCCCGGCCTCCTGCGTCCTGAAAAGGGGGCCTGACCTCGCGATTCGCGAAGTGACATCAATGTTGCTTGAATTTCAGGCATGTCGGAGACAACCCGCGAGCAGCTCGAAGCACAGATCGAGGCACTA
>DASXFC010000079.1:0-14169 GCA_036489775.1 Acidimicrobiales bacterium | reverse complement strand
CCCGGTGGGATTGGCGCCCGCGGCCACATTGCGCAGGCCTTCGGTGATCAGCGCCTGGGCGAGCACGGTGGCCGTGGTGGTGCCGTCGCCGGCGACGTCGTTGGTCTTGGTGGCCACCTCCTTCACCAGCTGGGCACCCATGTTCTCGAAGGGGTCCTCCAGCTCGACCTCACGGGCGATGGACACGCCGTCGTTGGTGATCGTCGGCGCGCCGAACTTCTTCTCGATCACCACGTTGCGCCCCTTGGGGCCCAAGGTGACCTTCACCGTGTCGGCGAGCTTGTTGACCCCGGCCTCCAGCCCTCGTCGGGCGGACTCGTCGAATTTCAAGATCTTGGGCATGGGTGACGCTGGCTCCTCTCGGGTACTTCACGACATTGCGATACTGCACGGCGTTCGGGCCCTCCGACGGGTGGCCGGCGGGCGGCGGGCACGACGGGCCCTGGCACGGGCGGGCGCCGGCGGCCACGTTGCGCAGTCCCTCGGTGATGAGGGCCTGGGCCAGGACCGTTGCCGTCGTGGTGCCGTCTCCGGCCACGTCGTTGGTCTTGGTGGCTACTTCCTTGACCAGCTGGGCGCCCATGTTCTCGAACGGGTCGTCGAGCTCGACTTCCCGGGCGATGGACACACCATCATTGGTGATGGTGGGAGCGCCGAATTTCTTCTCAATGACCACGTTGCGACCTTTCGGTCCCAGGGTGACCTTGACCGTGTCGGCCAGCTTGTTGACGCCGGCCTCGAGCCCACGGCGGGCGGCTTCGTCGAACTTCAGAATCTTGGGCATGACTGTGTCGAACTCCTCTCGAGTCCTCTGCTGCAGGGAATGGGTGACCCACCGCCGACCGGCGGCTCCCCGGGGCGGCCCCGACTCGGGCCGGTTCCGACCAGCTCTCCGGCTGGAACCGGCCCGGTCGCCGGTCGACTACTTCGCCAGTTTGGCTACTTCGCCAGCTTGGCGAGCACGTCGCGGCCCGACAGGATCAGCAGCTCCTCGCCGTCCACGGTGATCTCGGTGCCGCCGTACTTGGAGTAGACGACGGTGTCGCCGACGGCCACGTCCAGCGGGATCAGCTGGCCGCTGTCTTCGGAGCGGCGCCCCGGACCCACGGCGATGACTTCGCCCTGCTGGGGCTTCTCCTTGGCGGTGTCGGGAATCACCAGGCCAGAGGCGGTGGTTTCTTCGGATTCACCGGGACGGACGACGATGCGGTCCTCGAGGGGCAACAACTTGGACATCGGAAACGGGCCTCCTTGGCACTCGTTAGCACTCTCGGTAAGAGAGTGCCAAAGATAGCGGGGCCCGTCAAGGGGGGCAACCGGGTCCCTTGCTCACAGGCCCGGGGCCGAGGACAGAACTCCGGTCAGACGAAATAGCCTCGAGCAGATATGCGACGACCTCGAATCAAGGCCATGGGCGTGGCCGCCACCGCCCTCGGGCTCGGCCTTTCCCTGGCCAGCGCCGGGAGCGCCGGTGCCAGCTCGGCCAGCACCCAGGCCAAACACAACGTGCTCAAGCTGTCCGATTTCCCGAGCGGCTGGACCCAGTCCAAGTCCACCGGGAGCTACAGCCCGATTCCCGGGGCAGCCCAGCTGGCCAAGTGCCTGGGTGTCACGACGGCCGTGGTGAAGGGGGTCCCCCCGACGGCCTACAGCCCCGACTTCGCCACCAGTGACGGCTCGGAGAACGCCAGCGACTCGGTCACCTACTACGCCAGTACCAAGGCGGCCAAGGCCGACTACTTCACCTATTCGTCCAGCAAGGCGCCCCAGTGCCTCCAGGCCGACTTCAACGGGCCGGCCAAGTCGCAGCTGGCCAGCGAGTTCGGCAAGGGCGTCACGGTGGGCACGGTCCAGGTGACCCGGGACCCGGCCTCTTACTTCGGACCAGGCACTGCCAACATCACCATGTTCTTCCCGGTCAACGGGAAGAGCGGGACGATCAACGTCGAGCTGGTCTTCGTGGACTACATCACCGGGGTGAAGGAGCAGACCACCGAGCTGGTGGGCATTCAGCAGACCATTGCCAGCTCGCTGACCAAGCACCTGACCACGGTGGCGGACGGACGGCTCTAATGTCTGCCAGCCCGCTGTTGGGCCGGGGTACCTGGCCGAATTTCCTTCACCAAGTACGGAGGGATTTCACCATGGCCGTTCCACCTGAGTCTGGTGTCGACCACTGGACAGAGGTCGGTCCCCGCGGCGGTCCGCCATCGATGGGGTCTCGATCACGGAGGTCGAGCGACCGACATTGACCTGGGCGACCCGGCGATCCTTCCTCCACCAGATGGTCGGCAACACCTCCCGGTCCAAGCCCTCAGTGCTGATGACCATCGACGATTCGTCCGGGGCCTCGACGACCCTGACCTCGCCACGTCATAGGCGGCTTCCGTTGCGGTCAGATGACGCTCACTCCGAGCCGGTCGCGCCGATCTGGGCATCCCCCGTCATGACCCGGCAAGCCCCAGGAACACGACGATGGCGCGGTCCAGCCGGACCATGTCTTCGCTGGACAACCGCCCAACCCGTTCTCCGAGCTTGGATCGCCGGACGGTAGCGATCTTGTCGACCATGAGACTGCTGACGTCGTACAACCCGTTCAGGGAGCTCGGCTCTACGACCAGGCGGAAGAGCGGTGCCTCGGTGGGATCGGTGGTGAAGGCGCAAATGGTCATCGAGTCGGTGGCGTCGAAGCGATTGTCCTGGATGACAACCGCCGGCCGGGGCTTGCCGGCATATCCCGATCCGGCTGCTGCGGTCCAGATCTCGCCGCGGGTCACTCCTCTTCAGAGGAAATGGCTTCGATGAACTCCTGATCCTGGCGGGCCTGCGTCGACAACGCGACCAGCGCCGACTGACGATGGGCCTCGGTGGCGAACTGAGCAGAACGGACGTCGGGCACCCAGATCTGAACCGGGCGAAGCCCCTCGGCTCGCAATCGAGCTCGGTGGGCGCGGACCCGAGCCCTTACGGACGTCGCCCCTGCCTCTCTGGCCATGAGCTCATGTTACATGTAACGGGGCATGGCGGCGGCGCCGTCGGAGAGTCCGAGTCCCGTGAGTTTTCGTCCGCCCGGGCGCCTGAACCCCGCAGAACCCACTGATGTGGCGTCGGTACGCTGCTCGGCACCAGGTTCGGGCGGTGGGCTCGGGCGACTGGGCATCCGTGAACTGGCCTCGAGGTGGCCAACGCGAAGGAGTCCTCAATGCCCGAGAACAAGGAAAGCCCGACGACCACCAGGTCGCCCCGGCGGCCGCAGACCTCGCCGCGGGGCCGGACCAGAACACCGGCAACCGCCCCGAGCCGGCGGGCGCCCCGCCCGACCCGCCAGCGGGTCCATACCGGTGATGCCGCCTCTCCGGGCACCGCCGTGGTCGTGACCGGAGGCGGATCGGGCATCGGCGAAGCCTCCGCTCTGCTGCTGGCCCAGAGCGGCCGGGCTGTCGCCGTCTGGGACCGTGACGGGGCCAAGGCTCGTCACGTGGCCAAACGGTGCATCGAGGAGTACGGCGTCCACGCCTTCGGTCTGCGCATCGATGTCACCGTCACCGACAGCTTGAAGGCGGCCGTCCGGCGGAGCCGCAGCCAGCTCGGACCGATCGGCGGGCTGGTGCACGCGGCCGGCATCGGCGGGGCGATGCCCATCACCATGATCGACGACGAGAGCTGGGACGCCGTCCTCGATGTCAACCTGCGCGCCGGAGCAACGCTGACCAGGGCCCTGCACGAGTCATTGCTCGAGGCCAACCCGGGCTCGGCCATCGTGTTCATCTCCTCCATCGAGGCCAACATCGGCAGCACGTTCCTGCCGGCCTACTGCGCCTCCAAGGCCGGCCTACTCGGCCTGACCCGAGCCGCCTGCGCCCAACTCGGAGCTGATGGCATTCGCGTCAACGCCATCTGTCCGGGCGCTGTCGACACTCCCCTGCTGGCTCCCCTGCTGGCCCTGCCCGGGGCACGGGAGCGCCTGGAAGCGGGCACCCCGCTGGGCCGGTTGGCCCAGCCCGAGGACATCGCGGCCGTGGTGCGCTTCTTGCTCTCCGATGAGGCGGCGTACATCAACGGGACGAGCATCGTGGTCGACGGTGGCATGACCGCGGTGGGCGCGGTCTGAGCGGCATAGGTTCTTGCTCCACAATGCGGGACCGGCGCTGGGCCGGCTCGCCAGTGCGAAGGCGGTCTACATCCATCATGAATGGGCGAGCGCATGACTGAGCGCGACCAGTGGTGGCAGAGCGGCGTCTTCTACCAGGTCTATCCCCGCTCCTTTGCCGATTCCAACGGCGATGGCGCTGGCGACTTGCCGGGGATCATCGCCAAGCTCGACTACTTGGCCGACCTCGGCGTCGACGCGCTCTGGCTCTCCCCCGTGACGGTGTCGCCTAATCGCGACTGGGGCTATGACGTCTCGGACTACTGCGACATCCAACCCGACTTCGGCACACTGGATGATCTCGATACGTTGGTGGCGAAGGCCCGAGAGCGCGGCGTCCGGATCCTGATGGACCTGGTGCCCAATCACACCAGCGACCAGCACCGGTGGTTCGTCGATGCTCGGCAGGGGCCCGGCTCGACCTACCGGGACTACTACGTCTGGGCCCACCCCAAGCCCGACGGTTCGCCGCCCAACAACTGGGTCAGCATCTTCGGCGGTTCGGCCTGGGAGCTCAACGAGGCCAGCGGCCAGTACTACCTGCACAACTTCGAGGCCCAGCAGCCGGATCTGAACTGGTGGAACGACAACGTGCGGGCCGAATTCGACCGCGTCGTGCGCTTCTGGTGGGACCGCGGCGTGGCCGGGTTTCGCATCGACGTCTGCAACATGATGATCAAGGACGCCCAGCTGCGCGACAACCCGCCGGCCACCGAGGACGACCCGCTCGACCAGCAGTTCATGGGTGTGAAGTCCATCTACAACACCGACCGCCCCGAAGCCCACGACATCCTTCGCCACTGGCGGAGCATCTCGGAGACCTACGACGAGAGTCGCGTCCTCATCGGTGAGACCAACGTCGAGCGGCTGCCCCAGCTGATGGAGTTCTACGGCGACGGACATAACGAGCTCCACGGCGGCTTCAACTTCGTGTTCATCAACGCCCCCCTCGAAGCCGCGGCCATGCGCACCATCGTCGAGGATGTGGAAGCCTCGATCCCCCCCGGGGCCTGGCCTATCTGGACCGGGTCCAACCACGATGTGTCGCGGCTGGCCACCCGCTGGGCCGGTGGGGACGTGGCCAAGGCGCGCTGCGCGCTGCTGGTGCTGCTCACCTTGCGGGGAACACCCTTCTTGTATCAAGGCGACGAGATCGGGTTGACCGACGGCGTGGTCGAGCGCGAGGAGCTGCTCGACGCGGTGGGCATCCGGTTCTGGCCGTACTACAAGGGCCGCGACGCCGAGCGCACCCCGATGCCCTGGGCCAACGAGCCCGGTGGTGGGTTCACCGCGGCCGGCGTGCGCCCGTGGTTGCCCATGACCGACCCCGCCCTCTGCAATGTGGCTGACCAGGTGGCCGATGCCGATTCGACCTTCGCCTTCACCCGCCGCGTCATCACCCGACGTCGAGCCAACCAGGATCTGGCCTTGGGGACGTACCGGTCCTTGGACGCGCCCGAGGGCGTCTGGGCCTTCGGTCGTGGTGAGAAGACCAGCGTCGTGGTGAACCTGTCCGACCAGACGACCATCGTGAACGGGATCACCGGTTCGATGAGCGTCGCCACCGATCGCTCCCTCGAGGGCAGGCTGATTGAGGGCTCATGGGCGGTGCCACCCTGGACCGGTGCGGTCATCGAGGGCTGAGGGCGCGGTGAGTTATCGCTTCGTCCTGTGCACCACGCCCTCGCTCGGTCACACCACGCCCCTGCTGGCGCTCTCCACGAGGTTGATCGATCAGGGCCACCAGGTGGTGTTCTTCACCACCGAGCACTACCGGGCCAGGGTGGAGGCCACCGGTGCCCGCCTGGTGCCCTTCGACCCCGACGATGACGCCCATGACCTGATGGTGGTCAATCCCGAGCGCGAGGCCTCGGCCAAGCGCGGCATCCGCGGCGTCAAGGACGACCTGCGGCGCATCTTCGTCGGGCCGGTCCTCGGCCAGTTCGCCGGACTGCAGTCGATCCTGAAGGATTTTCCCGCCGATGCCATCGTGGTCGACTCCATGTTCCTCGGCGCGCTGCCCTTGGCCCTCGGGCCACGGGCCGACCGGCCCGCCCTGGCCTGTGTCGGGGTCATGCCCTACGCCGCATCGAGCCGGGACACCGTGGTCTTCGGCTTGGCCATGCAACCTGGTCACTCGACGCTGTCGCGTGCTCGCAACATCACCTTGCACTGGCTGGCCGAGCACGTGGCGGTGCGCGACATCCAAACCTTCACCCGGCGCACGCTGGCCCAGACGGGGGCACCGCCCTTCGACAGTTACTTCATCGACCTGCCGCCCCAGGTGGTCGATGCCTACTACCAGGCTTGTGCGCCCAGCTTCGAATACCCGCGCTCGGACCTGCCTTCGTCGGTTCGTTATGTCGGTCCGATCCTCGCCCCGCCCTCGAGTGCGTTCGATGCACCGTCGTGGTGGGATGAGCTCGACGGCCCCCAGCCGATCGTGCACGTCACCCAGGGCACCTTGGACAACGCCGACCTCGACCGGTTGCTCGGCACGGCGACGCGGGCGCTGGCCGATCACGACGTCCTGGTGGTCGCCACCACGGGCGGGCCCGACCCCGGGCCGCTGCGCCGAACCGCCCCGGCCAACGCGCGGGTCGAGCGCTTCATCCCCCACGACCTGCTGCTGCCCAAGGTCGACGTGATGGTGACCAACGGTGGCTACGGCGGGGTACAGCAAGCACTGGCCCACGGCGTTCCCCTGGTGGTAGCCGGCGACAGTGAGGACAAACCCGAAGTGGCCGCCCGGGTGCGCTTCGCCGGTGTGGGCATCGATCTGCGCACCGGCAAGCCGTCCCCGGCCAAGCTGGCCCGCGCCGTCAGCCGGGTGCTGAGCGAACCGTCCTACCGTGAGCGTGCTCGTACCTTGCAGGCCGAGATCGCGCCCCTGCGCCCGCTCGACACCATCGTCGACGGCCTGTTGCAATTGTGTTCGACGACCGCCTGAAGGTCCTCAGAAGCGATGCCGGGTATGGCTGAAGTGCCCTTGACTGAAAGCCAGCACCTTGCTGGGGTGGACGGCGAAGACGAGCGCTTCGCCGTGATCGTCGACAAAAACGCCGTCGCCGACTCCCCACTGCCAGCGACCGTCCCACTTGGTCGCCCAGGCTGAGGCGGCGCGCTCGAGTGCCTGTGCATCGGTGACCCGGAAGGCCGTTCCCTCCACCACCACGTCGAGGCCTTGGTCCCAGTGCCCGCCGGCGACCGTGAGGGCCACATTTGGATTCCGGAACAGGTTGACCGCCTTCTGCTCGCCCCCGCCGGTCGAGAAATAGATCGCGCCGTCGAGCCACACCCCCACCACCGGCGTCACGTGAGGATGACCGCCCCCGCTCACGGTGGAGAGCCACATGAGTTGGGCCGACTCCAGGACAGCCTGGGTCTCCTCCCAGCTGGTGGCCACCGCATCCGGCTCGCTGAAGCGGGGATCGAGTTCGGTGACGGGTCGCGGCAGCCCGCTCTCGCCATCGTCTGCGCTCATCTCCCGGTCGCCCGCTTCACGTTGCACCGTCTTTCTGGTGGGTCGCACGCACCCGCATAGGCCATTGTGCCGAATCCGGCTCGTGGGTCAACCAGCACAGGGATTGCGGTTCTCAATCTCCGGCGGGCGGACAGCAACCGCTGCATTCATCAGACAGCTCAACTCTGGGCCTTGGGCGCGCTGAGCTCAGCCAGTCGGGTCTGGTACTCCTCGGCGTCGATGTCGTAGGCCCACATGACGATGGCGTCCTGGCCGGTCACCGGGTAGTAGTTCCGGCGCACGCCGACCGGGGCGAAGCCGAAGCGCCGGTAGAGCGACTGTGCCGGTTCGTTGTCCGCCGCCACCTCGAGCGAGAGATGCTTGACCCCCATCTCGAGCAGGTTGGCGATGCCGTCGACGAGGAGTGCGCTGGCTACCCCGGCCCGCTGGTAGAGCGGCGCCGTGGCCACGGAGGTGATGTGGGCCTCGTCGTCGACGATCATGAACCCGATGTACCCGGCCATGCGGTCGCCGTCCCAGGCCGCCCGGTAGAGGCGACCATGGCGCAGGGCCAACTCCGAGTTGAACACGGCCGGGCTCCACGGTTCGGGGAAGACCTCGGCCTCGATCGGCAGCACGTGGCGCAGGTCGCGCCGCTTGAGCTTCTCGATGCGCAGCGCCAGGTCAGCCACGGTCAGCTCCGGGTGGCCGTGGCGAAGTTCCGGCGGGCGTCGGCCTCTCGCATGTAAAGAGGAACGACGAAACCGGGCGCGACCGGCGCTTCGCCTGCCGCCATCCGATCCAGGGCCAGTTGGACCAGCGTGGCCGGGGGCGGCCAGGTCAAGGCCGGGCCGGCCACCGTCAGCGCGGGCACCGAAGCCAGCACGTCGGCATAACGCGCCGCCCCGTCACCTACCGCCACTACGGGTGCGCCCAGCGCGGCCAGAGTGGCCCCGAGGTCGTCGGGGCTGAGCAGCTGCGGCTCGGAGAGTGGGCCCACCTGACCGCTCGGCGCCACGGTGGCCAGCGCGGCGAACACCTCGCCGCGGCGGGCATCGACCACGGCCGCCACCTGACCGCGTAGACCGGACGCCGCCGCGCCGTGGGCCAGCACCTCGAGGCTGGTCAGCCCGATCACGCCGACGCCCAGCGCCTGGGCCAGTCCTTTGGCGGCCGCCACCCCGACCCGCAACCCGGTGAAGAGCCCGGGTCCCAGGTCGACCGCGATCACCTCGATCTGGCGCGGCTCGAGGCCCACCTGGGCCAACAGGTGCTCGAGGGCCGGCGTCAACGACTCCACGTGGCGCCGCTTCCCGGTCAGGGCCAGTTCGGCCGCCAGCCCATCGGTGGTGCGTACCGCCACTCCCACCGTTTCGGTGGCGGTCTCGATGCCGACGATGTTCATCCCGGCACCGTGACGCTGGCGGACCAGGCCGCGCCGAGGGCCTCGGCCCGGGCGACCCAGGTGCCCCGGCCGCGGGCTCGCAGGGTGCGGCTGGGTTCACCTTCTCCGAGAGTGTCGTCCACCGAGATGGCGATCTCGAGCATGTTGTCCCCGAACGCCGGCGCGGCCAGGTCGCCCCACTCGATCACGGCCACCGCGTCGTCCTCGACCAGTTCGGCCAGGGCCAGGTCGACCACCTCGTCGAAGGACCCGGTGCGGTAGATGTCGGCGTGGATCAGCGTCGACACCGGGCTGTCCTCGCCGCAGCGGTACTGGCGCACCAGGGCGAAGGTCGGGCTGGTCACCGGGCCCACCACCCCGAGGCCGGCCGCGAAGCCCTGGGCGAAGGCGGTCTTACCCACACCCAGGTCGCCGCTCAGCAGCACGATGTCACCCACCCCGCAGTACGGGGCCAGCGCCGCCGCCAGATGTTTGGTGCGCGCCGGCGAGTCGGAGGTGACGGTCAGGGTCCAGTCGGTACTCATGCCGGGAGCAACCGCTTGGCCCGCACGAAGTCGGCCCGCATCTCGGCCAGGGCCTCGCCCCCGGCGCGCAACACGTAGGCCGGGTGGTAGGTCGGCAGCAGCTGACCAGCGCCGAAGGGGAAGACGCGGCCGCGCAAGGAACGGATCCCGTCGGTGGTGTCGAGCAGCAGTTGGGTGGAGAAATTGCCCAGCGTGATCACCACCGACGGCTTGATCAGCGCGATCTGCTCTTCGAGGTAGGGCCGGCAGGCCGCGATCTCCGCTGGCGCCGGGTTGCGGTTGTTGGGCGGACGGCACTTGACCACGTTGGCGATGTAGCAGCGGTCACGGGTCAGCCCCATCTCTTCGAACATGATGCGGTCGAGCAGCTTGCCCGAACGCCCGACAAAGGGCTCCCCGGCCAGATCCTCCTCGCGCCCGGGTCCCTCGCCCACGAAGAGCAGGTCGGCATCGGGCCGGCCCACACCGAAGACGACCTGGGTGCGCCCTTCGGCCAGCGGGCATTTGGTGCAGGTCGAGGCCGTCACCCCCAGTTGGTCGAGGGTGGTCACGCCTCGCCGACCACGCGCCGGGGCATGCGGGCACCCACCCCGCACAGCACCTCATAGCTGATGGTCCCCAACTGCTCGGCCCAGTCGTCGGCGGTGATCTCCTGGTCGCCCTGGGTGCCCAGCAACACCACCTCGTCACCGGGTCGCACCGAGGGGTCGTCCCCGCAGTCGACCACGATCTGGTCCATGGTGACCATGCCGGCCAGGGGACGGCGCCGACCCCCGATCAGGACCTCGTAGCCACTGCTGAAGAGCTGGCGTGGCACCCCGTCGGCGTACCCGATGGGCACGGTGGCCACCACCGAGCGAGCCGGCAGCGGGCGCAGCCGCCCGTAAGAGGGCCGTTCGCCTGCCTCGAGCGTGCGCACCGACACCACGTTGGCCTTGAGCGACATGGCCGGGCGCAGCGGGTGGTCGGCCGCGGCGTCGAAGGCGGCGCGCACGGCCGGGCCGGGCAGGCACCCGTAGAGCCCGAGGCCGACGCGCACCAGGTCATAGCGCGAAGCGGGGAAGGCGACGGCCCCGGCGGTGTTGGCGGCATGGCGCAGCGCCGGCACCAGGCCCAGGGCCGCCAGCTCGTCGCTGGTCCGTTCGAACTGCTCGAGTTGTCCCTCGGTGAAGGCGTGGTCCTCGGGCCGTTCGCCGTCGGCCACCGGGAAGTGGGTCCACAGCCCCTCGAAGGAGAGGAACGGTTCGTCGGCCACCGCCTTGACCAGCGACGCCACGTCGGGTGGCAAGGCGCCCACCCGGTGCATGCCGGTGTCCACCTTCACGTGCACCGGTGTCGGGCGCGGCGCGGCGCGGGCGGCCCGGGCGAACTCTTCGACCGCCTGATGCGTGTAGAGGGTGGGCGTGAGGTCGGCCGCCATGGCGGCGTCGATGGCGTCGACCCCGCACTCGCTCAAGAGCAGGATCGGGCCGGTCACTCCGTGCTGGCGCAGCTCGGTCCCCTCGTCGACCAGCGCCACGGCCAGGCGGGTGGCCCCGCCGGCCAACGCGGCCTTGGCCACGGCCGGGCCGCCGTGCCCGTAGCCGTGGGCCTTGACCACGGCACAGAGCTGGGCCGGCGCCACCAAACCGGAGAGCACCGCCGCGTTGTGGGTCACCGCACCCAGATCGATCTCGGCCCAGGCCGGCCGGGACAGTCCTTGGGCCAGCGGGATGGACGCCTCAGCCATGGCGCCGTCCTCTGCGGTTCGAGTCGGGTCCGGCCAGCACGCGGCGCAGGCCGCGGGGCAGGTCCCCGGCCACCAGGCCGCTGCCGTGCTCGCGCCCGGCCGTGGCCGCCCGCCCATGCGCATGGGCGCCCAGCGCGGCGGCGGTCGGCGCGTCCAGGCCGCGGGCCAGGAAGGCGGCGATGATGCCCGACAGCACATCCCCCGTGCCGGCGGTAGCCAGGGCCGGCGTGCCCGAGTCACTGAGCAGGACGTCGGGCAAGGCATGGTTCGGCGAGGCCACTGCGGTGAGCGAGCCCTTCAACAACACGGTGCAGCCCACTGCGGCGGCCAGGCGGCGGGCCGCCGCCACCCGGTCGGGTCCGGGAGGGGTACCGGCCAGCCGGGCGTACTCACCGTCGTGCGGCGTGAGCACGGTGGCGGCTGGTCGGTTGGTCACCAGCTGGCGGGCCTCCTCGAGAGAACCGAGGGCGCTGAGGCCGTCGGCGTCCACCACCATGGGGAGGGGGCAGGTGGCGACCACGGCCCGGATCTCGGTCCGGCTGTCGGGGTGGGTGCCCAGGCCCGGCCCGATGGCGACGGCGCGGCACTTGCCCACGGCATCGAGGAAAGCCGACGACCAGCCGCCCGAGGGCAGGCTGACCCGCACCACCTCGAGGGGCCACGGGGCCGACGGGTTGCCCGGCGAGCCCAGGCGCACCATGCCCGACCCGGCCGCCATGGCACCGCGGCTGCACAGGATGGCCGACCCCTCCATGCCCGGCGAGCCGGCGCACACGCCCACCGCGTTGGCCCACTTGTGGGTGTCTTCGGGTCGCGGTGGCAAGGCGCGCAGATCGGCGTCCTCCATGAGCGAGATGGCCGGGCGGCCCACGTCGATGCCGATGTCGGCCACCACCACCTGGCCGGCATGAGCCGGTCCGTCGCCCTGGAGCAGCCCGGGCTTGAGGGCGGCGAAGGTCACGGTGCGGGTGGCCCGCACCGCCCGGCCCGAGGCGGCGCCGGTGTCGGCGTCCACCCCGGAGGGGATGTCGATGGCCAGCACCGGGGTGCCCGCGGCCACCTCGGGGGCGTCGTAGTTCCCGTGGAAGCCGGTGCCGTAGGCGCCGTCGATGACCAGGTCGCAAGGAGGCAACCTGCTGGGTGCCTCGGCAGCGCCGAGCACCGTCACCTTGGCGCCGCGACGGGCCAACACCTCGGCGGCCACCCGCCCGTCGGACCCGTTGCTGCCCTTACCGGCCACCACGATGACGTGGCGTCCGTAGGCCCCACCCAACATGGTCAGGGCCTGCCCCGCCACTGCGGTGCCGGCCCGGGTCACCAGGGTCTGGTGGCTCACCGCGGCCAGGGCAGCCGCGTCGGCCGCCCGCATCTCCTCCCGGCTCAGGACGGCGCGCATGCGGGGGCCCGCTCGGCCACCACGAAGGCGATGGCCACGTCGGTCGTGTGCGTGAGCGAGAGGTGGAGCGTGCCGGCTCCGCACTGCTCGGCCAGCGCGGCGGCACCGGCGTGCAGCTTCAGTGAGGGAGCATGCCGGGTGAAACCCTCGCCCGCCGCGCGCACCACTTCGACGTCGGTCAGGGCGAAGGCTCCCAACCCGACCCCGAACGACTTCATGACCGCCTCCTTGGCCGCGAAGCGGGCCGCCAAGGATTGGATGCGGTCGGCCGAACGGTCGGCGTCCGCTTGTTCGGTGCTGGAGAAGTAGCGGGCGGCGAAACCTGGACGGCGTTGCAGGAGGGCGCCGAAGCGGTGCACGTCGACCGCATCGACGCCCACGCCCAGCAGCCCGGGGCGGGGCCCGCTCATTCGACCGTGACCGTCTTGGCCAGGTTGCGAGGACGGTCGACGTCGTGACCGTGCAAGCGGGCCAGCCGGTAGGCCAGCTGCTGCAGCGGGAGCACGCCGATCACCGGCGAGAGCAAGGGCGCGATGGGCGGGACCCGCAGCACGTGGTCGGCCACGGCGGCGGCCTCGTCATCGCCGTCCTCGGCCACCAGCACCACGGTGGCGCCGCGGCTGTGCACCTCGGCGATGTTGGCCAGGAACTTCTCGCGCAGGTTGTTGCGGGTGGCCACGCCCACGACCACGGTGCCCGGCTCGATCAGGGCGATCGGGCCGTGCTTGAGCTCGCCGGCCGGGTAGCCCTCAGCGCGCAGGTAGGCCAGCTCCTTCAGCTTGAGCGCGCCTTCCAGTGCCATGGGGAAGCCGACGTGACGGCCCAGGAAGAAGAAGTCACGGGCGTCGGCCAGCTTGCCGGCCACGTCATCCACCTCGCCGAAGCGCGACAGCGTCTCGGTCATGAGCTCAGGCAAGGACTCCATGGCATCGAGGATCTCGGCGATGCAGGCCGGCTCGAGCGTGCCCTGCACCTGGGCCAGGTACAGGCCGAGGATCTCGAGGGCCACGATCTGGGCCAGGTGGCACTTGGTGGAGGCCACGCCCACCTCGGGTCCGGCCCGGGTGTAGAGGACGCCGTCGGCCGCCCGGGCCATGGAGGAGTCCACCACGTTGGAGACCACCAGGACCTTGGCGCCGAGGCGGGAGGCCTCCTGCATGGCCAGCGTCGTGTCGAGCGTCTCGCCCGACTGCGACACGCCCACGCACAGCGTGCGCTCGTTCAGCACCGGGTCCCGGTAGCGGAACTCGCTGGCGATGTCGACCTCGGTGGGCAGCTTGACCCACTTCTCGATGGCGTACTTGGCCACCAGGGCGGAGTGGTAGCTGCTCCCGCAGGCCACGATGAAGACCTTGTCGATCCGGCGGAGCTCGTCGGGCCCGAGGCGCATTTCGTCGAGCACCAATTCGCCGGTGGGGCCACGGCGGTCCAGCAACGTGTTGGCCACCGCCTGGGGCTGCTCGTGCATCTCCTTGCTCATGAAGTCGTCGAAGCCGTCCTTC
>DASXFC010000058.1:0-189191 GCA_036489775.1 Acidimicrobiales bacterium | reverse complement strand
GCGTGCAGCTTCTGGGTGGAGATGCCCACCTCCGCGCCGAGCCCGAGCTCTTCGCCGTCGACGAACCTCGTCGACGCGTTCACCAACACCGCCGCCCCGTCCACCTCGGCCACGAAGCGGTCCGCCGTCGCCAGGTCCGAGGTCACGATCGCCTCCGAGTGGCCCGAGCTGTAGCGGGCGATGTGGGCGATGGCGTCGCCGACGTCGTCCACCATCCCGACGGCCACCACCGGCGCGAGGAATTCGGTCGCAAAGTCCTCCTCGACGGCGGCCACGGCGGCCACGGCGCCGGGCAGGTGGGCGCGGACGCGCTCGTCGGCCCGGATCTCGACGCCGGCCGCGACGAGCGACTCGGCCAGCCGGGGCAAGAAGGCGGCGGCCACGCCCTGGTGCACGAGGATCGTCTCGACGGCGTTGCAGACGCCGAAGCGGTGCGTCTTGGCGTTGACGGCCAGGTCGTGCGCCATCGCCAGGTCGGCCGCGCCGTCCACGTAGATGTGGCAGTTGCCGTCGCCGTCGAGTACGTAGGGGACGGTGGCGTGCTCGACGAGCGATTCGATCAACGCCCGCCCACCGCGGGGGATGAGGCAGTCGATGTACCCGCGCAGCTGCATGAAGGCGACCGCCGTCTCGTGCGATGTCTCCTCCACCAGGGCGACGGCGTCCTCGGGGAGGCCGGCCTTGACGGCGGCCCGGCGCAGGATCGCCACGACGGCGCGGTTGGACTCGAGGGCGGACGACGAGCCGCGGAGAAAGGCCGCGTTGCCGGCCTTCAGGCAGAGCCCGGCGGCGTCGCTCGTGACGTTGGGGCGGTTCTCGTAGATCACCCCGACCACGCCGAGGGGCACGCGGACCCGGGTCACCCGCAATCCGTTCGGCCGCACCCAGCCCTCGGTCACCTCACCGACCGGGTCGGGGAGGGCGGCCACCTTGCGCAGGCCGCCGGCCATGGCCCGCACCCGCGCTTCGGTCAGCCGGAGCCGGTCGCGGGCGGCCTCGACCATGCCCGCCGCGTCCGCCCGCTCCAGGTCGGCCGCGTTGGCCTCGACGAGCGCCGCCCACTCTTCGTCCAGGAGGTCGGCGGCCACTTGCAGGACGTCGTCGCGCGTCGAACTCGTCGAGCGGGCAACGACCCGGGCGGCGGACTTGACGCGGCCCGCGAGCTGCTCCAACGCGGGCGAGGTCATCGGGTCAGGTTACAAGGACCAGGTCGTCACGATGGACGACGACCTGGCTGCGCCGGCCCATCCACTCCTCCGCCGTGGCGGCCGGCACCCGGACCAGGCCCTTGGCGAACACCTGGCCGTCCGGCCCGGCGATCTCGACAGCGTCGGTGGGCCCGAACGTGCCGGTGCAGCCGACCACGCCGGCGGCCAGGAGCGAGCGCCCGCGCCCGGTGAGGGCCGCGCGGGCCCCCTCGTCGACGGTGAGGCTGCCCGCGGCGCCGAGGGCGAACGCGATCCAGAGCT
Source organism: Acidimicrobiales bacterium (assembly GCA_036489775.1). GTDB lineage: Bacteria > Actinomycetota > Acidimicrobiia > Acidimicrobiales > RAAP-2 > Bog-473. The sequence goes on along the minus strand of DASXFC010000058.1, from coordinate 187,722 downwards.
TGCGCGCGCTGAGGCGGCTCTCCCGAGCCCGGAACACGGTGCCCACCCCGGCCTCCCCCGCCAGCGCCGCGGCAAGGACCCCCGGGCGTCCGGCGTCGGCGATCACCGTGCGCACGCCCGACCACGTGGCGATCTTGGCCGCCGCCAGCTTCGAGGCCATGCCGCCGCTGCCGACCGCGCTGCCTGCGCCGCCCGCCAGGCGCTCGAGCTGCTGGTCGATCTCGACCACCTCCTCGATGAGCGAGGCCTCGCGGTCGCGCCGCGGGTCGGCGGTGAGCAGTCCGGGCGCGTCGGTCAAAAGCACCAGGAGCTGCGCGCCGACGAGGTGCGCCACCAGTGCGGCGAGCCGGTCGTTGTCACCGAAGCGGATCTCCTCGTCGGCCACCGCATCGTTCTCGTTCACCACCGGCACCACGCCGAGATCAATGAGGTGGCCCAGCGTGCCCCGGGCGTGCAGGTACTGGATGCGGTGGGCGAAGTCGAGCGGGGCCAGCAGCACCTGCCCGGCCAGCAGCTCGTGCGGGTCGAGGGCGTCTTGCCACAGCCGCATCAGGCCGGGTTGGCCGACCGCCGACACCGCCTGGAGGATGGCCGGATCACTGGGGCGGCGCTTCCCCTGGCCGAGGGTTTCCCAGCCGTGGGCGATGGCGCCGGACGTGACCACCACGATGGTGATGCCCTCGGCCCGGGCCGCCGCGATCTCGAAGGCCAACCGACCGACCGTTTCGGGGTTGACCGAGGACGAGCCGATCTTGACCACGACGGTGTGACTGCGGCTCATTCCTCACCCCAGATGAAGGTCATGGGACCGATGGTGACCTCGTCGCCGTCGCGCGCACCGGCCCGGGCCAGCGCCCGGTCGACACCGAGGCGGCGTAGACGCTTCACTGCTTCAACCTGCGCACCGGCGTCTTGAAGATCGGAGAAGGCCACGGCCCGCTCGGCGGCCCGGCCCACCACCTGCCAGGCCCCCTGGCTCAGCTTGCGGACATCGACCCCTTCGGCCACCGGCCGGTGCACCACGATCTCGATCCCCTCAATCGGCACCGCCTCGGCCGTCCGGGCCTCGGTGACCAGGCCGACCAGCCGTGAGATCAGCGCGTCGATGCCCGAACGGGTGGCCGAGGAGATCACCATCTCGCATCCCCAGGCCGCGGCGTCATCGCCCTCGGTCAGGTCGTGCTTGGAGCCGATGACCACCCGGGGCCGGGTCAGCAGATCTGGTTGGTAGTTGCCGAGCTCGCCGAGCAGCACGGCCAGTTGCTCATCGGGCGCCTGCTCGGCCATCGGGTCGAGATCGAGCAGTACCACCAGGACGCGAGCCCGCTCGATGTGGCGCAGGAAGCGATGGCCCAGGCCTTTGCCTTCGGCCGCGCCCTCGACCAGGCCGGGGATGTCCGCCATGACGAAGTCGGTGTGGTCGCGGTCGGTACCCACCCGCACCACGCCCAGGTTGGGCTCGAGGGTGGTGAAGGGATAGTTGGCGATCTTGGGCTTGGCGGCGGACACGACGGAGATCAACGTCGACTTGCCCACATTGGGGAAGCCGACCAGGGCCACGTCGGCCATGAGCTTGAGCTCCATGTCGAGCCAGCGTTCCTGCCCCACCTCACCCTGCTCGGCGAAGGCCGGCGCCCGGCGCCGGTTGGAGAGGAACCGGGCATTGCCGCGGCCACCCTGTCCGCCTTCGGCCACCAGAGCTCGAGAGCCCTCGGTGGCCAGATCGCACACGACCGCGCCCTCGGCGTCGCGCACCACCGTGCCGACGGGCACCGGCACCACGATGTCCTTGCCCCGGGCCCCGTGCCTCTTGTCACCCGACCCGTGCACGCCGTCGGTGGCCCGGCGGTGCGGGTGGTCCTTGAAGGCCAGCAGTGACGACTCGTTGGGCGTGGCCACCAGCCAGACGTCACCGCCGTGGCCGCCGTCACCCCCGTCGGGACCACCTTTGTCGACGTGGGCCTCTCGCCGCCACGACACGGCGCCCGCGCCGCCATCACCGGCTCGCGAGTGCAGTTGTGCCTGGTCAACGAATCCGGACATGAAAGGAGAGCTTAAGAGCCGCTCAGGCGGCGGCGCGCCGCCCTTTCTGACGACCCGCCGGCGGGGTCCGGCAACGGGCCAGCCGAGCCGTCCGCCTGATCCCTATCGATCGATTTCAAAAATCGAGGATTCTGTCGTTCGCACCCGAGCAGCCGGCCTGACCCTGCCATGAGGTCTTGACCACGCTCCCCGTCCAGTTCGAGTCGCTCGTGAGTGCTGGCTGCGAGCCGACGAATGCCGTTGCCGCATACACATTGTGGAGAAGCTGCGTCACGAGCCAGTCCGTGACATAGCCCAAGAAGGCCTCAGGGTTGCCGCCTAGATCATCGTCTTCGATAGAGGTGTGGTCGGCCTTCTTCCCCTCAGAGGAGTGGACGATGCCGAGCACGGCGGGAGCATGCACCTCCTCGAAATAACACCGCTCCACCTGCGGGTTGGCGATGAAGGAGTCTTCGGCCCCTTCGCTCGTGATGAAGAAGGTGGGTTGACGGAGCAGGATCGGGTCGGCCCAGCAGGTACTCGATGTCGGACAATTGGCATTGGGGAGCGACCATCCCATGGAGAACGGGCTGTCCCAGATCGAGCCGACCGGGCCCTGGCCGTTCCAAGGGAGCTGGAATGTGACCACCGTCGAGATGAACGAGCCACCCGTCTCCGCCGCTCGCACCGCACCGGTCGCGCCCTGGGAATGGCCCATGGCCGCAATCTCGTCCGTGTCGAGGTGGCCGTAGAAGGGGTTGCCGGCATCCTCGTCCGCCGCCACTAGATCGTGCGCGCCGTCGAGGATCTCCACACCGCTCCCGGTGTTCTCCAACGTCGACGCGACGACCGTGAAGCCCCAGGAGGCCAGGTGATCGAAGAGCGTGACGTAGTCGCCCGGGACATTGCCCGTGCCGTTGCCCCAAGTGATGATCGGGCTCGCGTACCCCAGCGCCGAATAATCAGCTGGATGGACCACCTCGTATGAACCCCCGTCTGCCTGCAGCGACATGGTGGCGACGGAATATGGCCCCATAACCGCAAAGGGGGAGGAGGATGGCACCGCGGCTCCTGCTGGTCCGTCGGCGGTGCAGGCGACAAATGAAGCGCCAGCGAGACACATGACAACGGCCACGGATCCGATTCGTCGACTCGCCGCAGCCATCATCAGCTTTCCCCCACCTCTGAACCGGCCGCGATGGGTCCGGGGACGAGACCTCCGACCAGCACCTCGAATTGTCGCCGCGCGTCATCTGCCGGCATATGGCAAAGGGCACCGTCGGGACCGGGCTGGACGACGTACGCCCCGTCGGGTGCGTACTGGACGATGTACGCCTTGCGGACCTGCGTGCTGCGATTCGGTCCGGTGCAGTGGGGCGTGAGCGACGAGAAGACCACGATGCCACCGGCTTCGACCGGAACCGGAATGGCGCCCTCGACGCTCTCGAAACAGATCAACCCGGTCGGCGTCGCCCGGTGGCGCAGTGTCCCGCCGAGATGCAGCCCGGGCACGACCCACGGGCATCCGTTCTCTTCGGTCGCATCCGTCAGTGCAATCCAACAGGTGAGGTACTGCTGCGGCTCGACGAAGGCGTAGCCGTTGTCCTGGTGCCAGGGAAAGGAGGCCTCGGTTCCCGGCTTCTTATAAACCGCTTGATCCCAGTAGAGGCGCACATCTGGACCGATCAGGTCAGCACAGATGTCGGTGAGCGGTGGACAGCTCACGAAGTCCCGAAGGTGGGGCGAGCGCGCCACCAGGTGTGTCGTGAACGTGATCTCGTCGGCCCGGGCGATGAACTCGGTGCCGCCGACACCCCGGAGGCGCTCTTCGAATTCCCGCTCGATGGGATCGATGTGCCCGACCACCTCGGCGACGACGGACGGATCGAACGCCTGCTCCACGACAAAGAAGCCGAGTTCGTCGTAGGACTTGAACTGGGAAGCGTCGAGAAATCGGGGTGTCGTGCGGCGCGGTTCCCAGCTGAACACGGTGTTGAGCGGATGGCGCTCGGCGACGGTCACTCCGTGAGCGTAGGCCGCCGTTCCTCATTTTTCAACAGTGTGTTGAATATTGTCGTCACCCCGTCTAGCCTCTCGACGTCGGCCTTAAAGGGCGAGTGGATTGGGGGCCGGGATGGCGAATGCTTCCTCGTGGAGTGACCGGAAGATGTCGAGGCGGGCGATGCTCGCCGGCTCGGGCGCGCTCGGGCTAGGCATGGCTCTCCAAGGAGGCGAGGCGGCCAGCGCGACGACGCGCGCGTTGGCTCAGGCCCGTGCCTTGAAGGCGGACGCCTCCGGATTCTTGCCGGTGGACCAGTTACGCGAATGGCACGAGCAGCTCGACGCACTTGGCATGCGTGCAACGGGATCCCCCGCGCACGAGGGGTTTATCGACACCCTTATCGAGCGCCTCACCAGCGTCGGTGTGCATGACGTGCACACCGAACCCGTGCCCTTCACCAGATGGCTGGTCGGCCACTGGGGTCTTTCCGTCGGGGAAACAACGCATCCGACCGCTTCCTACATTCCCTATTCGGGGCAGACATCGGCCCAGGGGTATGAGGGCCCTCTGGCCTACGTGGATTCTTCGACGAACCCGCCGGCCGGCTCTCTGGCGGGCCAGGTGGTCCTGTTCGATGTACCTGGGTCGGCGATCACCTACGGGACGATGGAGAGCATCGGGTACGGCACGTACGACCCGGCGCACCTCCTCGATCCAACCGCCACCTATTCGCGGCCATGGGGTGGAGTCACTACCCTCATCACCTTCCTCGATGCGCTCGAGGCCTCGGGTGCGCGCGCCTGCGTTGGCATCATCCCGCTGCCCGCGGCAGGAGCACGCGGGTCGTACTACCCCTACGACGGCACGATCCGCAACATCCCGGGTGTTTTCGTGGACTCGGCAACAGGCGCCGGGCTCAAGGCACAGGCGCAGCATGGCGCATCGACTCGGGTGATCCTGACCGCGTCGGTCGAGCGCACGACCAGCCGCAATGTCGTCGGCACAATTCCGGGACAAAGCGACGAACTCATCATCCTCAACAGTCACACCGACGGGCCGAACGCGGTGGAGGACAACGGACCTGACTCGATCGTATCGATGGCGCACTACCTGACGCGTTTGCCGATGGCGAGCCGTCCGCGATCGTTCATGGTCTCATTCACGACGGGGCACTTCCATGGCGGAGTCGGACAGGTCAGCTTCGTCGAAGAACACCGCGACACCTCGTTGCCGCGCACGGCGTGCGCGGTCACCCTGGAGCACCTGGGTGCGCTCGAGTGGGACCTCGACGCCAGCGGTGAGATGGCGCTCACCGGGCGGCCCGAGCTGGGCGTGATCTTCGTTCCGGAGAACAAGGCCATGGCCTTCGCCGCCCTCGCCGCGCTCAACGTTGGCGATGCCGGGCCGGCGCTGGTGCTTCGACCCTATGTCGCGTCGGCGGGAAGCCCAAACGGTTATGGATGGCCAGGAGAAGGGACGCAGCTGTGGACCGACGGCCACGTCATGACAATGAACTACATCACAGGACCGACCTACCTCTTGAACTGGGGCATTCCCACCGTGCACAAATGCGACTTCCAGCGCGTGCACCGCGAGATCGCCGCGTTCACCTCCATGGTTCTCGGGTTGTCGCGGACCCCCAAGGCGGAGCTGACCGCCTTGGATCTACCTCCGCTGTAGCGCTTTACCAGTGTCCCCTCCCGTGGATGAGCAGCGCAATACTGATGCGGTGGAGGTGCAAGCGCTCCGAGTGGTCGACCAGGACGGCGCTCCGACTGGTGGCCGGCGGAGGCAGGGACCGCGCAAGGGAGACCTGAAGGAAGCTGCCATCCTGGAAGCCGCTTGGCGGCTCTTGGCGGAGAAGTCGTTGGCATCCATCACGATCAACGAGTTGGCCGCAGCCGCCGGAATCTCGCGATCGACCTTTTACTTCTATTTCAATTCTCGTGATGCTGTAATTCGCGCGCTTGCGCAGCGGACGTCCGAGCAGCTGCGCAATGCGACAGTGACGGCGCTCGATTCGGATCGTGCCCCACGCGACGTCATCCGATCGGTCATCGCCAACTTGCTTGCTCGTTGGCGGGCACACGGTCCCCTGCTTCGAAGCATGGATACGTTGGCCGAAGAGGATGAGGAGCTCCGGTCATTCTGGTCGAGCATCAGCTCGGACATCATGGATTCGTTCGCTCGCGCCATTGACGAGGAGCGGGCGCATGGCCGGGCGCCCCAAGGCCCGCCGGCGTCAAAGGACCTGGTCTGGGCCCTGACCCATCTTTACTGGCGGGCCGGACAGCAGTCGATGACCGACGACCCTCGTGAAGACGACAGGCTTGTCGACACGCTGACGGCCATCTCTGTTCGGGCGATCTACAGCGATCTCTGATCTCGGGTCAGAGGCAGCCGACCGTGCACCGGCGTGGTCGCCACCGTGGCCCGAGAGGCTGACGCTCTGCTCGTAGAACGGGAGAGTTGCGCCTCGTCAATGAACTCCGACGTGGGCAGGACCTTTACGAGCCGCTGAGCCGGCGCGCGCGCTGGGTGACTTCGGACCGGATCTTCTCGCTGTCGATACGCACGTTTTCGCCATTCTCCACCACCTGGTCCCCGCCCACCCACACATCGGTCACCAGGTAACCAGCCCCGGCCCAGACCAGATGACCGAGCAGCTCCGTCTCGTTCAATGATGGCGTGAAACGAGCATCGTCGGTGCGCAGGCGGATCAGGTCGGCCGGGCGTCCCACCTCGAGCGCACCAGTCTCGAGACCAAGGGCTTCGGCGCCACTCCGGGTGGCCAGGCGCAGGGCGGTGGCCGTACCGACCAGGGTGGGATCGCCGGCGAGTGCCCGGGCCAACAGGGGCGCCAACCGCATCTCGTCCCACAGGTGCAGATCGTCGTTGGATGCCGGCCCGTCGGTGCCCAGTCCCACCCGAAGTCCGGCATCCAGCATGTCCACCAGCCGGGCGACGCCCGCACCAAGCTTGCCGTTGCTGCCCGGGCAGTGGGCCACCGCCACGTCGTGCTCGGAGAAGATGGCGATGTCGTGGTCGCTCATCCACACCGCGTGGGCGGCGAGGGCCCGGCCCTCCAGCGCACCATGCTCGGCCAGCAGGGCCGGTGCACTTTTGCCGTAGCGCTCCTCGACCACCGCACACTCGGCCGCCGTCTCCGAGACATGGATCTGCATGAGGGCATGGCGCCGTTGCGCTTCTTGAGCGATGACCTCTATGGCCTCCGGGGTCACGGTGTACATGGCGTGGGGTCCGAACCCGAGATGCAGCCGTCCGTATTGCCCGTTGCGATCGTCGAACAGCGCGCAAGCCGCCTCGAGCAGGGCCTCCCACGTGTTGCCCACTCCTCCCGCCGGTACGTCGAAGATGGCCGGGGTGTAGACGCCGCGGATGCCCGAGTCGATCAATGCCTCGGTCACTGGGTCGGGATGCCGATACTGCTCGCAGGCTGTGGTCACGCCGTTGCCCAGCAGCTCGTCGGCCCCGAGCAACATGCCCCAGTAACAGTCTTCGTCGGTCAGCCTTCCCTCGCGCGGCCACACGGCGTCATTGAGCCAGCGGTCCAGCGTCAGCCCGTCACCGCAACTGCGCACCAACGACATGGGCGAGTGGCCATGGCAGTTGACCATCCCGGGCATGAGGAGGCCGCCGAGACGGCGCACCTCGGTCTCGGGCCCGACCGGCTGGTCAGCCGGCGACCCCACCCAGGTGATCACGCCATCGCTGATCTCGACCGCACCGGGTTGGAGGACGCGGTTGGTGGCGTCGACGGTGAAGACGGCATCCGCCTCGAGGCGGACAGTCACGGAGCGCCGACGAAGAGGCGGTCGCTCAGTCCGGTGGGGACGAAGAGCACCTCGCCCGGGCCACCCTCGATGCGGACCTCGATATTGCCCTCGCCGTCGCTGGCCTTGACGGTAGCCACGGCGCCGGGGATGAACCCGCCCTCGCCCAACAAGGTGAGCGAGTCGAAGTTGAGTTCGACTTCTTCACTGATGCGCATGAGCTTGATCCGTTCGCCGGCCGAGACATCAGCCAGCGGCCGGCTCGACGCCGCCGGGGCCGGCGAGTGCGAACCGGGAATGGGGTTGCCGTGCGGGCAGGTGGCCGGATCGCCCAGCAGCTCGACCAGTCGGGCCTCGACGTCGTCGGAGATCACGTGTTCCCAGCGCCCGGCCTCGCGGTGCACCTTGTGCCACTCAAGGCCGATCACGTCGACCAGGAGACGCTCGGCCAGGCGGTGCTTGCGCACCACCCCTTCGGCCAGGCGCCGACCGCTCTCGGTCAGATCCAGTCGGCGCCCTTCCCGGGTGACGTAGCCGTCGTCTATCAGACGGTCCAGCATTTCGGAGACCGACGGGGCCGATCGACCCAGGCGCTCGGCGATCCGGGCCTGAATCACCGGCACGCCCTCCTCGGCCAGGCCCAGCATGGTCTCGAGGTACTCCTCGACTGGCGGGTGGTACTCGTTGGGTTCAGTCGGCATGGCAGTGACCACCAGAGGGTGGAACGTCGAGGGCCGGGTTGCGGTCGAAGAAGCCGACCGGGATCAGGCTGAAGCCGGTGTACTCCACCGGCATGACCGGCCAATCCTCGGGGCGGGGCAGATGAGTCACCCCGAACGAGTGCCACACCACAATGTCGGTATCGACCAGGTCGCGGTCCTGGGCCGTCCACTCCGGCAGGCCACTCCCCCCGACATGTTGGTTGGGGTATTCGCCGGCGGCCCGGCGCTCGTCGGGCGAGTACGGCGTGACCCAGAGATTGTGGCGGGCGAAGGCGGCCCGGCGGCCCACGCTCGACTCGGGATCGGCCAGCATCGTCGGAGTCGAAACCGGCAGCAGCTTGTAGGCGGTCGGTTGTCCCAGCCGGTTCGGGGTGGAGCGGTTCACGATCTTCCAGCTCCGGCTGCGCGAGGGATCGACGTTGCGGCGCGCGGCCAGTTCTCGCTCGAGCGCGGTGACGTTGGCCTCGAAGGCGTTGCCGAACGGGTTGCCCTCGCCTGGATCTGATGGGACGGCGTCCACCTCGAGCACCGTGTTCGTCGGGCCGTCGATCTCGACGTCGAGCCGCACGTTGAAGAGATGCTGGTGGAACGGTGCGGCCAGGCCGGGTGCCACCAGGCTGGCGTGCCGTCCCGGGTCGTCGTCACCCACGGCCATCGGCGACATGACGCCGGTGAGCTTTACCTCTAACTGCATGGAGCCGTCGAGATAGAAGTACCAGTAGAAGCCGTACTCGTAATTGCCGACCGTGGCGATCGAACTCACCACCAGCCGCCGCGAGCGTCGCACCTCGGTCCGGCCCGACGGCAGGTCGGCGTGCTTCCAGAGGATGCCGTAGTCCTCCTCGTGCATGCAGATGGCGTTGGCCCGGGTACGGGCATGGCCGCGCTCGTCAGCGAAGATGTCGTCGAAGTAGAAGATCTCGCCCAAGCAGTCACAACCCAGGGTGAGCGAGTTGGCCATACGGCCCAGCCCCCACTCACCGGCATCGAAGGCGCTTTTCCAGGCGTGCATGGGATCGGGGGAGCCGTAGGGCACCACCATCTCGCTGACCGAGGCCCGGTAGAGGATCGGGCGCACCCGGCCCCCGTCCTCGTAACCCACGGTGTAGAGAATCAGCCCTTCGAGTGGATCGAAGCCCACCCGCATCGACCACTTCTGCCAGCGCACCAGGTTCCCCTCGACGCTGAAGCTCGGCCCCCCGGGCTGCGTGATCTCCAACGGCTTGAGATCGGTGCGCATCGGGCCGTTGTGCTCGGCGTAATAGCTGCCCGACTCCGGAGGGATCGGCACCACACCCGTATCGACCACCTCGAGAACCTGGCCCCGGCCCATGTCGACGAACGCCATCAGACCCTCGAGCGGACGGGCATATCCGTTGTCCTCGGGGTCTGTGCGCAGGTAGGCCAGGCAACGCGAGATCCGGCGGTTCTCTTCGTAGGCCAGGCCGAAGGTGCCGGCCGGCCACGGATCGATCTGGACCAGCGACGGATCGTCGATGCCGCGGCGCTTCAACGCGGCATTCCAGTCCGGATCGTCCCAGAGGGCGGCCATGACGTGAATGGCCTCTTCCATCTGGAGAGCCGGCCGGACGTTCTCGATCGTGTCCCAACGGACGACGGCCTTCTGGTCGAGCGACACCACGGCCTCGACCACGCTGGCCTCGGGCCCCTCCAGCAGCACCATCCGGACCTGGCGATCCACCAGGGCGTCCTCACCCCGGTCGATGGCTCGAACGAGGTCCTTGGGTGGATCGCACAACCCCAGGTAGGCGAAACGGACGTCGTCGGGCGCAATGCGGAGGCGGTCGCTGGCCAAGATGACCTCGCGAGCCAGCCTGATCTCGTCAGCGTCGAGGCTGGCCAGCGGATGCGGAGGCGTGGTCGTCGACATCTCCGCTGATGTTAGGCGGTGGCCTCTAGCATCCCCCCTATGAGTGAGACAGCCGACCGGGCCGCACGCACAGCAGTTGAGCTGTCCCGGCATATCGGCGTGGACCACCACGACGTGCTGGTGGTGCTCGGTTCTGGCCTGAGCGGGGTGGCCCAGGAGCTGGGTGCCGACGCCCCCTCGGTCCGGCTCGACTTCCTCCCCTACTTTCCCCATTTCAGCGCGCCGGGCCACCGGACCGAGGCTTGGTCAGTGCCGCTGGGCGACCGCCGGATCCTGATGATGGCCGGCCGTAGCCACCTTTACGAGGAAATCTCGCTGGCCGAGGTCATGCACCCGCTCCGGACCGGACTGGCCACGGGCTGCAGCACGGCCATCTTGACCGCCGCCGTGGGCGGCCTGCGTCCCGAACTGACCAGCGGTACCGTCGTCGCCATACGTGACCAGATCAACTTCACCGGGCGAAGCCCTCTCGAAGGACCGGACTTCGTCGACATGATCGACGCCTACGACCCGGTCCTGCGCAAGCTCGCTCTGGCCACCCCCGGATCGCCCATCCACCCCGAGGAGGCGGTCTACGCCCAAGTCAGCGGGCCCCAGTTCGAGACACCGGCCGAAGCCGCCATGCTGGGCCAGCTGGGGGCCGACGTGGTCGGCATGTCGATGGCGCTCGAGACCATCGCGGCCCGCCAGGCCGGGGCCCGGGTGCTGGGTCTGGCCATGGTGACCAACGCCTCCGCCGCGCCTGACGTGGATGTCGAGGAAGTACTGGGCACCGCCAACGCAGCCGTCCCGATCGTGGCCGCCATCGTGCGCCACGTCGTAGTGTCGATGCTGTGACACTGTCGCCGCAGGGCCTCGACCACGTCGCCGTCAACGTGCCTGACGTTCCGGGAGCCATCACCTTCTACACCGAGGTGCTCGGGCTGACCCTCAACGACACCCGACCCGACTTCGGCTTCGCCGGCGCCTGGCTCGATGTCGGCGGTCAGCAGGTCCACTTCATTGAGGCCACGCCCGCTCCGAACGTCGGCCAGCACTTTGCCATCCTCTACGACGATCTGCACGCCGTCGTCGAGGACCTGCGCTCGCAGGGCTACCAGGTCACCGATCCGGTGCCGACCAGCCCGGACCGCCTGCAAGCCTTCATCAGCGACCCCTGGGGCAACGGCATCGAACTCCATCAATATCCCGTCCGCTGAGCGGTGCCGGCGGACACGCTGTGGCTACCTCAGGGCGGTGGGCGTCTCGGCCGGGTGCTCGGCGTGGGATCACTCCTGGTGGCCGCCGGCCTCCTCGTCGCTTCGCTGCTGGCCCTGAACAACCACCCCGGTGGTGACCCCGGCCACAAGGTCTTCGACCAGCTGACCAAGATCCGCGCCGCGGTTCCCCCTGGCGCCACCGCGGTCAAAGTCCAGAACGACGACCCGGTCCAGTGGTTCCCAGGTTGTGGCTCAGCCTCCCGTGCCGGATGGGGAGGCGAGCTCTACGGCATCGACTTCACCGACCCCTCGTCGAAGATCGCGGTCGTGCTCGACATCAACACCGTCCTCGAACGGCAAGGCTGGCATCCCGATCCCACACCAGCCACCCCGAGCCAAGGATCACTTGCCCACTGGTACCTCGACATCGAAGGTGGTCGTCGGGCCAACGCATTCGCCTATCCCTTGCGCCGCGGACCCCACGATTGGTACTTCACGGCCAGCTGGCAGACACCCGGCCCCCAAACTGAGGGCTGCGGGTGAGAGAGCAACTCCTGGCGCTCTAGGTGCGGCTGGCACACTCGAAACATGTCCGTCCAGCCGGTAAGGCGGCCAGTCGTTCCAAAGAAATCGTGGACTGACATCGTTCGCACAGGGCGTACTGACCATCACTGAGCCGGGACAGGGCGCGATCGATGTCGCCCAAGCTCGACTCGGCTGCGGCCAGGAGAGCAGCCACCTGTGCACGCTCATAGGCGATGGTCGATCCCTCAGGGTCGTGTTCGTCGTCAGCATTGGCGTTCTCCGAGGCCAGCACAATGGCGTCGAGGTCCTGTTGCATCGCACGAACGCGAGTCAGTATGACTGCGCGCTCCGCTTGGAGTAACTCCCGAACGGCCCCCTCGTCCATGCCCGGATCGCTCACGGATCCCATTCAAGCGGATCTCCCGTGAATGGGTATCAGGGCCATGAGCCCGACTGTGGCCGCTTCCAGGTCGCAGCAGATACCCGGCCCCCGGACTGAGGGCTGTGGGTAGGACGGCGCCCGTTCAGTGAGCGTGACGCGCCATGAGCGCGCGGCGCAAGGTGCGCCGACGGCGCGCCGTCGCCGTAGAACGCTCCAAGGGCCACTCGGCCCGCGATGGGTGCCGGGAGGCTGACGAGGCCAGCTCGAGCTGGGCCACGTCTTGAGGGCCGATCACCAGGACCTCGACCGCCGTCTTGGCCACCACGGTGCCGGCCATTTGATGGCGCCGCTCGGGCTCCCGGCCGAAGTAGTCACCAGGCACCAGCGTGATCGTGATGTCTGGAGTGACGTGCAGCTCGGCCGTGCCCGAGGTGAGCACGTAGAGGTTGTGGTCCTGCTGTAGCCCACACAGCACCTCACCGGCATCGCAATGGGCCCGCATGGCGTCGAAGGCCAGGAACTTCTCGAGCACCTCTGTGGTGCACAAACTCAACGAGGGAATCCCCTCGAGATAGCCGACGTAGTTCACGCATTCCGCCGTTCGCATGATTACCCCTTCCCCGCCGAATGCCCCGCACTCGGGCGTTTCCGTACTGCTCTGATGGTGGCAGCCTTCTCTCCAGGGGTTGCCCACCGGGTTGTCGCCCGGTTGCAGTTCGGGGGTAAGAAACGGCTCGACCAGCGGGGATCAGCGACGCTTCTCACTCCATGCATAACGGGCCACCTCCCTGCCGAGATCTCTTCGTCACCAAGAATCTCCGCCGGAGGCTTGTGGCCTAGGTGTCGCCTCCGGTCAGGTGGCGCACGCCCCGGGCGATCCCACCCCAGCGGGTCAACGAGGCTGGATCCTCTGACCAGGCGGCGTTGGCGAAGTAGAGCACGACCCGATCGGCCACCCCTTGATAACGGTCCACCAAAAGGTTGGGCATGTCATCGAAGGTTCCGCTGACCAAGAAGTTGTCGAGGATCTCGTCGTCGATCACCCGCACCATCGCGGCCAGGTCACCAGCCTTCTGGTGCTGGCGCAGCGTGGCTGTCGTCCCGTCCCGGCCCAGCATCTCGAAGATGAAGGCGTAGTTGGGAGTCGAGCCGTAGAAGGCGACCTGGGCCCGGGCGAACTCGCGCCAGCGGGCCCTTTCGGCCTCGCTGTCGCCCACCGCGGTAAACACCGGCACGGTCAAGTACGGGGCGGCCGTGCGGCCGGCCTTGGCCCGACCGGTCTCCACATTGGGGAGCACGACATCTCGCAGGTAGTCGGGGTGGTTGAGCGGATGCACGTGGAGTCCGTCGGCCACCTCGCCGGCCAGGCGCAGCATGTACGGGCTCACCGCCGCGATGTCGATGGGCGGGTCGGGCACGGCGATGGGGCCTGGTGACCACTGGGCCGGGAGCAGGGACATCGAGTAGTAGGGCCCTTCATAGGCCAGCGGCGCGTCACCGCGGAAGGCGGCAAAGCAGGCACGGACCGCCTGCACGTAGTCACGCATGCGGGGGCCCGGCGGATCGAACGGCGCGCCATAGCGCCGCTCGATATGGGCCCGCACCTGAGTGCCCAACCCGAGGCGGAATCGACCATCGGTGGTGTCGGCCAGTTCCCACGCCACCTGGGCCGTCACCATGGGGCTGCGCGGGAAGGCCACCGCGATGCCGGTCGAGAGATCGAGTCCAGTGCTGAGCGCGGCGGCCACACAGGTCAGGTAGGCGGTGCGGCCGGCTTCGGTCACCACCAGGCCATCGAACCCGGCCGCCTCCACATCCTGGGCCATCTGGCCGGCCCGACGCAGCGGGGTCCCCATGGTCATCACGTCAACCTTCATGGATTGGGGAGCGTACTGAGTCGGCCGCGACGGGGCCGGAGTTCAGTCATAGGGCAGGTCTGTCGGTTGGCAGTTCCGATAGTCAGGCTCAGGATCCCGCTCGAACCGGACGGCCCGGATGCTGGTTCGTCCCTCGAGCACCGCTCGGACCACCCGGTGCATGCCGTCCATGACCCGGCCGTCCGCCCCCAGAATGATCGGGTAACTGGGATCCACTTCCTGCACCAGCTCGATGTGACGAATGATCACCCGCACCGTTGGGGACTCACCACCTGGCGCAAACCAGTAAGCCGAGTCGATGTCAGCGATGGAGTCGAGCGGCACTTCCACCACAGGGAACTCCAGGCTCAGCTCGACCAGATGATCGACGTCCCAGGCGTCGTAGCCGTCGCCGGCAGGCTGGAAGGAATACTGCTTGCGCACGGCCCGAGTATGGCCGAACGTCACCGGCGATAGGTCAGCCGGTGGCGGATGTTGCTCCTAACCGGTGACGATGTCGACGTGCTTGCGGCCACGCCGAGCACCGAACTTCACCACGCCGTCGGCGGTGGCGAAGAGTGTGTCGTCTCCCCCGCGGCCCACGTTCTGGCCCGGGTAGAACTTGGTGCCACGCTGGCGCACCAGAATTGAACCGGCCGTCACGGTGGTGCCGGAGAACTCCTTCACGCCGAGGCGTTGGGCGTTCGAGTCACGGCCGTTACGAGTGGAGCCTCCACCTTTGGTCTTGGACATATCGATCTCCCTCGAACTCAGCCGGCTTTGATGGCCGTGATTTCCAACGTGGCGTAGTGCTGGCGGTGACCCCAGTGGCGCCTCTGGTTGGACTTGTTCTTGTAGGTCATGGCGTTGATCTTGGGGCCCTTCTCCTCCCCCACCACCTTGGCGGTGACGGAGGCGCCCTTCAGCTGGTCGGGCGTGGCCAGGATCTTCTCGCCGTCGACGATCAGCACCGGCTGCAGCGAGACGTCGGCACCCACGGGCTCACCCAGGAGTTCAACGCGAACACGCTGGCCCTCGGCGACGCGTTCCTGCTTCCCACCGGACTTGATGACGGCATACATAAGGGCGAAATCCTAGCGCAGAACCGAATCGTCCAAGGTCACGCCACGGCCTCCGCAGACCGCGCACTCCTGCGACAGGGTCTCGAGCAACCCCTCTGAAATGCGCTTTCTGGTCATTTCGACCAGTCCCAGCTCGGAGATGTCGAAGACCTGGGTCCGGGTCTTGTCCCTCGCCAAGGCGTTGCGCAGGGCGGACGCCACCTTCTCCCGGTTGTCCTTGATCTCCATATCGATGAAGTCGATGACGATGATGCCGCCGATGTCCCGCAGCCGGAGCTGGCGGGCCACCTCCTCGGCCGCCTCGAGGTTGTTCCGGTACACCGTCTCCTCGAGGTTGGTCTTGCCCACGTTCTTGCCGGTGTTGACGTCGATGACGGTCAGGGCCTCGGTCCGCTCGATGATGAGGGAGCCACCAGAAGGCAGCCAGACCTTGCGGTCCAGGGCTTTGTGGAGCTGCTCGTGCACGTGGTAGCGCTCGAAGATGGGCAGGCCCTCAGCCTGGGCGTCGTAGTACTCGACTCGCTCGGTGAGCTCGGGACTGACCGCCTGCACGTAGTCCCGGACCTGCTCGAACAGGGCGCGGTCGTCGATCACCACGGCCCGGTACTCGCCGCTGAGCTCCTCACGAAGGATGCGCACGGCCAGCTCAGGCTCCCGGTAGAGCAAGCCGGGCTGGTCGGAGCGCTTGGCCTGGGTCTCGATGGTTTTCCACTGCTCGAGCAGAGATTCGATGTCACGCTTGAGCTCGTCGGCCGAGGCGCCCTCGGCTGCGGTACGCACGATCATGCCGTGGCCGGCCGGCTTCACCTCGTCGATGATGCGGCGCAGCCGGCGCCGCTCGTTGTCGCCCAGGCGCTTGGAGATGCCGAAGGCGCTGGAGTTGGGCACCAGGACGGCGAAACGCCCGGGCAGCGAGACCTCCTGGGTCAGCCGGGCCCCCTTGGCCCCGATGGGGTTCTTGGTGACCTGGCAGAGGATCGTCTGCCCGGCCTTGAGCACGTCCTCGATCCGGGGCTGGGAGGAGGACCCACCCTCGATGTCGTCCTTGTCGTAGCGGACGTCACCCCGGTAGAGCACGGCGTTCTTGGGGATGCCGATGTCGATGAAGGCAGCCTCCATGCCGGGCAGCACGTTCTGGACCCGGCCCCGGTAGACGTTGCCGTCGATCTGGTTGGTGTCGTCGGCCGCCCTCGAGACGTAGTGCTCGACCAGGGATCGGCCTTCGAGCATGGCGATCTGGGTCATGCCGGGCTGGACATGGACGCAGACCAGGTACCGGCCTACCTGCTTCGAGCGGCTGCGATCCCGGCCTGATCGACGGCGGCTGCGGTTGCGCTTGACCGACTCCTCGGTCAGCGGTTCGGAGCCGGTAGCGGTCTCGTCCGCCGAATCGGAGAGGCGGTCGCCGTTGCGGCCTCCCTCAGCCTCGCCCCTGCGGCCACCCCCGCGACCACCTTCGGTGGCCGGAGCCGATGGCGCCGGGATAGCGGTGATAACCGGAGCCGGCCGTTTCGGCGCGGGGGCCGGTTGGGGCGGCGGGGTAGCCCCGGGACGGGTGTCACCGATCTGTGGCTTGCGGGACTGTGCCGGGCTTGGGGCCGGGCTCGGATCCGGGGTTGGGGTCGGCGGCGGTTCGGCCACCGGCGCGCTGGGCGCGCTAGTGCCCTCCCCCAGGTCCTGGGGGTGATTCGATTCCGACTGGGACATGAGGGAAAGCCCTCCTCGCGAAGTTCATGAGGCACGCCCATGGGCGTGTGTCACGACGGGGCCGGTTCCGAGCTCGCTCACCGGGAGTGGCTCGAAGGTGGCGCCGTCGCGCTCGATCCATTGATGCGTTCTGCAAGCCCGCGCCAGCACCATCTCGGTGCCCAATGCTGCAACCAGGTCGCTGGGCCGGACACCTCGCGGGTGGGTGGCCAGGCGTGTGCTCAGACGACCTTGTGGGTAGTGGCCCGTCGACTCCCCCGGTTCGGGGTCTACGGCGAGGGCCAAAATGGCTGGACGGATGTCGTCTTCAACGGGACGACCCTTCCGCTCACGCTGGACGGTGAGGCTCGAGGCCGCGAGCAAACGCTCGACTTGCCCCGCTAACACCTCACTAGTCACGTCAAACACCTCCAGCTGCCAGTCACAGGATGCTATCTCCTGCTGTAGCGACCCCTCGGTCATTGGGATAACCGCCGCGACCTGGACTTCGATGCCCTCGGGGAGCAGATCGGTGAGCAAATCGGTCAGGTGATCGAGGGATGGCTCGCCCGATTGGACCGGGTCGAGGCGGATATCGAGGTACTCGCCCAAGGACTCACAGCCGGTGGGAAGGGCCAGTCCGAAGCTGACCAGGGGGTGGGGGTTGTAGCCCTGGGACAGCGCCACGGGGAGATGGCTGCGCCGCAACGCCCGCTCCCACATGCGGGCCACGTCCCGGTGGGAGGTGAAGCGGATCTTGCCGTGCTTGGTGAAGCGGAAGCGCAGTCGGCGCTGCGGATCGTCGGGTGCCATGGGAACTCGTCTGGTCAGTCGGCGGCGGCGGGCACGGCAGCTGCCGCGGCGGCCGCGGGCTTGACCCGGGCCTCGGTGCGGCCCACCAGCCGGACCGGGATGCGGCCGCCCTCAGCCAGGTTCTGGCCCGTCCCCTGCGACCCGCCGGCGGGCGGGATGGGCGACGCCACCACGTGCTCGACCCCGAACAGGGTGCAGGCACCGCAGTCGTAGCAGGGCGTCCAACGGCAGTCCTCTACGGCCGCTCCGGCCAGGGCGTCCTGCCAGTCGGTCCAGAGGAAGTCGCGGTGCAGGCCGGCCGAGATGTGATCCCACGGCAGGGCCTCGTGCTCGTCGCGGTCACGGTGGGCGATCTCTTGGAGGGAGAGGCCCTCGGCGGCCAGGGCCTCCTCCCACAGCTGGAGGTCGAAGCACTCGGACCACTCCTGGAACGTCCCGCCGGCCCGCCAGACCCGCTCGATGACCCGGCCGACCCGGCGGTCACCGCGACTGGCGACACCTTCGGCGGCCGAGGCCGCCGGCTCGTGCCAGCGGATGGTCAGTCCCTTGACCGGCCGGGCCGCCTCGCGCAGCAGGATCACCTTGCGCTCGAGTTCGGCCACACTGTCCTGTCCGAACCACTGGAACGGGGTGTGCGGCTTGGGCACGAACCCGCCGACAGAGGCGGTCACCGTGATCGACTTGGTGTAGCGCCTCCCGATCTCGACGCAGCGTCGACCCAGTTCGGCGATGCCCAGCACGTCCTCGTCCCGCTCGGTGGGCAAGCCGATCAGGAAGTACAGCTTGACCCGGCGCCAACCCTGGCTGAAGGCGGCGTCGACCGAGCTGTAGAGGTCCTCCTCGGTGATCAGCTTGTTGATGACCTGGCGCATGCGCCAGGTCCCGCCCTCGGGCGCGAAGGTCAGGCCGGTGCGCCGGCCCTTCTGGATCTGGGCGGCGGTGCCGACGGTGAAGGCGTCGACCCGCAGCGAGGGCAGCGACACCGAGACGCGGCCGCCGTTGTCGGGGTCGTCGATGATGTCGCGCACGGTGCCCTCGATGTCCGAGAAGTCGGCCGTGGACAGGGAGGTCAGCGTCACCTCGTCGTGCCCGCTCCAGGCCAGACCCTCCTTGACCATCGACGCCACCTGCTCGGCCGGACGCTCCCGCACCGGGCGGGTGATCATGCCGGCCTGGCAGAAGCGACAGCCTCTGGTGCAGCCCCGGAAGACCTCGACGTTGAGGCGGTCGTGCACCACCTCGGTCAGTGGCACCAGCGGGTGCGACGGGTAGGGCCAATCGGCCAGATCCATGATCGTCCGCTTGTCGACCGAGACCGGGACGCCGGGGGCTATCGGCGTGGTGCTAACCAAACGGCCGGTGTCGGCGTCATAGTTCGGCCGGTACAGCGCCGGCACGTAGACACCTTCGACCTGGGCCAGGGCGTGCAACACGTCGTCGCGGTCGCGTTCCTCGGCGGGCTGGGCCAGCCAACGCGCCAGCACGTCGTTGATGTCGCCCACCACCTCTTCCCCGTCGCCCAATACGAAGCAGTCAACGAAGTCGGCCAGGGGTTCGGGGTTGAACGCACAGTGGCCGCCCGCCATGACGATGGGATGGGCACCGGTGCGGTCAGCCGTGTGCAGGGGCACCTCGGCCAGATCGATCAGGTTGACCACGTTGGTGTAGACGAGCTCGGCCGAGAGGTTGAAGGCGAGCACGTCGAAGGCCCGGGCCGGCAAGTGGTTCTCCACGCTGAAGAGCGGCACGCCGGCCGCCCGCATAGCCGCTTCCATGTCGACCCACGGCGCGTAGCTGCGCTCGGCCAGCGCGTCAGATCGCTCGTTGAGGATCTCGTAGAGGATCTGCAGGCCCTGGTTGGGCAGGCCGATCTCGTATGTGTCGGGGTAGATGAGCATCCAGGCGACACGCCCGGGCCCGTGCTCGGGATACTGGGACCCCTGCTCGCCCCCGATGTAGCGGGCCGGCTTGGTGACGTTGGCCAGCAGTCGCTCGACCTGGGGCCAGACGCTGGCCACAGACTTAGGGTTGCTGCCCAGTTCCAGGGTGCCGACACTCGCCATCAGGGCATCCAGCCTACGGGACGGCCCGGTCGGGATTGGCGCTGGGTCTCCAGGGTTGCTCAGGTGGCTCCGCTGGTGCTTCAACCGCCGGCCGGCGAGGTGGTCGTGGTCGTGCTCCCGGCGGTCGGCGCTGTGGTGGTCGTGGTGGTGGCGCCCGATGGCAGGGTGGTGGTCGTGGTGGTGGTGGTTGGCGTGCCGAAGGGAGCGTTGGGTGTCGGCGCGGTCAGGTTGGGCGGCGTCGAAAGGGTCGGCAAGGTGGCGGTTGGCTTCACCGGGTTGGCCAGGAGGTAGTTGTAGATGCTGCGGACCAGCGGGGCGGCCGCCGAGGCGCCGTACCCGCCCTGGTCGATGACAGCCAGCACCACGTACTGAGGGTTGGGGTTGGGCCCGAAGGCCACGAACCACGAGTTGGGCTCGCGGCCGGTCTCATTGGAGGCGGTTCCCGTCTTGCCGGCCAGGTGCCAGCTGGCCGGGAAGCCCTCGAAGTCGTCGTAGGCGGTGCCGTTCTTGTTCGAGATGACGCCTTCGAGCCCCTGCAAGATGGCGTTGTCGGTGGAGGCCGAGATGGTGACGTGGCCAGTGACCTGTGGGGCGATGGTCTTGACGACTTTGCCGGTGATCGGGTTGACGATGGCCGAGGCCACCTCGGGCGCGTAGCGGGTGCCGCCGTTGGCGAAGGTGGCATAGGCGTCGGCCTGCTCGATCGGCGTCAACACGGTCTCGCCCTGGCCGAAGGCCATCTCGATGTTGTCACCGGTGAACCAGGACCCCGCTCCGAAGACCGCTGGTGCTTCCTTGTGCAGCTCATCCCGCACGCTCAAGCTGTCGATACGACCAAGGGACTCGCCGGGCAGGTCGATGTCGGTGTACTCGCCGTCGCCGTACTCGTGTCCCTCGTTCTGGATCGGGTCGTCCCCGTAAGTGCCACGGTCGGTCCAGAACATCTCGCCCAGGTTGTAGAAGAAGGAGTCGCTCGACACGGTGAGCGCGCCGGAGAGGTTGTACTCACCGCTGGCGTCGCCTGGGTTGTCGTGCAGGATGCAGCCAGTGTCGTCGGTGACGCCGGGAGCCGGGCAGCCGGCAATCTTGAAGGTCCCGGTGTCGTCGAAGTAGTAGCCCGGGCTGATCAGCCCGTCCTGGAGGGCGGCGGTGGCCGTGATCAGCTTGAAGGTGGAGCCCGGGGTGTAGAGGCCGTCGATGGCGTAGTTGATGAACGGGCAGCCGGTGGTGTCGTTGGTCGCCTGGCACGGCGCGTTGAGCGCCTCATACTCGGCGGTCGGGAAGCCGCCGACCCAGTCCGCCACGTCGTAGGTCGGGGACGAGGCCATGGCCAGGACCTGCCCGTTCTGGGGGTCCATCACGATGACGGCGCCATTGACCGCCGGCGGCAGCTGGTTGTGGTCGTCCACATCAGGGGTGTGCCGGTCGGCCGCAATCTGGGCCGCCAGGGCATTCTCGGCGTAGGCCTGGAGGCCGGCATCGAGGTTGAGGACGACGGTGTCCCCCACCTGGGGCGCCGTCTTGGACACGGTGCCCACCACCTGTCCCTGCGCGTTGACCGACAGCGCCTCACGGCCACTCACCCCGCGCAGGTACTTCTCGTACTGCAGCTCGATGCCGGCCTGCCCGACGATGCTCCCCTGGCTATAGCCCTGGTTGGGATGGGCCTTCAGGTAGGCCGAGGAGATGTTGTTCACATAGCCCAGCACCTGGGTGGCGATGCTCCCGCCTTGGGGGTAGGCCCGCTGGGTCACCGTCTGCACGGTCACCCCGGGGTACGTCGCCTGGTTCGTCTCGAGGTACTGCACGGTGGCCGCCGGCACGTTGGTGGCCACGGGCACCGGTTCATAAGGGCTGTATCGGACATTGTTGACCGCGGTTTTCACCTGCTTGACTGTCTCACCCACCAAGGCGGCCACCTTGCCGACGATGGAGGGTTCCTGGGCCACCTCTTCGCGCGAGAGCAGGATCTCCTCCTGCGGCGTATTCGTCACCAGCACGGTGTCATTGCGGTCGACGATCTCCCCGCGTGGCGCGTTGATACTGACCACGCGCACCCCGTTGCGGGTCACCGCGGCGGCATAGGACTTGGCGTCGATGACCTGGAGGGTCCACAGCCGCAGCACCAAGATCCCAAAGAGGATGAGGACGACGACCCCCACCACCCGCATCCGAACATTGGGCCGGGATGGCTCGTCCTCGGGGGAGCCCACCAGCGAGGCCACATTGACACTCTTGCGGGGCCGGATCCGGGGTTGGTGGGCGTTGGACCGCCATTGGTTCGACCGCCGGGAGCGGAGCTGGCGCGGCGGCTTGGGGTGCAGCCGATCGCCCCGGATGGGATGGCGCAGTGTGCGCTTCATGCCCTCACCACACCCGGTCGGCCGCGTGGGCCGGGATCAGGGTGCTGCGGTGCGTCTCGGTGGTCAGGGCCCAGCGCATCATCCGGTTCACCGGCATGACCAGGATCACCGCGGAGACTGCGATCACGCCGAAGAGGGCCGCAAAGTTGATCTGGACCATCTCCTGCTGACCCAAGATGGCGCCGAGCACGGCGAACAGCATGTCCGCTCCGACGCTGCCGATCAGCGCGGCCGTCGGCCGGAGCCAGCCGACCCGCCGGTCCATGGCGGCGGTGGCTGAACCGGTCGAGTAGCCCAGAAGGCAACCGACCAGCGCGGTGAGGCCGAAGGGGGTCGGAATGACCAGGTCAAAAGCCAAGCCGGCCCAGAAGCCGACAATGGCGCCCGTCTCGGGTCCGTCGATCAGCGCCGCCGAGATCGGGATCAGCCACACGATATCGGGGTGAATGCCGGCGATCCGGATCGCATCGAGCACGGTCGATTGCGCCAGCAGGCAAACGAAAACGATGAAGACGACGCGGATCCAGGCCCGGGGACTCATGGAGAGGGCGTCCACAACACGACGTCGACGTACTCGAGCTGGGAGAGGTTGGCATTGGGCGCCACCGTCACCGACTCCTGGCTGGCCCCGGCGCTGGTGTGGAAATGCGTCACATGGGCCACCGGGATCCCCGAGGGGAAGGCCGCCGCATCGAGGCTGCTGGTGTACATGATCTCGCCCTTGGTCAGCGTGGTGTGCGGCGCGATCAGGTCCGCCGTCATGGCACTACCCGGACCCTGCCCGTCGACGATGCCGGTCAGCTCGTTGGTACCGAAGGTCACGCCCACTTTGGATTGCCCGTCGGTGACCAGCTGCACCGTGGCGGTGTGGTGGAAAGCCTGGATCACCTGACCGACCAGGCCGCCGGCACCTACCACCGGCATGCCGACGTCGACGCCGTCAGACCGGCCCTGGTCGATGGTGATGGTCTGGGTGAAGTTCGAGGTGTACGTCTCCTGGGTCTGCGCCGTCACCGTGGGCAGGTTCTGCAGGTAACTCAGGCCCTGGAGCGCCATGACCTGGCGCAGTTGCGTGTTCTGATAGCCCCGCTCAGCCTTCTCGGCTTCGAGCTGCCCGATCAGGGCCGAGAGCTTCTGGTTCTCGTTCTGGACCGAGCCGTAGTGCACCGCACCCGAGAAGAAGTTCCCGATGGGGTCGAGGAGGTCGGCCACCCCGTCGCGGATGGGCGAAAAGACGCTGTTGGCCACCGACTTGATCCCGGAGGTGACGTTGTGGGTACGGCTGTTGAGGTCGATCGAGATGATCGTGAGCGAAATCACGATCAAAACGACGACCGTCAGCGTGCGGCGTGACCGCCGTGATCTAGGCATCCGGAAACGGCCGGACGGCCGGTCAGCGCGTCGAGGTGGTGATCAGCACCCGCTTGAGCGCCTCGAATTCCTCGAGGCACTGGCCGCTACCGATGGCGACGCAGTTCAGGGGGTCCCGAGCCACCACGATCGGCATGCCGGTCTCGTGCTGGAGGCGGGCCTCGAGCCCGTGCAGCAAGGCACCGCCACCGGTCAACACGATTCCCTGCTCCATGATGTCGGCCGCCAATTCGGGTGGCGTGCGATCCAGCGTCACCTTGACGGCGTCGATGATGGCAGAGACAGGCTCTTCGATGGCCCGGCGGATTTCTTCGGTCGACACGACGATGGTCTTGGGCAAGCCACTTACGAGGTCACGACCGCGGATCTCGGCGTGCAGCTCCTGCTCGAGCGCGTAGGCCGATCCGAGGGTGATCTTGATCTCTTCGGCCGTGCGCTCACCGAGGGCCAGGCTGAACTCCTTCTTGACGAACGACACGATCGCTTCGTCGAGCTCGTCACCACCGATGCGCACCGACTGACTGGTCACGATGCCACCGAGCGAGATGACGGCGACCTCGGTCGTCCCACCGCCGATGTCCACCACCATGTTGCCGGTGGGCTCGTGCACCGGCAGGCCGGCACCGATGGCCGCGGCCATCGGCTCTTCGATGATGTAGGCCCGGCGTGCACCGGCGTACTCGGCCGCCTCCATGACAGCCCGGCGCTCGACGCCGGTGATACCCGACGGCACGCAGATCACCATGCGGGGCTTGGCGAAGCGGCGCTGGTGCACCCGGTGGATGAAGTAGCGCAGCATCTTCTCGCAGATCTCGAAGTCGGCGATGACGCCGTCCTTGAGCGGCCGGATGGCCTGAATGTTCGACGGCGTACGGCCGATCATCCGTTTGGCTTCGGCCCCCACGGCCAGTGGCCGTCCGTCCTTCACATCGACTGCAACCACTGACGGCTCGTTCAACACGATGCCGCGGCCACGGACGTAGACCAGGGTGTTCGCAGTGCCAAGGTCCACCGCCATGTCTCGGCCTAGCAGTGAAAGGCGATTTTCAGCCATGAATTGCTCTCTCCCGGGGGATGCGGGAGGGACACCGGAACGGCTCCGGGCCCCGTTGTTGAGTGCACAGGCTACGGGACTGGCGAAGGTCTCACAACCGCGGCCGCGTCGAACCGGGGTTCGGGCGCCTGCTGTTGATCTTCAGCGCTGGTGGGGCACCCTCGAGGCACCGTCGGACCAGCGGGACGCGCCCCGGAGCGGAACCCGCCCGGTCGCCCTGGGGTCCGGGGACGACTAGAGGCCGGGGAAGAACAGCTCGATCTCGCGGGCGGCCGACTCGAGTGAGTCCGATCCGTGCACGAGATTCTCAGAGGTGATGATGCCGAAGTCGCCTCGGATGGTGCCGGGTGCGGACTCAGCCGGGTTGGTCACACCCATCATCTTGCGGACCACCGCAAAGGTGTCCTCGGGTCCCTCCACCACCATGATCAATGACGGCGAGCGGGTGATGAAAACGACCAGGCCTTCGAAGAAGGGCTTGCCGTCGTGCTCGGCGTAATGGGCCTTGGCCGTCTCCGCTGAAATGGTACGGAGCTCGACCGCGACCAGCTTGAGCTGCTTGCGCTCGAGGCGGCTGACGATCTCTCCGGCCAGTCCACGTTCGACGGCGTCGGGCTTTGCGATGACGAGGGTGCGATCCACGAGCGGAGGACCCTAGCAGTCCTTCCTGCCTTCCCTCACCCGACGGTTCTCCTCGACCCGACGGCTCGACTAGGCCTCCCACGCGATGGCGCCGTCGAGGACGTCGCTGCGCAACGCGCCGACAATGTACAACGAGCCGGCCACCACGATGAGGTCACTCTCCTCAGCCAGGCCGCGAGCAAGACGTAATGCATGGCGCGGATCGGGTTCGGCATAGACCGTGACGCCGAGCGCGCGGGCCGCTTCGGCCACATCGGCCGCGGCCATGGCGCGGGGTGAATCGGGTTGACACGCGATCACCATGTCCACGCCGACCGGCTTGAGTGTCTCGAGCATGGCCAACGGATCGCGACCGGACAACATGCCGACCACCGCGATCGTCCTTCCGTCCACACTGAACTCTTCGACCAATGCGTTGCTCAGCGCGCGCATGCCTCCGACGTTGTGCGCGCCATCGACCACCAATAACGGATGGCGCGCCAGCACCTCGAGTCGGCCGGGCATGCTCACTGCGGCCAGGCCGTCGTCGACCACCTCGCGCTCGAGCGGCGCACCGAAGAACCCCTGGGCGGCCGCCACGGCGACGGCAGCATTGCGACCCTGGTGCGCGCCGTGCAGTGGGATGAAGACCTCTTCGTAGCGCCCGCCCGGCGTCCACAGCGTGGCCAACCGGCCCCCCACCGCCACCCGATTGTCCTCACAGCCGAAGTCCCGCCCGAAGGCCCAGACGGCGGACGCCCCGACCTCGGCCGCCCGCTGTTCGACGATTTCTCCCAGCTCAGGGGTGGTTTCCCCCAGCACCACCACTGACCCAGGCTCGATGATCCCGGCCTTGTCGGCGGCAATCCCCTCCAGCGTGGGGCCGAGCACGTCGGTGTGGTCGTAACTGAAGTTGGTGAGCACGGCCACGTTGCCCTTGACCACGTTGGTGCAGTCCCAGGTCCCGCCGAGGCCGACCTCGATCACCATGGCGTCGACCGCTTCGGTAGCGAACCAGGCCAGCGCGGCCGCGGTCAACAGCTCGAAGCGGGTCGGCCGCTCGACCAGCAAGGGCTCGAGCAAGGCCAGCTCGGAGAGCACCTCGACGAAAGCCTCGTCACTGATGGGCTGTCCGTTCAGCGCCAGTCGCTCGTTGACCCGGTGCAGGTTCGGGCTGGTGTAGGAGCCGACGGTCAATCCCTTGGCCATCAAGAGCGTTGTGACCATGGCCGTGGTCGAGCCCTTGCCGTTGGTACCGGTGATGTGCACCGACGGGATGGCCAGGTGCGGTTCACCCAGCACCGACAACAGGTCTTCCATGCGCGTCAACGTGGGCAGTGATCGGCGCGACGGCATCGACGACTCGAAGTCGATGTGCGAGTCGAGCCAGGACAGCGCGTCGCTGAGGACGTCGAAGGGACCAGTAGCCGGTGGGGTCGTCATGGCGTGGGGGTCGGCGTGGGCGCTGACGTCCGGGTGGAACCCGGTGGGCCCGTACGGATCAGATCAGATCAGGAAGCGGCGCGACGGGTGCGGGTGGCCTTGGCCGGCGCACCGCCCACCGGCACCAGCGTGGGCGCCACCCGGTCCAGCACGACCGAGCGATCCACCACACACTTGCCGACGTCGGTGCGGCTGGGCAGGTCGTACATGACGTCGAGCAGCACTTCTTCGAGGATGGCGCGCAGGCCGCGGGCACCGGTACCGCGCAGCAATGCCTGCTCGGCCACCGCCTCCAGCGCGTCAGGTGTGAACTCGAGTTCGACATTGTCCAGCGCAAAGACCCGCTCGTACTGACGGGTCAGTGCGTTCTTCGGCTCGACCAAAATCTGCACCAGCGCGTCCTTGAAGAGCGGCGACACCGCGCTCACCACGGGTAGGCGACCGATGAACTCGGGGATGAGTCCGAACTTGATGAGGTCCTCGGGCAGGACGTTGCGCAGGATCTCACCGTCGTCACGCTCCCGCTTGAGCACCTCGGCCCGGAAGCCGATGCCCCGCTTGCCGATACGGCCCTCGATCAGCTTGTCCAGACCGGCGAAGGCCCCACCGCAGATAAAGAGGATGTTGGTGGTGTCGATCTGGATGAATTCCTGGTGCGGGTGCTTGCGCCCGCCCTGGGGCGGCACCGAGGCCGTGGTCCCTTCCAGAATCTTCAGCAAGGCCTGTTGCACACCTTCGCCCGAAACGTCGCGGGTGATGGAAGGGTTCTCGCTCTTGCGGGCGATCTTGTCGATCTCGTCGATGTAGATGATCCCGGTCTCGGCTCGCTTGACGTCGTAGTCGGCGGCCTGGATCAGCTTCAGCAGGATGTTCTCGACGTCCTCGCCGACGTAACCGGCTTCGGTAAGGGCGGTGGCGTCGGCGATGGCGAAAGGCACGTTGAGCATGCGGGCCAGCGTCTGGGCCAGCAACGTCTTGCCGCAGCCGGTGGGGCCGAGCAGCAGGATGTTCGACTTGGCCAGCTCGACCCCGTCCTCCTGCGTCGGGCCGGCCTGCACCCGCTTGTAGTGGTTGTAGACGGCGACCGAGAGGATCTTCTTGGCGTACTCCTGCCCGACCACGTAGTCGTTGAGGAAGTCGAAGATCTCCCGCGGCTTGGGCAGATCTTCGAAGTTCAGCTCGGTGGAGTCTTCACGCTCCTCCGCGATGATGTCGTTGCACAGGTCGATGCACTCGTCGCAGATGTAGACACCGGGGCCGGCGATGAGCTTCTTGACCTGCTTCTGCGTCTTGCCGCAGAAGCTGCACTTGACGAGGTCACCGCCTTCACCGAACTTCGCCACTGCGCTCCCCTCTCACCTTGGCCACTGAATCCACTCGCCTCGACGACCGATGACCTACGCGGCGCCGATGGCCTCGAGCGGGGCGACGGAGCGGGCCGTGATGACCTCGTCGATGATCCCGTAGGTCACCGCCTCGTCCGCCGTCATGATGAAGTCCCTGTCCGTGTCCTTGCTCACCTTTTCCTGGGTCTGGCCGGTGTCGTCGGCCAGCATCTTGGAAAGCAGGTCCCGCATGCGGAGGATCTCCTTGGCCTGGAGCTCGATGTCCGAGGCCTGGCCCTCGACCCCGCCCCAGGGCTGGTGCAACAGGATCCGGGCGTGCGGCAGGGCGAAGCGCTTGCCCGGGGCCCCGGCGGCCAGCAGCACGGCGGCCGCCGATGCGGCCTGGCCGAAGCAGAAGGTCGAGACGTCGGCCTTGATGAACTTCAGCGTGTCGTAGATGGCGAACAGCGCCGTGATGTCGCCACCGGGCGAGTTGATGTAGAGGTGGATGTCCTTGTCCGGCTCTTCGGACTCGAGGAAGAGCATCTGGGCGCAGATGAGGTTGGCCACGGTGTCATCCACCGGCGTGCCTAAGAAGATGATGCGCTCACGCAAGAGGCGGGAGTAGAGGTCATAGGCACGCTCGCCCCGGTTGGACGACTCGATCACGGTGGGGACGAGGTAGTTGTTCGCTCGGTAGCGGTCCCCCGTAGCCTCGTACATCACTCGCTCTCCTCAACCGCAGCATCCTCTGCTGCGTCTTCAGCGTCCTCTGCTGCATCTTCGACAACGGTCTCGCCGTCACTGCTGTCTTCCACCTCAGCTGCATTGGCGCTGAGGTCATCCCGACTGATCGGGTTGCCCTCGTCGTCAAACAGGTCGACTTGGTCAAGCAGCCACTGCAGGGCCTTGCCCTTTGCTAGTTCCGAGCGTACCGCGCCGGTCCGGCCGGCCGTGTCGAGCTGCCGTCGCAACTCGGTTGCCGACATTTCATTCCGTTCGGCCATCTGGGCGATCTCGGCCTCGACCTCGGCGTCATCGACCTTGATGGACTCGGCTTCGACCAGGGCACGCAGGGCCAGGTCCGCCTTGACGGCTTGCTGGGCGTCGATGCGGACCGCCCCCAACAGGTCGTCGGGCGACTGGCCGGTGGCCGAGAAGTACTGGGCCAGGGACAGGTTCTGGGACTCGAGGCGGTGCTGGAGGTCGTGCAGGCGCTCGTTGACCTCGCGGTCGACCAGCACCTCGGGCACCTCGTCCTCTGCGACCAGATCGGCCAACGCCTTGAGGCTGTTCTGGCGCAGCGCCATTTGAGCCTGCACCAGCTTCACCCGGGCGATCCGGGTCGAAATGTCCTGGCGCAGCTCTTCGACGGTCTCGAATTCGGAGTTCTCGGCCGCCCACTCGTCGGTGGTGTCGGGGAGCTTCTTGACCTTGACCTCTTTGACGAGCACTCGGAAGGTAATGGTCTGCGGGTCGTCCTCGGGTGCGCCCGGTGTGGCGGCGTCGAACTGCAGGATGGCGCCGGCCTTCTGGCCGCGCAGTTGGCCGTCGAGCTCGGGGACGACGGTGTCGCTGCCGACCTCATAGAGATAGTCGTCGATGCCGACCACCTCGGCGCCCTCGGCATCGTTGCCGTGCAGGTCGATGGTGACCTGGTCCTTGTCCTTGATGGCGCGGGACACCACTTCGAGTTCGGCATCGTTCTCACGAAGGCGGTCGATCTGGTGCTCCATCTCCTCGTCCCTCACCACCAGACCGGGCAGGGTGACGGTCAGGCCCTCGTAGCCGGGAATGCCCACGATCGGGCGGACCTGGACCACGGCGTCGAAGGAGAGGGCACCGCTGTCCTCGCCGGCGGTGATGTCGATCTCGGGCTGGGTGATCGGGTCCAGCTCGGTGTCCACCACGGCCTGGGCGTAGAAGTCGGGCAGGGTCTCGCGGATGGCTTCGGACCTCAGCGCCCCCGCCCCGCCCATGCGGGCTTCGAGGACCTTGCGGGGCACCTTGCCGGGGCGGAACCCGGGGACGCGCACCTGCGACGCCAGCTGGCGAACGACCCCGCTCAGCGCCTTATCGAACTCGGGTTCCTCGATCTCGACCTTGAGTCGGACGAGGTTCCCCTCCATGGTTTCAGTAGTGGCACGCACGAGCCGTTCACTCTACTGGTCGGGTTTGGGGCTTCCCGCACCGGGGTGGCGGGGCCGGGCGTTCGGAGTCCCGCATAACGCCTGAGCGGATTTCGGACGAGTGGTAAGCCGGTGACCGACCAAGCGGTCGCGCCGCCAAATTGGGTCCCACAACGGTCGGGCTTTCGGCGAAATTGCACGGAATTCTTCAAGTTTTTTCGGCGGGATCGGGCGTCGAATTGTCACAACCACCTGGTCCAATTGGGTCATGGGATTGCAGGCTCTGGAGGCGCTCCGGACTTCGCTCGACGAGCTGATGGCCGTCAATGCGATGGAGCTGTCCGACCGGGAGACGGTGGTGGAATTGGAACGCCTCACCTCCCAGATGGAGGCCGTGGTCTGCCGGTCGGTCGGCGCGTTCGAGCGTCGTGGGGCATGGGGTGCCGAGGGCGCCAAGACCATCGGGCACTGGATTGCCGGCATCTGTCTCATTCCACGGTCGACCGCCAACCGGCAAGCCGCACTCAGTCATGCCATCGAGGGGCTCCCGGCCTTTACTGAAGCCTGGGGCAAAGGCGAGGTCACGGCCGCTCATGTCGAGACCGTGGGCCGCCTCCATCGGCCCGATACCGAGGAAGCCCTCAAGCGTGACGAGGAAGAGCTACTTCAGCAGGCCAAGGAACTCCCCTTCCACCACTTTCGCCGCTACGTCTCATACTGGGAGCAAGAGGTCGACCAGTTCGGAACGGAATGGGACGCCAGTGCCCAGAGGGCGGCCCGTGACGTCTCTCTTTACCGATGCGACGACAGGATGTGGAAGGGAAAGCTCACCCTCGATCCGATCTCCGGCGCCATTGTCGAGAATGAACTCCGTCGACTCGAGTACGAGCTCTTCAAGTCCGATTGGGCCGAAGCGAAGGAACGGCTCGGCCAGGATCCGAAACACCTGCAGCTGGCCCGGACAGGCACCCAGCGACGGGCGGACGCCTTGGTCGAGATGGCCACCCGGAGTGGCACCGCTCCGAAGGACGGGCGTCGCCCCGCTCCTCTCTTTACTGTGCTGGTCGACTACCCGACACTCCGAGGTCGAATCTGCGAGCTCTCCCAAGGCATGCCGATCACGCCCGGTTCGCTCCTCAGATGGATCGATCAGGCGTATGTCGAGCGGGTGGTCTTCGGGCTCGGCAAACGAATCGAGGTAAGTGAACAAGCTCGGTTCTTCTCTGGAGCGACTCGTCGGGCCCTCGAGGTCCGGGATCGCGAGTGCTCCCACCCACTCTGCGACGAATCGGCTGACCGGTGCGAAGCCGACCACATCCAGCCCTTCTCGGAGGGTGGACTCACCATCGAAGAGAACGGACGCATGCTCTGTCCCTTCCACAACCGACTTCGCAACCAGGGTGAGAAGGGCCGGTCGGCGGGTTGGGGTGTCGATGAGCAGCGCGAGTACGGATACTCCGAAACCGCGGACGGGATCCGACGAAGTATTTCGAACTCCGAAATCGATTCGTTTGAACTCGAGGGCCTCTTACCGATACCTGAACCACCGCCTGAACTGGAGCCGTGGCAGTTGGTGGAAGTGCCGAAGCCGGCGTCCGAGCCGGCGTCCGAATCCGAATCCCAATCCGCCGATGAGACTGAACTCGAGGATGCGTGGGAGCCCGACCCGCCACCTGATGGTTGAGTTGGGTTGTCCTCTGCGGGCTGAGACTCAGAACATGAAGTTCATGGTGTCCAGCACCCGCTGACCGAGTTCGGCATCTCCTTCAATCCCGATGGCGCCGGTCCCCGATAAGACGGCAGCCGTGGTGCGGCCACAGCCCAGGCGTACGAAGTCGAGTGCTCCCATCGACAGCGTCAAGGTCGGCGTGGCCTCGGCGCTGCGGAGGGCCCGCCCGTTGACGATGGCCAGCGTGAAGGTCCGGGCGTCCCCAGGCTCACCGGAGATCTCGAAGCGGACGGCGGAGCCTTCGGGGGCGGCCGCCTTCTTCCCCACGACAAACCCCATGGCGGCCTCCACCTGCCCGATGCCATGGGCCGAGGCCGGGCCACCGGTGCCGCCGGGGCGGTCGAGGGCCCGGCGC
Organism: Acidimicrobiales bacterium; assembly: GCA_036489775.1. Taxonomy (GTDB): domain Bacteria; phylum Actinomycetota; class Acidimicrobiia; order Acidimicrobiales; family RAAP-2; genus Bog-473. The sequence goes on along the minus strand of DASXFC010000058.1, from coordinate 155,295 downwards.
GCGTCCTGCTCGTGCACCCAGCTGTCGAAGAGCCGGGTCTCCATGAAGCGGGCCATGGGCACCTCGCCCACCGGGCTCCAACCCACCTTGGCCCAGTCCTCGTCGGTCGCCGCCTCGAGCACGGCCAGGCGCCGCCCCGTAACGTCGTTGAACTCGGCCAGGACGTCGTCGCCCGGCAGGGGACGCCGGACGGCGACCCAGGGCTCGTTCATGGCAGCGAAGTCGTTCTTCACGTGCTCACCGAGCGGTCCGTCCCATGCGGGTGCCGGATCCCCGAGCAGGAGCCGCTCGATCCCGATCAGGTGCGACAGCTGGTCCTTCACATCCCAGCCGGGACACTCGGTAGGCAGGGCCCATTCCTGGTCCACCAGGGCATGGCAGGCGTCGGCCAGCGAGCTCCAGGTCTCGGCCAGGCCTGCCTGGGTGGACCGACCACGGACGGTCCAATCCTCGGGATCCGGGGCAGGTTTGGAGGGGGTCTCGGCTGGAGGTGGAACCATGGCCCGGACAGTAGCTGTCTGGAAAATCCCAGGCCAGGGAGTCAGCGGACCCCTGGACGGGCCACGCGGGCAGGGAATCGAAGGCTGACCATCCCCCTTTTTCGGAAATCTCCCCGCTACCGTCGTGGCGATCCGGGGGGCCGGACTGACGAACAGGAGATGTCGTGGCGAATTATGAGGGTTACTGCGTGAAGTGTCGCGAGAAGCGTGAATTCGACGGCCAAGAGGTCGAGCTGGCCAACGGGCGCCGGGCCGCCCAGGGTCTCTGCCCCACATGCGGCACCAAGATGAACCGCATCCTCGGCAAGAAAAAGGACTGACCCAGAGCAGTCCGCCTCCCACCGGCACTCCTCACCTCTCACTCCTCACCTCTCACCTCTCACCACGACGTGAAGGTGTGCCCGGAAGGGTTTGGGTTTGGTTTGTGTGTGACACGCCGCCTTGCACCGTTTCCTCAGGCTGCTGACTGACCGATCGTTCGTAATCGGATCGGCCATGCCGAGCGGTTCGCAGGGCGGCGTGTCAGCATTGTGGGCATGCATGACTTGATCGTGAGGGGTGGCACGCTGGTCGATGGCACCGGCGCTCCCGCCCGGACCGCCGATGTGGCGATCGATGATGGCCGCATCACCGAAGTGGGGCAGATCGATGGGGCGGCCTCCCGCCAGATCGAGGCCGACGGCTTGCTGGTGACGCCCGGCTGGGTCGACATCCACACCCACTACGACGGGCAGGCGACGTGGGACCCGGTGCTGGCGCCGTCGTCGTGGCACGGCGTGACCACGCTGGTCATGGGCAACTGCGGCGTCGGGTTCGCCCCGGCCCGGCCCGGCCGCCACGACTGGCTGATCGGGCTCATGGAGGGCGTGGAGGACATCCCGGGGACGGCGCTGGCCGAGGGGATCGAGTGGGAATGGGAATCGTTCCCCGAATACCTCGATGCGCTGGAGCGCCGGCAGTGGACGGTCGACATCGGCACGCAGATCGCGCATGGCGCGGTGCGGGCCTACGTGATGGGTGACCGGGGGGCCAAGAACGAGCCGGCCGGGGCCGAGGACATCGCGGCCATGCGGGCCATCGTGCTCGAGGCGTTGCGAGCCGGGGCGCTCGGGTTCTCCTCGTCGCGCACCATCGGGCACCGGGCCATCGACGGGGAGCCGGTGCCCGGGACCTACGCCGCCGAAGACGAGCTCTTCGGCATCGGCCGCGCGCTGGCCGAGGCCAAGGCGGGCGTGTTCGAACTGGCGCCCGTCGGCTCGGCCGGCGAGATGCTCGGCGATGCCTGGGCCGAAGTGGATTGGATGCGCCGGCTCTCGGCCGCCATCGAGCGGCCGGTGTCCTACGTGCTGTTGCAGGTGGACGACGACCCCGACCTGTGGCGCAAGCAGCTGGCGGCGTCGCTGGAGGCGTGCGCCGAGGGCGCCCAGCTGACCCCGCAGGTGGCCGGGCGGCCGACCGGGTTGCTGACCGGACACCACGCCACCTTGTGCCTGTTCAGCGAGATCCCGGCCTACAAGGAACTGCGGCGCCGGCGCCTGTCCCCGCCCGAGTTGGCCGCCGCGCTGCGCGATCCGGCTGTGCGGGAGTCCATCGTCTCGTGGCAGCCGGCCACCGAAGCGCAGGCCGAGGCGATGCGCAAGGCGTACGACCGGACCTTCGTGCTGGGAGATCCGCCGGACTACGAGCCGGGACCCGAGCGTTCGCTGGCCGGGCTGGCGGTTGCTCGCGGCGTCTCGGCCTTGGAAGTGGCCTACGACGAGATGCTGGCCCACGAGGGGCAGGGGCTGCTCTATCTGCCCATCCTGAACTACGCCACCGGTGATCTCGACCACGTGCGCGAGATGCTGCTGCATCCACGGAGCGCGCTGGGCTTGTCTGACGGGGGTGCGCACACCGGGACGATCTGCGACGCCTCCATGCCGACGTTCATGCTCACCCACTGGAGCCGGGACCGCAGCCGGGGCGAGACGCTGCCGCTCGAGTACCTGGTCAAGAAGCAGACCCACGACACCGCGCTGCTCTACGGGCTGAGCGACCGGGGCACGGTCGAGCCCGGGATGCTCGGTGACCTCAACCTCATCGACTACGAGGGCCTCACACTGGGCACGCCCTACGTCCGGTCCGATCTCCCGGCCGGCGGGCGGCGACTGCTGCAGGGAGCGTCGGGCTACCGGTTCACCATCAAGAAGGGTGCGGTGACCTTCGAGGACGGCGAACCGACCGGCACGCAGCCCGGGCGGCTGATCCGGGGGGCCCAGCCGCAGCCGGCAGCCTGACGGCCTGAGGTCGCGGCGCGGCAACTCGAAGCGTCACGGCCGGTCGCCCGGCACGGCAGACTGCAGCAGTGGAGGCGGCCCCCGAGACGCGTTATGCCCTGCGGGACGGGCTGCACATCGGATACCAGGTGTGGGGTACCGGCCCCATCGACGTCCTCGAGTTCAACAACGGCCTGATGATCTCCATCGACGAGACCGTCGATGAGCCCAATTGGCTGCGCTACGAGGAGAGTCTGGCCAGCTTCTGCCGCCTGATCCGTTTCGACTGCGGCGGCCTCGGGCTCTCCGATCCTCTGCCCAGCGGCACCGCCCCCTCCATCGAGCGCTGGGCGGCGGACGCCTTGGCCGTGCTCGAACACGCCGGCTGCCAGCGGGCGGTGGTGCTGGCCACCAGTGGTGGGTCAATGCCGGCGCTCTGGCTGGCCGCCAACCATCCCGATGTGGTGGAGTCGCTCATCGTGGTCAACGGCACCGCCCGGGTGGGCGAGGCCGAGGATTACCGGATCGGCGTGCCTGATCTGCTCATGGCGGAGACCAACACCGTCGACGTGACGGTCAACGACGCCGATGTGCCAACGGACATCGCCATCTTCGTCCCCAGCCTGGCCCACCGGGTGGGCTTCCGCGAATGGTGGGGCCGGGCGGCCCGGCGAGGGGCCAGCCCCTCTACGGCCCTCGCCTTCAACCTCGTGACCTTTTCGGCCGATATACGCCAGCACCTTTCGGCCATCGGCTGCCCGACGCTGGTGATCTCGAACACGGACGCCTTCGCCAATCTGGTCGAGCACGGCCGCTACCTCAGCGAGCACATCACCGGGTCACGCTTCGTCACCGTTCCGGGTGTCGATATTTTGCCCTGGGCCGGTCAGTTCGAAGTGATCGTCGACGAGATCGAGGAGTTCGTCACCGGCCAACGCAGCGGCCATGCGCCGCAGCGCACCTTGGCCACCGTGCTGTTCGTCGACATCGTGGACTCAACCGTGCGGGCAGCGGCGGCCGGCGATCACCAGTGGCGCAACGTGCTCGACGAGTTCGACGTCAACGCCCAGCGACTACTCGAGCGTCACGGCGGTGTCTACGTGAAGAACACCGGCGACGGCCTGTTGGCCCGCTTCGACGGCCCGGCCCAAGGGGTGCGCTGTTCGGTGTCCATGGTGGAAACGGCGCAGAAGTTCGGCATCGAGATCCGGGCCGGCCTGCACGCCGGAGAGATCGAGCTGCGCGGTGACGACATCACCGGCCTGGCCGTGCACATCGCCTCCCGGGTCTCGGCCATGGCCGGGCCGAGCGAAATATTGACGACCGGCACCGTGCGCGACCTGGTGGTGGGCTCGGGCATCGTGTTCGACGACCGCGGCCGCCACAACCTCAAGGGCGTCCCCGACGAATGGCAGCTCTTGGCGGTAGAGCGGGCCTGAGGCCGGCTGGTCAGGGAAACTGACCGCATGGACACCGACACCGAAAAGCTGGTCGAGCTCTCCCTGCGGGTCTGGGGCTACAAGCAAGGCGAGGTCGTCGCCTTGATGATCCACCTGGGCGACCAGCTCGGCCTCTACCGGGCCATGGCGGGGGCCGGCCCGCTCAGCGCGGCAGGGCTGGCCGCCGCCACCGGGCTCGACCAGCGTTGGCTGCTCGAGTGGCTGCGCTGCATGGGTGCGGCCGGCCTGCTCGAGACCGACGACGGCGACACCTTCGCGTTGAGCCCTGAAGGCGCGGCCGTGCTGGCCGACGAGAGCGGCAGTGTGTGGTTCGCCGCCGGCGTGTTCGGGGGTCTGGTGGCCACACCCGACATCATCAGCCGGCTCCTCGATGCGTTCCGCACCGGTCGTGGTCTCAGCTACGACGAACTCGGGCCGAGCGCGGCCCATGGGGTCGACCGGATGACCAGACCATGGACCACCCACCTCCTGGTGCCGCAGATCCTGCCGTCGCTCGAGGGTCTGCTCGATCGCCTGACCGGCGGCGCCACGGTGGCTGACGTCGGCTGTGGCGCCGGCATCGCGCTGGAGGCCATGGCCGCGGCCTTCCCGGCCTCGCAGTTCCACGGCTGGGACCCTTCGAGCCATGCGTTGACGCTGGCCCGGGAGCGAATGGTGCAGCGCGGCCTGACCAACGTGACCCTGCACCAAGCCGGTGCTGCCGCCCTGCCGGCCGAGGAGACCTACGACTTCGTGCTGACGCTGGACTGCCTGCACGACATGCCCAAGCCGACCGAGGCCATCGCCGCCATCGCGCGCTGCCTCAGACCCGATGGCGTGTGGCTGATTAAGGACATCCGGAGCGCATCGACCTGGTCGGGCAACCTGCGCAACCCCATGCTGGCCCTCATGTACGGCACGTCGGTGACCACCTGCATGTCCTCGGCCCTCTCCGAGCCCGGTGGCGCCGGACTGGGCACGCTCGGGTTACCCCCGTCGTTGCTCGAGCAGATGTGCCGGGAGGCCGGCTTCAGCCAGTTCGCGGTCCGCGACTTCGGCGAGCCGGCCAACCTGTACTACGAGGTCCGGCCCTGAGAGATGAACTTCACTTGGTGCGGACGAGCAAGTAGGCCTCGCATCCCGGGGCGGTGAGCGTTTGCGCCACATGCCAACCGTCACCGAGGAGGGCACCGTAACTGAAGGTGAACACGCCGAGAGGAGGTGACCAGACGTACCAGAGACGGGTGTACCGGTTCATCTCCTTCGCCCACTGCACCGGGTGCTGGTCACCTTCATAGTCCTCAGAGGGATCGATGAAGACACTGGGATCGGTGCTGACCACGGTAAACCCGGTCGACCAGTCCTGACCCAGCTCGATCCGCAGCGGATGCGACTCATAGAGGGCCCAGGGGTAGCGCATGAGTTCGTTCACGAATATGTGGTCACCGGGCTTCTCGTTCTGGCTGATTTCGGCAGCCAGTTGTTGCACGCCCACACCGGGATAGGCCGGCGTGACCGTCGCTTCGTGGTCGATGATCAGAAAGGAGAGGACGGTCGCCACCGTCGCCAGGGCCACCATCACGGCTCGGCGCGCCTGGCCGCGCAGCACCTCAGCGTGCGGAGACGCGGCCTGAATGACCCGGGACCCTCCGGCCAAGGGGAGGACGAGGAGTACCGGGTAGAGGTACTCATCGGTGCGGCCCGTCCCGAGCGGCATCACATGCGCGGCGCTGCCGATGACCGCGACGAGGACGACCAGCCCAGGGGCAAGCAGGATCCGATTTCGGTACAGGCTCACCGAGGAGAGCGCGAGCCAGACGGCGATGATGAGAACCTCTTCGGCGGTGCTGAAGCCGGGCAGGTCGAAGGTCCCACTCAGCAGGCTCCATGCGGTGTGGTGCAGCGACGTCACGAACTGCGAGGCGGAGCCCCGTTGGATGAACCCCGAGTTTTCGCTCCAGAACCGGTTGAGGGCCGGCGAGATGTGACCGTAGAAGATCACCGCGACTACCGCACAGCCGGCAGTGGCGATCGCTCCCAATGGCACCAGGGTGCCGCGAGTCGATCGATCCCGTAAGCCGAGAAGACCAAGTGCGAGCCACGCTCCGACAATGACGACGGCCGTCGACGCAGACAGGAGAAAGGCCGCGACGGACACGGCGGCACAGATGGCGATCTGTCGCCGTCCCCCTGTTCTTCGAGCTTGCTCCACCACGACGAGTAAGAGGCAGGTGAGAAGGAGATCGAGGGAGTATTCCTTGATCCGGGTCGAGTAGGTGATACAGACGGGGCTGACGCAGACGAAGAGCGCTCCGACCAATCCGCCGATGCGACCGATCCCGAAATACCGGACGACCGCGTAAATGACCGGCACGGCCAGAACGCCCGCCACAAAGGGCGGGATCTGATCCCACCACGTCGCACTGGGTCCGACGATGATGAACGTGCGCTCGAGGAACATGAACCCCGGTGCCGTCACCCACATATGCCACGCGGTGCCGAGACCGGTCCTGGACGAAAGCGCCACCCAGGCGTCATCCCGGAAAAGGCCCAGGTTGCTGAACCCTTCACCTCGGATGGCGGCGGCCGCCGCCGTCAAGATGCCAACGGCCAGCAGGGCCAGTCGTTCCTCGATGGGACGGTCAGCGACCTGTCTGTGCCAAACGTCGGTCAGATTGCGCCGTTGCCGTTCGGCCACGTTCGTCACGCCACGACGGGGATTGACACCCATCAACCTACCCCGATGCTCGCATTGGGAAGGGCTTGTTCGCCGCCGACCAAGGATTCGCCGAGCGGAGTCCTCACACGACAAACCCAGGCCGGCACGTGGGCGAGGCGAGGGTGTTGGCTACGACAGCGGGCCGTTCATGGTCCAGTTACTTTTGCGCGTATCAGCCGCCAGCAGACGAACAGGCCTGAAGTACGCTGATCGAAACGGGATGTAGCGCAGCTTGGTTAGCGCGCCTGCTTTGGGAGCAGGAGGTCCCGGGTTCAAATCCCGGCATCCCGACTCACTGCGGTTGACCAGACAGCTGTGTCGAGACAGGCCCTTCGGATTCCAGCAGGTCTGCCGCTCAATGACGGTTACGTAGCTCTCGAGTTCTATGCGGGCCGGAGTGTGGCGGGCCCTCATAATGGCAGCAAGCAGAAGGAGGACTCAATGTCGAAATTGCTCGTGCGCAACTACTCGATCTCGCTCGACGGCTACGCCGCAGGGCCGCACCAGGATCTCGAAAATCCTCTCGGTATTGGGGGCACCCAGCTCCATGAATGGATCTTCGGCACCCGTAGCGGCAACCAAATGATCGGCAGAGAAGGCGGTGACGAGGGGGTGGACGACGCCTTCTTCTCGGGGCGGGCATCTGGTGTCGGTGCCACCATCATGGGTCGGAACATGTTCGGCCCGATCCGTGGCCCGTGGGGCGAGAGCGAGTGGACGGGCTGGTGGGGAGAAGAACCTCCCTTCCATCACGCAGTCTTCGTACTGACGCACCACCCGCATCCTCCTCTCGAAATGCCAGGAGGAACCACCTTCTATTTCATCGAAGGCGGGATCGAAGCAGCTCTCAGCGAAGCCCTTGAAGCTGCCGGTGACCGTGATGTTCTTGTGGGGGGCGGGGCGGCCACCATCAGGCAATTCCTTCGTGCTTCGCTCATTGATGAGATGCATCTCGCAATCGTGCCTGTTTTGCTCGGTAGCGGCGAACGACTCTTCGACGATCTCGGTTCCAGCACGGGCAACTACCAATGTGTCGAACACGTCAGTTCGCCAACCGTTACCCACGTCCGCATCGCGCGAACTGGTCGTGACTCGATACCCAGCTGAGATCCGAAGAGGCTCAAGACATCGGAGACCAGCTGCTCAGCGGTTCACGAAAAGGGTCCCGGCTCCTGGGTCTGCGTCTTGGACTCAGGCGATACCGACGGTGCCGATGGGGTCGGCACAGGAGGAGGGGGAGGAGGCGGCGGCGTGCCGAAACTGCCACTACCAACGATTCCTCCAACGTTGTCATGAACCGCATCCCCCACGGTTCCACCTGGGGGCGTGTTCTGGCCGGGACCCTGGCCAAACGGTCCACCGCCCATGCCGCGCCGACCCATGCCACGCCCACCCGTCCCCGATCCAGCCGTGCCGCGGCGGGCGCGGCCCAGCGCAAAGGTGAGCGCCAGCAGGGCGACCAGGACCACCAGATACACAGTGTGGATGTCGTTGTAGGTCTTGCTGTGGTTGCCGAGGGTGGCGCCGAGCACCAGGATCCCGACCAGCAAGGCGAGCCGCAAGAATCGCAGCCACGACGGCGAGTTGCGCCCTCCGAAGAACATCATGGACCGAGTGTACGGCCGCCAACGGCCGCGAACTGGTCTACCGATTCACGGCGTCCGTCGCAATGACACGCTGCACCACGTCCGCTTACGACACGAGGGACAGGTCATCCGTCGGTCGAATGACCCTCTGGGCAGCCACGCCGGAAACGGAAACTGGAAGATCAACAGATCGACGACGCCCACATGTGACGTCTGGCGACACCCTTCGCAATGCACCACGAAGGTCCCCTGCTCGGCCAACGGATTGCCGGAGGTCTCCCGCACGCTGTGGGATTCCGCTCGTGCCCCCGAATAGAGAGCCCGCTTGCCCACCGGCAGCACCGTCGTGCCCAACCCCGATTCCGACCTGGACCCCGATCCTGAGGATGTGCCGGCCGGGTGCGATTCCTTGCCACCGCTGCCGGGCACCCAGAAGAGCGCGCGCTTGCCCATCGGATCCGGTGGACCGTCCTTGCGACCGCCGTCCGCCACTATGCGCTCTTCAGTGCGTCGACCACTTGCTTGGCTAATTCTCGATAGGCCACGGCACCGGGCGAGCTCGGCGCGTGCTCGAGCACTGAACGCCCGAGTTCAGGGGCTTCGGCGAACCGAATGGACTTGGGAACGGGCGGCAGGAAGACGGGAAGGCCATGGCGCTCTTCCACTTCGGCCAGCACCTTGCGCGAGTGGGTTGTGCGTGAGTCGAAGAGGGTCGGGATTACACCAAGGACACGCAGCTTCTCGTTGGCGAACTGGCGAACGTCTTCAATGGTCTCGAGCAGCTGGCCCACCCCTCGATGGCTCAAGGCCTCGCACTGCAGCGGCACCACCACCACTTCCGCCGCCGTCAAACCATTGATGGTCAGCACACCCAGCGAGGGCGGGCAGTCGATCAAGACGACGTCGTGCTCCCCCAGCACCGGTTCCAAGGCCCGGGCCAGCACGTGCTCACGGCCGGTGCGGCTCAAGAGGTGCACCTCAGCCCCGGCCAGATCGATGGTGGCCGGGACCAGGTGGAGACCGGGCACCCGAGGCACTTCGAGCCGTACGTCGGAGACCCGGGACCGCCGAACCAGCACGTCATGGAGCGAGGAGGCCAGGCCATCGGGCTCGAACCCGAAGGAGTAGGTCAGGCAGGCCTGAGGATCGAGGTCGACCGCCAGGACCCGAAGGCCCTCCTGGGCCATGGCCACGCTCAGGCACTGGACCGTGGTCGTCTTGGCCACGCCGCCCTTCTGGTTGGCAACCGCGACAACCTTGACCATCGGGCGAGTCTAGAACTCCACCGTCTCTGACAGACCTGTCATATGACGGTGCTGTCAGGAGGTCACAGGCTCAGTGGTTGGAGTAGGTGCTCTCCTCGTAGGCCGCGTCGAGCAGGAGGTTGCCCAAGGTCAGGTTCACGTCATCGAGGTGCAGGCCCCACGTCGGTCCCAGAGTCGGCACGACCACCGGGCGTGGATCACCGGCCACCTTGTTGGCGGTGACCTGCAGCCAGGTCAGATCTCCCTGATGCTCGCACTGGATCGTGTAGAGGTCGGGGTAAGAGACCCACGGGGTTGGGATGGTGACACCGGTGACCTTCGATGAGACCGAAAGGAAGTAGGGCGTCGGTGTCGCTGGCTTGGTGGAGAAGTCCACCGGGTTGACGCACGCCACCTGCTGCCCACTCGACTCGGTCTGGTTCGACTGCAGGCTGACCCCGGTACCGGGCCGGCCAAACAACGTGTCGGCCGGAGGCGTGGTGCTGAACGAGGAGTAGGCGATGACACAGCTCACCTCGCTCGCCGACGTGCACAGGGGGATGTGCTTGAAGCTGCCGCCGACCAGCTTGCCGGTCGGTACCTGGACGTTGCCGCCGAAAATGAGGGCCGACACCATCAGCTTGCGCAGCTTGGGGCTGGGGTCGATCACCGACTGCAACAACCGGATGAGGATGGCCGAACCCTGGGAGTGACCGATGAAGATGATCGGGCGGCCGTCATTGTCGTGGGCCAGGTAGTCCTTCCAGCCCGACAGCAGGCTGTTGTAGGCGGTGGTGTTGGCGCCCTTGTCCCCACCGAGGCCGCCACTCAACAATGAGGTGAAGGTGCGCTGGCGATACATCGGGGCCCAGACCCGGCAGACCGACGAGAAGCGCGAGGCTTGGAGTTCGGCGGCACCGATCTCGCCCGCTTGAATCTTGAGGTTGGCGTTGAGGCCCTTCTGCAAGGACACCGTGGGGTAGACGTAGAAGCAGTCGAACTTGGGGGCGGTCGAGAGGGTGGACGCCGGCACCGACGCCGTTCCTCCGCTGGCGTTCACCGCGGTGTCATCCCGACTGAGCAGGCATGGGTCGTTGGCGGGCTGGTTCGGATTGCAAAGCCACACCGTGTTGTTCGGCGCTGACTTGGATGCGGCCGCCACCGCAGTGGTGGCCCCAGCCGCCGGTTGAGCCGCGGCCAGTGCCGCGGTCACAACCAAGGTGCCCAGGCACAGGGCCAGAGTCAGACCGGCCACCAGGCTTCGAGCGAATCTTCGCACCCTCAGTCTTCTCCCTCTTGGCCGTACCAGGATCTGGTCCTGTCGCCCAACTCCTGCCCCGTCCGGGACGTCGGCAGGCTCCCGGCGCATGAACCTATCAATTCTGGGACGAAATTCGGCGTCGACCAGGCAGTCTCTCTCCTGGACGGTCCCGACTGGAGGTGGCAACGCCTAAGGTCGGATACAGGAATTGGCGCGGTCTGCAGGTGCGCCAGCCGCACCAACCGATCGTCCCCTGAGCCGAGAAACCGACCGTGCCGACACCCCGCATGAACCAGAAGATTGCCGTCGGGATCGTGTTCGTGTCGGCCATGTTCATGAACATCATGGACATCACGATCGTGAACGTGGCCCTCCCGAGCATCGGGCGCACCTTCCACATCGTGGCCACCTCGGTCGATGGCATCGTGATCGGTTACCTGGTCAGCCTGGCCGTCTTCATCCCCGCCTCGGGCTGGTTGGGCGACCGCTTCGGTGGCAAGCGCGTCCTGTTGACGGCCGTCGTCGTGTTCACCGTGGGTTCGGTCCTCTGCGGCTTTGCGCACGACATGACCCAACTGGTGCTGTTCCGGGTCCTCCAAGGAGCCGGCGGCGGGATGATGACGCCGGTCGGCATGGCCATGCTCTACCGGGTCTTCCCTCCGGCTGAACGCATTCGGGCCGCCAGCATCCTGACCGTGCCGACCACGTTGGCTCCGGCCCTCGGACCGGTACTCGGCGGCCTCTTGGTCACCGACCTGAGCTGGCGCTGGGTCTTCTTTGTCAACCTGCCGATCGGCATCGCCGCCGTGACCTTCGGTGCGCTGTTCCTCGAGCGCTCCGACCCGATGGATGCCGGGCTCTTCGACGTGCCTGGCTTCATTCTGGGTGGCGGTGGGCTGGGCCTGCTCATGTACGGCGTGTCCGAAGGCCCGCTCAAAGGGTGGCGCTCGTCCGACGTCATCGCCACCTGCCTCCTGGGCGTGGCGCTACTCGGTGCCATGGTCATGGTGGAGTTACGGCACTCCAAGCCGATGGTGGACCTGCGATTGCTCTCGGGACGATTGTTCCGCTCGACCAACTTCGCCATGTTCCTGGTCTCGGCGGCCTTCCTGGGCATGCTCTACCTGGTCCCGCTCTACTTCCAAGATGCCCGGGGCCTGTCCGCGCTCCAGTCGGGCCTGTCGACCTTTCCCGAAGCGTTCGGCGTGATGGCGGGCGCCCAGTTAGCCAGCCGGTTCATCTATCCCCGCATCGGCCCCCGTCGGCACATCACCGGCGGCCTGATCGGGCTCGGCATCACCATGCTGCTCCTCACCCAGATCACCTTGACCACGAACCTGTGGCTCATCCGGCTCATCATGTTCGTCCTCGGCCTGATGATGGCGCAGGTAATGGTGCCCAATCAGGCCGCGTCGATGGCCATGATCTCCCCGGCTTCCTTGGGACGTGCCTCCACCTTCTTCAACACCATGCGCCAGGTGGGCAGCGCCACCGGCGTGGCCGTCCTCTCCACCGTGCTGATTGCCGTGTCATCGGCCAGTGGCGGTTCGGCCTCCCACACCACGTTGAGCGCGTACCACTGGGCCTTCTTGACCGCCGCTGGTTTCGCCCTCCTCGCCGTGCCCCTATCGCTCAGCATCCATGACAGCGATGCCTCCGAAACCATCGTGCGCCGGGGCCGTCACGGGGAACGGGCCAGCACGCCGGTACCCGACACCGAACTCGCCCCGGATTCCACGCGGGAATCAGTGGCATGACCACGCTGTGCGTCTTCTGTGGGTCCAGCGTGGGCCGTCCGGACACCTTTGCCCGATCGGCCAACGCCCTGGGGTCAGCCATGGCATCCCGCGGTATTGATCTGGTCTACGGCGGCGGCTCGATCGGGCTCATGGGCGTGGTGGCTGACGCCGTTCTCACCGGCGGCGGCCAGGCCACCGGCATCATCACGGAAGCGCTGGCCGGCCATGAGATCGCGCACCAGTCGCTGAGCAACCTCGAGATCGTCTCCACCATGCACGAGCGCAAGGCGCGCATGGCTGAACTGTCGGATGGTTTCGTGATGCTGCCCGGCGGCGTCGGTACCTATGAAGAGTTCTTCGAGGCTGTGACCTGGGCCCAGCTCCGTATTCACGACAAACCGTGTGGAGTTCTCAACGTCGACCACTTCTTCGACGACCTGCTGCGCTTCCTGGACGGAGCGGTGGATTCAGGTTTCATCAAGGAGGAACGGATCCGCCAACTCACCGTGACCGACGATGTCGCCTTCCTGCTCAATGCCCTGGAATCCACCTTGAGCGCCCAGAGCCCCGGCTGACGGGTGCCCAACTCCTGGGAAGCGTCATGAATACGATGAGCGGCGTGTTGCAGCCCTCCTGCCCAGCCGCTTCACCCATGGGCAGCTGATGGGACGTCGAGTTCGCTTGCTCGGGGTGCTCATGGTGGCGTGTTTCGCGCTCATCGTGGTGCAGCTGGTCAACATTCAGCTCGTCCGCGCCCCCGCTCTGGCCGACTCGCCCTATAACCCACGTGTCTCCCAGAACCAGTACGACAACGCTCGAGGCACGATCTACGCCGCCGACGGCGAGGTGCTGGCTCAGTCCGTCAAGCCATCGGCGGCCACCGCCAAAACCACCGGCTACAAATACGACTACACACGGAGCTACCCGACTGGCAACGTCACCGGGGGGAACATCTACGCCGGGATCATCGGTTACGACTCCCCGAGGTACTACGGCACGGCGGGACTGGAGGAGGAGTACAACTCCTACCTCGAAGCCCAACCGCAGAGCGACAAGACGCTCAGTCAGATCATTTTCCGTCAAAAGCTGCCCGATACCACCGACAACGTCTCGCTGACCATCGAACCCAGCCTGCAAGAGGTGGCTTGGAACGCGCTGAACAGCGTGCCAGGTGCCAGTAAGGACGGTGCGGTGGTCGTGCTCGATCCATCCACGGGCGCCGTGCTGGCCATGGTGTCGAACCCGATCTACGACAACAACGCCATGGTCAACCCCAACGTCGATGCCGAGAAGGAGGCCTACTTCTCCTACATCGTCAAGGACCACGAAGGATTCCAACCGCTGATCCCGTTTGCCACCGGCCAGATTGAGGCGCCGGGATCGACCTTCAAGGTCGTGACCTCGACCGCGGCCTACAACCTCAAGCCCTCGCTCGACAATTTCAATTACCCCTTCCAGACCTGCCAGACCTTCCCCGCAGGCGGGAAAGCGCTGTGCGACCAGAGCGGTCCCTGCGGCGGGACCATGCTCGAGATGCTGCCGCAATCTTGTGACCCGGGCTACGGCGAACTCGGTATCCAGGAGGGCGATTCGACCCTCGCGAAGCAGGCTGCGCTGTTCGGGATCGGATCGGTCCCGGGAATCGACCTCCCTTCGAACAACGACGTGGTGGCCTCGAAGTTCTCCGACATCCCCAATCAGTACCCAGCCAACAACGCGCTCCTGGCCTATAGCGCCATCGGGCAGGACGACGACGAGATGACCGCGCTTCAAAACGCCATGGATGCGGCAGCCATCGCCAACGATGGGGTCATCATGACGCCGCACCTGATGTCGGAAATCACCAGCTCACAAGGTGGCGTGATTGAGAGGTACACACCGAAGGCAATGCCGCGCACTGCGACATCCAAGGCCGCTCAGAATGTCACCCTCGACATGCTCGGCGTCGCCACCCACGGGACGGCGCAACCCGTCGGATTTCCCTCGTATCTTTGTGCAGCGGTGAAGACGGGAACCGCTCAGACCGCCCCAACCGTGACCGTGACGGACGACTGGATGATCGGCTTCGCCCCCGCCAATGACCCGAAGATCGCCGTGGCGGTCGTCGTCCCCAATCAGTACAAGAACTCCGACGGTGCCGACATCGCCGGCCCCATCATGAAGGCAGTCATGGAAGCAGCTATTCCGAAGGGAAGCGCTGATGGCTGCACCGGCGCGGACGCTTCGGCGGCTGGGTACGCCCCGACGACCACGGGGACGGCACCTCCGGCGGCCACGACCACCACGACGGCGCCAGCTGCCACGACCACCACGACGACCGCCGTCGCTGCGACCACGACGACCGCGGCCACCACACCGGCGCCATAGCCGACCCGCTCCCCGGAGTGCCGGCGCGGTGCGTCAGTTCATGACATAAGAGACCGCTGGCGGGCGGATGTGTCGAGACATAGGAGACCGCTCGCGGAGAGGTCTCCTCGTGGTCATGGGTCGTCTCCTCATCGAGACGGATCTGCGGACCGGGTGGCCGGTACGACCAAGGACTACCAGCGCATTCCCGAAAGCCACGAGACCGGGTCTACGATGCCCGCAGACCCGGTCTCCGATGTCTCGAGACATCACAGTGGCGCCCCCGGCAGGAATCGAACCTGCGACCCTTGGGTTAGAAGCCCATCGCTCTATCCGCTGAGCTACGGGGGCCAACATGGCGGCCCTCAAGCCTCGCATATCGGTTTGCCGATGTTGGTCATGGCTGCCCAGAGGCTGCTGAGGGCCACCTCTCGGTGTGCCACACTTGTCCCCCTCGGTGGGCGTAGCTCAGTTGGTTAGAGCGCCAGGTTGTGGTCCTGGAGGTCGGGGGTTCGAGACCCCTCGCTCACCCCGAAGGGTGGGACCGATGCGACGTGAAAGCGGACGCAGCGAGTCCCCCACCGACTTGCAGAACATTTTGTGACGAAGCTGGAGCCCGAGCTGACACCGGGGGGTAGATCGCCATCATGAGCGCAGCGCCAGCGCGGGGTCGCACGGTGCTGGTCACTGGAGCCTCCTCTGGTATCGGGGCTGCCCTGGCCAAGGAACTGGCCACCCGAGGCGACACCGTGGCGCTGGTGGCCCGCCGGGAAGACCGCCTCAATGAGGTGCTGGCCGAGTGCCGCGCTACTTCTCCAGCCTCAGAGCGTTGGGCGGCAGACCTCGCCGATCCGCAGGCGGCGGCCGATCTAGCCCTGGCCATCTGGGATCACTACGACGGCCTCGACGTCATTGTGAACAACGCCGCCGTGCCCATGCGTCGCCATGCCATCCGCCTGACCATGGCGGAGGTCGAGCGCACGATGACCATCAACTACTTCTCCCCGGTGGCCATCACGCTGGCCCTGCTGCCTCGGATGCTGGAGCGCCACTCGGGAACGATCGTCAATGTGTCGAGCCTGGGAGGCCGCCTGGGCATCATCCGTGAAGCCGCCTACTCGGGCTCGAAGTTCGCCTTGGCCGGGTGGAGTGAGTCCCTGGCCATCGACCTGGACGGCACCGGCGTGCGGGTCAAGCTCATCTTGCCCGGTGCCATCGACACCGAGATCTGGGACCAGCCCGACAACGAGGACCCGATCTTCGACGGGCCGAAGGAATCGCCCGAGTCCATTGCCGGCGCCATGGCCGATGTCATCGACAGCGAGCAGTTCGAGCACTACATCCCCGACATGAAAGCCGTGATCGAGTTCAAGACCACCGACATCGACACCTTCCTGGACGGGATGCGAGCGATGAACGCGCAGGCGAATGCCAAGGAGGCGCAGGCATGAAGGCACTGGTGTTCGGAGCGGCGCCCGCACCGGACGAGGTCCGGCCGACTCCGACGGACGAGCTCGAGAGAATGCTGGCCAACGTGCCTTTCGGCCTGCATGACATCGACGAGGCCAAGATGCCTCGACCGGATTGGGTCATCACCAAGCCCATCCTCACCGGCATCTGCGGTTCGGAATCGAAGCTGGTGCTGGGCGACTTCACCACTGGCGATATCGACAACCCGATGGCCGCCTTCTCCTCGATCCCGCACGTGCCCGGCCACGAAGTAGTGGCCGAGGTGGTTGCGCTGGGCCCCAAGGCCAGAGGCCTCGAAGTCGGGCAGCGAGTAGTGCTCAACCCGTGGCTCAGCTGCGCACCACGGGGAATCACCCCGCTCTGCCCACCCTGCCAGGCCGGCGAGCTGTCGATGTGCTGGAGCTTCACCAAGGGTGATTTGGGTCCGGGCGTCCACCTCGGGGTCCTCACCGGCGCCCCCGGCGCCTGGGCCGAACGTCTGGCTGCCCACGATTCCATGCTGATCCCGATCCCCGATGGCATCTCGAACGAGGCTGCCGTGCTGGCCGATCCCTTCGCGGTGTCGTTCCACGCCATCGTTCGCCATCCCCCGCCGAGTGGCGGACGAGTACTGGTCTACGGCGCCGGCGCCCTCGGGCTGACCAGCGTCGCCATCCTCCGCTCGTTCTACCCCGACGTCGAGGTGGGAGTGGTCGCCCGGTTCGACGCCCAGCGCGAGATGGCCCTGCACTTCGGCGCCGCAGCCGTGTTCACCCATGAGCCCCGCCTGGCGCTGGTCGAAGCGCTGGCCGAGTGGTCGGGGGCACCGCTGCACACCCCGCTCGACGGGCTTCCGGTGACCCACCCCGGACACATCGATGTCGTCTACGACACGATCGCCAAGGGGGAGACCCTCGAAGTCGATGTCCGGGTGCTGGCCGAGCGCGGCAAGCTCGTCTACACCGGGGTGGCCACTCCAGAACGCTGGGAGTCGACGCCGATCTACTTCAAGGAACTCACCATGGTCGGATCCAACGCCTTCGGCTTCGAGGACTTCGAGGGTGAACGCAAGCACGCCATCTCGCACTACCTCCAATTCGTCCAGGACGGACGCATCGACATCTCGGCCATGCTGACGCACCGCTTCCCCCTCGAAGAGTGGTGGTCTGCCCTCACCGCCGTTGCCCGCCAGGGTGCGAGCGGTGCCTTGAAAGTGGCGTTCACCCCCAACGGCTGAGCACGCCCCGACATGATCAAGGTCGAGTACGCCAGCCGCATCGAGAACTGGGAAGCCTGGGACGACGTCGCCGTCCTGGCCGGCGGCTGAACTCCTACTTTCCAGTACCGAAGTCGCAGAAGCGCCGGTAGCGCTCGTCGGTCGGCCCGACCCAGTCGGAATCGGGTTCGATGCACCGTCCGATAGAGGCCCAGCGAGCGGAACCCTCGAGGGAGGTCTCGAGTCCTGCGGCCAGGCGGGCCAGATAGGCCGCACCTCTCGCTCCACCGTCCGCCCCCGCCACCGCCTCGACCGGGAGGTTGGTGGCGTCGGCCACCGCCGCCATCCAGGCGGTGACCCGGGAACCACCCCCACTGGCCACAATGCGACGGGGCCTGACCCCGGACATCTCGACCAAGCGACGCACCACGAAGCCGCTGGCTTCGAAAGCGGCCCGCTCGAGTTGGGCCCCATCGGTGCCGATGTCCAAGCCGTAGATGTTGGACAGCAGCGAGTGATCCTCGAACGGCGTCCGCTCCCCGCGGATGTAGGGCAACCACACCGGCACCCGATCAGGCCGACCGATCCGGTGCGGCAGCTCCTCCCGGCCCGGACCGGGCTTGGGTGTGCCGCGCAAGAGCTGGCGGGCCCAGTCGACGAACAGCGCGCCGGCATTGGAGGGCCCACCGATCATGAAACGATCGGGCGTGGTGTGCGGGTAGCTGATCAGTCCGGGCACCATGAGCCACTCGGTAGTGATGGCCCAGGTGATCAGGGTGGCCCCGAAGATCACCAGCACGTCGCCGGGTTCGAAAGCACCCGAGACGATCTGGTCGCAGAAGGCGTCGATCGAACCCCCGGTGAACACGGTGTCGGTCCCGGGGATGGTGCCGCCGGCTGCGCCCATGTGGGTCACCATCGGCATCTGGGCCTCGCAGGCCCCGAACTCCTCGAGCAGCGGGGTGTTCCACTTCCCCATCGAGTGCAGCATGCCCAGCGAGGCGGTGACGCCGGTGTCGACGGCCGGGGTGCCGGTCAGGGCGTGGGTGGCCACCGCCTGCGCCGGCCAATAGCCCCGGGCCTGCGGCTCCGAACGGACGGCCCAACGCAGGAAGCCCTCGGCGTCGGGCATGGCGCCCAGGGAGAGATCGTTGGGCGCCCCCTCGGGCCGGCGACCCTCGGTATCGCCGTAGAGCAGCCCGGGCAGGGTGGGCACACCGGCCTGGTTCACCGCGGTGAGCGAGGGCACCATGGCGGCCACCGCCACCGCGTCGACCGACTCACCACCCAGCTGGGCCACCACGTCGTCGTAGGCCTTCTTCGGCCCGATCCGCCAGGCCCGGCGGGCATCGTGGCGCAGCACGTGTGGTTCGGGGGCCAGCACTTTGTGGGGCACCCGGCTGCGCCCGATCTCGTTGCCCTGCTCGTCGACGGCGATGGCCTTGACCGCGGTGGTGCCGATGTCGACGCCGACCGTGATCCCCCCGGACCGCCTCTTCACGAATCTGACATCCGTGTCATGATCCGCCATTATTGACCACCAGTCCCTCCCGGAAGGAATGATGCGATGAGTACGCCGCGCCCGAAGGCCTTGGTCACCGCTGCGGTGAGTGGGCCCGGACTCGACCTGTTGCATCAATTGGCCGATCTCGTGCTCGACTCCTGGCTCGATCAGCCCACCCTGCGGATTTACAACGCGCAGCAGCTGGCGGAGCGGGTCAAGGCCGAAGGGGCCAATATCGTCGTGGTCGAGAGCGACGTCTGTGGCACCGAGCTCTACGAGCAGCCCATCATCGCCGTGGCCAGCTGCCGGGGCGACCCCAACAACGTCGACGTACCGGCGGCGACCAAAGCCGGCGTGCCGGTCCTCCGTGCTCCGGGGCGCAACGCCAACGCGGTGGCCGAGTTGGCGGTGGCCCTCATGTTCGCCTGCACCCGTGGCCTCATCGACGCCGACAAGGATGTGCGGGCGGGCGAGATCTACCGCGACGGCACCATCCCCTACCAGCGCTACCGGGCCTGGGAGATGGCAGGCAAGACGGTCGGCCTGGTCGGCCTGGGCGCGGTGGCCCGGGCCTTCCGCTGGCGGGCCACCGGACTCGGTCTCGGGGTCATCGCCTACGACCCGTACGCACCGGAAGCTACCGTCTCGCTGGACGAGTTGTTCGAGCGCAGTGATGTGATCTCGGTGCACGCCCCGGTCACCGAGGAGACCACCGGCATGATCAACGCCGAGGCCTTCGCCAAGATGAAGGATGGTGTCGTCTACCTCAACACGGCCCGCGCCAAGATCCACGACACCGATGCGCTGGTGGCCGCCCTGGCTTCGGGCAAAGTCGGCGCGGCGGGACTCGACCACTTCGAAGGGGAATTCCTGGCCCCCGACCACCCGCTGACCTCGCTCCCCAACGTGGTGCTGACACCGCACATCGGTGGCGCCACCTACGACACCGAAGCCAATCACACCAAGATGATCGCCGACGACCTGTGCCGGCTGCTGGCCGGGGCACGGCCGGTCAACATCGTGAACCCTGAGGTGCTCGAGGGCTGACATGGCAGCCGACCAACCCACCATCCTCGCCACGTCGTCGGGGTTCGCGCCCGAACCGGACGACCCGACCAACATGTCGAACATCAAGCCCAGCAAGGTGTTCGCCCTGGCGGCCGAACTGGCCCATGCGGGCGAGCACCCCCGGGTCTGCATGATCAACACGGCGGGGGGCGAGGACCCGGCGCGCACGGCCACCATGCACAACGCCTTCTCCAAGGCCGACATGATCAGCTCGCACCTGGACCTCTTCGTCATGCCCAACTGGAAGGACATGCGGGGCCATCTGCTGAGCCAGGACATCATCTGGGTCGGGGGCGGGAGCACGGCCAACCTGCTGGCGCTGTGGCGCCTGCATGGGATCGACGTCATCCTGCGCGAGTGTTGGGACGCCGGCGTGGTCCTGGCCGGAGTCTCGGCCGGGGCCATCTGCTGGCACATCGGGGGGACGACCGACTCGTTCGGCCTACCCTTGCAACCCGTGACCAACGGGCTGGCCTTCCTGCCCTATTCGCACAGCCCCCACTACGACGCCGAGGCAGAACGCCGGCCACTGACCCAGCGCCTGATCGCCGAGGGCGTGCTGCCCGACGGCTATGCCACCGACAACGGCACCGGCATCCTCTTCTTCGGAACCGATCTGCAGTACGGCTTCACCGAGGTGGAGGGCAAGAAGACCTGGTTCATCAGCCGTACCGGTGACGGCGATGGGGACGGTGCCGTCGAGATCGAGGTGGAGACCCGGGCGCTCTAACTCCGTCGGCCGCTTCTTGGGCCACGGCGAGCCGTTTCGACAGATTTGAGCAGCGCGTCGTTCGGATGCTCGGGGAGCCGGTCCAAGGGCTCATCAAGCTCTTCGACCGTCGGGCCGAACTGCACGGCCAAGGGGGCCAGCTTGGCCAAATCAAAGTCGTAGAGCTTGGCGCAGTTCTCCCCCAGGATCCGCTGCTTCTCATCGGGTGCGATCCCGGGGAGCACCTGGCGCAGGGTCTCACGGGTGAAGGGGTACGTCCCCTCGTCGTGGGGATAGTCGCTCCCCCACATGAACCGCTCGGCTCCGATCTGATCCCGCACCGCGATATCAGCGGGCCGGGGCTGGCTGACTCCCATCCACACGTTCTGGGCGAAGTACTCGCTGGCTAGGTGGTCGAGCCGGTGCTCATCGCCATAACGGATCTCGCCCGTCTGCCCCGTCTTGCGGATCCGGTCGATGGTGGCATCGAGGGTCCCGAGCAGCTCCGGCACCCAGGAACACTGGGTCTCGGTGATGACGAACTTGAGGCGGGGAAAGCGTTCGAACACCCCTCCCAGCACGAATTGGACGAAGGGGCGCTGCGAATAGAACGTCACCTCGTTGATGTAGAAGAGCATGGCGAAGGGGTAGTCGCCATAGTCGGGCGCTCCGGTGCCCCCATGGATGTTGATGGGCATCTCGAGGTCCTGGATCACCTCCCAAAGCCGGTCGTAGGCCGGGTCGTAGAGGGGACGCACCCACTTGACGTCGGGAGGGACGTTGGGCAGCAAGAGCCCGCCGCGCAAGCCGTGCTCCTTGATCCAGCGCACGTCGGCAATGGCGTCGTCGATGTCGTTGAGGAAGATCTGCCCTATGCCAGCCCGGCGGTCGGGAAATTCGCCGCAAAAGTCCACCAGCCAGCGGTTGTGCGCCCGCACCCCGGCCAGGCGGTGCCCGTAGTCCTCGGGCTTGGGTGGAGCAGCGAACAGCACGAAGCTTGGGAAGAAAGGAGGGATGGTGTTGGGAAAGACGACCTCACCCACCACGCCATCGGCTTCCTGTTGACTGTTGCGCATCTCGTTGTCCCAATTGCGCAAGCGGCGGTTGTCACCGAGGTCCTTGAAGGGGTTCTTGTACTTGGCCCGCCAGGCGTCGAAGTCCTCGAGATACCTGGGATCGAGGTACTCCCGATAGGCCGCGTGACTGCCTCCCGCATGGCTGTCGGCCGTGATGATGGTGTAGTGACCATCCGCCTGATCGATGGTGTCATTCCCGGTCGTCATGGAAGTGCTGGTCCCCCTCTCCATTCAGACGCATTCCAATGCCAACGGCGTCAACCGCACCCGTGGTCATCGTATAGCCGCTCGGTGTCTCGCAACCTTCGCATCTCGTCAAGTGGCGACTCAGCTCGACGGTTTCTGCCACACCACCGCGTAGCGCCACAGCACCAGCCGCCGGTAGTGGGCACCCGGTAGCTCCTCTTCAATCACGGCCCGGATCTCGGCGTAGGACATCGTCGGCTCGAGCACCGGGCTGGGGTGCTGCCGGTGCTCCTTCGTGATCTTGTGCAGACGGTGGGCCACGGCGCCCATCCCCTCATAGACGATGTCCCGAGGCAGCCGAGACTGCGCGATTTCGACCAGGGCCAACGTCCCACCCGGACGGAGCAGTATCCGCATGCGTCCCAGCGCCTCTCGTACCGGCATGTGATGCAGCGCCGCCACCGAAGTGATGGCATCGAAGGACCCGAGTTCAAACGGATGGGTCATGAAATCGTCGAGCAGGTACGTGATGTTCGGTGCATTATTCTGCGCCCGGGCTTCGGCGATGGAGTGACCGTGGCGGTCGATGCCCGTGACCGCTTCGGCCTGGTCGCTCAGCTGGCGGGTCAGCATGCCGACCCCACAGCCGACATCGAGGGCGTGGTGACACGGAGATGGCAGCGCCCGCAGAATCAGCCGTTGGTAGTGCGTGTTGTGATTCCACACGGGGCGAGCCATCAGGAGGTCAACGCGCAGCTGCCAACCAGTTCGAACCGGCGTGAACCGTCTGGGTGTCACGCCCCGAACGCAGTATCTGGCCCGGCGTGGCCCCGGTGAACTCCGCACCGTGCACGATCGCCGTGCCGTTCACCAGCACGTGTTCCACCCCAATGGCCTCGGCGTAGAGCCGGCTGGCTCCGCCGGGCAGGTCGTCCCGGGTGCGCACCACGCCAGGCCCGATGCGCTCGGGGTCGAAGACCACCACGTCGGCAAAACTGCCAGATGTCAACCGACCGCGATCGCGCACCCCGTAGAGCCGGGCTGGGATATCGGTGAGTTGGCGGATGGCCTCCTCCCAGCTCAGCAGTCCACGCTGGCGGACCCCATCCCCCAACATGGAGGTCGAGTAGACCGCACCGCACATGGTGTCGAGATGGGCGCCGGCATCGGAACCACCGACGATGGCTCGGGGGTCCTTCCAGGTCTCAGCCCGAAGCGACCAGTCGGCTTCCGACTCGGGGATGGGCGGCCGCAACCCGGTCCGCAAGGCATCGGCCACCACCACATCGAGCAGCGCGTCAAAGGGATCGATGCCACGCTCCCGGGCCAGCTCACCCACCGATCGGCCCTCGAGCCCTTTGTTCTCCGGTGCGAAGGTCTCCTCGAAGATCAAGCGCTCCCACACGGCCAGATGGCCCAGAATCCCGGCTTCGGGCGAGTGGGCCCCGTCATTGAGTCGCTTCCGGACGGCCGGGTCCGCCAACGCTCCGATGCGCTCGGACACCGGGAGGGCAAAGGTCTCCCGCCATCCGGGCAGGCCGTCGAGGATGGCGCCGTGCTCGAAGCTCAGTCGCAGCTGCATGGTGTGCGGGAGCGTCAGGGCCACCACGGTCGCTGCCTGCTCTGCCGCCATCGTGCTGGCGTTGAGCTGGCTCCACACGCCGTCGGGATTCATGGCCGACACGCCCAGCACGTTCCAGTTGACGGGCCGGTCCGCCAACAGGGAAATGTGGGCCAGGAAATTGATCTCCTCCTCACTGAACCCGTTGAGACAGCCCGGCACGATCATCTCGATCGTGGTGCCCTCATGCGAGCACACGGCCGCGGCCAGCGTCTCGATCTCCTCCCGGCTGGCGGCACGTGAGGGCACCGGTGACCCGTCTCCGTCGTTGTGGGTGTGCACTTGTGAGGTCGAGAACCCCAGCGCACCTTCGGTGATCGCGGCATGCAGCGCCTCCACCATGGCCGCGACGTCAGCCTCCGTCGCTTCTTGTCCCACGGCCCGGTCACCCATGACCAGCCGGCGCAGCGTCGAGTGGCCCACGAGGAACCCTGCGTTCACTGCAATCCGACCTTCGAGGAACCCCAACCACTCACCGAAGGTGGACCAGTCCCAGGACAATCCCTCCCGCAGCGCCGCCAGCGGCATGCCCTCGACCCGGGCCATCATCCGGGCCAGGTAGTCCACGTGCTCGGGCCCGGCCGGCGCCAACGAGAAGCCGCAATTGCCGCCCATGACTGTGGTCACCCCATGCAGCGGCGACGGGCTGGCGTTGGGGTCCCAGAACAGCTGGGCGTCGTAGTGGGTGTGCAGGTCGATGAAGCCCGGGGCCACCATGAGCCCGGAGGCATCGATCACGGTGTCAGCGTCCGCCGAGGAAGCCGCGTCGGGGCCAACGGCGACGATCCGATCCCCGTCGATCACCACGTCGGCCAGGACCGCGTCGGCCCCGGTCCCGTCGACCACGGTGCCACCACGAATGGCCAATGTCATGTCCCACCTCCTGTGTCACGGGGCTTGGTGATGGTCACCCGCGGTCGGGCCAACGCCTGCATGCCCTCGGGACCCAGTTCCAGACCGAAACCCGATCGCTTCCACCCGCCCATGGGCGCGTGCATGTCGATGGCTGCCATGCCATGGCTGTTCACGAAGACCGTGCCGGCTTGGAGGCGGGGGGCGATGGCGGCCGCCACGTCCTCGTCATCACTCCAGATGGAAGCGCACAGCCCGAACGGCGTGTCGTTGGCCGCCGCGACCGCCGCGTCGAGCTCGTCATAGGGCACCACCGGCAGCGCCGGTGCGAACTGCTCCTCGGTCACGATCTGGCTCCCCGACGGCGGCGCCACCACCAGCGCAGGCGACACGAAGTACCCACCACCGTGCCGGTCTTCATCGCGCAGTGAGCCCGGACGGTGCACCTTCGCGCCCGCCCCCGCCGCCTCAGCGATGAACTGCTCGACCCGGTCGCGGGCGCTGGCCAGATGCACCGGACCCATGGTCACGCCCTCGGCCAGTCCGTCACCCACCACCTCAATCCGCAACCGCTCGACCAGTGCGTCGACCATCTCATCCAGGCGGTCGCGATGCACGTAGAGCCGCTTGATCGCCATGCAGACCTGGCCGCTGGTCACGAAGGCCGCCTCCACCAGCCGGTTGGCCAGATCGGCATCGACGAGCACGTCCGGTGCCACGATGGCGGCATCGTTCCCGCCCAGCTCGAGCACGACGGGCCGGGTGGTCGAGCTGGCGGCCCGCATGACGACCTGACCGGTGGACACCCCGCCGGTGAACGACACCATGTCCACGTCGCCATGACCGACCAGCGCGGCACCCAGCTCGGGGCTGGGCCCGTTGACCACGTTGAGCACGCCGGGCGGCAGTGCCCCGGCCATGGCGGCGGCCACCAGGAGCGCGGCCCCTGGGCAGGTGGGTGGCACCTTCACCACGGTGGTGTTGCCGGCGAAGAGCGCGGGCAGGACCTTGTTGGCCATGACGGCCACCGGCCAGTTGAAGGGAAGGATCGACGCCACCACACCGTGCGGCTCCCACTCCAATGTGGAGGCACCACGACTCGATGGCGCCAGGGCGGCCGCGGCCATCGGTCCGAACCCTTCGGCCATGGCGCCCATGGTCGAGACATCGAAGATGGCCTCCCAGTACACCTTGCCGTGCTCACGGGTGAGCAGTCGGGCCAGATCGCCGGACTCCACCGCCGCCACCCCGGCTCGGGCCGCCGCGGTGACCACGGCGATCCGGGACTCCAGGTCGAGCGCCGACCAGGCCGGCACGGCTCGCCGAGCCGCCGACACCGCTCGGTCCAATTGCGCCGGCGAGGCTGCCGGAGCCTGGAGCACCACCTCGGAGGGCCGGGCCGGGTTGGTGACCGCATAGGTGCCCTCACCACCGCCTTCGATCGCACCGTCGATGACCAGACCAGGGGCGATGACATCTGAATCTGAACTCATCCCACCCCCGGAATCACGACCAACCTGACGATAGTGTCACGTTCATGCCAGGTGCCGAGGCCGGGAGCGTCGTCGTCGCCACGCTGCTCCCCGATCCCGAGCCGCGAGTCATCAACGTGCCGATCATCTCGGTCGACGACCACCTGATCGAGCCACGCGACCTGTTCGAGGGCCGTCTGCCCTCCGCTCTCCAGTCGCAGGCACCGCACGTCGTCGAGGAGGACGACGGCTCCGAAGCCTGGATCTTCGAAGGCAACCGCTACCCCAACGTCGGCTTGAACGCTGTCGTGGGAAGGCCCAAGGACGAATGGTCGATGGACCCGGCTCGCTTCGACCAGATGCGCCCCGGATGCTTCGACATCCATGCGCGCATGCTCGACATGGATCGGGCTGGCATCTGGGCCGCCCTGTGCTTCCCCTCACTGGTCTCGGGTTTCTGCGGATCGGTCTATGCCCGGGCGGCGGATCCCGAACTCGGCCTGGCTTGCCTGCAGGCCTTCAACGACTGGCACCACGAGGTGTGGGCCGGCACCTACCCCGAACGCATCATCCCGCTGCAGCTCCCTTACCTGGCCGACATCGCGATCGCGGCGGCCGACGTCCGCATGAACGCCCAGCGCGGTTTCAAGGCGGTGAGCTTCCCCGAGTTCCCGGCCCAGCTCAAGCTGCCGGCCATCTTCACCGACCATTGGGATCCCTTCTTCGCCGCCTGCGAGGAGACGGATACGGTGGTCTGCCTGCACACCGGCGCCTCAGCCTGGGCCCCGCTCCCCTCGCCCGGTCCGCCGTTCGAGCTCCTGCCCACCCTCTTCCCGGTCAACGCGCTGGTGGCGGCCGGTGAATGGCTGTGGTCGGGCGTGCCGCTGCGCTTCCCCAAGCTGAACATCGCCATGTCCGAAGGCGGACTGGGTTGGGTCCCCATGCTGATGGACCGGGTCGATTATGTCCTCGACCATTCGGCCTCGGGCAACGAGAGCACGGCCTGGCCTTCCGCGCTCAAACCGAGCGAGGTCTTGGGGCGCAACTTCTGGTTCTGCTCGATCGACGACCCCTCCATGATCCCGTTGCGCCACCGGATCGGCCTCGATCACATCATGGTCGAGAGCGACTACCCCCACGCCGACTCGTCCTGGCCCGACACCCAGCAGGTGTTGATGGACAATTGGGGCGCCCTCCCACCCGACGAACTCCGGGCGGTCGCCGGCGGCAACGCGGCGCGCCTGTTCCGTCACCCCTTGCCCGATCGCGACGACTGGCGCAGCCCGAGCGGCTGAACGAGCTATGACCGACTTTTCCTCACCTCTGGACGCAGTCGAGGCGGTGATCGCTGACTACTTCACTGCGGTCACCGCCCAGGATGTCAGCTTGCTCGAAAATCTGTTCACGCCCGATGCCGTCCTCGAGAGTGGAGCGACTTACCTCGAAGGGCGTGACGAAGTGCTGAACTACTACATCTCGAACACGTTCACCTTCCCCGACTTCCAGCCGACGCCGGGGCCGTTGACCATCGAGGACGATGGCCGGCGCGTCAGCGTGGACATCGAAGTCCGCCTGGGCGGCCATACCAGCAGGGTCCACGACGTCTTCGAACTGGTCGACGGACGAATCCGCCGCATCACCATCACCGGATTCGACGACGCCTTGCGCACCGCCGACCGGTCTGCCCCTGAGTCTTAGCCAACCGGAGCAGGCTGGGGACCACGCAGCAGCCGGCCCGGGAGTGCCCCGGTCGACTCGTCGTGCTCCCGCACCACCACACCGGACTTCACCGTGGCCACGTAGCCGTGGGCCCGTTGAATCAGGCGCTTCCCCGACGCCGGGAGGTCGAAGACCATCTCGGGTGACTCGAGCGCCAGCGCCTCGTGGTCGATGACGTTCACGTCGGCCAGGTATCCCGGAGCCAGCAGGCCCCGGTCGTTGAAGCCGTAGAGCGCAGCCGTCCGGCGGGTCTGCAGGTGCACGACCTGCTCGACCGGGAGCTTGTCACCGCGGTGGCGGTCACGCGCCCAGTGCGCCAGCATGAAAGTGGGCAGGCTGGCGTCACAAAGCACGCCGCAGTGCGCACCCCCGTCGCCGAGCCCGAGCACCGTGGCCGGGTGCACCAACATCTCCCGCACGGCGTCGAGGTTGCCCCCGGAGTAGTCGAGGATCGGCAAGTAGAGGAGCTCGCGCCCATTGCGCTGGAGCATCATGTCGTAGAGCACCTCGTCGGTCGACTTGCCCTCCCGGGCCGCGATGGCAGCCACGCTCGCCTCGGGTGCCGGCTCGTAGTCCGGCGGGTCACCCAATGGGAAGAGCTTGTGCACCTGGGCGCGCAGGACGGCAACGAAGCCGCCGGAGCTGGGCTGTTCGGCCAGCATGGCCTGGCGTACCTCGGGACTGGCCAGCTTGGCCACCATCTCGTCGAAAGGAAGGTGCTTCAACGCCTGGAAGGTCTGATGGTGCGAGAACGGGTGGGTCGCCGACTGGAAGCCCACCATCAACGACGTCGGCTTCCCGGCCACCTGCGGGACCAGCCAGGCGCCCTGGCGGTTGGCGGCCACGCCCCGGTTGATCCATTCCCGCCACAGCTCCGGTGCGAAGTCCGCTTGCAACACCTGGTAAGTCACCGGCACGCCGGCCCGGGTCGAGATCTCCGACATCCAGGCGAACTCGTGGTCGAGGTCCATCATGTCGCTGGCCACCGAGAAGACCCGGTGTCCGGCCTTGCCCAGCGCTTCACCGATGCCGATGAGCTCGGCGGCCGCGGCGGTGGTCCCGGCAGCCAGCTCTCCGTCCTTGGCCCGGTGCAGCACCGTCCGCGTGGTCGAGGCACCGATGGCTCCGGCGTGCACCGCTTCGCGCACCAGCGCTGCCATCTCGGCGATCTCTTCGGAAGTGGCCAGGTCATTGGCTCTGCCCTCTCCCAGTACGAAGGCGCGCAGGGCACCGTGTGGCACCAGGGACGCCACGTCGAGCAACCGGTCGGTGCGCTCCACCTCGTCGAGGTACTCGGGAAAGCTCTCCCAGTTCCAGTTCATCCCCTCGGCCAGGGCCGTCCCGGGGATGTCCTCGACGCCCTCCATCAACTGGATCAGCCACTCGCGGTCAGTCGAACGGGCCGGTGCGAAACCGACACCGCAGTTCCCCATGACCACAGTGGTCACGCCATGCCAACCCGACGGCGAGACCTCGGGGTCCCAGGTGACCTGTCCGTCGTAATGGGTGTGGACGTCCACCCAGCCGGGTGTCACCAGCTTGCCTTCGGCGTCGATCTCGCGGACGGCCGGCCCCTCGACCTCCCCGACGGCCACAATCCGGTTGCCCTCAATGGCTACGTCGCCCACCCGGGTCGGCCGACCGGACCCGTCGGCGATCGTCCCGTTGCGGATGATCAGGTCGTACATGATGCTCCTCTCCCAGGCGCCGGCTCAGGCCGCCGCGGCTTCTAGCAATGTGCCGCGGCTCACGCGCAGCGCATCAAGGTCTGACAGATCTGACTCGGGCCCCGCGAAGTACGACGCTACCGCCGTCATGAATTCACCGTCGGACATGAGTTCGTCGGGGCGGGTCAGCGTGTTGATCATGCGGAGCAGGCCACGGGCGATGATCGGATCGGCCCCGCGGCCCAGCATCACGTCGGCCACCAGCGCACCGAACTTCTTACTGATCGGATCGGGCTCCTTGGGGATCCCGTCGCTGTCGCCCATGCCGTCCATCAGCACGGCCGAGTGGTACCAGGGTTCTACCTCGCGGGTACACGACGCCGCGTAGGTTGCGGCACGGGCACTGGCGTCGTCGGGATGGGCGGCGTAGGCGTCGGCCAGCAGCGTGGCCTGGACGAAGGCCAGCGAGCAGCCCCGGCCGTACATCGGGTTGGTGCAGGTGTGGGCGTCCCCCACCGCAGCGAAGCCCGTGACCAGCGGGGCGCCCGTGCGGTCGGTGAAGTAGCGGATGCGGTTGATCAGGCCGCCCATGGGCCGCACCGGCCCGAGCGCCTCCACCCCCTCGAGGGCGAAGAAGCGATCCGGTCCCGGCAGGATCCGGCAGGCCCGATCGAAGGCTCCGGGCTCGAGCAGGCGGCTGCGCAACTCGCTGTCCTTGGCCCGTACGGCCAGGGTGACCGAGAAGGTGGAGCCGTCGCAGGGGATGGCCAGGTACTTGAGGTAGCCGAAGTCCCCGCCGAGCCGAGCATCGACCGCCAGTTCCATAGCCTCGGGTCGGCGGTACCAGCGGGTCAGATAGACGATGTGCGTCGGCGTGGTCTTCTCGGCGATGTCGACGCCGTGAGCGGCCAGCCAGGTTGTTTCGGCGCCACGCCGGCCGGTGCAGGCGACCACGTCACCAGTCAGCTCGGTGCCGTCGGAAAGCCGGACGCCCCTCACGTGGGTCACGGCCGCACCATCGTCGGTGACCAGCAAGCCGTCGACCCCGACCTCGGAGCGGTAGGTCACGTGCGGTTCCGCTCGTACCGCCTCGCGCAACAGCCACTCGAGGGTGGTCCGGCGCACGATCAGCACGCTCAGGTCCTCATCACCCGGCTGAGGCTCGCCCAGGCCAGAGGTCAGCGTCATCGCCTCAGCCCCCGAGGTTCGCAACTTCTCGTAGATGTCCGGGAAGTGCTGGCGCAGGACGACGCTCAACCGGGCCAAGAAGCCGTGAGTCTGATGGGCCTGAGGTGCACCGACCCGCTCGATGCCGAACGCCGCCTCGGCGTCATCGGCCTCGACCAGGGCATCACGCTCGAGCACGGTGACCTCGTGGCCGAGGCGTCCGAAAGCAAGGGCCGTGGCCAGGCCGGCGATGCTGCCGCCGGCGACGATGATCGGCTGTTTCGCCTCTAGAGCCAACTGCTGAGCTTCTCGATCATGGCGACGGGGTCCATCCCCACCGGGTTCACGTTGAGGTGGGTGATGCCGGCCTCCTTGAAAGCGGCCAGCCGATCCTTGATGTAGCCCTCCGGTCCGCACAGGGAGGTGGCCTCGAGCAGGTCGTCGGGCACCAGAGCCGCCGCTTTCTCCTTCTCGCCGGAGAGGTACAGGTCCTGGATCTCGGCTGCTTCCTTCTCGTAGCCGTAGCGGCGGGTCAAGTCGTTGTAGAAGTTCTTGCCCTTGGCCCCCATGCCGCCGATATAGAGCGCGGCACCAGCCCGGCCCAGGTTGCGGATGCCGGCCACCTCGGACTCGTCGCCGATGGCGAAGATCCCGCCGGCCGCGATCTGCAGTGGCCCGAGCTTGGCGTCGCGCTTGGCCGCGCCGGCGTCGAGCGACGGCCCGAAGACCTCACGGAACTTCTCGGGCACGAAGAAGATCGGCAACCAGCCATCAGCGATCTCGGCCGTCATCTCGACGTTCTTCTCACCCAGTGAGGCGATCCAGATCGGGATGGACGAGCGCACGGGATGGCCGATGATCTTGAGCGGCTTGCCCAGGCCAGTGCCCTGGTCCGGGGGCAACGGGATGGTGAACACCTTGCCCTCGTGGGTCAACGGCGCCTCACGGGCCCACACCTTGCGGCAGATCTCAATCACCTCACGAGTGCGGGCCAGCGGCCTGTCGTAGGGCACGCCGTGGAAGCCTTCAATCACCTGGGGGCCCGATGCGCCCAGGCCGAAGACGCAGCGACCGTTGGAGAGGGCGTCGATGCCGGCCGCCGTCATGGCCAAGAGCGCCGGCGTGCGGGAGTAGATATTCAAGATGGCGGCGCCGATGTTCACCTTTTCGGTCTTCGCCGCCAGGTACCCCATCAGGCTGGGGCCGTCGTAGCCGTAGGCCTCGGCCACCCAGACCGTGTCCAACCCGGCCTTCTCGAGTTCGGCCACCTGCCGGGCGGACTCCTCGAATCCTCCGGCATAGGACAGCGGCATCGACAGCTTCACGGGTGCTCCTTCCAGGACCGGGTGGATCACCCATCCGGTCCGGCGTACTCTAAAGTATGGTAACGCTTGTTTCCAACTTTTGCTTTTGAAACCCCATGACCAGCACTGACGCCGCCGCTCCCCGCACCTGGAAGGGGATCCCGCTCGAGGAGCGCAAGGCGGAACGTCGGCAACTGCTGGTCGACACGGCCTTCGACATGCTCGGCACCGAGGGCTGGAACGGCACCACGGTCCGCGGCGTGTGCCAGGCCGCCCGCCTCAATCCCCGCTACTTCTACGAGAATTTCGAGTCGCTCGAGGACCTCTTCATTGCCGTCTTCGACCAGCTGGTGCTCGAGGCCACGCATGTGGCCGTCCGCGCTGCCGCGGCTGCCGCGGCCGATCCCGGCGCCCGGGCCATCGCCGTCATCGACGCGTCGATCCGCTTTGTCACCGACGATCCGCGTCGGGCCCGCATCCTCTTCGTCGAGGCCCTCGGGAACGAAACCGTCGGCCGGCGCCGATGGGACACCCTGCACGCCACCGCCGAGTTCCTGGAGCGGTCGTCGTGGCAACAAACCGGTCTCTCGGATCGCATCGGCATGGTCGCCTCCCACCTGGTCGTGGGTGGACTGACCGAGCTGGTGGTCACCTGGCTCGACGGTCGCCTCGACGTGACTCTCGACGAGTTGGTTGAGGATGCCGCTGCCCTCATGGTGGCCGTCGGTCTGGGTGCGGTGGGCGTCGCGCGGCAGCGACTCGACCGGCCCCGAGCCCGCTGACCCAGGCCCGGAGACGAGGACACCGCTCCACCTAGTGTGGCCCGATGTCCGCGCCAGCGACCAGCCTCGGCGAAGCACTGGCCGCCCTGGCCGGCACGCACCCTGACCTTCCCGCCATCACCTGCGGTGAGCGCACCGTCACCTGGGCCGAACTCGAGCGCACGACCAACCGGCTGGCCCGTGACTACCAAGCCAGAGGAGTGGCCCCGGACAGCTTCGTCACGATCATGGTGCCGAACAGCATCGGGTTCTTCGAAGCGGCCCTGGCCACGTGGAAGTGCGGTGCCACTCCCCAACCCATCTCGAACCGCCTGCCGGTGGCTGAACGCGATGCCATCATCGAATTGGCCCAACCTTCGCTGGTGGTCGGGAGCCCCGGCGAGTCGATTGCCGGCGCCCTCAGCGTGCCACTCGGCCACGTGGCCGACGCCGGACTCGATGACAGCCCGCTGGCCCCTTTGATCGCCAGCGCGTACAAAGCACCGACGTCGGGTGGCAGCACCGGCCGACCCAAGCTCATCGTGGCGGGACACCCGGCCACCATGCAGACCTTCGCCCCCACTTTCGCCCTGACCCGCATGCAGCAGGGTGGTGTGCACCTCTGCACCGGCCCGTTGCACCACAACGGCCCGTTCCTCTTCTCGATGACGGCGCTCTTCCACGGCAACCACATCGGGGTGATGGAGCGCTTCGACGCCGCCGCCGCGTTGGAGCTGGTGGAGCGTTACGGGGTCGACTGGATGTACATGGTGCCGACCACAATGGGGCGCGTCTGGCGGCTGGACCCAGCGATCCGCGAGTCCCGGGACGTCAGCTCGCTGCGCACCGTCTTCCACACCGCCGCCCCCTGCCCGCCGTGGCTGAAGCAGGCCTGGATCGAATGGATCGGTGGCGAGAAGATCGTCGAGATCTACGCCGGCACCGAGGGGCAGGCCGTGGCCGGCATCGACGGCAACGAGTGGCTGGCTCATCCCGGTTCAGTGGGTCGGGCGATCGGTGGCGAGTTCATGGTGCGCGATGCCGACGGCAACGATCTGCCGGCCGGTGAAGTGGGCACGATCTGGATGCGCAACCCCAACCCCCGGCCCACCTATCGCTACATCGGCGCCACGGCCCGCACCATGGACGGGGGCTGGGAGACGCTGGGCGACCTGGGCCGGATTGACGAGGAGGGCTACCTCTTCCTGTCCGACCGGGAGACGGACATGATCTTGGTCGGCGGGTCCAACGTGTACCCGGCCGAGGTCGAGGCTGCGCTGAGCGAACACCCACTGGTCGGCGACGCCTGCGTCATCGGGCTCCCCGATGACGACCTGGGCGCAGTCCCGCACGCCGTGGTCTTCCTCACCGGTGACGTCAGCGACGACGAGCTGCGCGAGCACGTTCGTTCCCGGTTGGCCCCGTACAAGACACCCCGGTCATTCGAGCGCGTCACCGAGCGCTTGCGTGACGACGCCGGCAAGATGCGCCGCTCGGCTCTACGGGCCGAACGCCTGCCCAACGCCAACCGGGCCTGATCCCCACCGCCTCCCCGTACGATCCCAGGATGCTTCCTGCGCCGGTCGACATCGTGCTCTTCGATCTGGGCGGCGTCCTCTACGACCCCGGTGGCGTGGCGCCCCTGCGCGAGATGGCCGGGATCGACAACGATGATGAGCTCTGGCGCCGCTGGCTCTCCTGCCGCTGGGCCCGTGACTACGAAGCGGGTCGCTGTTCGGATCAAGCCTTCGCACAAGGTGTGGTCGAAGACTGGTCGCTCGCCCTGACGCCCGATGAATTTTTGACCGCATTCGGCAGCTGGCCCAATGGGCCCTACGAGGGGGCCGAAGAACTGGTGCGCGACACCATGGCGGCCCGGCCGGTCGGCTGCCTCAGCAACACCAACGCCAAGCATTGGGCCGCCCACTTCACCCATTGGGATGTCCTGCACGAGCTCCACTGGCGCTTCTTGTCATTCGAACTGGGCCACGTGAAACCGGACCGTGAGGTCTTCGAAGCGGTGGCCGCCCAGCTCCCGACTCCTCCCGACCAGGTGCTCTTTCTCGATGACAACCTGATCAACGTGGAAGGAGCCCGGGCCCTCGGCTTTCAGGCCGAGCGGGTGCAAGGCGTCGGCCAAGCCCGACAGGCACTGGTGGCGCGGGGCGTCTTGGGCTGAGACCAGGCGGCGGATCGCCGACGGGGCGGCTCCCACCTGGAAAGGATCAGGGATCGGTTGCTGGAATTTTATGGCGGATGGCGGACGTTGTTCGTTTCGTGGCGGTCGCGGAGCCTGTGCCAACATGCCGGGCATGGTTGCCCACGGCCCTTCATTCCGCCTGCTGCCGCGCCTGACCGACGACGTTGCCTTCTTCTGGACCTCGGGTGCCGACGGTGTGCTGCGCTTCCTGCGCTGTCAGGACTGCCGGTTTTTCATCCACCCGCCCGGGCCGGTGTGCCCACGCTGCCTGTCGCGGCACCTGGCTCCCGAAGCGGTCAGCGGTCGTGCCACCGTCGGCACCTTCACCGTGAACTACCAGGCCTGGATCCCCGGCAGCGAGACCTACATCATCGCCTGGGTCTGCATCGACGAGCAGCCCGATGTCCGCCTCACCACCAACCTGATCGACGTGGAACCCGAAGACGTGTTCATCGGCATGCCAGTCGAGGTCGTCTTTGAAAAGAACGACGACGTCGAAATCCCCTTGTTCCGGCCCGTCGGTACTACCGGGGTCGCATCATGAGCCCCCACACTGAAGAGCCGCTCGAACGCCGAGCCATCATCTCGGGAATTGGCCAGTCCGACATCGGGCGGCGACTCGGTCGGAGCGAACTGGACCTGACCTGCGAAGCGGCCATCCTCGCCATCGCCGACGCCGGCCTGACCCGGGACGACATCGACGGCCTGGCCACCTACCCCGGCATGGGTGTGGGCACGCCCGGCTTCGCCGGGCCCACGTCGCCCGACGTGCAGGACGCTCTCGGCCTCTCCCTGAACTGGCACGACGGTGGTGGCGAAGGAGCAGGACAGATGCGGGCCGTCATCGCGGCCAGCCTGGCTGTGGCGGCCGGCCTGGCCAAGCATGTCCTGGTCTACCGGACGGTCACCGAGGGCACGGCCCAAGGGACGGGCGGGCGGCAGGGCATCGGCGTCCCCAGCGGCGGAGGCGGTGGTGGCGTCCCGCGTTTCGGCGGCTTCATGCAGTGGTCGCTCCCCTTTGGTGCCGCCTCGGCCGCCAACTGGATTGCCATGGTGGGACAGCGCCGGATGCACGAGTTCGGCCTGACCAGCGAACAGCTCGGTCAGATCGCCGTCAACAACCGCCGTAACGCCGGGCTGAATCCCAAAGCCATCTACTCGGACCCGATGACGCTCGATGATTACTTGGCCTCCCGGGTGATCTCGTCGCCTTTACGCCTGTTCGACTGCGACGCTCCATGTGACGGATCGACGGTGGTCATCGTGTCGCACCGCGACGCGGCTGCCGATCTCGACCATCCGGCCGTCCAGATCAATGCGGTCGGTACGGCCATGCGAGGCCGGCCCAGTTGGGATCAGTTCGACGACATGACCACCATGGCGGCCCGCGATGCCGGAGCCTCGATGTGGGAGCGCACCGATCTGAAACCTCCGGATGTCGACACCGCTCAGCTCTACGACGGCTTCTCCGTCTTGGCCATCACCTGGATCGAAGCACTCGGGTTCTGCGGGCGTGGTGAGAGCGGCCCCTTCATCGAGGGTGGTGCCAACATCGCCCGCGAGGGACTGCTCCCGCTGAACACGGCCGGCGGCCAGCTCTCGGGTGGCCGTCTCCACGGATTCGGGCTGATTCATGAAGCCTGCGTCCAGCTCCGGGGCGAAGGAGGCGCACGCCAGGTCGTTCGACCGGGAGGTCGGATGCCCGAGGTGGCGGCGGTGGCCAATGGTGGCGGGCCGATCGCCGGCACCATGTTGCTCACCCGGGGTGTGCGCTAACCGCAGAAATCAGGTAATCCGAAGGGGCCTGGTGTCGTAAACAAGGTGTGACGGGGGACAAGTGGTGAACGACCACGAGCGGTTCACCTCCATCTTCGAGACGCATCACCCCCGGGTATCGGCTTACGTACGCCGTCGAGTCCCACCCTCCGCTGCACCTGACATCGTGGCTGAGACCTTCCTGGCCGCCTGGCGCCGCCTGGACCAGCTGAGCGATCAGCCGCTGGCCTGGCTCTACCGGGCCGCCGCCCTCGAGATCGCCCATCGTCGCCGTAATGCCCAGCGCGACGAGCGGCTGTGGGAGATGGCGGCGGCCGCGCCGTGGTCGTGGAACGAGCAGGACCTGGCCGAAGGCGTGGTCGATCGGGACCGTTGGGCCAGAGCCTTCAGCTCGCTGCCCGAAGCCGACCGGGAGCTGCTTCGCCTGATGGCCTGGGAGGACTTGACCCCCGAGGAGGCGGCCCAAGTCTCGGACTGCACCGTGATCGCCCTGCGAGTTCGCCTGCATCGGGCCCGGCGCCGGCTGAACGCCTTGGCCGCCAAGGGCTCACTTCACAATCCATCGCCTTTGCCACAAATGCTCGATCGAAAGGTTCCATGACCATGACGACTGATGCGACGGCCGAACACCTGCGAGAACTCGATCCCGTGACCGTCGGCCCCGACGAGCTCAGCGGGGAAGACCGCCTTGTCCTGGCCCGGATCCTGACCCAGCCCCGCTCCGCTCCCTCGCACCGGGCGCCGATGTCGTCCCGGCCGGGGTGGAAGGTTCCCCTCGCCGCGGCGGCCGTCATCGTCGTGGCCGCTTTGCTGTCCCTGCAGCTCTCGACCGGTTCTGGCCCCGGGACGCCAAAGGCCAGCGCGCCTGGTTGGCGGCTGGTCGGTTTCAGCAGCACACCATTTCGCGATCTCGGCACCGGTCAGGGTCAACCTGGCCTCCAGTGCATGACAGATCAGATCTGTTACGCGCCGGGATCGGGCTTCCCGAGTGACCTGATCTACAAGACCGTGGACGGGGGGCAGCAATGGTCGCCGCTGGCGCCATTTCCAACGGCTGACAAGGCGGCGCTGGCCGATCTCCCGCTCGGCCAGAACTTCGAGTGTTCCAGCGCCACCGTTTGCTTCATCGTGGCGGGAACCGCTGGCATCCTCCTTACCGCCGACGGTGGGAGCAGCTGGACCTCCATCGCCCCGCCGGTATCAACCGGAGAGATGGGCCAAGCGTGGTGCGCCGACACCCAGCATTGCGTGATCAGCGAGGTGGACTCCGCCACCCACTCCCTCTCTGCCTTGGCCACCACCGTCGACGGTGGAACGAACTGGGTGACGCAGCCCGCACCCCCCGGAGGCGGAGGACCCTGGGAGCTCCAGTGTGATTTGACCGGGCGGTGCCTCGCCCTCACTCAGGTCCAGACGACCGGAACGTTCCTGACATCAGTGGTGGCGCTCTCGTCACCGTCGTGGGGAGCCGCCTGGACCGCGGGACAACCGGCGTCAATCGGTCGAGTGGCGATCCTCTATCACTCGTGCGCTGATGCCACCGACTGCATGTTGGTTGGCATCAACGCCAGCTACGTGATCGCGACCACCAGCAACGGCGGACAGACCTGGCAGGTATCGGCGCCGCCGGCGGGCTGGCTCAACATGCCGACAGCCGTCGGCTGTGCCGGCCAAGGAGCCTGCTGGATCGCCATGTCCTTGTACGACACGAAGAGCCCCGATGGCTCCTACAGTCACCCGGTGATCGAGTCGACGACGGACATGGGACAGACGTGGACACCGTTGTCCCTGCCCCAGACCACGCCGGCGACCGCCGACGTGCTGACCCTCAGCTGCCCGCCCTCGGGCGATGGTTGCATGGCCATTGGGAACGGGAAGGACCACTTCGTGCTCCCCCCAGGTCCCCCGCATCAGTTGTCCGGTCCGATCCTTCTCTCGAACCTCCCGTAAGCGATCGCTGAGCTCCGGTCAACCGGTCGCGGCAGTGACGATGGCTTCTTCGATCTCGACACCGGGTTGGCGTGGCAAGGCAGCGACCCGCTCGAGCAACGCCACCACCAGCACGCCACCGATGACGCACAGGGCGGCGGCAATCCGGTAGGCGAAGGCGTAGCCGTGCGTCGAAGCCACTCCGACCGCCACCCCCTGGTGGATCTGGCTGGTGGCCCGGCGCAGAGCGAGAGTCACCAGCGTGGCCAGCCCGAGGGCACCACCGATCTGTTGGACCGCGTTCTGCATCCCTGAAGCCAGGCTCGAGTCCTGCCCGGTCACCTCGTGCAGCGACGCATTGCCGATGGTCGGGAAGTTCAGTCCCGAGAAGAACCCAAGAACGACCATCGCCGGCATGATCCCTTCCCAGTACTGCGTGCCCACGCTGATGCCGCTGATCAACCAGAGCCCGACGGCACACCCGAAGAAGCCGGCCGCCAGAATCGGTTTGACCCCCAACTTGGGCATCAGCGCGGTGCCTATACCTATACCGGCCCCGATGGCCAGGCCGAACGGAAGGTAGGACACGCCTCCTCTGACCGGCGAATAGTGGAGGACCTGTTGCTCGTAGAGGGTCAACATGAAGAAGAAGCTGAAGAAGGCCGAGGAGAAGAAGAGCGACACGATGTTGGTGACGACCCGGGTGCGGTTCGAGAAGAACGACAGCGGTATGAGGGGATTCTTGGACCGGGCCTCGAGCCCAACCATCACCACCAGCAGCGCCAGCCCGCCGAAGAGCGGCGCCAGCACCGGCCACGACCCCCAGGGGTGCGTGGACGCGGCCAAGAGACCGTCGACGATCGCCACCAACCCGCCGGTCGCGGTGAGGGCACCGCCGAAGTCGATGCGCCCCTTCTCGCGCACCATGCGGCTCTCGGTCACCAACCTCGGCACGACGACCAGAGCGATCAGCGCCACCGGCAGGTTGATGTAGAAGATCCAGCGCCACGAGACATAGCTGGTGAGCACCCCGGAAATGATGGTGCCGGTGGTACCGCCGAGACCGGCCACGCCACCCCAGATCCCGAGAGCCTTGATGCGCTCGCGCGGGTCGCGGAACAACAGTGCGATGAGTCCGAGCGAAGCTGGTGCGGCGAAGGCCTCGCCCAGACCCTGCACGAAGCGGCTGGCCACCAGCATGGCCGGACTGATCGCCGCGCCACAGGTGGCGGAGGCCACGGCGAAGATGGCGACACCGACGAGGAACATCCGGCGCCGACCGAGCACGTCAGCCAGTCGGCCACCGAGCAACAGGAAGCCACCCGCCACCAAGACGTAGCCGTTGACCACCCAGGCCAGGCCCGAGTGGGTGAAGCCCAGGTTCTGCTGGATCCGGGGCAGGGCGACGTTCACCACTGTCACGTCGAGCACCAGCATGAACTGGATCAGGGCAAGGAAGAACAACGCCTTCCAGCGCCGGGGGTCCGACTCAACGGCCGGGCCGCTTCCCGGCGCGTCGACCTGCGAGGCCTCAGCCATCGATGTGATTCCTCCGTCTGTGATGTGGTCGTGTGACTCGTGGTCAGTCGGGCGTCCGACACCGACCCGGCGACAATTAGACCCATCATGGCCCCCGCTTGTGACAGTGAGGTGCAGACGCGCCAGGGCCCGGGTCCACCGGTGAGGGGCGGACCCGGGCCCTGGTCAGACACCCAGGCGCCGACTGCCTTCGGCGGGCGGCGTGGGATCCCTAGGTGATCACCGGTTCGGGTTCCGAGGCCACCGTGGCCACCGGATCGGCCTCGTCAGGAGCGGCCGGTACGTCGGCCAGCGGGCGGTCGTGACGGACGGCCCAGCCCAGGGCGAAGGCCCCGCACATCGCCAGCAGGAAACCTGGCCCGATCGAGGTGCCGAGCCAGACCTCGAGGGTGCGGAAGGGAGCCGCCGGAGTCAGGTAGGTCCGGGAGTTGATCACCGGCCAGGCCAAAGGCCCGACGGCGAACCAGGCGCCACTGGCCAAGGCGAGCAGGCCGCCCGACAGCAACTGGAGTCGGCTGAGCACCACGCTGGCGCCGCGGGGGCTGAGAATGAAGAGACCGACCACGATCCCGACGGCACCGGGTGCCACGCCCAGGACGGCGTGGGCCAGATTCCAGTGCCAAGAGGAGGAGCCGTCAACGCTGAACCCGAACGTGGGACCCCAGAAGGGAACCAGGGCACCCCAGGCCGAAACGATCACTGCGATGGCGCCGACGAATCCCAGACCGACTGACCACGTCCGCACCCGGTGGCGTCCTGCTGCGTGCTCCCTGGTCCGGCTGAAAAAATGGCCGTGCCCGTGCGCGTCCGGATACATCGTCATGGTCATGGTGACTCCTCTCGTTGTGGTGAGCCAGGGGCCCACGTATCGCTCCGGAGACAACTGAGAAATACCCCGTGAACGGGCTGACAAAACGAAATCGGCACCACGCAGAGCTGAGGGCCCACCACGTTCCACCCGGGGATGCAGGAAAGTCGCACTACGATCCTCCCTCGTGCACTTGGTGGGGGTGCCACGGCGGGTAGTCCGCGCCGTGGCGATGGCGGGGATTCTTTTGGGGGCCGGCGTGGCCGCGCTGAGCGGCTCTGGCGACGGCGCAGCGTCGGCCACACCGTCCCCGATCGTCCTGTGGGCCAACCCACTCGGCCACGGCTCGACTTG
Organism: Acidimicrobiales bacterium; assembly: GCA_036489775.1. GTDB lineage: Bacteria > Actinomycetota > Acidimicrobiia > Acidimicrobiales > RAAP-2 > Bog-473. The sequence continues at coordinate 113,829 of DASXFC010000058.1, read as the reverse complement.
CAGCCAGGTCGCACCGTGCTCACCGCTGGGCGCCCAGGCGGTGGCCCGCCAGCGCAGCGCCAACCTCAGCGCCGACCTCGATGTCCTGCTCGAAGGTGACACCTACAACCTGGCCCATCCCTGGAGCTTCGGGTCGCAGGACTCGGGCAGCAACGGATTCACTGTGACCTACGAGGCGGCGCCCGGCGCGCATCCGATCATCAGTGGCTCCTATCCCATCACTGGATGGCACCAGATCAACCAGGCCGCCAACATCTGGGCCGCGCCCATCGCAGCCGGCTTCGACACCGAGCAGCTCTACGTGAACGGCCAGTCGGTCCCCCGCTCCATCGGGCTGCCCTCGGCCTTCTACCTGCAGACCACGACCGGGTTCATCTCCTCCAAACCGGTGCTGGCCGGCTGGCCGGACGTCACCGGCATCTCGGCCGTCTTCAACGGTGGCAACGGGGCGTGGACCCAGACGTCGTGCCCCATCGCGTCGGTGGACGGCGACAACATCACCATGGCCCAGCCGTGCTGGGGCAACCTGCACTTGCCCGGCGACGGCAGCCAGGAGGTCTCGTGGGTCTACGGCCCCGAGGGCGGATTCGGCGGGCTCTCGGGAGCCGCGCAGCCGTCCGATTTCGAGAACGCCTATGAGCTGCTCTCGCCCGGACACTGGTCCATCGACACGGTGACCCACGAGATGTATTACGTGCCGACGGCCGGCCAGTCGATGGCCAGCGCCTCTGTCATCGCGCCGGTGCTCTCCTCGCTGGTGGACGTCGAGGGCACCCTGGCCGACCCGGTACACGACCTGACCTTCAGCGGGTTGCAGTTCTCCTACGACACCTGGACCCAGCCCGACACCGTGCAGGGCTTCGCCGAGATGCAGGCCGACTGGACCCTGACCGGGGGCGGCGCGTCAAAGTCACAGGGCACCTGCCAATACTCAATCCCTCACGGCGCCTGCCCGTTCGCTTCATGGACGCGACTCCCGGGCGCGGTGATCCTCTCGGCCACCCACAACGTGGACATCGTCAACGACACGCTGGCCCATCTGGGCACGGCCGGACTCGACCTCGAGTACGGCAGCCAGGGCGACCTGGTCCAGGGCAACGTTCTCACCGACATCGCAGCCTCGGGCATACAGCTGGGCAGCACCGATGATCCTCTCCCCTCTGACGTCGGTGCGGGCAACGATGAGATCAACAGCAACGACACCATCACCGACAACTACATCCACAACGTGGCCAACCAATGGCTCGGTGGCATCGGCATCTGGGTCGGCTACGCCCAGCACGCGCTGATCACGCACAACCAGATCGACGACGTCCCCTACACCGCCATCAGCATCGGCTGGGCCGGCTGGCACTCGTGGTCGATCGATCCCAACAGTGATCCCAACGTCAACGAGAACAACGACATCTCGGACAACCTGCTCTACGACTACATGCAGACGCTGGGTGACGGGGGCGCCATCTACACCAACGGCAGCCAGGCCACCAGCTACGCCAACCAGCTTCTGATCAGTGGGAACGTCGCCTACGGAGGCACCGGCACCGACTTCAGCCTCTACACCGACACCGGCTCGCAGTACATCGAGCTGACCCAGAACGTCGTGTACGACCAGCCGGTGGACTCGTTCTCCACCGGCGGCTGCCACACCATCGGTCACATTCACATCGACGGCAACTACTTCTCCCCGATCGGCCCGCTCTACCCGTGCTTCGTGCCCATCGACGTCGTACCCACCGACAACACGCTGGTCTGCAGCGTGATCGAGCCCAGCCAGGTCCCGTTGTTGACCCTGGCGGCGGCCGGGCTGGAGCCCCAGTATCAAGGGCTGCTCGACGCCGAATCACCCACCGTCGAATTGGCCGGCCCGACCTCCCTGCCCACCAGCGGCGGGCGGGTGTTGATCAGTGGCAGCGGCTTCACGGCGGGCACGGTGGTCCATTTCGGGGCCGCCCTGGCCAGCGCGGTCACCGTGCTCTCGGCCAACTACCTGCTGGCCACCGCCCCTGCCGGCAGTGGCAAAACCCCGGTCAGCGTGACCACCGCCGCCGGGACCAGTGCGCCGAGTTCGGGCTCCGTGGTCTCTTATTCCGCCCTGCCCCTCCCCTGCCTGCCGGTGGTGGGGGAGAACTTCAGCGCCGGCCTGGCCTACTGATTCCCTGCGGCCGACGAGCCGCCAGCGCGCCGGGCGGCCGAACGCAGCAGCATGGGTACGACCTGATGATGCACCGGGGCGAGCGCCGACCAGAGCAATCGGGCCCGCCGGCGCGTGTAGTGCACCGAGGTCGAAAAGGTGAGCCGCTCCTGATCGAGCCAGAACACGATGTGGGCCTCCAACATGGCTGAGCCCACCTCCATCCGCACCCAGTGCTCGCCCCGGTCAGCCAGGCGCCAGCCGATGACGCAATCGGGCGAGGGTCGCGGGCCCAGCCGTAGGCCGAGGAAGACCCGCCATCCGATGACCACGAACTGGTACAGCGCGGCCGGGGCGTCGTCGAAAACGGCTCGGGCCCAATCCTCGGGCGTCCGCACCTCTCCGCTGGCGGGAACGAGCAGGCTGAAACCGTCGACGTAGTCGGGCGCCGCCATGGTGTCGGCGGCACGGACGGCCTCGGGCACCGGCCGGAGTCGAAGAACGCTCACCATTTACACCCGCCTTTCCTGGCCTCCCGGACGGGGCCGCACCGACGAGACTCGCGCCATGGAGATCCGGTCCGCCACCCCGCCTGATGCCCCGGCCATCGCTGACATCCTCAACGCCCTGCTGACGACCACCACCGTCGAGTGGACCGAGACCCCCCACCGCGTCGAGGACATCGTCCGCTGGATCGAGGACCACGAGGTCGTGTTGGTGGCCGAAGAGGACGGCGAAGTGGTCGGACTGGCCGCCTTCGGCTGGTTCCGCGATGCCGTGGTCCGACCCGGCTACCGCTTCACCGTCGAGAACTCGGTGCACGTGCGCCAGTCGCACTGGGGCCGCGGGCTGGGCAGCCGGCTGATGCAAGAACTCATCGAGGCGGCCCGAGCCAGCGGGAAGCACGCCATGGTGGCGGCCATCGATGCCACCAACGAGGACTCGATCCGGTTCCATCAACGGTTGGGTTTCGCCGAAGTGGGCCGCCTCCCCCAGGTCGGCACCAAGTTCGGACGGTGGCTCGACCTCGTCCTGCTCGAACTGCGGCTCGACGAACGAGCGGAACCGCCCTCCTGACTACCGCCGGCCTGACTACGACGGCGAAGTGCCGGCCAAGTGGTGGGCCGCCCGGGCCGCCAACGCCACCAGGGTCAGCGTCGGCCCGTACCCACTCGCGGTCGGGAAGACAGACGAGTCGGCGATGATCAGGTTGTCGAACTGGTGCATCCGGCTCCAGCGGTCCACCACCGCGGTGGCCGGGTCGTCGCCCATGCGGGCGGTGCCGATCACGTGGCGGCTCTCGGGGACCGGGGTCGAACCGAGGCCGGTGTAGGAGACCCCCGGCGACGAGGTGTGGATCACCCACTCGGAGCCCATCTCCTCGAGTACGCCCTGAAGGATCTTGCCGTGATGCTTGGACGCCGCCAGCTCGTGGCGCCCCGGCTTGTAGGTGACCCGGGCCACCGGCAGCCCCCGAGCGTCGCGGATCGACGGGCTGAGGTCGACCGTGTTGGTGGCGTAGGGCAAGTCCTCGCCCTGCATGATGAAGGCCCACATGCGGTCACCCATGACCGAGTCGCGCATGGACCCGACGTGCGCTCGCCCCCACGGCGTGTAGTGCGCCTCCATGATCAGGTGACCACCGCCGGCATGCTCGACCAGGCCGCCGCGGATCCAGGGCAGGCCCGCCTCCTGGGCGGCCGCCCGGGACGCGTCGTCCTGCACCATGGCGTCGTCGTGCACGTGGGTGACCGAGCGCCCCTTGTAGGGATGCAGGCTGTGCCCGGGAAAGTGCCCGACCACGATCGTCTGAAAGTGCACCATCAGATGGCGACCGAGCGACGGGTGCTCGATCCCCGAGAGCAGCAGCAGCCGCGGCGTTTCGATGGCGCCGCCGGCCACGATCACGTAGCGGGCCTCCATGGTGTGGCGGGCCCCGTCGGCATCGAGGTACTCCACCCCGGTGGCCCGGCGCCCGTCGGTCACGATGCGGGTGACGCAGGTCTCGGCCAACAGCTCGGCCCGCCCGGTGGCCATGGTCTTGGTCAGCAGGGCGACCGGATCGCCCTTGGCGTGAATAGGGCAGCCGAAGAAGGCGCAGAAGCCGCAGTTGTTGCAGGCGGGCCGGCCGTCGTATTCGACGCTGTTGGCCGCGGTCGGCGCCGGATAGGGATGCAGCCCGCAGCGCTCGGCGGCGGCCGAGGACAGCACCGCGCCGTACATGGGTGCGCCGGGTGGCATCGGATAGGGACCCGAACGCCACGCCGCGAATGGGTTGGCCCCGGCCGCTCCGGCCACCCCGATGGCCCGCTCGACCTCGGCGTAATAGGGCTCGAGCTCGTCGTAGGTCAGCGGCCAGTCCTCGATCAGCGCGTCCTCTTGGGGCCCGTAGTCCGAGAGCAGCCGGAAGTCCTCGTCCCGAAAGCGCGGCGTCTTGCCGTCGGCGTGCACGCCGCCGCCGCCCACCGTGGTGGGGATGGAGTTCACCTCGCCCACGTGGGTGTGCTCGCCGTCCTCGGCCGAGACGCGGAAGGCCCGGGGCTCGGTCAAGGGGTCAGGCCCGAGGAAGTGACGGTTGATGAACTTGATCTCGTCGTTCGAGTAGTCCGTCGCCGGCTTGGTCAGGTCGTCGGGGTCGAGCAAGTGGTTGCGACCCTTCTCCATGATCACGACCGACCAGCCCGCCCGGGTCAGCACCTCGGCCGCGGTCGATCCACCGGGCCCCGACCCGACGATGATGGCGTCGACCGTCACGGGCCCGACACCTCGGCATCGCTGTAACCCCGGGGCTGCACGTCGCCCAGCCGGCCGATGGAGGCCCAGCCGACACCGTGGCGGTTCCCGCCGTACTCGGGCGCGCCGTACATGCCCTCGCAGCAGTGCTGCCACAGCATCTCGGCGAACTCGGGCTGGCTGCGCAGCCGGCGCCGTCGCTCCTTGCCATCCACCTCGACAAAGCCGGCGCCGAGCGCGGCCAATCCGTCTCGGTACTGCTGCTGCAGCCCGACCACCGGTCCGTTGAACTCGCGCTCGGGTCGACCCTGGGACCCCTCGATCCGCATGCGCCAGGCCAGCTCGTCGAGCCGGCTGAGCCGGTGGAAGGTGGCGAAGCGGGGATCGCCGCCCAGGCGACCCGACGTCGGTCCGCCGGCCCAGATCCGGGGTGGATCGAAGGTGAAGGCCCCGAGGAGGACGTCGATGTAATCGGCCACCCCCGCCCCCTCGGCACCTGGGGCCCCGGCCTCCTCGTCGGCCGGGAGCATCTGGGCACAGGCGGCGGCCAGGGTGGCGTATTCCTGGTCGCTCAACCACACCGGCATTGGAGAAAGCTAGCGCGGTGAGCCCATTTCCTGACACTCATGTCAGGTTCACCGCACCGGTTCCCGACGACCCCGAGAGGCGGGAACCAGACCGGCACCAGAAGAATGGACGCATGGCCCAACTCGTCGCGCTGCAGATCGCTGATCCGCCCTCTCTCTGGCGGGATCTCGGGTTCGACGTGCTCGATGGCGTGTGCACCATCGACGGCGTCCGCCACCAGCTCGGCGCGGCCGGCCGCGGCGTGGTGGGGTGGACCCTGCACGGCATCGCCTCGTTCGACGAGGTCCCGACCCGGATCGAACCCGATCCAGCGGCGGAGCCCGGACCGGCCCAGCACCCCAACGGCGTGACCCGCCTCGATCACGTCGTGGTCACCTCGCCGAACCTGGATCGCACCATCGCCGCCTTCGAGGCAGCCGGCATCGAGCTGCGGCGCACCCGGGCTGCCTCGGCCGAGATGACCCAGGCCTTCTTCCGCGTCGGTCCGGTGATCATCGAGGTGGTCGGCAGTCCGACCCGGAACGAGGAAGGGCCGGCTTCCATCTGGGGGCTGACCTTCGTCGTCGCCGACCTCGACGCTACCGCCCTCATGCTGGGCGATCGGCTGCGGCCACCCACGGACGCCGTCCAGTCGGGCCGCCGCATCGCCACCCTCGACCGCGGCGCCGGTTCGAGCGTGCCCATCGCTTTCATGACCGAGCGTCCGCCGCGCCCGCGCCAAAGCTGATGGAGATCCGTCCCCGGCGTGACGACGACCTCGACCGGTGCGTCGCCCTGGCCACCATCGTCAAACAGCAGGACGACTACCCCGTCTACATCGCCCGCGACCTGCGCTCATTCCTGGCGGTCCCTGGTGCGTTGGGGGCCTGGGTGGCCGAAACCGACCCCGACATCGTCGGCCATGTGGCACTGCACCCCTCCAGCGGGAAAGCGGTCATGGAGCTGCTCTCCGAAACGACCGGGCTCGGACCCGACGACGTGGCCGTGGTTTCCCGCTTGATGGTGTCATCAGCCGCGCGCGGGACAGGCGTGGCCCGGCAATTGCTTGCCGCCGCCACCGGGCACGCCCACTCGCTCGGGCGCCAGCCGATCCTCGACGTTGACGTGAGGACCGAATCGGCCATCATTCTCTACGAGCGCAACGGGTGGCAACGTCTCGGGAGCGTCACCTCACGGTTCCCCGGCGGCGCGCTCGACGAGTACGTCTACCTCGGACCGGCCGCGGAGAGCTGAGTCAGCCGCTCAGCGCGGCAAACCGAGGATGCGACCGGCGATGATGTCGCGCTGTACCTCCGAGGTGCCGCCGGCGATGCTGGCCGCCTTGCTCCACAACCATTGGCGGGCCCAGGGACCGGCCTGCGCTGCGCCGGCATCGCGACCCATCACCAACTGACCGGTCTCGGACATCTGCTGGGTCATGTGCGTCCACTGCAGCTTGACCCAACTCGACTCGGGTCCTGGTTGCTCGCCACGCCCCAAGCGGGTGAGCGTGCGCAGGTTGTGCAGCCGCAGCACACCCAACTCGATGTAGGACTGGGCCAGCGCGTCGGCCACCAGCGGGTCGTCCAACGATCCGTTGGCGGCGGCGGCGTCGTAGAGGCGAGCCAGATAGGTCTCGTGCACCACCTGCTCCTTGAACGGGAAGTTGGTGCCCCGTTCATGGGCCAGGGTGGAACCGGCGACCGTCCAGCCCTGCCCCTCGATCCCGACCAGGTGCTCGGCCGGGACGAAGACGTCGGTGAGAAACACCTCGTTGAACTCGGCGTCACCGGTCATCTGCACCAGCGGGCGCACGTCGACCCCCGGATCGGCCATGTCCACGATGAGGGCGGAGATCCCCTGCTGCGGCCGGGCCGCCTCGGGATCGGTGCGGGCCAGGCACAGCCCCCAGGTGGCGAACTGGGCGTAGGAGGTCCAGACCTTGCGGCCGGTGAGCACGTAGCCCCCTTCGACCGGCACGGCCCGCGTGCTCAGCGAGGCCAGGTCGCTCCCGGCATCGGGCTCACTGAAGAGCTGGCACCAGATCTCTTCGGCCGAGAGGATGGCCGGCAGGTAACGCAGGCGCTGGTCGTCGCTCCCGTGTGCCAGCAGGGTCGGGCCGACCAGGTTGATCCCGACCCGGTTGACCGGTTGCGGCGCCTGCGAGCGGGCGTACTCGGATTGGTACAGCGCGACCTGGACCGGCGTCGCACTGCGGCCGCCGTATTCGCTGGGCCAGTGGACGCCGACCCAGTGATCGGCCGCCAGCGTGGCCTGCCATTGACGACCCCAGGCCACCTCGTCGGCCAGGTCGACAAAAGCGGGCGGGCGCTCGAGATGCCGGGCCAACCAATCGCGGAACGATGCGGCGAACGCTTCGTCTTCGGGCTTCAGCGCCAGGTCCATGCGGCCCGCTCCCTGTTCCCTGACATCGATGTCACGCTAGTGGTCGTCCGGTTAGGGTGCCGTCCGTGACGGCCCGCCTGCGCGCCACCTGGGTACCTGAATTGGCCAAGTCCTACCGCCAGCCCGGTGGTCCCTGGACCGGCCCCACCCTCGATGTGCTGCTGACGGCCAACGGCGGCGAAGTGGTCGACGGTGACACCAGGTTGTCGGGCGGCGCCATGAACGATCTGGTTGGGCGGGTGGCCGGTGGACTGCGTGCCCGCGGCGTGCGGCGCGGTGACGCGGTGGCCTGGCAGGTACCCAACAGCCTGGCTGCCGCCGTACTCCCCCGCGCCTGCTGGCGGATCGGTGCCATCGCCTCGCCCGTGCTGCACTCGTTCGGACCCTCCGACATGGCGGCCGCGCTCTCCCAGGTCGACCCCGCCCTCACGCTCGACCTGCCCGCGGGGGCCTACTCCGACCCGGCCGCTCTCGATGCGGCGGTGGGCGGCGACTTCCTGGCCTCGGACCCCAAGGCGGCGAGCCTGTCGGATGTGGCCCTGGTCCTCTTCACCTCCGGGTCGACCGGCACGCCCAAGGCCGTGCTGCACACCCAGCGCGGCCTGAGCTGGAAGGCCTCGCTCATGGCGCAGGTGCACGGACTCGGGACGACCGACGCGGTGCTCATGCCGGCACCGATGGCCCATATCTCAGGTCTGCTCAACGGCGTCCTGGTGGCCGGTGCCGCCGGCCTGCGCGCCGTCCTGGTGCGCAAGTTCGATCCGGCGCGGGCGCTCGAGCTGGTGGCGGCCGAGCGGATCTCCTTCCTGGCCGGACCGCCCACCTTCTTCGTCGCCATGGCCAACGCCCTCGACGGCCACGACGTCAGCTCGATCCGCCTGGTCTCGAGTGGTGGCGCGTCGGTCACCCCCGCCTTCGTCGAGGACACCGCCCGCATCTTCGACTGCCGGGTCAAGCGGACCTACGGCTCGACCGAGGCCCCGACTATGACCACCAGCACCAACGATGACCCATTCGAGAAAGCTCGTGACACCGACGGGCGTGCCGTCGGCCTGGCCGAGCTCCGGGTGGTGGACCCCGAGACGGGCCGGCCGCGACCAGCCGGCCAGAAGGGCGAGCTCTGGGTGCGCGGGCCCGAGATGTTCGCTGGTTACGCCGATCTGGCCCAGACACAGAGCACCATTGCCCGCGGTGGCTGGTTCCGCACCGGCGATCTGGCCACCGTCGACGCCGAAGGCTGGCTGCGCATCGTCGGCCGCCTCAAGGACGTCATCATCCGCGGCGGCGAGAACATCTCGGCTTCCGAAGTGGAGGGCGCCCTGGAAGCCCATCCCCACATCCGCCAAGCCGTGGCGGTGGGGTACCCGGACCCGCTGATGGGCGAGCGGGTGGCCGCGTTCGTGGTCAGCACCGCCCCCTTCGATGTGGCCGATTGCCAGCGCTGGTTCGTCGAGCGTGGCCTGGCCAAGTTCAAGACGCCCGAACGGGTCATCGAGGTGGAGTCGCTCCCCTTGCTCGGTTCGGGCAAACCGGACCGGGCCCAGCTGCAGCGTCAGGCGGCCGAGACCAGAGGCTGAATCACCCGGGGTCGCCCATGCCCGAGTATCTCCGTCGCCGCGACCAGGGGATTAGCGTGGTCGCTCCATGAACAGGCGGCACTACATCCCTCAACTGTTGCTGGCCGTGCTGACCGTGCTGGTTGCAGTATCCGCCTTGATCGCCGTGTCCGAAGTGCCGGGCTCGGGCAGCATCGTGGTCGCCAACGCCACCGCCGCGACGTTTGGCAGCCCCTACGGCTCGGTCGGCTTCGACATGGACCTGACCAGCTCGGTCTCCTCCGGGCACGGCTCAGGCGTGATCTCCCAGGAGCGAGCCATCCAGTTCGTCCCGCCCTCCAAGATGATCGTGTACCAACTCTCGGGGTCGACGGTCTCCATCCTCGGTGCCGTCCCTGCCGCGGGCATCGACGGCGTCATCGAGAGCTACGCCGCGGTCACCGGCGGTAGCGCCACCTGGGTCGCCCACGGTTCTACCTACACCCGCACCGAGCCGCTGAACACCTTCTCGGAGCGGGTGGAGAACAAACCCTCGGACCGAGGCACGGTGCACGAGACGGCTGACGTCCGTTCAGGCCAGCTGGTCTACGTGAACGTCCGGGCCTCGGTGCCCAAGCAGACCCTGACCAGCGGGGCCCGCGCCGTCGGCGGCATCGAGGGCGAAACCTTCGCCCTGCTCAAGATCGGCAGCAAGACGATCGCGGTGCGGGGTAATTAGGCCGAAGCGGTGATGCCGGTCCCGGCCACCACGCGCTGACGCAGGATCGAGGCGATCCGGTCGCGGTGGAAGGCACCGTCGCCGAAGCTGACCTGATCCAACTGGGCCCGCTTCACGTAGAGGTGCATGTCGTGCTCCCAGGTGAAGCCGATGCCACCATGCACCTGGAGGCCGGTGCCCATGACCCGTCGTGAGGCATCGCTGCACCACGACTTGGCCATGCTGGCGGCCAAGGAACGCTCACCATCGTCGGCGGCGCTGCACCAGGCCGCGTAGTAGACGCTCGAGCGCATGCCCTCGACGTCGACCAGAACGTCGGCCAGCATGTGCTTGACCGCCTGGAAGGACCCGATGGGCTTGCCGAACTGCACCCGGTCCTTGGCGTAACCCACCGCCATGTCCAGCACGGTCGCCGCGGCACCCAGCATCTCGGCGCTGATCGCCGTGGCGGCCCGGTCGAGCAGGAGCGCCGACGCCGCGGCGTCACCGATGACCAGAGCCGATGTCCCGTCGAACTCGAGCCGGCCGAGCTCGCGGGTGCGGTCCATGGCCGAGAGCGCCGGCGGTCGGCCCACCGCGACCAGATCGACGGCGTAGAGCGCCTCGGGCGTCGCGATCACCGCCACGTCGGCTGACGGCGCGAACACGGTCGGTCCGACCCGTCCCGTCAATCGGACCTGGCCACTCCCCTCGGTCGTCAGCTTCCCGGGCTCGGTGACGATGGCAATGCAGCCCACCAACGACCCCTCGGCCAGGCCGTCCCGCCAGGTGGCGGTGGCCTCGATGGCACGAGCGCTCGGACCCGACAGCGCGCCCAGCGTCAGCAGGCTGGAGAGGAACGGAACCGGAGCCAGGTGGCGGCCGATCTCCTCGCAGAGCACCGCCGCCTCGACCATGCCCAAGCCGAGGCCGCCCTCTTCCTCTGGGACCTCCAAGGCCAGCCAACCCTGGCCGGCCATGCCGGCCCAGGCGTCGCGATCGAAACCCGATGGCGCATCGGCCGCGGCGCCCCCGTCGGTCTGGCCCGCGCCGGGCAACGTCCCGACCACCACACCGCTCCCCACGCGCGCCCGCAGCACGTCGTGGCTGGCCCGGCGCTCGAGCAGTGTTCGGGCCCCGTCACGGAGGGCTTCTTGATCGGCCGACAGGTCGAAGTCCACGGCGGCGCAGTCTACGGCGCTCCCTGACACGGCTGTCACCTCGAAGGGGCCCTGTGCCATGCTGGTCGGCCCATGGACCTGCGCACCACTGCGGAGCAGGAGACCTTGCGCGAGACGTTCCGGGCCTGGCTGATGGAGCACTTGCCGTGGCCCTATGGCGAAGGTCTCCCGCCCCGTTTTGACGACCTGGCCGAGACGGTCAGCTTTGGTCGGCGTTGGCAGGCCGCGCTGGCCGCCGACCGCTGGGTCGGCGTGACCTGGCCCTACGAACTGGGCGGCCGGGGGCTGGGCCCGCTCGAGAACTATGTGGTGATCGAGGAGTTGGCCCGGGCTCGCGCGCCTGAACTGGTCGGCCGCATTGGTGTCAACCTGGTCGGCCCCACGTTGCTGGCGAATGGGACGCCCGAACAGAAGTCCCGTTACCTGCCACGGATCTTGGCGGCCGATGAACTGTGGTGCCAGCTCTTCAGCGAGCCCGATGCCGGGAGCGACCTGGCCTCGGTGACCACCCGCGCCGTAGCGGTGGACGGCGGCTACCGGGTCAGCGGGCGCAAGGTCTGGACTTCCTACGCGCAGTTCGCCGACTGGGGACTGTGCCTAGCCCGGTCTGATCCCGATGCGCCCAAGCGTCAGATGGGCATCACGGCCCTCATCATCGACATGCACAGCGAGGGCGTGCACGTGCACCCACTGGTGCAGTCCACCGGCGAGGCCGAATTCAACGAGGTCGAACTGGACGAAGTCTTCGTCCCCGACGAGCGCCGTCTGGGCCCTGAAGGCAAGGGGTGGACGGTGGCCAACTCGACCCTCAGCCACGAGCGAGGGATCAACCCGCGCCAGCTGGTCATCCACTCGCAACTCATCGAGGAGCTGCTGCGGTTGGCCGAAACCCGGGGGTCCTTCGACAACTGGCGGCACCGCCAGGCGCTCGCTCGGGCCGCCACCGAAGTCCGGCTCTTTCAACTCCATAACTGGCGCACGTTGACCCGGCTCTCCAAAGGAGAAGAGCCTGGTCCCGAAGGCAGCATGCTCAAGCTGTACTGGAGCGAGATGTCCAAGCGACTGCACCAGACCGCCATGGAGGTGCTGGGCGAAGATGCACCGCTATGGCAGGGTGCGCCGGACAACCCGGCTGACGGAGCCTGGCAGCGGTCATGGCTGTACTACCAAGCGTCGTCCATATTCGCCGGAACCAACGAGATCCAGCGCACGGTGGTGGGCGAGCGCGTCCTCGGCCTCCCCCGCCCCTGAACGGCCCCGGACCCTGCTCCCACACGGAAGGATGGAGACGTGACAACCAGCTTCGAGACAATCCTCTACGGCACCGACGGTGCCGTCGCCACCATCACTATGAACCGGCCCGATCAGGCCAACGCCCAGAGCACAAAGCTGATCGACGAGCTCGATGCCGCCTTCGACCTGGCCGATGCCGACGATGGCATCCGAGTGGTGGTGCTGGCCGGCGCCGGGAAGCACTTCTCTTCCGGCCACGATCTCAAAGCCATTGTCGGCGGCGAGGAGCCGGACGAGTGGATGAAGATGCGCGAGACCCCTGAGGGCAAGTTCCGCCATGAGCAGGTCATGTACTACGACCGGTGCCTACGCATCCACGACTTCCGCAAGCCGACCATCGCCGCGGTGCAGGGTAGCTGCGTGGCGGCCGGCCTGATGTTGGCCGCCATGTGCGATCTCATCGTGGCCGCCGACGATGCCGAGTTCTCCAACCCGGTCCTACGCCTGACCGGCGCCGGGGTCGAGCTGTTGGTGGAGCCGTGGGAGATCGGCATCCGCAAGGCCAAGGAGTTCCTCCTGACCGGCGACACCATCGACGCCCAGGAGGCGTGGCGTCTCGGACTGGTCAACCGGGTGGTGCCACGATCCGAGCTGATGACGCGCACCAAGGAAATGGCCGACCGGATCGCGCTGGTGCCGGCCATCACAGCCCAGACCGTCAAGGACAGCCTCAACCAGACCGGCACCCTCATGGGCAAGCGCGATGCCCTCAAGTACCACTTCATGGCCCACCACTGGGTGCACAACACGGCCACTGCGCTCAACGCCCTGGCCGCTCGCAAGGAGAAGGGCTCCATGAAGGAGGTCTTCGCCGAGCGGGATCACGGTCAGCCCGGCACATGAACGGACCACTCAGTGGGGTGCGGGTCATCGATGTTGGTACCCGGATCTCCGCTCCTTTCTGTGCCGGTCTGCTCGGTGAGCTGGGGGCCGATGTCATCAAAGTCGAGCTGCCCGGCGAGGGTGACTTCATGCGCACCATGGGCCCGTTCGTCCCCGTGGACGGTGAGGCCGACTACTCGCTGTCGTGGGCGGTCGAGGGGCGAGGGCGACGCGGCGTCACCTGCGACCTGCGCACTCCCGAGGGCAAGGACCTCTTCACGCGGCTGTGCGGCATCTCCGACGTGTTGTGCGAGAACTTCCGTCCCGGGACGATGGAGCGTTGGGGTCTGGGGCCCGAACATCTCGAACCTGACTTGGTGTACGTCCGCATCAGCGTGTTCGGCCAGAGCGGGCCCTACTCGCCGCGACCCGGACTCGATCGCCTCGGTATCGCCTTCGGCGGCCTGCTGCACCTGACCGGTGACCCCGACCGACCACCGGTTCGTCCAGGCGTCACGGTGTCGGATTACCTCACCGGCGTCTTCGCCGCCTTCGCCGCGGTGTCCGCCCTGTACGGGCGCGACAAAGAGGGTTCCGGTGACGGGCAGGGCGAGGTCATCGACGCTCCGCTCTATGGATCAATACTGCGCATTCTCGAATGGACGCTGGCCGGCTACGACCGCCTCGGCCTGGTGCGCCAGCGCGAGGGCAACCGCCTGTCGCACTCGGCACCCCTCGACAACTACCCGACCAAGGACGGCTACTTCGTCTGCATCGTGGCCGGCTCCGACGCCAACTTCACCCGCCTGTGCCGGGCCATGGGCCAACCGGAGCTGGCCCGGGACGCCCGCTTCGCCACCTTGGCCGAGCGGGCCGCTCACGGCCCAGAGATCAACGGTCTGGTGGCGGCGTGGACCAGCTCATTGGAGGCCGATGAGATCACCGCCCGCTGCGTCGAGCACGACGTGCCCGTGGGGACGGCCTACAGCGCGGCCGACATCTTCGCCGATCCCCACATGCAGGCCCGCGGTGACCTGGTGGCCGTGGAGGATCCGGTGATCGGCGCCGTCCGCCAGCAGGCACCCTTCCCCCGGCTGGCGCGCCACCCGGCTCCGGTACCGACCGGGGCACCGCGCCTGGGCCAGCACAACCGTGAGATCTGGTGCGACCTGGTCGGCCTCAGCCAGGACGAGCTGGCCGACCTCGAGGGGCGCGGCATCGTCTGAAGTCCGTCACCCGGCACCGGACCCGCACCGCCAAGGTGCCGGCACGTGTAGCCAATTAGAAGAGGAGCGAGGTCAAGGCGTTGACCACGCGACCCAGGAACGAGGCACCGCCGAAACTGAAGATGCCGCCGTCCTCGGCCGCCAACCAGTAGCCGTTGGTCGGATTATCCGACGCCATTCCCACCACCGGCGCCACCAAGCTCGTCCCACCCATCGAGCCGTCGAAGGTGGCTTTTCCGAAGTCGAACACGCCCCCATCGGAGGCTTCGAACCGGTAACCCAGCCCATTGGCCAGGGCTTCGATACCCACGATGGGCTTGTTGAGGTGGAGCGCTCCCGTGCTGCCGAAGAACGGTGCGCCGAAGCTGAAGATGCCGCCGTCGGCCGCCACCAACCAGTAACCGCCGGTGGTCGGATCCGACGCCATGCCGACGACCGGCTGGTTCAGGCGATGGCCGCCCATGGAGCCCTGGAACAAGGCGTCTCCGAAGCTGAAGATGCCGCCGTCGGCCGCCACCATCCAGTAGCCCCGGCCGTTAGGCGTACTGGCAATGCCGACGATGGGCGAGTTGAGATGCAACGCACCGGTACTGCCGTAGAACAGAGCGTCACCGAAGCTGAAGATCCCACCGTCGGCCGCGGCCAGCCAGTAGCCCCCACCATCCGGCGTGGCCGCGATACCAACGATGGGCGAGTTGAGCGTTTGGCCCGACATCGACCCGTAGTCACCAGCGTCACCGAAGTTGGCGACCTGTCCATCTGACTCCGCTTCCCAGTAGCCGTTGCCATCGGGTGTGGCCGCGATGCCGACGGTGCGGGTCGTGTTGACTGCCTCGGTTTCGACCGAACTCCAGGTCGCGATCACATCATCGGGTGCTCCCCCGCAGGTGCTGATGAGGACGGCGGCCATCGAGCCGCCCTCGTAACCGGTCGATGAAAAGTCGGCACCCAATGACAGGGTGGGCGCACTTGATCCGCAATTCGGGAATGTGTGCAAGATGATGTCCCGGTGGCCCCAGCACTCTGAGAGCGAAAGAAGTCCACATCCCGCGTTGGACGTCTCGCCCAGCAATCCGCCATACCCGTCGTCGTACATCCAGTAGTAGTCGGCTTCGAGCACCGAGGTCAGGCCACCGGCCCAGATGGAACCACCGAAGGTCACCGGCGCGCCGTTGGTCAGGTCCGTCGGGAAACCCGGGTCAGTTCCTTCGTTGGCTCCGACGGCGGCGTCGTTGTCGAGTTGGGTGGTCACGTACTCGATCGGCTGGAGGCCGCGGTCGATGCGCTCGAGGTTGATCACCGCCAACATCTGCTCGACGAACGGGAGCTGATCGAAGGTCTGCTCGTCGATGGCCATCGGCCCCACGCCCTCTTGGGCCCGGGCCGAATCGATCGCTGTCAGAAAGTCGGAACTACTCGGCGCGATGTTCGAAGACGGGTTGTTGGGTGGGAGGATCCCCGCCGCACCGGCGGCAGTCCAACTGCCCACCACTGCGGCCGTGGCCATGACCAAGACACCAACAATTTCCGCCTTGACCCGTCGTCGTCCGCCGCCACGGCACTTCATCGTTTCCTTCCCCCTGCTCGTTTTGCTGATTGAGATCAGGATAAGGAGGGAAACGCAGGAATTCTCTATTGATTGCGCGTCACAACCGTTTGGCAACCGAAACGCACGCGTGGCGCCACGTGGATCACAGATTTAGTGCGCGCTTAACCAGCTTTAAGAGTGGGACGCAGGAGTAATGAGCCGTTCGAGGGCGCGCCGGTCGACCTTCTCGCCCGCCGTGAGTGGAAGTGCGGACACCACGACCAATTCATCGGGCAGCTTGTAGCGCGCCAAACGCTCCGCCGCGAAGTCGCGCAAGTCCGACAACTCGAGCGTCGCGCTCGCGCTCGGTACCACGACGGCCACGCCGACCTCCCCCATGACCGGATCCGGCCGGCTGACCACGGCCACCGCGGCGACGGCAGGGTGATCGGCCAGTACACCCTCCACTTCCATCGGATGCACGTTGTACCCACCCCGGACGTAACGCTCCCGGCCCCGACCGGCCAGGTGGAGGCGTCCCTGGGGGTCGATCCAGCCGAGGTCGCCGGTGCGGATGCTGCCTTCGTCGGTGAAAACGTCGGCATTGGCGCTGCTGTTGCGCCAGTACCCCTGCATCACCGCCGGTGATCCGAGACAGACCTCGCCGATCTCACCCGCCGGCAGCGACTCTCCGTCGGATCCACGGATGCTGAGCCGCACGCCCGGCTGAGGCCGGCCCACGCTGACTTCGGCATCTTCCTCGGGGTCGGTGAAAGCCGTGCCACAGCCGATGCCGGCTTCGGTACACGAGTAGCGCACGGCCAACGGTGCCGGAATCCGGGCCCGGGCCTCCCGGATGAGGGCGGGGGTAGCCGGACCTCCTCCCATCACCACGGCCCGGACCGAGGAGAGATCAGTGGATTCGAAGCTGGGATCACGCAGCATCAGCGCCACTTGGGTCGGCACCCCGGCCAGCGATGCGATCTTGAGTTCGGCGATCATGTACAACGCGTCAGCCGCTTTCCAGGGCCTGCTCGAAAGATGCTGGGTCGCTCCCTTCTGCAGGTTGCCGGCCAGCTTGGTGGTCGGTCCGAGATGGGCCAGGGCCGATCCGGTCAGCGAGTGACCACCGCCACCCCAGACATCCCCCACATCACACTGCGTGATGAAGGCCATCTGCCGGCCCGCGAACACCGCACCCTTGGGCGTTCCCGTCGTCCCTGACGTATAGACGATGGCGATGGGCCGTTCAGGTTCGCGGACGAGCGGCGGCGGCGCCGTCCTGGGCCGACGGAGATCACCGAATACGGCCTCGACCGTGTGGGCCGGCTCCATCAGGATCGTGTCCGCCTGGTCGAGCAGGTCGCCAGGCGCCAACTCTTCGGTGACCACCACGACGGCGGGATTGGCCGCTCGCAAGACGGCGATCCGTTCGGCCTGCACCAACTTCGGATTGACCGCGGCGGTGACGGCCCCGAGTTTGGCCGCCGCCACATAGGCCACGAAGTGCTCGGGCATGGCGGGCATCAGCACCGCCACGACGTCACCTTCGCCCACCCCTCGTTCGGCCAGACCGACCGCCACCTCATCGGTCAGGCGATCGAATTGCGCGTAGGTGAGGGTCAGTCCGTCGTCGGTGACGAAGGCCGGGCGATCGCCGAAGCGGCGAGCCGCCTCCACTGCCGTCTCGGCCAACATGGATTCACCCCCGGGGCAGGCCGAGCACCCGCTCGGCCACGATGTTGCGCTGGATCTCCGAGGTGCCCCCAGCGATGGTGCCGGCGAAGGATCGGAGGTATTGCATCGACCACGAGCCGTTGTAGAACGAACCGCTGGCCCCGGACGCCAGCTTGTCACCCTCGAAACCATGGGCCAGGTCCCACTCCGTCAACCGCTGGGGGCCGGCGCCCTCAAGATCGAGTGCGTCGAGCCCGAGGATGTCGACGGCCAACAAGCAGGCCTCGCGTTCCGCCTCGGTCGAGAACAACTTGAGCAGCATGTGCTCGGGCGGCATCTCGCCGCGCGTTGCCTTGGCGAAGCCTCGATAGCCGAGGCAGCGCATGGCGGCCACATCGGTGGCTAGGCGTCCGAGCGCCTGCAAAAAGCGGGGATCGTCACCGAGCGTCGCACCCTGGCCATCGTCCCGAGCGGCCAGGCGTTGCAAACCCTGCAGCGTCCGCTCCATCTTGGAGACGTTCATGATCCAGAGCATGCCCCGCTCGTGACGCAGTGAGCCCTGGCTGACCGCCCATCCATGGTTGAGCTCTCCGACCAGGTTCTCGACCGGGACCTCGACGTCAGTGAAGAAGACCTCGTTGAAGTCGGCATGCTCGGGATCGGTCAGCTCGGGCAAGGGTCGGCAGAGGATGCCCGGCGTGCGCATGTCGATGATGAGCACGCTGATGCCGCGGTGCTTGGGCACGTCGGGGTCGGTGCGCACGTAGCACATGCAGTAATCGGACTCGTGGGCGCCCGAGGTCCACACCTTTTGCCCGTTCACGACGAAGTGGTCGCCGTGGCGTTCGGCCCGGGTATTCAATGAGGCCAGGTCGCTCCCGGCATTCGGTTCGCTCATCCCGACGCACCAGGTGATCTCGCCCCGCAGTGTCGGCAGGACGAACCGAGCTTTCTGCTCCTCGGTGCCGTACTCCACGATGCTGGCAGCGCAGATGGACAGTCCCTGTGGATTGAGCGATCGCGGCGCTTGGCGCTCGGTCAGCACCTCGAAGTAGACCAACTGCTCCTGCGGGGTGGCGTTGCACCCGCCGAGCTCGGGCGGCCAGCCCGGCACCAGGTACCCCGCCTCGTACATCTCGCGCTGGAAATCGCGGGCCCACTGCGGGAGGTGCGCCGTCGATCGGCGAAAGTCATGGCCGACTTGCTCAGGCCCGGGCTGATGCTCGTCCAGCCATGCTTCAAACTCGCGGCGGAACGCGCTCAGTGCGTCATCGGGGGCGAGGCGCATAGGCAAAACTATGACACGGGTGTCAGTCTTCGAGCGACTCCTCGTCGTCTTCCTCGGCCGTCCAGGCCGAGCCCTCCTTGAAGCCCTTGCGGGCGGCCGGCAGGGCCTGCATGGCCAGCACGATTCCGAAGGCCGGCTCGGTCAGCAGGATCGAACCGGCGATTTCGTCCCAACTGGCCCCGACCTCGGCGGCGAGCCGGGCATGGCGTTGCACCCCGCCGAGCTCGCGGGCGATCACCGTGCACACCATCCGGATCAGCTCATGTGTCTTGCGGTCCGGGGCTCGCAAAGAATCGATCGAGGCCATCCAGGCGTTCTGGGCGTGCAGCACACTGGGCGCCCACTCATTGAGATAGCGCTCCGACGGGAAGGCCCAGACGTCGTCCTCGGGGTCGACGTTGCGGCCTTGCTCAGGCGGGGGGCTCATCGCCCGGTCACCTTACCGGCGCCGGATGGGCTCAGGACCCCGGCTCAGGATCGCGAGGCTGGCCCAGCATGCGCTCGGCGATGACGTTGCGCTGCACTTCGGAAGTGCCGCCGGCGATGGTGAGGCACCGGGTCGAGAGGAAGCCCTCCTCCCACCGCTGCGCCTTCCCATCGAGGACGGCACCGTCCGCGCCGTAGAGTGCCATGCCCAGTTCCTGTACCCGTTGCTCGTGCTCGACCCCGAGCAGCTTGCGCACACTCGAACCGCTGCCGGGATCGACACCCGAGAGCGTGCGCAGGGTGGCCCGTTGTCCGAGCAGGGCGATGGACTGCGCCTCGACCAGCAAGTGCCCGAGCTGGCCCAGCAAGCTCGGTGGGCACCGCTCGCCGAGGCGGTCGACGGTGCGCAGCAGCGACTCGACGCCGTTGCCGAAGGAGGCCCCCGAGGACATCGAAACGCGCTCGTTGGCCAAGGTGGTGCGACCGATGCGCCAACCGTCACCGGGCTGGCCCACCACGACGTCGTCGGGGACGAAGACGTCGTTGAAGAAGACCTCGTTGAACATGGCGGCACCGGTCAGCTCGCGCAGAGGCCGGATCTCGATCCCCTCGGTATGCATGTCGACGATGAAGTAGGTGATGCCGGCGTGCTTGCCTGCCTGCGGATCAGTGCGGGCCAGGCAGATCCCGTAGTCGGCGATCTGGGCCAGCGATGTCCACACCTTCTGGCCGTTGAGGATGTACCCACCGTCGGTCCGGTCGGCCCGGGTACTCAAGTTGGCCAGGTCCGAGCCAGCCCCCGGCTCGCTGAACAATTGGCACCAGGCCAGCTGGCCCAGGAGCGTGGGCCGCACCCAGCGTTCCTGCTGCTCGGGCGTCCCGTGCGCGATGAGCGTCGGCAGGGCCCAGGCGCCCACCGCCAGATGGGGGCGCAGGACCCCGGCCGCCGCCAACTCCTCGTCGATGACCAGTTGCTCGAGCGCGGAAGCGCCCCGGCCCCAGGGAACGGGCCAGTGCGGCATGATCAGACCCGCCTCAGCCAAGGCGGCGCGCTGGTCGGGTGATTGGGCCACCTGCTGGACGAGCGCACCGATCACGGCTCGAACCTCTTCCGCTTCGGGCGGCAGGTCCGAAGACAAACTTCGGCGCGTCCCGGCCAGGGCCAGCCGCGCCACCTCACGCTCGAGCGAGCCCGCGTCGCCGAACAACTGGAGATTGGCCATGGCCCGCTTCAAATAGAAGTGAGCGTCGTGCTCCCACGTAAAGCCGATGCCCCCGAGCACCTGGATGCATTGTTTGGCGCAGTGCGCGGCCGATTCGAGACTCAGCGCGCCCGCCACCCGGGCGGTCAAGGCCCGCTCCCCCGTCTCGTCACTGTCGTCATCGTCCCCCGCGGTGCTCCAGGCCACGGCGGCATCCCAGGCCACCGCCGCGCTCTGTTCCACGGCCACCAACATGTCGGCCAACGCGTGCTTCACCGCCTGGAACTGCCCGATGGGGCGACCGAATTGCACGCGTACCTTGGCGTAGTCCGACGCCGTCTCGAGGCACCAGCGGGCCAGGCCGGCTCCTTCCGCCGCCACCAAGACGAGGGCCAGATCCAACACGTCCTCCCGGCGCAGCGTCGGGAGGAGATCGTCGTCATCGATGGCGACGCCGTCGAGCGACAGTTGGCCCAGTGCGCGCGTGGCGTCGAGGGCGCGGAGCCCCTCGATCGACCCGCTCCCAGGGGGCAGCAGGTACCAGCCGCCTTCGACCAGGGGGACCAGCACGACCGCAGCGTCGTCGAGACCCAGGACGGGACGAATCGTGCCGTCCAACGTCCCCTGCGCACGCGAGATCGCGGCCGTCCCGAGGGCGATGGCGCCCGGAGTGGTGCCATCGGAGAGGCCGGGTAGGTAGCGGGCCCGCTGGTCCGGACTCCCGTGCTGGGCCAGTACCGCAGCGACCAATAGGGTCGGGAGGACCGGCCCCGGCAGGAGGGAGTACCCCATCTCCTCGACCACCACGGCCAACTCGCCCAAGGTGAAACCCTGACCACCGTTGTCTTCGGCCACGTGGAGTCCGAGCCACGCTTGAGCCGCCATCTTCTCCCAGCTGGGGGGTCGGCCGGTGCTGTCGCCTTCGGCCACCAGGCGCGGCTCGCTCGGTGGGCAGTGCGTCTCGAGCCAACGGCGCGCGCTTCGCCGCAACGCCTCGTGCTCCTCGGTCACTGAGATCGGCACTATGCATCCTCCCCGACACCGAACGCCGTGCCGTCTCGCCACAACGAGATAGCCCCCACCGGACAGCCTTCGGCGGCTATCCGCAAACGGTCCTCGGGCGAGGCGGCGGCGTCGATGACCACGGCGTGTCCGTCATCGCCCAGGTCGAACGTCGCCGGCGCCCAGAAGACGCAGTTGCCCGAGCCCATGCACCGGTCCCAGTCGATGCGCACCTCGATCTCGTCGCTCACCGAGCCCTCCTCACGCTGCCCGCAACAGAATGGCACTGGTCGGGACGCCCTCTCCCGAGGTGACCAGGCAGGTTTGCGCCCCGTCGACCTGGGACGTGGACGTACCCCGGATCTGCCGTACGCCTTCGTTAATCAGGTTGAATCCGTGCACATAGGCCTCGGACAGACCGCCGCCCGACGTATTGGTGGGCAGAGAACCCGAGCCCCAGCGCAGGTTTCCATCGAGCACGAAGTCGCCGGCCTCGCCGCGCTGGCAGAAGCCGTAGCCCTCGAGGGACAGCAGGACGAGCGGCGTGAAGGCGTCATAGATCTGGGCCACGTCGACATCGGACGGACCGAATTCGGACTGCGACCACAATTTGGTGGCGCAGGCCCAAGCCGGCCCGGTCAACGGATCGTCGCAGTAGTAGTTGACCATCGACTCGTGCTGGCGATGGAGCCCCTGGCCGAACGAATGGACCAGGGCAGGCCGCTGGCGGCAGTCCCGGGCCCGCTCCGCTGACACCAGTACCGCCGCCAGCGCGCCGTCGGTCTCGAGGCAGTTGTCGAACAGGCAGAGCGGTTCGGAGATGTAGCGCGCCGCCATGTAGTCGTCGAGTGACATCGTCTTCTCGTACATCAGCGCGGCCGGGTTGCGGTTGGCATGGGCCCGCACGGCCAGGGCCACTTCGGCCAGTTGCTCCCGCCCGCCGCCGAACTGGTGGATGTAGCGCCGGGCCAGCATGGCCACCTCGTCGACCGGGCGCAGCAGCCCGGCCGGACGGGTCCACTGGGCCTGGATCGGCAGGCGCGAAGGCGCGGCGGCCCAGGGGCGGGAGCCGCGGGCTCCCCGCTTGCGCGAGCGCCAGGCCACCACCACGCTGGCCTGCCCGGTGGCGATGGCCATGGCGGCGTGGCCGATGGTGGCGCAGCCGGCACCGCCGCCGTAACCCACCTGCGAGAAGAAGGTCAGGTCGCCGGCGCCGATGTTCTTGGCCATGGTGGCCTCATCGGTGGTCTCCATAGTGAAGGAGGCCAGCCCGTCGACCTCCGAGGGGTGGATGCCGGCGTCGTCGAGGGCCAGCTTCACCGCTTCACAGGCCAGTTCGCTCTCGGGCCGGTCGATCTGCTTGGCGAATTCCGTCTGGCCGATGCCGACGATGGCGGCGGCGTCTTGCAGCGGGCTGCGGGTCATGCCGGCTTCTCTTCCTGCGGTGGGGACGACCGATCAGGGTGTGCTGAAAACAACCGGCAGCGACAGCGGCGAACGGAATGCCATGCCTTCGATGTGGGGTGGGTCGGCATCAGGGTCGAGCGTAAACCGCCCCAACCGGTCGAACAGCGTGTTGATGGCCACCCGGGACTCCATCCGGGCCAGGTGCATGCCCAGGCAGACGTGCACGCCGAAGCCGAAGCCGACGTGTTGGCGCACCTCGCGGAACATGTCATAGCGGTCCGGATCGAGGTACTTGCGCTCGTCCCGGTTGGCTGCCCCCAGCAGCAGGGCCACGTCGGCTCCCTGCTCGATCTTGACGCCGGCCAGCTCGGTGTCGACCACGGCCTGGCGCAGGATCACCGTCACCGGTGGCTCCCAGCGGATCGCCTCTTCGAAGGCCTGGGGATAGAGGGACCGGTCCTGGTACAGCCCGTCGAACTGGCTCTGGTCGTTGAGCAGCCCCATCAGCAGGCTGCCGGTGGCCCGATACGTGGTCTCCACGCCGGCCGGGAGCAGCAGGCGGAGGAAGGAGTAGATCTCCTCGTCGCTCAGGCGCTCGCCCTCGAGCTCGCAACGGACCAGGTCGCTGATGAGATCGTCGCCGGGGGCGCTCCGACGCTCGGCCATCACGGCGGCGAAGTAGTCGCGCAGGTCGGCCGAGGCCTTCAGGCCGCGCTCCCAGTTGGCCGCCACGCTGGTCAGCTCGATGGCCCAACGCTGGAAAGTCGGGTAGTCGGCCCGGGGCAAGCCCAGAATGCGGGCGATCACCTGGACCGGATAATTGAAGGTCACCTCGCGGACCAGGTCGGCTCGGCCACGGTCGATGAAGGAGTCGACCAGGTCGTTGACCACCTTGGAGACCAGGTCGGCCTCCCAGCGCTCGAGCACCTTCGAACGGAAGCTCGGTGCCACCAGCGCACGGGCCACCCGGTGCTCGGGCTCGTCCATCTGGAGGATGGTCCGGCCCATGACCATGCCCATGATCCCCTCGTAGACGATGGACGAATAGGTCTCGTTGTCGCGGAGGACCTGGACGACCTCGTCGAAGCCGAAGACGGTCACCGGGGTCGGCCGGTTCGGGTCGGCCATCTGGGCACCCTCGCCCAGATCGATGGGGCCGGTGTGCACGGCGGACTGCCGCCGCAACTGGTGGATCCGCGGGTACGGGTCTCGGATGGTGCCCGAGACCACGTCCTTCAATTCGTACGGATCGAACGGCACGGCCGTGGCCTCAGCTGTTTCCATCGCTACCCTCGCTACCCGTGGTGTCCCCGCCGCTGGGTGCTCCCAGACATGACACCAGTGTCATGTATAGCAAACGATCGTTGGGTTTGCGAAGCAGTTCGACCAACCCCACTCCATGATCGAGAATGGACCGCATGGACACCGAGACGCCGCCCGAGGCCATTTCGACGCGGCAGCGCATCCTGCAGATCTCGCTCGAGCTGATGTCGCAACGGGGAGTGGATGGCACCAGCATGCGGGACCTGGCCTCCGCCTGCAACCTCAACGTGGCCTCGCTGTACCACTACTTCCCCTCCAAGCGGGAGCTCCTCGAAGCGGTCCTCGGTGAGTCGGGCATGCTGCCGATCAAGGCTCGGCGCCCCCAGCCCGAAGATGACGATCCCTTCCTCGCCCTGCTCGTCAACGTCCTGCGCTCCATGTTCGACGTCGAATCGTTCATCCGCCTCATGGTCGGTGAAGCCATGCGTTATGAGGAGACCGCCCGCGCCGTGGGCGTCGACCTCTTCTCGTCCTTCGAGACCGCGATCGAGGATTGGATCACCAAGAACCGCCCTGACCTGGCCGGCATCGCTGGGGCCGCCGCGGTGTCCCGCCTGCTCACGGGTGTGGTGGTGGGCCTCTTCGTCCAGCACGCGGCCGGGGTGATCGACCTCGAGGGCGACGATCTCGACGCCCTTATCCTGGCGCGGGCCCGGGAGACCGTACAGATCCTCCAGGTCGTCAGCGCGGCCGGGACGCCTTCGACCTGATCAGGCGTCGATGCCCGCACCATCCAGCGCGCCCACCGCAGTGGCCTCGGCCACCTTCTCGGTCGACGCCACCATCGTCTGGGCCTACCGCCTGAACTTCGAGAACCTGCCCGACTACAACCCCGACGTCAGCGAACTGTCCCGGGTGAACGACGGGGATGGAGTCGGTGGCGTCCACGGACAGGGAGCTCGTTACCAATTCGAACTGGCCGACGCCCGCAAGCCAGGCGTGACCCATGCGGTCGAGCTGTGGACCCAAGAGGTGGTCGAACCGTCCCTGGTGAGTGCCGGTATGCGCGGTCCCAACGACGCCTACGAGGAATTCGTGGTGCGCGAGCGCCCGGTCGGTTGCCAGGCCACGCTCACCTTGTGGGTCTCGCTGCCACCCGGTTTGTCTGATTCGGTGCTCGAGGCGGCGGCCGCCGGCAGCCTGGTCCAACTCGAGAAGGAACTGACGCTGATGCAGCAGGTGCTCGAAGGGCCCGATCAGGACCCATCAGTACACTGACGCCAATGTCAGGTTCGCCAGTCTCCACGCCCCAGTTCGGTCCCGGCACCATCGGCCCGATTCCCCGTCCGAGTGACCAGAAGCTTTGGGACCCGGCGCACCAGGCCATGGACGCGGGGCAGCGACGGGAACTGCAGGACGGGCGGGTCCGCCAGATGGTGCGGCGCATCCTCGAGACCCCGGTCCCCCTGTTCGCGGCCAAATTGGGCCAAGCGGGCATCACCTCGCCCGACGACGTGAAGGGTGTCGACGACCTGGCGCGTATTCCCGCCACCATCAAGCAGGACCTGCGCGACTCGGAGGCCGAGGCCCCGCCGTGGGGCCGGTACCGATTCACCGATCCGCGCCACGCCGTCCGGCTGGGCACCTCGACCGGCACCACCGGTCAACCCACCATCACGGTGTGGACCCGCAAGGACATCTGGATCGAATACGAATCGGCGGCGCGCAACTGGTGGCGGTTGGGACAGCGGCCCGGCCAGATCATCACCCACGCCCACCCGGCCTACCTCTACGGCGGCGGCGTCATGCTGCAGCAGACCTACGAGTACTTCGGCATGCTCAGCCTCTGGGTGCCCCCGCCCGATACCGACGAGCTGGCCGAGCAGGCCGTCCGTTTCTGGACCCGGGTCACCCCGGACCACCCGTTCATGGGTTTCGCCACCGGCCGCTTTCTCGAGGTGGCCACCAAGCTGGGGATTCCGCTCGAGGACGCCGGCCTGACCGGACTGAAGGCCCCCATCGGCTTCGGCCTGGGCCGCGGTGGCATGCCGCTGATGACAGCCGGTGCCGAGTGCTACGGCTTCGTGGGCGGTCCCTGCGGAGAGTCGCCCGGTGCCCACATCCACGAGGACTGGGCCGTGGTGCAGGCCGTCGATCCCACGACGGGTCTCGAAGTGCCCGACGGCGAGTGGGGCAACCTGACCGTGACCACTCTCGACCGCGACAACGGCCTACTGCGCTACGACCTCGAAGAAGCGTGCACCATCCTGCGCGAACCCTGCCCGTGCGGCGAAACCTCCATCCGTGGTTTGTGGGGCGGGCGTTTCAAGGATCTGCTCGAGTGCCAGGGCACGCGGTTCCAGCTGGCTGAGCTCGAGGGCATCCTGCGCGGCGTCCAAGCCCTGCGCGAGCCCTCGCTCGAGTACCAGGTGATCAAACCCGACGGCGGTCCCGCCGAGCTGATCATCCGGGTGGAAGTGGCCAGTGAAGATCCGGCCATTACCCAAAGTGCCCGCGAAAAGGCGGTCAACGACATCAAGGCTCAATTGGGTGTCACCGCGGCGGTCGAGATCCTTGCCAGAGACACCATCCCGCGCGCTGGCTACAAGGCCACCCGGGTCATCGATCCCGAGTAGTCGGACCAAACGCGCCATGGCTGACACTTGTCGGCATCGCTGCGCCAGGAACCTGTCGCGGCTGCGCTGTTTCAGAGGACCCATCATCAGTGTTTCCACCACGTAAACATTCAGCAATCCCGATGAAATCGGTCGGGCATCTCGCCTCTTCACCGGAAGGTTTGCCGTACGCACGCAGCAACGCTGGTGGTCCGTTCATTGTGAGACCAAGCTGAGATTGACCCGGGATCTTGCTTAGAATTTCACTATCCAACTCTGACGGGGCTATCTGCCCTTCCACAGTTGTCACTCAGAGGACGCGGCAAAGGTATAGGCCATGGACTCGGACCACTGCGTGAATCGATCGTTGTGGCTCGTCCGTCACGGCGAGAGCACCTGGAACCGGTTCGGTCTCATCCAGGGTCACGATGACCGCGCCATCCTCACCCCCAATGGCGTGGAGCAAGCGCATGAAATCGCGGCACGCTTGGCGCTGCAGTCTGTCGTGGCCATCTACTCGAGCGACCTCGACCGCGCTGGCCAGACCGCGGCACCGATCGCGGTCCGGCTCGGACTCACCGTCCACGCTGACGCCCGCCTGCGCGAGCGTTGCCTCGGCACCTGCGAAGGGCAGCCGCTTGACGCGCTGACCAGCAACATGAGCGGGATCGTGGGCACCGAAATTGTGGACACCACCGCCCGCCCCGACCAGGGCGAAACCCTCGATGAGCTCTATCGCCGTACCGCCGAATGCCTCGATGAGATCGCGGCACGCCATCCCCAAGGTGACGTCGTGGTGGTGGCACACGGCGGCAGCCTGCGCACCATGCGCGCCTACTGCCTCGGGCTCTCGGTCGCCGACATGACGTGGGGCCCCGTCCCCAACGCCACCGTTTGGCCGGTCCCAGTCCCGTCGACCAGCAGATTGATTACCTCAGCGAAGGAGGGAATATGACCCGTCACCCACTTCACCTTCCGGAGCGTCCGGAGAAGCCCCGGACCGCCGGCTTGACCATGATGGTCGACGGCGGGCTTCCCACCGCGTACTTCCGGGACGTCGTGTCGTCGGCCCCTGACTACCTCGATTTCATGAAGTTCGGCTGGGGCACCGCGCTGGTCACCCGTCAGCTGGACGAAAAGATCGCCTGCCTCAAGGAGGCCGATGTCCGCTTCTACTTCGGCGGCACGCTCTTCGAGAAGTACATCTATGAGGACCAGTTCGACGCCTTCCGCGACCTCTGTCACCAGTGGGGCTGCCGCTACGTCGAAGTGTCCAACGGCACCATCGAGCTCAGCAATCCCGAGAAGGCGGGGTACATCCGAAAGCTGTCCGACGAATTCCACGTGATCTCCGAGGTCGGCTTCAAGGACGCCAACCGCTCCGAGAGCTTCGCCCCCAGCCGGTGGGTCGAGTGCGCCCATGAAGACCTCGAAGCCGGCGCCGAGCTGGTGACGCTCGAAGCCCGGGAGAGCGGCCGCTCCGGCATCTGCCGTCCTGACGGCCAGCTCCGCTACGGGTTGATCGAGGATCTCTTGGACGCCGGGATCGATTCAGACCTGTTCCTGTTCGAGGCGCCCACCAGCGAACTGCAGACCTTCATGATCAAACGCCTCGGTCCCAACGTGAACCTCGGCAACATCCCGGCGACCGCACTGGTCAACCTCGAAACGCTCCGGCTCGGCCTGCGCGCTGACACCCTCTGCCAATTCGATTGCGCATGAGGGACCAGCGCAACGCCTTCCACCTGGCCATCCCGGCCTACGACTTGGGTGCCACCGAGGACTTCTATGTCACCCGGTTGGGTTGCAAGCTGGCCCGCCGCTACGCCGACCGCATCACGCTGGACTTCTTCGGGGACCAGGTGGTCTGCCACCTGACCGAGGTTCCGACCGAGCGATCGCCGCTCGAGCTCTACCCGCGCCATTTCGGCGTGACATTCGAGCAGGCCAGCGAGTTCGACGCCCTGTACGAACTGTGCTGCCTGCGCAAGATCGAGTTCTTCCGTGACACCCAAGAACGCTTCGCCGGCCTGGCCGAGGTCCACCGCACCTTCGTGCTCAAGGATCCGTCTGACAACCTGATCGAGTTCAAGCACTACCGCGACCCCCGGATGATGTACTGAGGTGAGTGCCGTCACCGCACTGCTCCGCCGGCCCGGAACCGCCGGCACCGCCGAAGAGGCCGCGCCAGTTTCCCTCGAGGCGTTGATCCGGGAGCGGGCCGACGCCTTCGGCGATCGCATCTATCTCGAAGAGAGCGCCACCATGCGCGCGCTGTCGTTCGCCGATCTGGCCGGCGAGCTCCCCGCTTGGCGGACCTGGCTGGACGAGCAGGGAACTGCACCGGGTCGCACCGTGGCTCTCTCCGTCGCCTCGCCCATCGACTTCGCCCGCGCCTTCCTTCTCACGCTGGCGGCCGAGCGCTGGGTGGCTCCACTCGACCACCGCAACCCCGGGGTGGCGGCTCGCCAGGCCGACATCGTGGGTGCCGGCCTGCTGGTCAGCCAGCACGACCGGGCACTCCGGACCTTCGACACCCAGGCCCTCGGTGCCCCGAGCGCACCCACACCGGGCGGCGGCGACACCTCGGGCATCGTGCTCTCGTCATCGGGCACCACCGGCACACCCAAAGTCATCCCGATCAGCACCGGCCAGGCCCTCATCACCGCCGGCCACGTTGCCGAAAACCTGCGGCTCACCACCGACGACCGCGGCTTCAACCCGCTGCCCCTCTTTCACATCAATGCCGAGGTGGTTGGACTCCTGTCGTCCTTGGTCTCGGGGTCCACCCTGGTGCTGGCCGACCGCTTCCACCGCACCGGGTTCTGGCAGACCATGGCGCAGCACAGCATCACCTGGATCAACGCCGTGCCCGCCATCGTGACTCTCCTCACCGAGCTGGTTCCCGGTGAATCAGTGCCTCCCTTCACCCGGCTGGTGCGCTCCGCCTCGGCGCCGCTCGCCCCGTCCGCCATGCGCTCCTTCGAAGAGGTGACGGGTTTGCCGGTGGTCGAGACCTACGGGATGACCGAGGCCGGCAGCCAGATCACCGCCAACCCCCTCGATGGTCCCCGCAAGCCGGGGTCGGTCGGACTCCCGGTCGGGGTGGAGCTTCGTATCGCCGATTCGGCGTCGGCGGCCGACGATGGCCTCAGGGTGGTCGGTGAGGTGGAGCTGCGGGGACCCTCGGTGATCACGCCGGCTCAAGATCACCGCAACGCGCTGCGCTTCTCACCCGACGGGTGGCTCCGCACCGGCGACCTCGGATCGATCGACGCCGATGGCTACCTCTTCCTGGCTGGCCGCACCGACGACGTCATCAACCGCAGCGGCGAGAAGATCTTCCCCCGGCACATCGAAGAGACCTTGCTCACCCAGACCGAGGTGACCGGCGCCGCCGTCGTGGGCCGGCCCGATCCCATCCTGGGCGAGGTCCCTGTCGCCTACCTGGTCCTCGAGGCCGAGGTCGACGTGCCGGCTGTGCTCGAGTCGGTCACCGGCCTCCTGCGCGACGCCATCGTGCCCGGACATCGTCCGGTCGAGCTGTTCGTTGTCGGCGCGCTGCCCGTCGGCCCGACCGGCAAGGTCCGGCCCCGGATGCTGCGCGAGGGGAACGGTCCGGTCGACGTCCTAGCCTCGCATCGCTGTCCATGGCGCTGATCGACACGGCCGCCTCGGCCACCGCACCTCCAGCCGCATCCGCCCTTCCCACACCACCCTCGAACGATCCCTTGAGCGCCGGAGCGGAGGCCTCGACGACCTCGGGTGGCACCGGCACCCGGCAGCGGCTCGATCACATCGACGCCATGCGCCCGGTCAAGCAAGCCGGCGTGGTGTCCACCCACACCCTGCTGGCCTTCGCCGGGGCCGGCACCGGCGTGACCGTCGGCGCCTGCCTGCAGCTGCTGCACGTGACCCGCGAGGCCTTCTTGTTCGTGTCGGCCTGCATGCTGGCCTACAGCTGCCGTGGCCTGATCGTCAGCAATTGGCGCACCTTCTACCAGCGTCGCTTCGCCATGGTGGCCATCCCGTACCTGGCTTGGACCGTCATCTACTTCTTCATCACCCAAGGCATGAACCCACGGCCGTTCTGGACCGCGGTCGGGCACTTCCTCTACCTCTGCGCCACCGGCTACTACCAGCTGTACTACCTGATCGTCCTGATGCAGTTCTACCTGCTCTTCCCGCTCTTCCTCTGGCTGGTGCGCAAGACCGCAGGACACCACGCCGCCTTGATGATCGTCAGCCTGATCGTGCAGGTGACCTACACCTCCCTCATGCATTGGGGCGCGCTGCCCTGGGCCTCCCAGGACTTCTGGGCCTCGCGGGAAGTGATCTCCTACCAGTTCTATCTGGTGGCTGGTCTGGTGGTGGCCGCGCACCTCGATGACGTCCACGCCTTCCTCGTCGCGCACGTCAAAGCCATCGTCGCCTTCACCTTCGCGGCGGCCGGCCTGGCCGAAGCCTGGTACTACCTGGCCCAGTACGACGTGGTCCGCTGGTTCGGATCGAGTTCCGATCCCTTCCAGCCCGTGGTGGTGCCCTTCAACATCGGGGCCATCGCCTGCATCTACCTGATCGGGGTCGCCCTGGTTC
The DNA here is from genome assembly GCA_036489775.1 of Acidimicrobiales bacterium. Classification (GTDB taxonomy): domain Bacteria; phylum Actinomycetota; class Acidimicrobiia; order Acidimicrobiales; family RAAP-2; genus Bog-473. Next base: position 82,213 of record DASXFC010000058.1, on the reverse strand, counting down.
GCCCCAAGTCCCCCGCCTTGCGCACCGCGGTGCAGTCCGGTTCGGACAATGCCTATGGCGTCTACCTGGCCCAGATGGTCTTCATCCTGGGCCTGGGCGGGCTGGGTTGGGCCCACCTCGACCACTTCATCCCTTGGCCCATCGTGTGCATCGCCAGCGTGGTCCTGGTCTTCGGCCTGTGTGTGGCGCTGACCGCGGTGCTGGCCCGCACGCCGCTGGCCCGCCCCTTGACCGGACGGACCAGGGTGGCCTGGCCGTCGCCACGGCGTAAGGCCGGAGCGGACAGCGCCCAGGCCTCAATGGCTGGCTGAGCTGCCCGCCCAGCTGTCGACCAACGACAGCACGGCCTGGGCGATGACCGAGTACCCCTGATCGTTGGGGTGCTGGTTCGGACCGTAAGGCTTCGGGGCGCACATCCAGGTCAACGAACAGGCGCGGGCCACGTTGAGCGGTACGTGCAGGCCATCAACGTCAGCCGGATGCGAATCGGTCATGTCGTAACGGGCCGCCACGTTGGCCATCGGGAAACCGAAGGCGCCATAGGTGCGGCGCAAGGTGTCGTCGAGCTCGAGCACCGCGTTCTCGGAGTCCCGGGCGAAGGTCTGCCCGGCCAGGCCATCGAGGTAGCGACCGAGATACGGATCATCGTGGCCGATGCCGATCATTTCCGAACCGGGAGCGGCCGCCGCCTTGATCTCACTCAGGATGGTCGGCAACTGCACGCGCACCGTCGCGATCGTCTGCGCGACGCAGGCATCGTCGACCACCTCGTCCCGAAAACAAGCTCGTAGGTCGTTGAAGCCGAGGTCGACGGTGATGAGCACCGGGACCGGGTGCTGGTGCAGGAAGTCGAGGGTGTCAGCCAGTTGCGTGCCGTCCCGGTACGGGCAGCCCCCACCGCCGTCGAGCACCGTCATGGTCGTGGCGCCCGGACAACCCATCTCGATCAGGCGCAGTCCGGGCCAGCGCTGCGCCAGCGCGGCGGCTACATCATTGCTGTAGCCGTGATCGGTGGGCTGACCCCGGGGGTGGAGGACAGTGGGCTGCTCGCCGACCGACGCCGACCCGCCGACATCGACGTAGTAGGACGGGATGACCGCACCGGTGGTTGACGCACCGGCTGAGGCGGACAGCACGCCCACGGACACGATGCTCAGCACCACACCCATCAGGACCAACGCCCTCGACGGCCACCGCCCCACTCCCACTGCTCCTGCCCCCTCCCTGCCAACTACCCCGAACCTGGGAATAGACTGTATTTCTGTCCGGGGTGGAAGTGGGCGCGCCCCCCTGCGATCTCAGTCGCTGTAGCGAGAATCGGCCAGGGCCAGGCGCTGCGAGAGGCGGGCCAGCATCTTGACCCCGATGGACGGCGTGGTCATGAGCATGGAGCGGAACTCGCGCGAGTCGAGGACGAGTAGTTCCATGTCCGTCTCGGCCACCACGTCGGCCGTGCGGATGCCGCCGTGCAAGAGAGCCAGCTCACCGAAGTACCCGCCCGTCGTGAACTCGGCCACCTCGCGACGGCCGATGCGGCACGACGCGACGCCGTCGAGCACCAGGAAGAACTCCGAGCCCGGCTTACCCTTCTTGGTCAGGACGGTTCCGGCTTCAGCACTGACCGGCGTCCCGAGTTGGGCGATCGCTCGCAACTCCCCCTGGCTGCAGCCGCTGAACAGCGGCACCTGGCCCAGCAGATCCACCTGTTGCTTCGGTACCCGATGACGCATACCCACCACCTCTCTGCGTTGGGCGGAGCGTAGTGCGGGCGGGGCGAGCCGGCCCGGAACGACCCAGCTCCGGATCAGCCGCCGGCCCGCAGGCGGTCACGCAGGACGAACTTCTGGATCTTCCCTGACGGTGTGCGGGGCAGTTCGTCGACCGAGCGCAACTCCTCGGGCCACTTCTGGCGGGCCAGTCCGGCCGCCGCCAGATGGGCCCGGACGGCTTCGAGATCAGGAGCCTCCAGGCCGGCTTGCATGCGGAAGAAGGCGCAACCGTGCTCCCCCAGACGCTCGTCAGGGGCGGCCACCACGGCGACTTCAGCCACGCCTTCCATGTGGGCCAGTAGCTGCTCGACCTCGGCCGCGCTGACGTTCTCACCCCCGCGGATGATGATGTCCTTCACCCGGTCGGTGATGGTGAGGTAGCCGTCGGCATCGATGATGCCGACATCACCGGTGCGGAACCAGCCGTCGGCGTCGATGTACTCGGCCGTCAACGCGGGGTCGGTATAGCCGGCGAAACGGTCGGGACCGCGGGACAGGATCTCACCGGGCTCACCCAACCCGACATCGAGGCCGTCCTCGTCCACCGTGCGGATCTCGACCCAGTCCATGGGCCGTCCATCGGTGTGGATGCGCTTCTCCTTGGGGGCCGAGTGCTGCGACCCGGTCACCGAGGGGTGTTCGGTGCTGCCGTAGGACCGGACCAGCGAGATCCCGAGGGCATCGGCCCGCTCGGCCACCGCGTTGGGGATGGGCGAACCGCCCAGGCCCACGTAGCGCATCTTCTCCACGTGCTCGGGACCGAACCCCGGGCAGTCGAGCAGGCTGGTGAAGAAGTAGGTCGAGCCGCTGCCGGCCGCGACGTCCTCCTCGATCATGGCGTCGAGCACGGTGGGTGGGTTCCAGCCGTCAATCAAGTAGATCGGTCGCCCGCTGTACAACGGGCACAGCAGACCACCCAGCATCCCGATGGCGTGCCCGAGCGGCGCACCGGTCACCGAGGGTCGGTCGCGCTCGGCCTGGTGGTCGGCCAGCTGACGCACCTCGCAGCCGAGGGTGCGGTGCGTGTGCACCACGCCCTTGGGGTCAGCCGTGGTGCCCGAGGTGTAGCCGATGACGGCCGGGCTGTCGGGGTCCACTGCATTGGGGCCGTCGATCGGCGCAGCGGAACGAAGGGTGTCGAAGGAGATGTCGCCGCTCTGAGGTGCACCCCCGACCACAATGACGCGCTCGAGATGGTCCAACCCGTCGCGGATGGTGGCCAGCTCGGCCAGGTAGTCACGGGCGCCGACGTTCGAGACGATGATGAGGGCGCGCGCCTTGCTCTGGCGCAGAATGAAACCGACTTCCTTCGGGCCGTAGAAGTGCACGATCGGCACCAGGGTGACGCCGAGCATGGCGCAGGCGTAGAAGGTGATGGCGGCCTCGACCCAGTTGGGGAGCTGGAAGGCCACGATGTCGCCCGGTCCCAAGCCGAGGTCGCGCAATCCACCGGCGACCCGGCGAGCCTCGTCGTAGACGTCGCCCACCGTGCCCAGGTAGCTGTTGGTCGTGGACCAGATGCGGAAGCGACGCGACGGGTCCTCGAGGAGGCAGTCCGAGAGGAACTGGCCAAGGGAACGGTCGTCCCAGGCGCCTTCGGCCAGGTAGCGCGCCGCCAACTCGGCCGGCATCGGCCGGAGCTCGAACGCTGCGGCACCCGTACCCCCCATCGGCTCCCCTTTCTCGTTCAGGTCTGGCTTAGGCCGACTCGATGAAGAGCCCGGCCAGGCGACGACGGGCCGGGCCGACGCCGCCGGCCAGGACCTCATTCTGCTTCACCCGCTTGAACAAGAAGTGGGCCGGGTCGGCCCAGGTGAAGCCCACGCCGCCGTGCAGTTGGATGTTCTCGCCCGTCACCTTCACGCCGGCTTCGGAGGCATAGCTGTCCGCCATGGCAGCGGCCTGCTCGCGTTCGGGGGCGTCGGTGTCCGAGGCCCAGGCCGCGAACTGCACGCCGGCCCGGGCCATCTCGACCAACTGGAACATGTCGACCAGCTTGTGGCGGACGGTCTGGTACGTGGCCACCGGCTGATCGAAGACGATGCGGGTAGACGTGTAGGCGATGGCTTCGGCCAGCGCCCGGTCAGCCGCCCCGACCGTCTCGGCGGCCAGGGCGATCGAGATGTCGTCCTGCACCCGCTGCCACAGCGCCCCCTGGCTGCCCAGCGGCCCCAGCGGCTCCACCTTGGTCTCGTCGAGGACCAGGCGGGCCAGCTTGCGGGTGGGATCGAGCGAGGGCACCAGCTCGGCCTCGGCCCCTTCGAGCAGGTAAGAGCGCACGCCCTCTTCACTGCGCGCCACCACGATGATCCAGTCGGCGCTGTGCCCGTCGATCACGAAGGGCTTCTCCCCCGTCAGCACCCAGTCGGCCGACTTGCGCCGGGCCCGGGTCCGTACGGTCGAGAGCGGGTCACCGTGACCCTGCTCGCCCAGCGCGATGGTGCCGCGCCGGGCTCCTGAGTCCAGGTCCTCTAGCAGGGAAGTGGCGCCCAGGGCCCGCGCCGCCAGCGTGGCCGCGATGGCCGAGGAGAAGAACGGACCAGGCAAGGGCAGGCGGCCCATCTGCTCGGCCACGATGCACATCTCGAGCAGGCCGGTGCCGGTGCCGCCGACTTCCTCGGGCACCAGCAAGCTGGTCCAGCCCAGATCGACCAGGGTCTGCCACAGCTTTGGGGTGATGCCGGTAGGGTCGTCGGCCAGATCCCGCACCGTTTCGGGAGGGCACTCGCGCTCGAGTGCATCACGCGCCACGTCTTGGAGCGCCAGCTGTTCGGCATCGAATGTGAAGTCCACGGAGTCCCCTCGCGCACGTGCTGGGCGCCCACAATTCCCTGACGCCAGCGTCAGAGTACACGTTCATTCGGCTACCCTTCCGGCGTGGATTTCGCCCTGGCGCCCGAAGATGAGGCCTTCCGCGAAGAGCTGCGCGCCTGGTTGGACGAGCACCTGCCGCCCTTCCTCGAAGCCGAAGCGCTGGCCGACGACGCCGCGCTGAGTGGCGAGGCTTCCCAGAAGCGCCGGCAGGCCTGGCAGCGCAAATTGAACGAAGGCGGCTGGGCCGCCATCCACTGGGGACCCGAGTACGCCAACGGCCGCACCATCAACGCCATGCAGCGGCTCATCTACTCCGAGGTGATGGCCGAGTACCGCACGCCGGGCATGTTCAACACCAACGGCATCTGGCAGATCGGCCCCATGATCATCGCCTGGGGCACCGACGAACAGAAGGCGCAGTGGCTGCCCTCCATCCTCGAGGCCGAGGAGCATTGGTGCCAGGGCTTCAGCGAGCCCGATGCCGGCAACGACCTGGCCAATCTGCGCACCACCGCCATCTACGACGAGGCCACCGACGAGTACGTCATCAACGGCTCGAAGATCTGGATCAGCTCGGCCCACTTGGCCACCTGGGGCCTCTTCCTCCTTCGCACCGATCCCACCGCCATCGAACGGGGCAAGAAACACGAAGGCATCACCGCCTTCATCTTGAAACTCAAGATTCCTGGTATCGAGGTGCGGCCGATCAAGGACATGGCGGGCGAGGAACTCTTCAACGAGATCTTCTTCACCGATGCCCGCATTCCGGCCAGCTGGCGCCTGGGCGAGGAGGGCCAGGGCTGGATGGTCGCCATGGGCACGCTCGGTTACGAGCGGGTCGGCATCGCCAGCCAGATCTCCATCCTCACCGCCGACCTGCGCGCCGTGGTCGAGGCCGCCCGCTCCGTCAACCCCGGCGCGCTCGAGGACCCCAGCCTGCGCGACCGGGTCGCCAAGCTGTGGACCGAGATCGAGTTCGCCCGCCTGCTCTCACTGCGAGCCCTCTCCAAGATCATGAAAGGCGAGAAGAACTGGCCCGAGGTCCCCTTCGCCAAGCTCTCATGGTCGGCCATGGCCCAGACCTTGGCCGAATTGGCCGTCGACCTACTTGGCCCGGCCGGCGTCCTGGCCAAGGGCGGACCCGATGCCGTCGACCGGGGCAAGTGGACGCGCCACTATGCCTTCCAGCGCTACAGCACCATCGGCGGCGGTTCCACCGAGATCCAGAAGAACATCATCGCCGACCGGGCCATCATGATGCCCGGTAAATCCCGCCTCTGAGCGGACATGGCCGCCACTGATCCCCGCTCGCCCTGCATCATCGGCGTGCACCGCCGAACCTGGCATCCCGCCGACACGCCCGACGGCGCCCCCGAACCTCTGGTCATGTGGGAGGAAGTGGCCCGGGCTGCCGCGGCCGATGCCGGCGGCCGCACGCCCGACGCGCTGCGACAGCTCGAGAGCATCGAGGTCGTCTACTCGCAGTCCTGGCAGTACGACGACCCGACGGCCCGCTTGGCCGCGCGACTGGGGGCCAGCCCGGCCCGGCAGTTCTACTCGGGTATTGGCGGGACGGTCCCCCAAACGCTGGCGACGGCCACGGCAGGGCGCCTCCGGCGCGGCGACCTCGACCTGGCTCTGATCGTCGGCGCGGAGGCCCTGGCCACCGTGCGCCGACTCAAGAAGGCCGGCGAGAAGCCGGCCTGGTCGTACCGTCCAGCCGAGCGGCCACCCTTCCCGATGGAGTTGGACTTCCTTCCCTCCGAGATCGCCCACTCCGTGTTCCAGGCGTACCTGACGTTCGCCCTGTTCGACAATGCCCGCCGGGCCCACTTGGCCCGACCGCTGGACGAGCACTCCCGCCAGCTCGGCGCCCTGCTGGCCCCCTTCACCGAGGTGGCTGCGGCCAGTCCGCACGCCTGGTTTCCGGTCGCTCGCACGGCCGAGGAGATCGCGCTGCCTACGGCTGACAACCGCATGGTGGCCTACCCGTACACCAAGCTCATGACCGCCATCATGGATGTGGACATGGCGGCTGGCTTCCTGATGGCCGGCGCGGCTAAAGCCGATGAACTGGGCGTGCCCGAGGAGCGACGGGTCTACTTGCGAGGTGCCGGCTACGACGAGGATCCGGCCCACGTGGCCGCCCACCCCGAGTTGTGGCGCTCCCCCGCCATGGTCAACGCGTCGGCCAGCGCGTTGCGCGGTGCCGGGATCGGCGTGGACGACGTGGCCCACTTCGACGTGTATTCCTGCTTCGCCAGTTCGGTGAACTTTGCCCAGGACGCGCTCGGCCTGCGTCCGGACGACAGCCGCTCGCTGACCCAGACGGGGGCCCTCCCGTATCACGGTGGTCCGGGCTCCAACTACATGTCGCATTCCATCGCCGCCATGGTCGAGACACTGCGAGCCGATCCCGGTTCGTATGGTCTGGTCAGCGGGGTGGGCATGCACATGCAGAAGCACGCCTACGGGTTGTGGTCCACCGCCCCCGGACTCGATCACTCCGTCGACAATGCACCCGACATCGTCACCACGCCATCGAACATCGTGGAGTCACCGCAGGGCCCGGCCACCGTGGCCACCTACTCGGTCCTGCACGGTCGTGATGGCGGTCCCGAGAGCGCGCTGCTGGTCTGCGACCTACCCGAGGGTGGCCGCTGTTACGCCTACCTTGACCCTTCCGGCGATGCCTTCGGGGCCGCCGAAATCAATGAACTCATTGGATGCTCCGTGACTCTGACCCCTGACGGAGCAGTCAACCGGGCCCGCCTGGACTGAGCTCGGCGGCTTTGCCAATTGCTTATTCAGGGATCCGCTGCGAACTCAACTGCCGATGAGCCCCACCTGCACGTCCACCGGCAGCGTACTGACCAGTGACAGGCCCGTCGCCGTCGCGTAGACCACGACCACCACCGAGTCGCCGCTTGCGACCGCAACCGATCCAGTGCAGCTTCCAAATACGGTCGTCCCAACAGACTCAGTGCCGGTAAGACCCGACGAGGTACAAATCAGTCCCGGCGCAGCGGTGTAGGTCGTGCTCCCAGGTGTCGCCACGTAGAGCTCGGCATTGACGTTCAATGTGCTGTCGATCAATGTCAACAGGGTCGTAGTGGTCGCTTGCAACGAGGCCCCGGTAAACGTCATCGCTTTCGGTACGACCTGAGCGGGGAACTGCGCGTTGAACTTGTACGGATCCGGAAACGAGGAGCTCACCGATGAAGTCCCGGTATCGCTTGTAACTCCATCGAGCGGGAGGAACCCAGGAGTTGCAGCGAACCCGCCCAACATGGTGGTGAGAGCATCCGGGGACCCTGAGGACGACTCAAAGACCAGGCCCGATGAGGGGCCCGTGGCACCTTGGGTCCCGGTCGCACCTTGGGCTCCGGTCGCACCCTGGGCCCCCGTCGCACCCTGGGCCCCCGTCGCACCTTGAGACCCGGTGGCGCCCGCCACTCCGGCTCCGGTGGCGCCCTGAGCTCCCGTCGCACCTTGGGCTCCGGTCGCACCCTGGGTCCCGGTGGAGCCTTGAGTTCCTGTCGCACCTTGAGACCCGGTGGCACCTTGCGCTCCAGTCGCACCTTGGGCTCCTGTCGCGCCTTGGGCTCCTGTGGCGCCTTGAGCTCCAGTCGCACCTTGAGAACCGGTGGCACCCTGGGTCCCGGTGGCGCCCGCCACTCCGGCTCCGGTGGCACCCTGAGAACCGGGCGCGCCTTGAGTCCCGGTGGCACCTTGGACGCCGACTCCCGTAGCACCCTGAGACCCAGTCGCACCGATAGCACCTTGGGCTCCAGCTGCCCCCTGGGCACCCTGAGCTCCGCTGGCACCTTGGGCTCCTGTCCCACCTTGATTCCCGATGGCACCTTGATTCCCAGCGGCGCCTTGATTCCCAGCGGCGCCTTGATTCCCGTTTACGCCGGCCGCGCCCTGAGGACCAGCCGGTCCAGTCGCTCCCTGGGTGCCAGGGGCCGTGTTGGCGACGGGCAGGACAGCCCCGGCCACGATGCTCGAGGCGAGGCTGGCGCCGATGGAGTCGATCGATCCAAAGAAGGGGGCGTCACCAAAGGCGAAGACGCCGCCGTCCTTGGCGATGAGCCAGTAGCCCAGACCGTCAGGCGTGGACACGATCCCGATGATCGGTGCGTTGAGCACCAATGCGGTGGTCCCGCCGTAGTTCTTGGCTGCACCAAAGTTATAGACCGCGCCTTGCGCGGTCACCAGCCAGTAGCCGTTGCCGCCCGGCGTCGAAGCCCGAGTCGAGAGCACTGAGGGGGTGCTCGCAGCCGAGGCCACCCCGCCGGAGATGCCGACGAAGAGCCCAGTGGTCACCGCAGCCCCGGCGGCGAAGCCAGAAACCTTCTTGGACCAGCCGTTCTGCTTGCTGGACTTGCTCGCCGCCCGGCGTGCTGCTCGGTTCATGGTGACCACCCTTTCGGGGACGGAGCGGCGGACCGTTCCAAGCTCACTTCCCGCGAGCCGTGGCCGCAATGTAGCTCACACATGTGCGTTTACCCCGCATTGTGGCTATAGCTATTGCAGTTCTGACGTGCGTTGCCCGACATGCCGTGCAATGAACGGGTCCATCAACCGCCCTGGTCGTAGATCTTCCGGTTATTTGCGACACTGGCTGCGATGTCGGGCGGCAGGTCATCCCGCTTGAGGAGTTCGTCAATCAACGAGCTACCGAATGCTCGCTCCGGTAAATAGAAGGCGCAGATGGATTGCTCGTAGGCAATGCGCCATTCGTAGACATCCTTGTGCACAAAGAGACGATCGCCGTTGAATCCGTTCCCAGGAACGTCGGCGTCCACGAAACAGTACCGTCGTGCCAGCTCGCACACTTCAAAACCAAGGCGCCACTGTCCTGCGTTGCGGTAGTGCTCAGCCAGGGTCCACAGTGGCTCGGCCCGCCAAGTCCGAGAACCCCAAGCCCGCATTAGGACGCCGCATCCCTCGTCCACTTTCCCGCTTCGTAAGAGGCAGCTCCCCAATCGCCATACGGAGTACCAAAGCTCCTCTTCCCAACCGCCCAACCGTGCCCGCTTGGCGTACCAGGTGGCGGCTCGCGCGTACTCGCCCAGGTCTTCGTACGTTCGGGCCAGGTAGAAATGGGTCCGGGCATCATCAGGGAACTCACGCAAGTCAGCCTGCAACAGGGCGATGTCGCGCTCGAACTTGTCGTCTCGACTCCCACCATCACCATGGTGCTTGATGTAGAAGCTGGTGGTGGCAAACGTGTTCGCTTGGCCGTAATTGAGCGCGAGATATTCGTGGGTCCGACCATGCCATTCCCACTCCAGCTCAGTCCTGACCATTCTGGGCAGCATGAACCGGAGCTCACCAAACTCGATCTCAACATCGACTGCGTCGTATTCGATCGAGGTAGCGCGTTCCACTGCTCCATGAAGGGTCTCGTCAGCGTCGAGGAACAGCAGCCATTCGGTATGCGGGCGAGCCGCGACCAATGCCACATTGCGCGAAGGTCCAAAGCCGCGCCACTCGTCTTCGATGACTTCTCCGGGTACGCCACTGAAGAGCTCTCGAGTCAGAGCGACCGTCTCATCGCTGCTGCCTGTGTCCACGATCGTCCAATGATCGAGTTGCCCATCGAGCGTCGCGGCCAACCTCGGCAGCGCCTCGGCCTCATTCTTGACAATCATCACCAGCCCGACAGTGACATCGGAGTTGGCTGGCTTCATCGACGTGAATCAGGGCCTGGAGCCGGCACGTGATACTCCGACGGCGACGCCGCTCTATCCGCCACGTCCTACGGGGTCACGCCAGCCGGCAGCAATTTGCGATACGACGGGTCGGCACTGATGGCGCGGCTCAGGTAGGACTGCCCTTCGGCGATCTGACCCTGTTGGTAGAGCAGGAGGCCCAGGTTGTAGACCGCCGCAACGTAATTGGGCTCGATGGCCAGGACGCGCTGATAAAGGCTGATGGCCTCCGCCGGTTGCTTGACCGCAAGTTCAACGGCCAAGTTGTACAGCGCTAGGGAGTAGGTCGGATCGAGCTTGAGGGCCTCGTTGTACTCCGCTTCCGACCCCGCCAGGTTGCCGGCAGACTGGTCAATGACCCCAAGGTCGAAGTACGCGATCTTGTTGTCGCCATACTTATTGTCCGGGTCTTCAGTCAACACTTCATTGAAGTCCTGCCGGGCCACCTCGGTATTTCCGGCATGAAGCGCCGATAGACCCGTGTTGATGAGTTGGGCCGGTGACAGGTTCTGGGTCGAAGTAGACCCTCCAGAGTTGGCAGCCGGACTCGAGCAGGCCGAGACGGCCAGCGCCATTGCCACCACCAGGCCGGAGGCAATCCCAATCCGGGACGGCAGCTTCGGCATCCAGAAACTCGCGCCAGCCATGCGTGGCCCTTCTTTCAGGTTCCGCCATCTCCTCATATCAAGCCCCTCGTCCGGCGATCTACCCGATGCGTCATAGTGCTCAATCATGCCATTGTCACCATCGGCGAGACGACGACAACGACGAGGAAGCGCCGCGCCAGGCCGATGGTCGCTCGGGCCCTGGGGGCCGTGACGGGCCAACGTGCATGGCGGCATGGAGCAGCCGAGCGGTGTTGGAGCACCCTCTGGGTACACGACCATCCCATGCCTTGTCCGGTTCCAATCCGCATGGCGCATTCTCGACTCGTCCCATATGAGGTCCAGTACCATTTCCGCCATGGGGCGGAGCGGCAGTTTGCTCCGGCCAAGCCTCCCGTCGAACGGCGCTGGTGCCAAACATCGTCGGGGCTCTCGAATTGCCCGGGTGCGTTGGCCGCTCCTTCTCGCCATCGGCTCCTACATCGCTCTGGCCTTTGTCGCTGACCTCGGTGTCTGGGTTCACGGGGCGGCTTCCCACATCTCCACATGTGGTGGGACCTGCCAAGCCGATCCCGTTGAGTTTGTGTCGTTCTTGGGGTTCACTGCCCATGCCCTGCTGCACGGTCAGAATCCTCTTCTCACCAACTATCTGAATTACCCGATGGGCGTGAACCTGGCCAACGGAACACTGATGACCTTCCTCGGGTTGATCGCAATGCCGGTGACCGTTGCCTTCGGGCCGGCAGCGGCGGCCAACTGCATGGTTGTGCTGTCCTTCGCCGCCTCAGCCACCGCGGCGTTCTTTGTCTTTTCCAGATGGGTTACCTGGACTCCGGCGGCATACATCGGTGGGCTGTTGTATGGCTTCTCTCCCTATATGAGCTCTCAGGGAGTGGCCCACCTCGACCTCCTCATGGTGCCCATCCCACCCCTCGTCTTGCTGCTGATGGACGAGATCGTGGTGAGACAGCAACGTCACACCATCGGGATTGGCGTGGCGTTGGGCATTCTCGTCAGCATCCAATTCCTGATCGGTCCCGAGATAGCGGCAACGACGGTGCTTTTCGCCGCCATCGGCACCGCGCTCCTCGCCATCGCCTACCGGAGTCGCATCCGAGAGCGGATACGAAGGGTGGCCCAAGCCCTCCTGGCCGCCTTCACTACGGCACTGGTGGTCTGCGCCTACCCGGTCTGGCTCATCGTGTTCGGACCTGAACACGTCGTCGGGACGGTCCAGCCAAGATACGTGCTGAACGACCTCTCGAATGACCTGGTTTCCTTCTTCGTGCCCACCGCGTACCAACGCATCAGCCCGAGCGACCTACTGAGTGTGTCCAACCGGGTGGCCCCGCCTGTCACCTGGACCGCCGAGAATGGGGCGTACATCGGAGTTCTGCTCGCCGCGGTCCTCATCGCTCTTGCCATTCGCTTTTGGCGACACCACTTGATTCGGTTTGCTTCTGCCTTGGGTCTGATTGCGTTCATCCTCAGCCTCGGGCCCGTGCTGCACGTTGACGGAGATAACACCGGCCTGCCTTTGCCCTTTACGCTGTTGATTAAACTGCCGCTGCTTGAGAACCTGATTGCCTCACGACTGAGCCTCTTTGTCTTCCTCTTTGCCGGGCTGCTGCTCGCCGTGGGGTTGGACCAGCTGTACCGAGCTGGCCTCTGGCGCTTTCGACCAGGTCGTCCGGCCGCTGTTCTTGGCTTGATGCTGGCCCTGGTGGGGTTGGTTCCACTGATACCTGCATTTCCCTACAGCGAGGCAGCGATTCCAGTTCCGGCGTATTTCACCAGTGCTTCCGAAGCCGCCGTTCCCAATGGCAGCGTGCTGCTCACCTATCCGTTTCCCGATTGGCCCGACGTGGACTCCATGTACTGGCAGGAACTCGACGGGCTGCGCTGGAAGATGCCCGGTGGCTATCTCGAGACGGTGACATCGTCAGGCGCCGGAAACGTCAATGGAAACTTCTCGGTGACCCGATCCCTTCTCGACGAGTGCGAGTCGGGAGCGAGCGTGCAGGTCGACCCGGCTCAAGAGGTCGACGTGGCCAATGACTTGCGTAGCTGGGATGTGTCAACGATCGTGGTCACCGATGAGGTGGCCAACCCTCAATGCGCGGTCAACGTATTTCGAGCCGTGCTCGGGCCGACCGATCACGTTGAGTCAGGTTCTTGGGTCTGGAACGAGGTCGGTACCTCATTGAGCTCGGCCCAATGATGGATGGTGGCGAGCTGAGCGGACCAGGAGCGGGGCCGGCCGGGTCTCACCGACGCCGACACGCTCCTCGGCTTCGTCGGTCCCGATGGGACTGGAAGCAGATGGCGGCAGCCGCGCTACCGATCCTGGTGGCCTTGGTCCTGGCCGCCTACCAGCTGTCGTTACCGTCGGTCCTTTTCGGTGTCCATTCCAGCGCAACCCTGGGGACTGAGTACGACGACGGTGTCTATCTGGGAGCCGCCATTCGCTTTGTCCACGGAGTACTCCCCTACCGGGACTTCGACTTCGTGCAGCCACCCGGGATCGTCTGGCTCATGTCACCTATCGCCCTCCTCGGAAGGCTGCTGGGGTCTCGAGACGCCATGGCCATGGCGCGATGCCTCACCGCCGTCATCGAGGGGCTGAATGCGGGACTTGTGGCCATTCTCGTCCGGAAATACGGAAGCAAGGCGATGCTCACGGCTGGCCTCGCCTTCGCCACCTTCCCTTTGGCGGTGGCCGCCGACCACTCGCTGACGCTGGAGCCGTACCTGACCTGCTTCGTTCTCGTTGCCGCCATCCTGATCTTTGGTCGGATCGCTCCTCCCAGCTTTCGTGGGGTCATGGTGGCTGGAATCTCGTTGGGGTTTGCCGGCACCGTGAAACTCTGGGCGGTCCTTCCTCTGCTTGCGGTGCTGGTCTGCCTGCTGCCTCGCTGGAAGGTGGCCATCCGTCCACTGCTCACGGGCTGTCTGATCGGCTTCGGTATTCCTAGCCTGCCGTTTCTGATTGCGGCACCCAGCGCATTCGTCAAGGACGTGATCGTCAGCCAGCTCAGCCGGGGAGCTGACCCGGTTCGTGGATCGCTCACCGTGGCCCAGCGGTTGGTCATGATGACCGGACTCGGGGGGCTGTCGCGATATGCCGCCGACACCGGCCTGGCTGTGGTCATCATCTTGGTGCTGGTCGGACTCGCCGCCCTCACCTATTCCTTGGAGCTGCGGCGCCTTTCCAGTCTGGATCACTTTGCTCTCCTGGCGGTAGCCATCGTCATTCCGGCCATGTTCCTGGCACCGGAGTTCTACGATTACTACTCGTACTTCCCCCACGTGTTTCTCTGCGTATTGCTCGGGGTCTGCATAGGCCAGCTGGCCTCGATTGCCTCGCGTCTTCGCCTCACCTCCAATCGAGTGCGTCACGCTCTCCTTCAAGGTGCTTTCTTCGGGCCGTCGGTCCTAGTGATCGCCCTCTTTCTCGTTCTCATCGCTCCCGATGTCAGCTATGCCCGGACATTCTTGAATGGATCCGTCGATCCCAGTGCAGCGCTCGACGCGGCGATACCAAACGGCGCCTGCCTGACCTTCGATCAACCAGGTTCAGCCATCAATGCGAATCGCTTCACGCCAAGCGGTTCTGGATGCCCGGCCATTGTCGATCCATTCGGTATGTGGATCGTTCGCAACAACGGCAACCTCCCAGGCACGACACAACCGTACGCTGCCGCGTTCGTGGCCGACTGGCAAAGCTGGCTGAGTCGGTCGGACTTCGTCCTGCTTGCTGTGCCACTGAGCGACTACATCCCCTGGACGCCATCGCTCATTCAATGGTTCGATCAAAGATTTACGTTGATCTATTCATCACCCCGCACCTACCTCTACCGGAACACCGAGGCCGAAGCGCCCACGACGAACACTCCGTCGACGGCAAGTGAGCTGATTGCAGCCGGATTGACCGCCGAGGCAGCTGGGCACGACACGCAGGCTTTGGCCGACTACGAGGCGGCGGCGGCCAAGAACCGCGATGACTTGTACGCCCCCTACGACATCGGCTATCTCGACCAGGTGATGGGCAAGTCATCCAAGGCGGCCGACGAATATCGCATCGCCTTGCGCGTCAATCCGACGTTCTTCGACGCGCTCTACAACCTGGGTGTACTTGAGGCTTCGCTTGATCCCAAGAGCGCGATTAGGTACTACACCGCCGCGGTGAAGGTCGTCCCGGACAACGCGGCGGCCAACTTCAACCTCGGGGTCTTGCTCATCCGCCAAGGCGACGTAACTCGCGGTGACTCCTACGTCGAAACGGGAATCCGGCTCGAGCCAAGCTTGGCCGACGACCTTCCGAAGGGGATCAGCGTGCCGTCAACCACAACGCCGGCGAGCTGACTGCCGGTCTGGTCAGTCTTCCTCGAACCCCTCGTCGTCCGAGCCCCCGCCCCACTCGCTGGTGGTACGGCGCAGCCAGTCGCCCAACCGGCGGCCGACATCCTGCACGTTGTCGCCGGTGCGATCGAGTAAGTGCACGAAGCGCTCCCGGTAGTGCTCGACCGCATCGTTGAACTCCGATGAGGGCGGCGGTTCCTCGCCGCGGCGGGCGTACGTGCCAGAGCGGATCCGGTCGTAGTCACCCGACTGGACCCACGTCATCAACTCCTTGACCCGGCGCACGGCCATCGGGTGGGTGAGGTTGAGTTCCATCCAGAAGCGCGAGTGACGGGAGAAGAGATCATCCTCGTTCT
This sequence comes from Acidimicrobiales bacterium, assembly GCA_036489775.1. Taxonomy (GTDB): domain Bacteria; phylum Actinomycetota; class Acidimicrobiia; order Acidimicrobiales; family RAAP-2; genus Bog-473. The sequence goes on along the minus strand of DASXFC010000058.1, from coordinate 66,587 downwards.
CGTAGGCCGTGGCCTGGGCCAAGAACGCCTCGAAGCTCATCCCCGGCAGGGCACCACCGGCCAAGCGCATCAGCACCCGGCACGGTTCGAGGGGATCATCCATGATCAAGGCGGCGGCCCGGTCCGAGGACAGCTCGGCCGCCCGGTGCCATTCGAGCAAGGCCAGGTACATGGCCCGCACCGGCAGACCGAGCAGGAGCGATCGAGGCAGCGCGCCGTCCATGAACTGCTTCAACATGATCAGGGCGGTCGTGTAGCAGTAGTGCTCGGACAGCACATGACCCACCTCGTGCGCCAGCACGGTCTCGACCTCATTGGGTCGGTACGACCCCACTAGCGACGAGTTGACGATCACGATCGGGGTCTGGGCCCCGATGGTCATGGCGTTGACCGACGGCTCGTTGACCACGAACAGGGCAGGTACTACGGGCAGGTCGATCACCGAGGCGCAGCGGACGTAGGCCTCCCACAGGGTCGGCACCTGCTCGGGCCCGATGGCGATGGCACTGCCCATCACCATCTGGCGCACCCGGCGCTCGTGGCCGAAATCGGTCAGGCGCTTGATCACGGTGTCGAGCATGGGGACCGAATGGAGGGCCGAGGTGGCCGCCCGGTCAGCCGGATGCTCGTACGCCTTGGCGCTGATCTGCTCGTAGCGTCGGGCTACCTCGATCGTCATGGCCACACCTCGCGTTCGTCTCTTTGACCCTACGACCGACAACGAGGCAGTGCGCCGCGGCCCCTGGCATCAGCCAAGACACCCGCACCGATCAGGGCCTGCTCAGATGAGGGTCAATCCCCCGTCGACGGCCAGGACCTGACCGGTCACGTAACTGGCCTCATCTGAGAGCAGGAAGATGGCGGCCGAGGCCACTTCCCAGGCGGTGCCCTCGCGGCCCAGCGGCACCGGGGTGCGCGTCCGCGACGGGCGGCCGGCCGAGGCGGCCCGGCCCAGCGGCGTGTCGATCAGGCCGGGGCAGAGCACGTTGGCCCGGATGCCGCGCCGTGCCCCTTCCATGGCCACATGGCGGTTGAGGCCGATGAGCCCCGCCTTGGAGGCGTCGTAGGCAGGGATGCGGCTGCCCGGCTTGAGGCCAGCCACCGAACCGATGAAGACGATCGAGCCGGCGTCGGGCAGGATGACCAGCGCCCGACGCACCAGCATGAAGTGGGCCCGCAGGTTGAGGTCGAAGGTCTTGTCCCAATCCTCGGGCGAGGTGCCGGCGACGCCCATGCCGAAGCCGGTGCCCACGTTGAAGACGACGCCGTCAGGCACCCGACCTGACTCCTCGCTCACCGCGATGCGGCAACCCTCCTCGGTGGTGACATCGGCCACTACCACGGCCGCCTGCCCACCCTCCTCGACGATCTGGCGCCAGGTGGCCTGGGCGGCCTCCTCGTTCTTGTCCACGCAGATGACGGTGGCGCCCTCCCGGGCCGCCCGCACCGCAATGGCGCGCCCGTTGCCCACCGGGGCGTCGGGATCGCGCGACTCCTGGGTACCCGCACCCACCACCGTGATGACGCGTCCGTAGAGCATCTCGGTCATGTCTCTCCCCCTTGTTGTTCAGTCCAGCGATGGGCCGGCATCGATGGTCTCGGCGATGGCCCGAGCCCGGGGCTCGAGCTTGACGCGCACCGAACGCAGCACGTACGTGAGCATCAGGTAGTGCCCGATCAGCATCAGCAGCTCGAGCAGCTCGCCCTCGTTGAAGGCGCCAGCCAGAATGGCCCAGGTGGCGTCGGACACGGCGCCGGCATCACGGGTCTCGTCCACCGCATCGAGGGCGGCTCGCTCCACCGGATCCCAGGGCAGGGAGTCGAGGTCGCTGCCGACGGCGGTGATCTCATCGTGGGTCAGGCCGGAGGCCAGGCCGATCTCCACGTGCTGGGCCCACTCGTAGGGGCCGTCGAAGCGGTAGGCCGTGCGCAAGATGACCAACTCGATCAGCCTCCGGGACAGAGTGCCGTAGAGCAGCGCGCCACCGAAGCCGAGCCAGCGCCGGTTCAGCTCAGGGTTTCGGGCCAGCGTGGTGAAGATGTGCATGGGTTCGGCCGTCCCCCCGGGCGAGGCCTCGAGCAGCTTGGTCAGGCGCTCATCCCACTGGTCGGACGGGAGCGGTGGGATGCGTGGCCCTTCGTGGACTTCGTCCGTCATGACCCCGCATCGTAGAGATCGAATCGCTCAGCCGCCCTGAGCCCCGCGCACGGCGGCCTCCTGTTTAGCGGGGCCGGAAGCCGAAGGGTGGGCCGGGCAGGTGGCGGATCTCGGCCTCGGGGGTGCAGACCTCGTCGAGCAGCCCGTAGGCCACCGCCTCTTCGGCCCCCATGAGCAGGCCTCGCTCCAGATCACCTTGCACCGTCTCGATGGTCCGACCGGTGGCCGAGCCCAGCCTGGTACAGAAGCGGCGCAGCTCGTCGGCGCGCAGATCGACCCACCGGGCCACGTCCCGGGCATGCACGTCCACCTGGGTGCTGGGCTCGCGCAGCACGAAGCGGGTGGAGGGCATGGCGGCCCGGTGCTGGCAGACGGCCACCACCCCCGAAGCGGCCGCACCGACCTGCCCCAGGCAGAGGGCCCGCACCGCCACCCCCATCAGCTCGATCACATCCATCAGCGTCAACGCGACGGCGAGGCTGCCCTCGCTGCAGTCGACCCGCAGTGAGACCGGCTCGTCCCCCTGGGCATCGAGGGTCATCAGCTCGGCCGAGGTCCGGGCCACCGACAGGTCGTCGAGTGGGCCATGCAGCAGGACCACCCGCTGCTCGAAGAGGCGCTCCTCCAGGGTCTGCGTCCACTCAGTCTGTTCCACGTTCGATCCTCCATTCCAACGTGCCCCCCAGGGCACCGGCATAGCGCTCAACGGTCGAGAGCCTGACGTCGAGGTCGCCGGACTCGAAACGAGCCACCGCCGACTGCGATGTGCCCATGCGCTTGGCCACCTCGACCTGGGACAACCCCAGCTCGCGGCGCAGGGTGACCAGCTCCCCGCTCAGGCTGTGCCGGGCTTCCGCCATCTGGCGGAAGCCCGGGAAGACCGAGAGGCGGCGTTCGCTCACGCCAGACAGAATATCTCAAATATGAGATATTGTTGGGACATTCGGATCCCGGACCGGGAAGCCGAGAGAGGAAGAAGGAGAGGCCAGATGTCCCCCAACCCCATGCAGGTGCTGGTGCCCACCGTGATCGAGGAGGGCAGCCGGGGCGACCGGGCCTTCGACATCTACTCCTCGCTGCTGCGGGAGCGGATCGTCTTCTTGGGCCAGGAGGTGGACGACCAGGTGGCCAACCTGATCATCTCCCAGATGCTCTTCCTGGAGGCCCAGAACTCCGAGAAGGACATCTACCTCTACATCAACTCCCCCGGTGGCCAGGCCTATGCCGGCATGGCCATCTACGACGTGATGCAGCATGTGGAGCCCGACGTGTCGACCATCTGCGTCGGTATGGGCATGTCGGCGGCCGCCATGATCCTCTGCGGCGGGGCCGCCGGGAAGCGCTTCGCCCTGCCCAACGCCCGGATCATGATCCACCAGGGCTCGGCCGGCACCCGGGGAGCGCCCAGCGACATGGAGATCCAGCTGCGCGAGGTGCTGGCCCTGACCCGCCGGATGTCCGAGATCATCTCGTTCCACAGCGCCAAGCCGGTGGAGCAGGTCATGAAAGACATCGACCGGGACTACTACTTCAGCCCCGCCGAGGCCAAGGACTACGGCCTGATCGACGACATCATCCTGCCCAGGCGTGGCGTGGCCCAGCCCACGCTGGAGGTGGCCAGCGCCTGAGGTGGCCTCGGCACAGAGGTAGCCCGCCCGCGAAGGGCCAGTGAACCGATTTCCGGCGCGCAGGTACATCCCGCTACGGTCGTTACCCGTAGTACACGGCGGCTCGTTCCGGTCGGGCCTGCTCCACGCAACCATCACGGACGCCCATGCCCAAATCTCCGCGCCCCTCCTACGACCGCCGCACTTTCTTGAAGGCCGGCCTCGGTGCGGCCGCCCTGGGCGCCGCGGCAGGGACCGGGCTTTCCTGGCCCGCTGGCGCCTCCATCGAGCGCGCCGCCTCGCTCGACGTCACCAACAATCCGACCCTGGGCGACATCGAGCACATCGTGATCCTGATGCAGGAGAACCGCTCGTTCGACCACTACTTCGGCACGCTCTCAGGTGTGCGCGGCTTCTCCGATCCCGACGTGCGGGTCAACGACATCTTCGGGACGGCCGCCCCGGTGTGGAACCAGTACGGCTTCAGCCCCCAAGCTGGCCTCAATTCGGGCCAGTACCTCCAGCCCTTCCATCTGCAGAACATCACCGGCAAGGAGAACGGCTCCACCACCAACGACATCAGCCATGAGTGGTGGACCCAGCACCAGAGCTGGAACAACGGGAAGATGGACAGCTTCGTCCAAGCCCACCTGAACAACGACGGACCGCACCACTTCCTGAGCACCATGGGCTACTTCACCCGGGACGATCTGTCCTTCTATTACGCCCTGGCCGACGCCTTCACCATCTGCGACGCCTACCACTGCTCGGTCATCGGTCCGACCGACCCCAACCGGGTCGCCGCGTTCTCCGGCACCATCAACCCCACCGGCGAAGGCGGGGGCCCCGTCCTCATCACCCAGGTCGCGGGCCGGCCCGGGCAGTACGGCAAGTTCACTTGGGAGACCATGCCCGAGCGCCTGCTCGATGCCGGCGTGAGCTGGAAGGTCTACAACGACGCCCTCGGGCTGGCCCTCTTCAGCCCGCTCCCCTACTTCAAGGCCTACACCGAGGCCACCACGACACGGGGGCAGGCGCTGATCGAGCGGGCCATCGCACCGAACTACCCGGCCAACTTCCTGGCCGACGTGGCCGCGGGCACGTTGCCCCAGGTCAGCTGGATCCACGGACCGCCGCTGCAGTGCGAGCACCCGGCCTTCGCCCCCCAATGGGGTGAGAGCGCGGTGCAGACGGTGCTCGACATCCTCACCTCCAACCCCGACGTGTGGGCCAAGACGCTCTTCATCCTCCACTACGACGAGAACGGCGGCTTCTTCGACCACGTGCAGCCGCCCACCCCGCCGCCCGGCACCGAAGGTGAGTACCTCTCCCTGCCACTGCCCGGCGACGCCCACGGCATCGACGGGCCCGTCGGTCTGGGCTTCCGGGTGCCCTGCCTGCTCATGTCCCCCTTCACCCGGGGCGGGCTGGTCAGTGGCGAAGTGCTCGACCACTCGTCGACCCTGCGCCTGATCGAGACCAAGTTCGGAGTGGAGGTGCCGAACGTCTCGGCCTGGCGGCGCAACACGGTGGGCGACATGACGGCGTCCCTCTCCCTCGGCTCACCCTCCAACCCGTCGGTGCCCGCCCTGCCCCAGGCCGTCCTGCCGCCGACCAATATCGACGAGCAGCAGATCCTCTTCGCGTTGGAGGGCTTCGCCGACGTGGGCCCCAACTACCCGCCGCCCACCAGCAACCAGATGCCGGTGCAGGAGACCACGCCCCTGCGCCCGCGCATCGCCTGAGGCGGCCCGACCACCCGGGCACCAAGCGATGCAACTTTCGCGAACGACCGGGCCTTTCCGGTAGGGAGGCCTAACCTGGATGCGCTGCGGCCCGCGGGCGGCCGTGGCCGGATTGATGTGAGGCAAACGATGTCGAACTCTTATGGCCGTTCCATCAGCCGGCGCAGCTTCCTGAAAGCCGGAGCCAGCGCCGCCGCCCTGGGCGCGGTGGGCGGGGCGCTCTCGAGCACCCCGGACCGGGCCGCCACCTCGTCACTGCGCTGGCCGGACTCGTTGCCCTACCCCACGCTGCCGGTGGGGCAGTACACGGGCGCCTTCCCCTTCGATCACATCATCATGATCATGCAGGAGAACCACTCCTTCGACAACTACCTCGGCATGCTGCCCGAGCTGGGCCAACCGCTGGCCGACGGATTCACTTTCGACAAGAACGGTGAGCCCACCAACTGGAACCCCATCGGGAACGACCGCATGCCGGTGTACCACCAGAAGGGTGGCGCTGGGGCCAACGACACGGGCAGCCAGTCCTGGAACGACACCCATCTGCAGATCAACGGTGGGGCCATGGACGGCTTCGCCAATACCGGACCGGGCTCGATGGGCTTCTACACCGAAGAGGACCTCCCGTTCTATTACTCGCTGGCCAAGACCTTCACCCTGGCCAACCGTTGGTTCGCCGCCGTCCCGTCGCAGACCACTCCGAACCGGCGCTTCGCCCAGGCGGCCACGGCCCGGGGCATCATCAACACCGACGTCTCCAACATCACCGACAACTACCCGCCCAACGGCACCATCTGGGACCGGCTGTCCAAGCACAACGTCCCTTGGCTCAATTACTTCAGCGACGCGCCGACCACGGCCGAGATGCTCGACACCGTCTTGCGCTACCCAGAACACCTGGCTCTGATCGATCAGTTCTACCTCGACGCCGCGCTGGGCACGCTGCCGGCGGTCAGCATGGTCGACTCCAACATGGGCTCCATCACCGGTGAGATCACCGGGGTGACCGGCACCATCAAGCTGCCCTATCCAGTGCCCCTGTTCGGTTCCCAACCCCAAAATGGCCTCGACAACGTCATCAACACGACGGCCCAGTCCGAGGAGCACCCCGAACTGGTCCAACTGGGCGAGCAGTTCGTGGCCGGCGTCATCAATGCAGTGATGTCGGGTCCGGCTTGGAGGCGATCGCTCATCATCTGGTACTACGACGAGCACGGGGGCTACTACGACCACGTGGCTCCGCCACCGGCCCTGGTGCCCGACGAGATGCCGCCCATACTGGCGGCCGACAACCTGCCCGGCGGCTACAACATGTACGGCTGCCGGCTGCCGGCCGTGGTGATCAGCCCCTACAGCCGGAGCCATGACGTCACCAACGTGGTGCACGACAACACCTCGGTCCTCAAGACGATCGAGATGCAGTGGAACCTCCCGGCGCTGACCTTCCGGGATGCCAACGCCACCTCGCTGGTCGACTTCTTGGACACCTCGGTCATGACCTTCGCCGAACCGCCCCAGCTGGCTGCTCCGGCCAACCCGCTACCACCCCTCCTCTACGACTACCAGGGCATCCCCAACCCGCCGGCGCCCCAGCCCTGACGCTCGGCGGGCGGCGCAAGGTGCCGGGAGCGGCGCGTAAGGTACGTGACACGAGTGTCAGGGAGTGGACCGGCACCAGGGGAGGACACACATGCGAACCGAAGACATGATCTTGGTCAGCGTGGACGACCACGTGATCGAGCCGAGGGGCATGTTCGACGGCCTCCTGCCGGCCAAGTACCAGGACCAGGCGCCCCTGCTGGTCCGCCGCGATGACGGCACCGACGTCTGGCGCTACGACGGGAACGAGATCCCCAACGTCGGCCTGAACGCCGTGGTGGGCCGCCCGCCCGAGGAGTACGGCATCGAGCCCACCTCGCTCGATGACATGCGGGTCGGTTGTTACGACGTGCACGAGCGGGTGCGGGACATGTCGGTCAACGGCGTGCTGGGCTCTATGTGCTTCCCCTCCTACCCCCAGTTCTGCGGCCAGCTCTTCGCCCGGCGCCAGGACAAGGACGAGGCTCTGGCCATGGTGCGGGCCTACAACGACTGGCACATCGACCGCTGGTGCGGAGCCGAACCGGGCCGGTTCATCCCCCTCTCCATCCCGGCCATCTGGGACCCCGAGCTGGCGGCGGCCGAGGTGCGCCGGGTGGCCGAGAAGGGCTGCCACGCCGTCACCTTCTCCGAGAACCCCGAGAAACTCGGGTGGCCTTCACTGCACAACGACCACTGGGATCCCTTCTGGACCGCCTGCTCGGATGTCGGCACCGTGGTCTGCATGCATCTGGGCTCGTCGTCCCAATTGGTCATCACGTCGGTGGAAGCGCCCATCGACGTCATGATCAGCCTGCAGCCGATGAACATGGTCCAAGCGGCGGCCGACCTGCTGTGGTCCCCCATCCTGCGCAAGTACACGGACCTCAAGTTCGCCCTCTCCGAGGGCGGCATCGGCTGGATCCCCTACGCGCTGGAGCGGATCGACTACGTGTACGAGCACCACCACAAGTGGACCGGACAGGACTTCGGTGACCAGCTGCCGAGCCAGGTCTTCAAGGACCGCATCATCACCTGCTTCATCGACGATGCCTTCGGGGTGGACAGCCGCAAGTACCTCAACATCGACAACATCACCTGGGAGTGCGACTACCCGCACTCGGACTCGACCTGGCCCCAGTCGCCTGAGGCGGCCATGAAGTACCTGGCCGAGGTGCCCGATGACGAGATCAACAAGATCACGCATCTCAACGCCATGAAGCACTTCCGCTACGACCCCTTCAGTATCCGTTCCCGCCAGCAATGCACGGTGGGCGCCCTGCGGGCCGAGGCCAGCGATGTGGACACCGCACTGGTGTCGCGGGCCCGGGGCCAGACCGGCCAGAACTCCGACGGCCTGGTGTCCTTGAACAGCGTGGTTTCGAAGCTCGGCGCCGGCCGGGACTGATCGACGCGTGTCCATCGATTACGAAGTCGGTGACGACCACATCGTCACCATCACCATCAACCGTCCCGAGGCCCGCAACTCGCTGGACATGGAGCACTTCTTCCAGCTGCGCCGGGCCTGGGAACGCTTCGGCGAGGACGACGACACCTACGTCGCCGTGATCACCGGTGTCGGGCCGGACTTCTGCGTGGGGGCCGACCTCAAGACCTACATCCCACAGATCACCGCCCTGTCGCAGAAAATGCGCGACGAAGGGGTGAGCGAGATCGACGGTTACCGCCTGGACGACGGGGTCAAGGCGGTGTTGCGCGGCACCAAGCTCTACAAACCGATCATCGCGGCCGTCAACGGCAACTGCGTGGCCGGTGGCATGGAGATGCTCGGCGGCACCGACCTCCGGGTGGCCAGCGACACCGCCACCTTCGGCGTGATGGAGCCCAAGCGGGGCCTCTTCGCCGGCGGTGGCACGACGGTACGACTCCCCCGGCAGATCCCTTACCCGGCCGCCATGGAACTCCTGCTGTGCGCCGACCGGGTGCCGGCGCCGCGGGCCTACGAGATGGGTCTGCTCAACGAGGTCTGCCGGCCGGCCGACCTGATGGACCGGGCCTACGACTACGCCCGGCGCATCACGGCCAACGGGCCCTTCGCCATCCGCAAGACCAAGGAGTCGGTGTTGAGGGGCCTGGCCACCGACATGGGCGAGGCCTACAAGATCGAATCGGCCATCTCGAGCGAGGTCTTCGCCAGCGAGGACGCCAAGGAGGGCCCGCTGGCCTTCGCCGAGAAGCGGGCACCCAACTGGAAGAACCGCTAAGTCACTCCGAGACGGCGTAGACCACGGTGACCTGATCGGTCTCGGTCTGGGTCCCCTGCTCCACCGGCACCGAACCCAGCGGCGCCCCGGTTGACGCGGCCGGCGCGTTCTGGAACAAGAACGGTTCCGGCACAGTCGGCGCGGTGTTGTCGGTCAGCGAGCAGATCTGGCCCAGGTGGCGTCCGGCCGCACTGGCCATCGCTTTGGCGTCGGTTACCGCCTGATGGACGGCCGTCGCCCGGGCTCGACCCTGGACCTGCTGCGCATTGCTGAATCCGAAGCTGAGCGACTGGATCTGCGCCGCGTTGCCGGTGGCGCTGACCAAGGCATCGATGGCCGTGCCGGCCTTCGTCACGTCGTGCATGGTGGCGGTCACTGTGTTCTGGACCTGGTACCCGCTGATCGTCTGCACACCCTTGGGATAGGAGTAGGCGGGTGACAAGGTCACGTTGGTGGTCTGCACGTCCTTGCGCGCGATCCCGTTGGCGGCCAACGCGAGAAGGGCCTCGGAGACTTTGGTGTTGTTCTGGCTCAAGGCGGCCGCCGCACTGGGTTGCGTGGTGGAGAGGGCGAAGACGGCGGTCAGCTGGTTGGGCACCCCCGAGGCCGAACCGGTGCCCTGGACGGTGAGGCGAGGCGTGGACCCGCCGCAGTTGGCCACCCTGGCCGGGGCCGCCCCGGCGTTGCTGAGCGAGTACCCCAGGCTGGCGCCCCCGACGGCCAGGGCCACCGCCACGGCCACGACCAGAGGTCGGCCGAGGGCGTTCCGCCGTGTCCCTCCTGGCTCTTCGTTCCCCACTGCCTCGTCGTCCACCATGGATCACCCCTTCCGACACCTGTCTGGGAGTATTGACGCTGGGAAGGATGATTTGGTTCGAGGCGGCTCAGCCCGAGAAGCTGACCGTGCCCAGGGCGGTGATGGTCCCGTAGGTGTCGACCGCCGTGGCGTTCGAGCTGGTGTCGCATTGTCCCTTGTTCTTGCCGCTCTTGATACGGGAAGCCAGGAAGGCGCCGGCCTCGGTCACGTTGGCATTCCCGCTGATGCCCGCATAGAGCCCGGTCCCGCCAAAGATGGTGTTGGGGCCCGTCACCTCGAAGAAGCCTGAACAGGTCGCCGAATTGAAGCTGGGCCGGACGTTCACCGCCTTCTTGTTCAGCGCGGTCGAGTTGAACTCGAACGTCCCCTTCTTCAGGGTCACCTTGACGTAGTTCCCGTTGGGGTTGACCTTGCCGTTCTTCTCGATGGTGACGTACTTGCCGTAATCACCGATGACACCGGTGATCAGGATGCTCCCAGTGCTCCCGGTGCTGTCGATGGGCCGTGCGAAGACCTGAATGACCCCATTGGCCGGCACCGGCTTGGTCGGCGCCGCCTTGTGGGTCGGCTTGTGCGTCGTCTTGGCGCTGACGCCGACGGCGGTCGCACCGAGGGCCAGCGCGACCGTCATCGCACCCAGCGCGCTCTTCCGTACTACCCGCATCTCCCGCCTCCCGTTCGAGTCTCGAACTCAGGGGGGACTATACGGCCGGTACCAAGAAATCCCGGGAATCCCCTGATCGCTCAGCCTTCTTGGCGTCGCATAGCCCGGAGGGACGGGAAACCGACCACGAAGGTCTGGATGACCCAGGGGCGTCGAGGCAGGCCCCGTCGGGTCGCCATGCGACCGGCCACGATGGCCTCGCCGGTGTGGATGACGGCGGTGCCGGCGAGCAACCCCCAGATGGCGCCGTGCGGTGGCAGGCGATCGCCCGACCGGCTGCGCACCCGCTCGTAGAGGCCAGGGCTGATCACGAACTGGATGAGCAGCCAGATGCCGCCGTCGAGGACGACAAACCACAGCCAGTGCGGGCGCACCAGCCCCCCATCATTCGTTCTTGGTTCGTTCGCTCGTGCCATCGGCCTGTTCTATCCCCTGCGGCCCGATGCGCTAACCGCGGCGGCCAACTGGCCACAGGCGGCGTCGATCTCCACCCCGCGGGTGATCCGCACCGTGGCGTTGACGCCCAGGGCCTCGAGCTCATCGCGGAAGGCACGGACGCTACCGGGTGCCGAGCCGCGCACCGCGTAGCCCGGAGTCGGGTTCAGTGGGATCAGATTGACGTGTGCGCCGAGCGGTCGGGCGAACGCCGCCAACTCCTCAGCGTCGAGGCCCCGATCGTTCACCTCGTGGATGAGCGCCCACTCGATGGAGAGTCGGCGCCCGCTGGCCGCCACATACTCGGCGCAGGCCGCGGCCAGCTGGTCCAGCGGGTAGCGGCGGTTGATGGGGACCAGCTCGTCGCGAAGGGTGTCATTGGCCGCGTGCAACGAAACGGCCAGGTTGACCGGCAGCGACTCGGCGGCTAGGCGTCGGATGCCCGGCACAATGCCGACGGTGGAGAGCGTGAGGTGGCGAGCCGACAGGCCCATGTCGCCGTGCAATTTCCGGATGGCCCGCCAGACCCGGTCATAGTTGGCCAGCGGCTCCCCCATCCCCATGAAGACCACATTGGAGAGCCGCCGGGGCCGGGCCGCCCGCATGGCCTCGGCCACCTGCTCGACGATCTCGCCGGCGCTCAGCTGGCGCGAAAAGCCGGCCTGTCCCGTGGCGCAGAACTGGCAGGCCATGGCGCAGCCGGCCTGGGTCGACACGCAGACGGTGACCCGGTCCGGGTAGTGCATGAGGACGGTCTCGACCTGGGCGCCGTCATGGAGCGACCACAGCCATTTGGTCGTCTGGCCCTCGTCAGCGGTCAGGCAGGACACCTGGTGCAGGGCCACCGGCAAGGCTTCGGCCAGCCGGGCTCGCAAGGGCAACGGCAGATCGGTCATCTCCTCGGGGCGCAGGACCCTGGTGTGCAGTCCCTCCCAGACCTGGTTGATCCGGTAGGAAGGTTCGCCGGCGAGCAGGGTGTCGAGGTCGGAGCGCTCGAGGTCGTAGGGCGCCGGCATCCACTCAGGTTACGGCGCCCGCCGGTGGCGCCGGTCGCTAATGGCTGTTCGTGAAGACGTCGGCCCCGAAGATGGTGCTGACCGTCTTGGCCTCACCGAGTCTGGGCAGGCCGAACAACGTCTCGATAGTGGCCAGCGTGGAGTAGTGGTTGTAGTCACGGGTGCTCACGGTGCCCGGCTTTATGTAGGGCGACAACACCACGGTGCCGATGCGTCCACCACCGGGACCGGTCTCGCCGGGCAGTGGCTCGGACAGCCCAGGCTGCTCGTTACAGCATGACTGGGTATCGGAATCCGAACCCTCGTCGAACGTGATGATGAGCAGGCCGCCGTCCTTGTAGGCGGGCGACGAGGTGATCATGGGCACCCAGGTCTCCAAGAAGCGGTCGATGTCGTTGAGGGCCGACGTTCCGCTGGGCTCGTTGTGGCACGGATAGTCGTGACCGTCCATACAGAGGTTGGGGGTGATCCACACGTAGTTGGGCGTGGTGGCGGCCGACTTGAGATCCTGGGCCAGCCCGGTTTCGCCGGGCAGCGCGCGAGGCGGCATGGCCCCAGCGGGACTCCCGAGTGCCACGACGTGATCGTCGCAGTAGGTCGTGTTGTCGATCACTGAGTGGAAGTAGGGGAAGGGGTCGTGGCGGGTGGCGTAGCCGTCGCCGTAGAGCGCCTCTTGCGTGTTATCGATCGAATCCACCGGGGGATGGCCACAGGCGGCCGACTCGCGGTTGGGGACGTTCCCCATGTCCTGCTCGTAGGCCTTCCAGCTGAGGCCGGCCGCGGTGAGCTGGTTGCCGACGGTCTGGGTGGCCGAGGGGTAGATGCAGCCCACGCCCTGGTCCACCTGCCCGGGCAAAGCCAGCCCGACGAAGTTGCCGTAGCCGATGCAATCGGTCTGATTCAGCACGTTGGGCGGCTGACCCGAGACGATGGCGACGTAGTTGTCGTTGCTGGCATGACCGATGGCGAAGTAGTTCGGCAGAAATGCACCTTCGCTGGGCAGCGTCTTGGCCAGGTACGGATCGGCTGAGGGGTCGCCGAACGTCGAAGTGGCGCTTTCGTTCTCATCCATAATGATGAAGACGTGGCGGATGGGCGGCAACCCGCTGCCGCTGGCCCCGCTCACGCCGGAGGTCGGCAGGCAAGCGGCCAGTGCGGCCGCTATCGCGCATGCGCCGACCACGGATCGCCGAAACGAGAAGACCGAGTTCTGCACGCGCCACCGCCCCAGCACGCGATGCATGTTAGTCAAAGGGCCGGTGACGCCCCGGTAACCGCACGGTGAACCCCGGCCCTATCCCTTGCCCAAGATGATGGTGCTGGCCGCGGTGAACCAACCGCTGGTGCCGTTGACACAGGCCAGGGTGGGATCGCCCGGAACCTGGCGGGCACCACCCTCGCCGCGCAGTTGCTTGACCGCCTCGATGAGGAGGAAGATGCCGCGCATGCCGGGCTGGCATGAAGAGAGCCCACCGCCGTCGGTGTTGGTGGGCAGCTTGCCGTCCACCCGCATAGTGCCGCCCTCGACGAAGGCGCCGCCCTCGCCCTTCTTGCAGAAACCGAGCCCCTCGAGGGTCAGGATCACCATAGGGGTGAAGGCGTCATAGACCTGAGCCAAGTCCATGTCCTCGGGCTGCAGGCCGGCGCGCTCGAAGGCCAGTCGACCCGAACGCACACAGGGTGACTCGGTGAAGTCGGGCCACTCGCTCATGGTGGTGTGCGAGACGGCCTCGCCGGTCCCGAGCACCCAGATCGGCTCGGTGGCGCAGTCCTTGGCCCGGTCCTCGTGGGTCAGCACGATGGCACCGCCCCCGTCGGAACGGATGCAGCAGTGCAGTTTGGTCAACGGGTCCCAGACCATGGGCGCGTCCACCACGTCGTCGATGGTGATCAGGTCCTGGTAGTAGGCGTCGGGGTTGAGGCTGGCGTTGTAGCGCGTCTGCACCGCCACTTCGGCCAGTTGCTCGATAGTGGTGCCGTACTCGTACATGTGGCGCCGGGCCGCCATGGCGTAGTGCGAGCCCACCGGGTGGCCGAAGGGGGCTGCGAATTGCGTCGGGCCGCGGGTCCCGAAGGACAGGTTGGCCATGCGCAGCTTCTTCTTCAGGTCGGCCCGCTGGGTGGATCCGTAACTGAGCACCACGGTGTCGACGATGCCCTGCGAAATGGCGGCCGCCGCGTGCTCAGTCATGAACTCCCAGATGGAGCCGCCGTGGCCGGTCGAGTCCACCCAATTGGGCCGGATGCCCAGGTACTCGGCCAACTCGACCGGGGGCAGCGCGCCAGTGAGCGCCCCGAAGCCGTCCACCTCGTCCTTGCTGATGCCAGCCTCGGCCAGGGCGCGGCTGGTGCCCTGGTAGTTGAGCTGGAAGGAGGTCTTGTCGTCGACGCGCCCGCAGTCAGAGGTGGATGCGCCGACAATGGCGACGCGGCGGTTCGGCATGGATCAGCCGCCACCCAACTTCAGGCCGGGGTGACGGGAGTGGAAGATGGAGGCATTGACCTCGGGTCCGATGGCAGCCGGGTCCCAGCGGGCATCGCCTTTGGGATTGTCGATGGCGGCACCGAGGTGCCACGGCTCATAGTGGGCGATGTTCTTGCCCACCGCCCGGAAGACCTGCCCCGTCACGTGCATCGACTCGTCGGAGGCCAACCAGGCCACCATGGGCGCCGAGTTCTGCGGATTCAGCCGGTTGTACTCGTCCTCGCCGAACTCGTCGGGTTCCTTGAGCTCCATGTCCTTGATCACGGCGCCAGTGAGACGGGTCACTCCACCGGGGGCTACGGCGTTCGCCCGGACCCCGTAGCGCGAACCTTCCAGCGACGTGATGATGGTGAGGGCGGCGATACCCGCCTTGGCCGAGCCGTAGTTGGCCTGAGCGGCGTTGCCCACGAGACCGGCCGACGACACCGTGTTGACGATCGAGGCACGCACGGTCTCACCGTCCTTGAAGCGCTCGCGCCAGCGAATGCAGGCGAACTTGGTAACAGCGAAGGTGCCCTTGAGGTGGACCCGGATCACCGAGTCGAACTCGTCTTCAGACATCGACACGATCATCTTGTCCCGGATGATGCCGGCGTTGTTGACCACCACGTCGAGACCACCGAAGGCCTCGTAGGCGCTGTTGATCAGGTTCTCGGCGCCGCCGAAGTCCGAGACGTCGTCGTAGTTGGCGACGGCCTCGCCGCCCCGGGCCTTGATCACCTCGACCACGTCGTCGGCCGCCGCCTTGTCCGATCCTTCGCCGATGGAGGAGCCGCCCAGGTCGTTGATGACCAGCTTGGCCCCCTGCTCGGCCAGCTCGAGCGCCTCGCCCCGCCCGATGCCGTGACCGGACCCGGTGACGATCGCGATCTTGCCGTCCAGAATGCCCATGGGACCCCCGTTCAGAGACAGAAAACTGACACGCCTGTCACCCACCGTAACGGTGCCCGCAGGCACCCACAATTCCTGGTCCGGGCAGCGCCGAGCGGGCGAGTGACCGGATCGACACTGACAGAGGTGTCCGATACCGTGACCCATTCGGGGCCACTCCCGTCACCGCTCGGCGTCCTGGCCCATGCGGGCGACGCGGACGGGAACGGGCCGATCGCTTGGGAGGGACATGGCAGGTCGCACCACCGACGCGGCGCAGGCCGGCGCGGTGCTTGACATCACGGGAAGACCCATCTCCTTGCGCCAGATCGACCTGGGTACGTTCTTCCAGCCCCAGCGGGTGGCCGTGGTCGGGGCGTCCGACACCAGCACCAAGCCGAACACCGCTCTGACCCAGAAGATCACCGTCTGGGGCGAGGAGCGCGGTGCCACCGTCTATTACGTCAACCCGTCCCGGGACACCATCGGCGGGCGGCCCTGTGCCAATGCCCTGACCGACATCACCGAGCCCCTCGACCTGGTGGCCATCCTGGTCGGCGACCCTCTCCCGATCCTCCGTGACGCGGTGGCCGCTAAGGCCAAGTTCGCCGTGGTGTTCGCCGCCGGCTTCGCCGAGGTGGGAGTCAAGGGCGAGAAGATTCAAACCGAGATGGAGGAGATCATCGCCGGCGCCGGCGGCGACTTCCATGTGCTCGGCCCCAATACCAACCTCAATGCCTTCGAGGTCTTCCGGGACGAGCTGCCCGGCCGGGCCATCGCCCTCATCACCCAAAGCGGCCACCAGGGCCGGCCCATCTTCCAGGGCCAGGAGATCAACATCAAGCTGTCGCACTGGGCCCCGTGCGGCAATGAGGCCGACCTCGAATCGGCCGACTTCATCGACTACTTCTCGGGCCTCCCGACCACCGGGACGGTGGCCTGCTACATCGAGGGCTACAAGAACGGACGCACGCTGCAGTTGGCCGCTGACGCCGCCGCCCAGCGGAAGATCCCCATCGTCACGGTCAAGGTGGGGCGCACCGACGAGGGGCGCTCGATGGCCAAGGCCCACACCGGACATCTGACCGGCTCCGACGCCGTCATCTCCGCCGCCTTCCGCCAGTACGGGATCCAGCGGGTCGACGGCCTGGACCAGCTCCTCGACGTCTCCGCCGCACTGGCCCGGACCAAAGCACCATCGGCCGCTACCTTGGCCCGCCTCAAACGGGGGGCCAAAGGCCGGGTCTGCGTGTACTCGATCTCGGGCGGCACCGGGGCCCATATGGCCGACATGGTGGCGGTGGCCGGCCTCGACGTGCCGCCCCTGACCAAGCAGTCCCAGACCGACTTGCACACCTGGATCCCGCCCTACCTCCGGGTGTCGAACCCGGTCGACAACGGCGGCGCACCGGTGCGCGACTGGCGCGGTCCCAAGATCCTCGAGACCATGCTGGCTGACCCCAACGTCGACCTGCTGCTGTGCCCGATCACCGGCGCGCTGCCGTCGATGGCCAACAAGCTCTGTGAGGACATCGTGGCGGCGGCGGCCAGCACCGACAAACCGGTATTCGTGGTGTGGGGTTCCCCTGTCGGCACCGAGGAGGCCTACACCACCACGCTGCTCGAGAGCACGGTGCCGACCTTCCGCACCTTCACCAATGCGGTGATGGCAGCCAAGGCCTACTTCGATCACCACGCGTTCGCGGCCACCTACCAGTCGGCCTTCGCCAAGCCGGTGCGCCGACCCACCCCGGCCCGGGCCAAGGCCCTCACCATCATCGGCCACAGCAAGCCGGGCAGCGCGCTCTCCGAGCAGGACTCCAAGGCGCTGCTCAAGGCCTACGGGATCGCCACGCCCAAAGAGCGGGTAGTGAACTCACCAGCCGAGGCGGCCAAGGCGGCCAAGCGCATCAGCTTTCCCGTGGTCATGAAGATCGTGTCGGCCGACATCCTGCACAAGTCCGATCTCGGGCTGGTCGCCGTGGGCGTGCGCGACGAGGACGAGGCCAAGCGGACCTACAAGCGCCTGCTGGCCACGGCCAAGAAGGCGGCATCCAAGGCGAAAATCGACGGCGTGCTGGTGGCCGAGATGGCTCGAGGGGTCGAGACCGTGCTCGGCGTGGCCCAGGACGAGCTCTTCGGACCAGTGGTGATGTTCGGGCTGGGCGGCGTCTTGATCGAGGTGCTCAAGGACGTCACCTTCCGGGTCCCGCCCTTCGGTCCCCGGGACGCCGCAGCCATGCTCGAGGAGCTGGCCGGCTCGGCCATGCTCAAAGGCGTGCGAGGACAGGAGGCCGCCAATCGGGCCGCCCTGATCGACACCATCATGAAGGTGCAGAACCTGGCCGTGGACCTCTCGGGCCAGGTGGCCGAGCTCGACATCAACCCGCTGCTGGCGGGACCCCGGGGTGTGGTGGCAGCCGACGCCCTGGTCGTTCTGGCCTAGCGCCGTAACCTCCCCCCCAGCCATCCCAAGGAGACCAATGAGCGACAGCACCGACAACGGAGTCGGCAACGACGTCACGCGCCGCATCGAAGACGGCATCTGCTGGATCACGCTGAACCGGCCCGATGCCGGCAACGCCTTGACGCAGTACATGCGCGACCAGATCGCCGACTGGGTCCTCGACGCGTCCGGCGACCTCTTCGTGCGCTGCGTCGTCATCTTGGGCACGGGCGACAAGGGCTTCTGCACCGGCGCCGATCTGCGCGGTGGCCGCAAGGAGCCTCGGCCCAAGCCCGAGGACGCTCCCGAAAGCGTCATGGGCGAGGGCGCCCGCATGATCCGCGACGGCTGGCAGCGCTTGGTGGCCTCCGTCATCGATTGCGAGAAGCCGGTGATCGCCGGCGTCAACGGCACGGCCGCCGGCGGCGGCATGCATCTGGCCCTGGCCTGCGACCTGGTGGTGATGGCCGAAGAAGCCAAGTTCGTCGAGGTGTTCATCCGCCGCGGCATCGCCCCTGACGCCGCTGGGGCCTGGATCCTCACCCGCCTGATCGGCATCCAAAAAGCGAAGGAGCTGTTCTTCTTCGGTGACGACGTCCCGGCCCAGGAGGCCTACCGCATCGGCCTGGTCAACCGCCTGGTCCCCCGGGCCGAGTTGGAGGCGGCCGTGACCGAGCTGGCTACCCGTCTGGCCAGTGGCCCGACCAAGGCCATCGGGATGGCCAAGTGGCTGACCAACCGGGCCCTCGACGTCGACCGGGCCACCTCACTCCAAGACGAGGCCTGGGCCCAGGAACTGGTCACGCACACCCTCGATTCGAAGGAAGGCATCGCCAGCTTCGTCGAGCGGCGACCGGCTAACTTCAAGGGCTGGTAGGCACCGAACTCACAGCAACGTGTCGAGGGCCAGTGCCTTCATGACGTCGCCCTCCAGGTCGACCTTTCCCTCGATCACGGCGGCCGGTGCCGTCAAGCGGCCAGCGATGATGTCGGTCCAGGTGGTCACATCCATGGTGAGCGTCACGTCGATGTGGGCACCCTCGGTGGTGGTGGCGTAGGAGACGCCCTCGGGTGCCATGCGCACCACCCAGTCGCCGTCGTCAACACCGGTCACGTTGATCCGGATGTCGGCCGGGTCGATGTCGGACAAGGCGCCCGGCTTGATCATGGCGGCAATGACCCGGAACACCGGCTCGGGCGAGATTTTCTCCACGCTGGCCAGACCCGACCGGAACACGGCGAAGGGATCGTCGCTGGCCGCACCGTCGGCCGGCTCGAGTTCACCGGCTTCGGTGGCCGAGTCGATGTAGCGCTCGTAACGCAGGATCCCCATCTTCTCGAAGCCCTCCCGCACCCGCGGTGTCAGCAGTCCCAATTTGCCCAGGTTGGGCACCACCTTGGAGAACATCAGACTGCGGAAGGCGGCCTGGTCCGGTGAGTCTTCGTACTCGGCGGTGGCCCGGGCCACGTCGATACCCAACCGCTCGTAGACGTCGACCGGCACGAAGCGGTCGCGCATGAGGGAGCAGGCCTCGAGGATGAACTCCTCCCGCTCAGCCAGGTCCACCGGGTCCATGTCGTCGTAGAAACCTTGCAACGACAGCACTCCGAAGGCGACGTGGCGCGCTTCGTCACGCCGCACCAGCTCGGTGATCTTCCCGATGACGTCGTTCCCGAACATGGCGCCCCCCAGGCTGAAGGCGGCCAGCGCCACTCCCTCGACCAGAATCTGCATGCCGAGGAATGTCATGTCCACATGCGGGTGCCCGACCACGTCGTCGAGTAGCTCGTGCAGGTACGAGGCCACGGGGTACCGGATGTCGATCTTGTCGAGGTAGCGCTGGTAGGCCTCGACGTGACGGGCTTCATCGGCCACTTGGGCGGCGGCGTAGTACTTGTCGTCGATTGATTCGACGCCGGCGCAGATCTTGGCCGTGGCCACCAGCGCACCCTGCTCGCCGTGCATGAACTGGCTCACCGTCCAGGCGTGGGAGTGGGCTTCGAACAGCCAGCGGTTCTCGGGCGACGACCGGACGAACGCTCCCACTGCCCTGCTGCCGAAGTCGAAGTCGACCGCGGCGAACCGAGCCTGGAGTTCCTCGGAGATCTTCCCGGGGTCGATGTCGACACTCCAGTCGATGTCAGTTGCCGCGTTCCACTGGCTCACCTTCGACTTCTCGTACAACTTGGCCAGCCGCGGACGCCGGGCGTCGTAGTCCCATACGAAGCTGGCAGGTGCGCGCATGTCGATGTGCTCGATGCTGGTCATAGCGGTGCTCCTTGAGGTTGGAGGGAAGAGAGGATGTGCAAGAAGGTGTTGACCACGCGGGCGTGGCTGGTGACGTAGGTGCGGGCCTCGACGTGGGCATGGACGGCTTCGAACACCAACTCGACCAGCTCGACCAGGGCGGCGGCGTCGACCTCGGGGTCGATCAGGCCGTCGCGCTGCGATTGCTCGACCAGGGGGATGAAGCGGGTGATGGTCAGCTGGTCGTAGTGGGACAGGGCTCGCCGGACGTCCTCGTCGACTCTGGCCCTGACCCGGAGCTCGGGCAGCACGCTGTAGGTGCCGTCCGGCTGAAGGAGCCGCCCGACCAGGGCGAGTAGGTCCGTCTCAGGCTCGATATTGACGAACTCCACCTCGGCCACCCGGTCGGCCAAGGCCATGACCAGGTCGTCCTTCCCGCTGAAGTAGTGGTACAGCGTGCCGGCCGACACCCCGGCCCGCTCCAGGACGTTGCGGGTGGTCAGTCCTTCCATGCCTTTTTCGAGCAGGCACTCGTGGGCGGCGTCCAGCAGGCGCTGGCGCACCCTGGCCTTGTGTTCGTCACTCACCTTGGGCACGAGCCCACCCCAGCATTAAATCGATCGAACGCTCGATTTTTTACACCGGGAGCCCCCGGGCGTCAACCCCCGGGCGGAACCGTGGTCGTGGGGACGCTGGTAGAGGTCGTTCCGAACAGCCCGCTCGACGTCGTAGTCGTGCTCTGCCCGGGCGTGGTGCTGGTGGTCGTCCCACCCGGCGTCGTCGTGGTCGTGGTGCTGCTCGTGCTGGTCGTGGTGGTCGTGGTCGAGGTCGTCGTGGTGGTCGAGGTCGAGGTCGTGGTGGTCGTCGGCGACGGTCCCGGCAATTGGAGGATGCTCGGATTGTTGTTGGTGGTATGGCCGAAGAGATCCGACAGCGGATGCCCGGCGATGACCTCGATGACGGTCACCAACGCCAGGGACAGGATGAAGACGACCACGGCCGTCCCGCTGATGATCCGCCACGGAATGGAACGAGCCGGAGGAATTGGGAGCCTCATCTCGGCGGTCACCGGATCGCCACCGGGCACGGGTAACTGGCTAGTCACGGCGGCGCGATCGTCCCGGTCGATCTGCAGCTCCTCGGTGACGTCCGATGGCACTGCCATATGGGTGGTGGCGTCGCCACCCACGGGCGCGGACGTCGTCGGCTCGGTTAAGCCATCAGGGGTTGCCATCACGCCGGTGTCGTCCGAAGACACCGCCATTTGGGTGGTGGCATCGCCGGCCGCCGGTGCGGTCGTCACCGGCTCGGTCACGTCATGCGCGTAGCCCTCTGACTCAGCCGTCTGTGTTTGCCCGCTGGCTGCCGTGCCTCCTAAGCGGCGAAGCAGGTTGGCCCGCTCAGGCACCTTCACCGCCACCTGTTTCACGGCAGCGTGCCCGCGCTCGATGGATTGCGACACCATCGCAGTGCCGAAGGTGGCGGCCAGCGAGCCGATAGCGACCCCGATGATGGTCCCCTTGACCCCGAAGACTGACGCAATGACCGCGGCCAGGACGGCGCCACCGGCCGATGCCAGCATCTGGCGGACGGAGAACTTCACTCGAGCTCCGGCGTGCCTGTCGAGACGATAGCCCGCTGAATGAACTGACGGGCTCCCGACTCGAGCACCCAGTCATGGCCGAAGCGAGCAACTGGGGAGGCCAGTCGGGCTACCCAGCGCAGGTGCGCGCTGCGAGGCGCCAGCGTGCTGGACAGCTCGGCCACGCAGCCCTCGCCCTCCTCGACCAGCGTGAGTTTCGCCTTCCCGACGACGTCACCGGTTATTTCGGCTTCGATCCGAGCGGGCACCTCGACGGAGACCAGGTGGACCTCAAGCCTGACGATGTACGGCAGAGGCGGCTGCACTTCACAGCGCCACCGGTCGCCCTCGGTCAAGCCAGACGCCTGGAAGCGGCGCAGCCATGGCCACCAGGAACGGTAGGCATCGACATCACTGATCACGTCCCACACCTGGGCCCGGCCCATCGGAATGAGGAATCGATGGGCCGAGGTAATCGACCCGGGAATGGGCTGGCTCAATCGCCCACGACGCCGTCGATGGCCTCTCGGAGCAGGTCGGCGTGGCCGTTGTGACGGGCGTATTCCTCGATCATGTGGATCAGGATCCAGCGCAGATCTCGGGACTCGCGTTTCGTGCCCTTGGACAACTCGCCCAATCCGCTGGCCGCGGCAACCACCTGACGGGCCTTCTCGCACTGCTGGCCAAACAGATCCAGCATCGCTTCGGCCTGGGCCGGATCGAGGTGGGTGAACTCGTACTCGGGATCGTTGTGGGTGTCGAAGGGTTCAGCCGTTCCGTTGGCTGCGAAGATCTCGTCGAACCACCACCACTCGACCAAGGCCATGTGCTGGACCAGTCCGAGCAGGGTCAGGTTGGTGGGCGGGAGGCTGGCCTGGGCCAGTTGGGTTCCCGAGAGACCATCGCACTTCTGCAGCAGCGTGGCGCGATGGAAATCGAGCCATTCATTCAGCGACGTCCGCTCATCGCTGATCAGCGACGGGTCCACACGTGGGATTTCGGAGGGCATTCGGCCAGGCTACTGGTGAGACCTTGGGCCCGACATGGCCCGGTAGCATCGATCGCCGTGCGTGAACGGTGGTTCTCCAAGCGGGCTCTCTCACTGCACCTCGCCTTGATTCTTTTCGTGCCTGGCTGTGGGCTGGCTGCCTGGTGGCAGATCACCCGGGCCTTCGACGGCAACGGGCTGAGCTACCTCTACTCGGCCGAATGGCCGATCTTCGCCATTCTCGGCGTCTACTTCTGGTGGATGCTGCTCCATACCGACTACGAAGAGGTCGGCCTCAAGGGGATGCGCAAGCAGCAATCCATCGAAAAGGCGACCGCATCAGTTGCGGTTCCGGCCCCAGCACCGCGCATCATCGAAGCCGAAAGTGAGGACCCCGAACTGGCTGCCTACAATGCCCGTCTGGCCGCGCTGGCCGCCCAAGGTCCCCAGACCTGGCGACACGCCCGCCAATGAGTCGACTCACACGCAAAGGCCTGCGCGGCGATCTCTTCCGCTACCAGCTGATGGCGAACATCGTCGGCACGCTGATCATTCCGCTCTTCGTGTTCACCGGCATCAAGATCTGGACCGGACACTGCAAGCTCGAGGTCGAGATCTTCGGCGTCGGCCACGGCTACCTCTACATCATCTACCTGGTCTGCGCCGGCGTCCTGGCCCTGCGGTCAAGGTTGAACCCGCTGTGGATCCTGTTGATGTTCGGGGCGGGCCTGGTCCCTGGGCTGACCTTCTACACCGAGTGGATCGTCGTCACCCGCAAGATCCACCCCCTGATCGAACTGCAGGAAGCATCACCCGAGGCCCTGCCCGACGTCAGCAAGCAGACTTAACCGAGGCGCTCGATGACGGTGCCGTTCGCCTGCCCGCCGCCTTCGCACATGGTCTGGTAGCCAAATCGTCCCCCCGTGACCTCGAGGTGGTTGAGCAACGTGCCCATCAGACGCACCCCGCTGGCCCCGAGTGGGTGACCGATGGCGATGGCACCACCGTGAGGGTTGAGCCGGGCCAAGTCGTAGTCGAAAGCCCGCTGCCACATCAGTGCGATAGCGGCGAACGCCTCGTTGCACTCGACGGCGTCGAATTCGTCGACCTTCATCCCCGAGCGCTCGAGCACCTTGTGGGTGACCGGCACTGGCGCCGAGAGCACGATGGCGGCATCCTCGGCCGCCACGGCGAAATGGGCGAAGCGGGCCCGGATGGGCAGCCCCAGCTTCTCGGCCACGGACCGATCGGCGATCAGCATGGCCGCCGCCCCGTCGGTGGTCTGGGAGGAGTTGCCGGCCGTGATGGACGGCGCGGTGTCGGGCTCCCAGCTCTGGGCCGGTGGCAGCGAGGCGAGCTTCTCGAGCGTCGAGCTGCGTCGGATGCCCTCGTCGGTCTCGAGCGAGGTCCCGGTGAAGGTCCCATCTTCGGTCTTGATCGGCACCGGGATGGCTTCCCGGTTGAAGTGCCCGTTGTCCCAGCTCTCGGCGGCCCGGCGGTGTGACTCAAGCGCGTAGGCGTCCATGTCCTCCCGGGTGATGTCGTAGCGGTCGGCCAGCACCTGGCTCACCCGGAATTGGGTCCAGATGCGGCCGTCGACCTCCTTGACGAACGAGGGCGGGAAGGGTCCGGTCCCGCCGCGGGCGTTCGAGGCCAACGGGGTCCGGCTCATGACCTCGGCTCCACAGGCGATCACCAGGTCGTAGTGGCCGGCCGTCACTCCAGCCGCGGCAAAGTGCACCGCTTGCTGCGACGAACCGCACTGCCGGTCCACCGTGGTGGCTGGGACACTCTGGGGCAGCCCGGCCGACACCCATCCGTTGCGAGCCAGGTTGGTGCTCTGCTCCCCCACCTGAGTGACGCAACCGGCGATCACATCGTCGATGCGCTCAGGATCCACGCCGGTGCGCTCGATCAGCGAAGTAAGCGAGAACCCGAGCAGATCGGCCGGGTGCCAGTTCGATAGTGCCCCACCGCTCTTTCCAAACGTGGTCCGCACCACGTCGACGATGACCGGCTCTCCCATATCGTTCACTCCTTCACTTCGACCAAGGACGCTGCTTCCTCGCGACGCGCCATGATGTGCTCGATTGACTGCCCGGCTCCGGCGGGTTCACCTTCATAGACCACTGAGCCCCGGTCGAGCACAACGGCCCAACTGGCGAAATCGAGGACCCGGGTGACCTGCTGCTCGACCACCAGCAACGCCGTGCCGTTGGCGTTGATCTCCTTGAGCCCGTCGTACACCGCGTCGATCACCACGGGGGCCAGGCCCAGCGAGAGCTCGTCGGCGATCAGGATCTTCGGGGGTACCACCAGCACTTTGGCCAGGGAGAGGAGCCGCTGCTGCCCACCCGAGAGGGTGCCGGCCATCTGCCGGCGGCGCTCGCCCAGAATGGGAAAGGCGCTGTAGGCCCGCTCCAGGTTGGCCGCCAGGAGCTTCCGCCCGGCCCGTTGGCGGAACGCCAGCGTCAGATTCTCCTCGACGGTCAGGCTCGAGAAGACCCCGCGCCCTTCGACCACGTGCGCCATGCCCATCCGGGCGATACGGAAGGCCGCCCGGGTGGTGACGTCCTCACCGCAGAAGAGCACGCGGCCCGAAGTGGCGACCACCAGCCCGCTGGCGGTACGGGCCACCGTGGACTTGCCGGCGCCGTTCGATCCGACCAGGGCGACGACGGCACCGGCGGGCACTCGGAAGGACACGTCGAAGAGGGCGCGGTATGGGCCGTAGCCGGCGCACACCTGCTCCAGGCGCAGGATGTCGGGAGTTGCGCCGATCGAGGTCACGACACGAGACCCGACTGACCTAGGTAGGCCTGACGCACCATTGGGTCGGCCATCACCTCGTCGAACGAGCCCTCGGCCAGCATGGCGCCGAGATCCATGACGACCGTGCGGTCGACCACCTCGCCCACCATGGACAGGTCGTGTTCCACCAAGAGGACGGCCGTGCCCCGGTCGCGCTGGACCGTCCGCAGCACGGCGGCCACTTCGGCGGTCTCACCCAGATCTAAACCCGAGGAAGGCTCGTCGGCCAGCAGGATCTTGGGTTGGGCGGCCAGGGCCCGAGCCAGCTCGACCAGGCGGCAGTTGCCCAGCCCGAGCGCGTTGACTGAGGTGTCGGCCAGGTGCGAGATGCCGACCAGCTCCAGCGTCTCCTCGACGTTGCGCAACTCGTCCGCCGTCGGCTTGCTCTGGTTCATCAGGTCTTTCCAGAGCCGGCTCTCACCGCGACGTGCCCGCTCGGCCACCAGCAGGTGGTCGCGGACCGTCATGTCGGTGAACACCTCGACCTTCTGGTAGGTGCGACCGATGCCGAGCCGGGCCCGCTTGAAAGTGGGCATCCCGTGCAACGACACCCCGTCGAAGATGACGGTGCCACCCTCGGGCCGCAGCTGCCCGCAAACGCAATTGAACAGGGTCGTCTTGCCGGCGCCGTTCGGGCCGACCAGGCCGACGCTCTCACCAGCCGCCACGTCGAAACTGATGCCGTGGACGGCGACAATGCCACCGAACGACTTGGTCACCGAACTGAGCGAGAGCAGCGGCCCGGGCGACGGGACGGCGAATTCGCGAGCTGCAGCCGGCCGAGCCGGGATGGAGGGGGTCGAGGTGATCGAGTTCCCTGCGGGAGAAGGCACCGGAAGCTGGTGGCCCGAAGCGAACAGCGCCACCGCCAACGCCGGTATCACGGCCAACAAGCCGAAGACATAGAAGCGGAGGAACGACAAACCCTTGCGGCGCGCCAACTCGGCCGGGACCAGTGACAGCACCAGCACGCCAGCCACCACCAGACCGATAATCAAGCTCAGTGGCGTTGACGATGACGCCGTCGACGTTGCGGCGTGGGCCACGGTGCTGGCCGCACCATGTCCACCGAAGAGGCGAGGCAGGTTGTGTGCTGTGGGCAGCGAGATCTCAATCATTGCTGCTCGCTGACACCGCCCTCGCCAACTTCGCGTCCTCCTCGTGGGCGAAGAAACGTTCGAAGCGCTGCGTCCACCGCCGCTTCTGGTACTCGAGGACACCCTCGGGATGGGAGGCGTAGGTCAGGGCGCCAAAGGCGAAGAGCACGATGGTGAGGCTCGTACCACCGAAGCGGGCCGGCAGGTAGGTCAGCAGCTGCTGGACGACCACGAAGCCGATGCCAGCCTGAATGGCTCCCTCGACCGTCGAGACGCTGGTGGTCACCACCAGTACGACGAAGACCAACGAGAGCTGGTAATTCCATTGGTTAGGACTGGCCAGCTGCCCCTCGATGCTGAACAGCACCCCACCCACGCCGGCAACGCCACCAGCCAGAGCGAAGACGACGATGCGCTGCCAGGTGAGGTTGATCCCGAGCCCCGCCGCCGCGGTCTCACTCCCACGCATGGCAGCCAGGTTGCGGCCAACCGTGCCCTTCCGCACGAGGAGCACCACAATCACGCAGGCGGACAGCACCCCTATGCACAACAGGAACATGGCGTGCCCGTCGAAGTTGAAGAAGGCGGTCGTACCCAGCCACTGCGGCTTCAGGCTGATACCACTCGGTCCACCGCTGATCGAGATCGCATTGAAGAATGTCGCATCGAACAGCAGGGCGGCGGCCAATGTCATGAGCGCCAGTCCCAGCCCCCGGAGGCGCAGCGAAAGCACGGCCAGCACCACGGCCACCGCGGCAGCCAACGCCGCACCCACCAGCCCGCCCAGGAGCATATTGATACCGAGGTGCTTAGCCAGCTGCGCCGCTGTGAATGCTCCAACGCCAGCAAACGTTCCCTGGCTCAGGGACAACTGCCCGGCCATACCGGTAATGAGCGTCACCGAGAGCAACACGGTCGAGAGGGCCAGGCCCTGGTTGAACACGCTCTCCCATGTCACCGGAATCCAGGTCAGCATCGACACACTGAAGGCGGCTAAGAGCGTCCACCAAAGTACACGGATGATCCGGTCCATCTGCGGCAACCGAGCCTTGGCGGCGATTGGAGGCGGCGGCGGGTCCACCGTGGCGAGGGGGTCACGGCTGGAGTCGAGGGCCCGCATGCCAGGCAGGAATACCAATGCGCCCACGATGACGATGAAAGGTAGGCCCGGAACGACGGCCGCGTTGATGAACCCGTTCGGCGGGATATAGCCCTGCAGCACCGTGGTGACGACGCCGATCAACACTGCCACACCGGCCGCGATGGGCAGCGAGCGCATGAGTGCGCAAGCTGCGGCCGCGATGGCCACCACGGTGAGCGAGGCGAAGTTGTCAGAGGTGAAGGCGCCGAACACCGGGGCCAGCAGCACTCCGGCCAACGAGGCCATGAAGCTCGAGATCATCCAGGCCACCATCACCACACCACTGGCGTTGACCCCGTCGAGCTGTACCAGGCGACGGCTCTCGACCGCTCCCCTCATCTGCAATCCGAGGCTGGTGTAGCGCAGAAGAATGGTCAGCGCGATCAGCACCACCACTGTCACCGAGATGGTGGACAGATAGATCCCGTTGATCGGCGTCCCGGCCAGCGTGAAATAGACGACGTTAGGGTTGAAGAAGGGGAAGATGGTGGCGGTGGCGTCGAGGTTCTGCGACCCGAAGATGACCGGCATCAGCTCGGGAATTCCGACCAGGAGGGCCAGGCTACAGACGAGTTTGGCCGTCGAATTGGCGTTGGGGATGTGGCGGAACAACAGCCGGTCGAAGAGGACTCCGACGGCCGGGCCCATTACCACCACCGCCACCAGGAAGGCCGGAAATCCTCCCCAGCCCTCGTTCTGAGTGAGCATCGTGAAAATCCACGCTGATGCGAAGGCCTGCGCTCCAAACGCGAAGTTGAAGACGCCGGTGGCCTGGTAGGTCAGGACCAGGCTGACCGCGACAATGGCGTAGGAGCACCCATACGGAATGCCGGGGAAAGCGAACCCGAGAAAATGCTCCATTCCGTCTGGGGTCTGACCTACGCGCTATGTCGCGATCGACGGTGCGCTCAGGAAGGCGTGCCGGCCGGAACCGGGAAGACCGGTCCCTTCTTGGCGCTGGTGGACTCGAAGCAGTTGAAGACGTTCTTCCCGGTGTTGAGGGTCGGATAGAACTGCGTTCCCTTGGCGATGATGTAGGCGCCACAATACGGCGGCGCATGCCCCGTATGGCCGGCATTCTTCCAGTTGGTCGGTGAGGTCAGTCCTCCGGCCGTGAAGTCCGTCAACGAGTTGATCTGATTGATCACGTTGGCCTGGGTCAGGTTTTTTCCGGCCATTTTCACGCCCTGCACGAAGAGGGCGGCTGAATCCCAGCCCTGGATGGAAAGCTCGTTGTAGACGTACTTGGGCTCGTACTTCCTCATCTGGGCCAGGTAGAGCTTGAGTCCCGGGTACTGCGAGGTCGGGGCCGTGAAGGGCACGTGCTGGATGTCGAAGTAGATCCCCTGCATCAGGCTCTGGTTGGCCTGCAGTGTCGGCACATCGTTCCCGTTCAGCCAGAGCTGCGTGATCTTCAGGCCGTACTGCTTGATGGCCCGGGCCATGGTGACGTTGCCCTGGACGTCCATGCAGCTGAGGACGAAGTTGGCCCCTTGCTGCTTCATGCGCTGCACGTCGGTGGCCACCGTCGACCCCGGGTAGGCGATGTTGAAGTCGGTGTAGACGACCTTGTAGCCGGCCGCAGCCAGACCGAACGAAGCTGCCTGGCAGGCGGCCGAGGAGGCCGCGATCCCGTAGGCCACCGCGGCGATCTTGACCGAGTGCGTCGCCTTGGCCACGTAGGCGACCTCGGGAGCCTCGGCGCCGTAGTACTGCACCGAACCGCCGGCCGCGAAGAGGTTGGGAGCCGGGGTCCAGTTGCCGGTCACGTTGTACCCGAAGGTCGGGATCTTGGCCTCGACGAAGAGGTTGGGCGAGAAGAAGGCGGTGGCCACGCCGGTCACCGCGAAGACGTGGTCCTGATTGATCAGCGTGTTGGCCAGTGAGTTGAACGTCGTCGGGCTGCCGCCGTCGTCCAGCTGGTACTTGTAGTTGATCTTGCGGCCGTTGACCCCACCGGCGGCGTTGATGTAATCGAAGTAGGCCTTCTCGCCGTAAATGAGCGAGCCGAAGTTCGACGCCAACGTCCCGGTCTCAGTCGAGATCGACCCCACCGTGATGGAGTTGGACGTCACTCCCGGTGCCGACGACGTCGCCGCCCCAGCCGTCCCGGCGCCCAAGGTCATTGAAGCCGTGAGCAAGGCTGCTCCCGCCATAGTTCCGGTGATGATCCTTCTGACGTTCTGGCGAATCTTCATGCCTACCCCAGTCATTTGGCTTGTGGCATCCCCCCCGGGGATGCTGGTCACTGTAGCGGTACTGCCTTCTGCCAATCGGTTGTTCGGTTGCTCTGATCGGTCTCCATTTTTCATGTCAAGAAGAGTCGTTCCCGATCGAACACACGCAGGTCACGGACCTCGTCGGCCGTCACGGCCGCCAGATCCTCCACCTCCCGGGCCACCTCCGGCTCGTAACCGCACGCCGCGATGAACTGGCGCACCCGGTCGTCGAGCGACCCCTCGCCGGCCGGCACCGCGGCGATGCGGAGTACACCGTCCTGGCGACGGAGAATGCCCTTGTTCGTCACCACGCTGACCACATTGCGTCCGGGCGAAGTCACATAGGCGGCCCGGGCCGGGAGTCTCTCGGGCCGGGCCAGTGTGACCACGACGCAGGCGTCGGCCCGGCTGGCCACGTCGTTGGCGCCACCGGAACCGACCAGGAACCGTCCTCCGGGCAGCAGGGTCGAATTAAGTGAGCCCTCCTGGTCGACTTCGGCCGCCCCGAGACAGCCGATCGTTCGGGTCCCTGGCCCGCCGATGACCATGCCCAGCACCGTGGATGCGTCGGAGAGATAGGGCGTTGCGGGGAAGACGCGCTGGTTGAAGATGTAGGGATCGGCCGGCGTCGGGTGGTAGCTCCACAAGCCGAGCTCCGCGGTGAGCTGTACCCGGCCCCCCGCGGCCCGAGCCCGCTCAACCGCCACCCAGGCCGCCAGGTTGGCGACACCCGCACCCGCCAAGACGGCGTCGGCCTGCACCTGATCGACCACCCGCGCCACCTCGCGGGCACCCAAGGCGGCCGCCTGCTCCCAGGCCGAAACCACCGGATCCTCCGAGACCGGGGTGGCCGCGTCGTCGTCCTTCCATGACAGTGGGTTCGACCGGGCCTCGAGCCAGCTGAGACGGTCGGCACCGACTTTGTCGAGATACTGCTCATGCGTCGTCGGGCCGAAGAGCCACTCGTCGGCGAACGCGTCGAAGTCGTTCTTGGTTGCGGCCTCGGCGGCCTGGTTCCAGTACGCGATGTCCTCGCCGTAGCTCGATACGGGCAGCCCTGGCGCGTAGAGGCCGCCCGGATGCGCTCCGAAGGGAGCTTCGACCACGGCCAGCACCCGGTGTCCGGGCACCTTGACCCGGTGGCCGAGTCCGCTCAGGTCATCGACCACCTTCTCGACCGTGGCGATCACGCCCCGCCGGGCGGCCAGGGCACCCCACACCCCGTCGAGCAACGGCTCGGAGAAGACGAGGTTGCCGTCGCGATCAGCCAGCGCCGCGTGCACCAGCGACACATCGGGCACCAGCGGCGCCAGCAGGCCGATCCGACCGAAGGGGGAATCGACCTCGCTGAAGGCAACGTTCTCCGCCATGGAGGACCCGACCAGCGAACCAGTGACCATGGCCGGCAAGCCCCGAGCACCCGCCTCGAGCCGCTGCGAGAGCGTGAGGATGGACCAGTGCTCGACCTCCACCCGGCCCGACTCGTAGGCCTCCCGGAAGATGGGGTTCGGGGTGTACGTCGGGAAGCTGTTGCCCGAGTAAGTCGTGATGACTTTCTTGACCAAACCACCCCGGAAGAAGAAGGCGCTGAGCGCCCCCAAGCTGGTCATGATCAAGGTGAAACCAGGATCGGTCCCCCAGAACTGACGAGCCAACTCGCGTGCCCCCGCCGTCCAACGGCTGTGGCCCAACATCAGGTGGACGCTGTCCCCAGGCCGGACGTTGGCCTCGATGGCCTCAGCCAGCGAGGTGAATGAAGGGCCCCCCTCCGTACCCCCCATGTCGCTCACCCTTGCTGAGACCTTGCTGGGAAATACGGGGAAATGCCCTGTTCAAAGCTCATTTCGCAACCCGCCAAAACCTGACCATCGTGTCAGGTTATCCATTCGGACCACCCCTGAGCACTACCATCCACCGGGCATGGGATCGCCGCGAGTCCAGCGTGACCCGGTGACCGCACCCGACGCCGCCAAGCGAGTGCCGGCCCGAGCCACTTCGACCATCAAGCCCCGGCCCCGCATCGAGGGGCTGTCCGTTCCCGGCGAAGCCGACGCCGTCGGCGCTCCCGCGGCCAAGCGAGTGCTGCGCAGCCAGGGACGTCGCACCATGCGCAAGCTCCTCGATGCAGCCATGATCGCCTTCGACAAGCGGGGCTACCACGCCACCCGGGTCAACGACGTGGTGGAGATCGCCAAGACCTCGCACGGGACTTTCTATCTCTACTTCTCCAACAAGGAGGACCTGCTGCGGGCGCTGGTGGCCGAAGCCTCCGCCGAAGGACAGGGCCTCTACGACGCCTTGACCTCTTTCCCTGAGCAAGGTGGCCACCCGCAATGGGACGACGTCCACGGATGGGTGCGGGCGTATTCCGCCCTGTGGTTGCGCTACGCGCCACTCTTCAGAGTGTGGACCGATCTGGCCACCGTCGATCCCGATTTGATCGACGCCATCCGCCAGACCTTCACCACCATGTCCACCGCGCTGGCCAGGCAAATCAGCCCCGACACCTCTGGCCACATCATCGATTCCGATGCGGCCGGCATGGCCACTCTCGCCATGCTCGATCGCTTCCACTATTTGCGCGACTTCGTGGGTCAACCGGTGGACGCCGCCGCCATCGACACCTTGACGACGATGATCTACCGGGCCCTGTACGACACCAACGCCTGAGTTCAGGAAGACGAGCGGGGAAACACCAAGTCGTAGATGCCGTCGACGCCGGACCCGTGCAGGGTCAGTCCGCCGTCGACCACCAGATTCTGACCGGTAATGAACCGGGCCAGATCCGAGCACAAGAACACGACTACATCGGCGATGTCCTCGGGCTCTCCAACTCGCCCCGCCGGAGTTCCCGTCTCGAAGCGTTCTTCCTGACCCGGCATGAACTCGAACATCGGTGCGGTCATGGACGTCCGGATCATGCCCGGCGATACCGCATTGACCCGGATGGCGGGGGCGTACTCCAGTGCCGCCGTCGCAGTGAGCGCGGCCACTGCCGCTTTGCTGGCCGCGTAGGGACCTTCGCCGGCCGCCGGACGAGTCCCGCTGATCGACGCCGTGCTGACGATGGCACCGCCACCGCCGGCCAGCATGTGGGGCACGGCGGCCCTGAAACCTGCGAAGACACCGGTGAGGTTGACCCCCAGCACGCGGTTCCACTCCCCCGCATCAATCTCGTGGAGTTTGCCGAAGGCTGACGTGCCGGCGTTGTTGTAGAGGAGCGACAGACCGCCGAGTTCTTTGACCGCCGCATCGAAGACGTCCTGGACTGCATCGACATCGCAGACGTCGACCCCGAAGCCGATCCCGCCGATCTCGTCGGCCACCGTCTTGGCCGAGGCGGCATCGAGGTCGAGCACAGCCACCCGGGCCCCCTCCTCGCTCATGCGCCGGCTTGTGGCCCGCCCGATGCCAGAACCTCCCCCGGTGACAATGGCAGTGCGACCCTCAAGCAGTCCCATCGGTGCTCTCCTCCTGCCCGCCTTCGTTGAGGCGTTTGCGCTGACGCTCGAGCCAGGCCGGTTCGTCGAAGATCAGGGGTACATCGAGCTTCCGGATCAGCAGTTCCTGCGCCATGGTGGTGTGTAGCGTGCCGTCCTCACCGTGCATGGTGCCGCGCACGGTGGCTCGCCCGCCGGCGTTTACAACCGCCTCCAGCTCGTAGAGGGTCCAACGGTCAGCCCGGTAGGGGCGGTGGAACCAGAGCGAATGGTCAAGACTGGCGTCGGTATGGGTGCCCCAGCTGCCCAGGCTCAGGGGTCGAAAAGCGGCGCCCGTCATGTCCGAGACATAGGCCAACAGGCAGGCATGAAGTCTCGGATCGTCATCCAATTGTCCACCGGCCCGGAACCAGAGACGCCTGGTGGAGCGATAGGTCCCGTCAGCCCGGCGCTCGGTCGGCCCCAACTCCTCCATCTCGAAGGGGAACCCAAACCCGTGGCGGGCGTCGCCGATCGGGGCATTGAGTCCAGCCATCGACAGCTGGTACTCCTCCCCTTCTTCTGGTGCGTGGAACTGGCACATCATCCGGAAGGTGGGCTTGCCCTCCACCTCCGACGTCACCTGGCGGGTGGAGAAGGACCGGCCGTCGCGAAGCCGCTCGACCTGATGACGGGAAGGGATACCGGGTGGGGTCGGTCGCATGAAGTAGGCGTGCAGCGAATGCAGGTCGACACCGTCGGGCACGGTTTGGATCGCGGCATTGAGGCCTTGCGCGACGACCATGCCCCCGAAGGTGCGACCGCCCGGCCACCAATCGGGGCTCTTTGTCTCAAAGCAGTCTTGGCCGCCGGGATCAGCGTCGATGCGGATGGCCCGAATCGCCTCGATAAGTTCCGCAACCGATCCCTGCCCGAACTCGAACTCGTCAACTTCCATCAGGCCAACGCCACTTCTACATCCATGCCGCGTCCGGCCAGGTCAACGGAGACGTTGTCCTCGGCGTAGCGAAGGCCCTGGACATTGAACAGCCGGACCTCAGCGGCCTCCGTGGGATACGGGCCCCAGTGCCAGGTCCCTCGGTTGAGGACCAGTGCCTCGAGTGGCTCAAGCCGGAAGGCCCGAATGCTTTCGACATCCTCGGGCTTGGAGAAGTCGACGGTGCCTGGTGCCACCGCGATCACGGCCGGCACATCCAGGGACATCACCGACTGGGTGTGCGTCTCGTGTCGGTACAACATTTCGCAGAGGAGCCCGCCCTCGGTCGCCGGCACTTCGTTTCGAGCGTGCCCGATGATGTTGATGTGCGGGTCGCTCCAGGCGAAGTTCATGGTTTGATCGCCGTCCCGGGGGTCACTGTCCGGGAGGGGTAGCCATCCGAAGGGCGCCCAGGCGCTCTCGGACAGTGGCTCGGGGCCGATGACTCGTCGCGATGCAGACACACTTACCTCGTTGTTCGCCGATCCCACCGTGCGCTCAGGAAGCGGCGCGATCTAACCTGACACCAAAGTCAGTCTAGAGAAGCGAGAGAGGTGGCCCGGATGGATGTCCGCAGCATCGAGGACAAGGCACCGATTGTCGAGCACAACGGCACCGTACCGGTCTGGTGGATGATCGAGTCCCGGGAGTTCAAGGACATCACCGATGGCGGCTACCTGGAGCTCGTCAACGAGTTCGAAGTGCCGGGAGGCGGGCTGGTCGATCCCCATTCGCACCCCACCCACGAGTTCTATTACGTGATGAACGGCCGCGGGATCATGACCATTGACGGGGAAGACCGCCCGATCCAACAGGGTGACCTGGTGTACATCCCGCCGGACAAGGTCCACTCGCTCCGTCCGACGACTGAACACGCCCCGATCCACTGCTTCTGCTTCGCCATCGGCGTCAAGGGCGCTGGAGCCATCAACTACACGACCCACTGAGTGGGGCGAATCATCGTCACTCGCCACCTCACCCCTGGTGGCCTTGACCCCCTGCTCGAAGCCGGCCACGAGATCGTCATCCGGGAAGAGGACATCCCGTTCACGGCGAATGAACTCGAGGCCGCCGCGGCAGATTGCGACGGTTTGCTCTGTCTCCTAACGGACCGGATCGACGAGCGGGTCCTGGCTGCTGGGCACGGGGGCCGACTCAAAGTGGTTGGAACGGCCGCGGTCGGTTTCGACAACATCGACGTCACGGCCGCGACCAAGCTCGGCATCACTGTCTGCAACACCCCCGGAGTGCTCGACGACACGACGGCCGATCTCACCTTCCTACTGATCCTGGAGGCGTCGCGCCTCGCCACAGACGCCGAGGCACAACTGCGCCAAGGCAGGTGGCAAGGGTGGGGCTTCGCCACTGACCTGGCCCGCGACGTCCACGGCACGACACTGGGCCTCGTCGGATACGGACGGATCGCCCAGGCCGTGGCCCGGCGCGCTCAGGGGTTTGACATGGAGATCCTCCACTTCGCACGCCATGACACTGGGGAGCCCGGCTACGTGGACTCACTCGAGGCACTGCTCGGACGCTCCGACATCGTCAGCCTCCACGTGCCACTCAGCGATTCCACCCATCACCTGATCGGGGCTAAGGAACTCAAGCTGATGAAGACCACCGCCGTCTTGGTCAACACGGCCCGGGGACCGGTCCTGGACGAAGACGCATTGGTGGATGCTCTGGAAGCCGGCACCATCTACGCCGCTGGTCTCGACGTCTTCGACGGGGAACCAATCGTGAATCCCCGACTTCAGAGTGCCCCTAGGATCACCTTGCTCCCTCATGTCGGCAGCGCCACCATCGACACGCGCACCCGAATGGCCCGGCTGGCCTGCCAAGGGATCTGCGACGTTCTGGCTGGTAGAACCCCACCAAACGCCATCCAGCTCTGAGGACGCACTTCGGCGGTCGCTCCACCGCTTGATTCAGGCGGCAATGGGTATGAGGCGACGGTGAGGCTGCACCGCCTAGCCAAGCCCGCCATGGGCTTCGTATTGATCCTTTCAGTGCTGGGCGGAATCTTGGCAGCACCTCATGACACGGCGGCTGCCGGCGCCGAGGCCTGGGAGGTGACTGCTTCCTATCCCCCGCTGACGAGCGTGCAGGCAGTGTCGTGTGCGAATGCCGACGTCTGCGAGGCCGTTGGTAATGACGGCGTCTCGAGTTCATCCATTGTCGGTACAGACAATGGGGGCGGAAGTTGGACAACCCAAGCGATACCAGCCGGGGTCACAGGAGTCTCTT
Organism: Acidimicrobiales bacterium; assembly: GCA_036489775.1. GTDB lineage: Bacteria > Actinomycetota > Acidimicrobiia > Acidimicrobiales > RAAP-2 > Bog-473. The sequence goes on along the minus strand of DASXFC010000058.1, from coordinate 29,789 downwards.
CCATCTCTTGCGCGTCGGCACAGACATGCTTCGCAACAAGCACGAACGGAATCCTTGAGACCAAGGACGGTGGAACGGCTTGGACCGTAAGTGACCCAGCGTTTGATGGGTTCTCCATAACATGCCCCGACACCACCAACTGCTTCGCAGTAGGCAACGCAGACATCGTGTCCACTTCCAATGGATCGAGTTGGATGCCGGAGTCACCGCCGGCGGATACCGACAACCTCGACGGCGTCTCTTGCATTACTTCAACGGAGTGCGTTGCAGTAGGTGAAGTGAACTCATTGTCATCGATCGTTGAGACTTCAAATGGTTCTACTTGGACAACAGCACTGTCTTCAACCACGGATGCGAACCTGACGGCGATTTCCTGCGCGATTCAAACGACCACGTGTGTTGCCGTTGGGGCGGACATCAGCATCGAGTCAACCGACTTCGCCACCTGGACTCCGACTACGTCGATCCCCGCAGGCTTGCGACTTACTTCCGTCTCTTGTGCGGACAGCAATCACTGCATTGCCGTCGGGACAAGCACCGACCTGTCCAGTTCGATCATCGATACGGCAACCGCAGGAAGCTCCTGGTCTTCCCAGGCATCACCAATGGATCCTTCCGACCTAACTGGTATCTCATGTAGTACATCTCTAACTTGCGTCGTGGCTGGCAACAACGGCATTGCAGGCGACGGAAGTCAGCTCATCGACACATCTAGTGGCGGAGGATCCTGGCAGAGCAGCCCTTTGCCCTCTGGAGCTGGCAGATTTATCGGGGTCAACTGTGAAAGTCCCACCGATTGCCAAGCTGGAGGTTGGGGTTCGATTCTCGACACATCCAACGACGGCAACTCCTGGTCAGCACTGGCGATGCCCAATGGGATGGCGGGGGTCGACTCAACCCTTTGTCCGACACCAGGGACTTGTGTTGCGGTCGGCTTCGGCGCTTTTGGTGTAGCCGCAATTGCAAGCACGACGAACGGTGGCGAATCGTGGCAGCCGGCCACGATTCCCTCTGGGATCGGAACACTGGACGGAGTGTCTTGCCCGTCGGCCTCAATTTGTTATGCGGTGGGCGATGGGTCCGGTGGCGCCACGGCGATTTTGAGTTCGACCAATGGTGGAGCGTCGTGGAGTGCTGAGACTCTTCCATCGGCCGTGGGCACCCTTGCGGGAATCAGTTGTTGGGTGTCCGCCGACTGTGAGGCGGTTGGGATGTCAAACACGCCTGGCACGCCCATCATCGTGGCCACAATCAACAGTGGAGCAACATGGACAACTCAGTCCGTCCCGCCGGGAACTAGCAGCCTTCTTGGCGTGAGCTGCGTTGCTTCTGGCTCATGCGTCGCCGTTGGTTCCGCCATCGTGGCGACGACGAATGGAGGGAATAGCTGGACTAAGCAATCCGACCCGGCGACAGGCTCGCTGGCCGGAGTTTCGTGCGCCACATCAACGACCTGCACTGCGGTGGGCGGGACCACCATCGTCGACACCGCGGACGGCGGAGCTTCGTGGGAGAACGCAGCCGTTCCGACTCAAGTGGCGGATCTCATGGGCGTCGCATGTCCCAGCGTCCTGACCTGTCAGGCCGTCGGCGTGGGCATTAACGGCGGGGGCATCGTCATCACGCTCCCCGGCCCGCCCTCCCTCACGACAACCTCCGGTCCCGGCTACTGGCTCGTGGCTTCAGATGGTGGCGTCTTTACCTTTGGAGGTGCCAAGTTCTATGGCTCCACCGGCAGCCTGCACCTCAATGCGCCGATCGTGGGTATGGCTGCCACGCCAGATGATCAGGGCTACTGGCTGGTGGCCAGTGATGGCGGAATCTTTGCCTTCGGTGATGCCGTCTTCTACGGCTCGACCGGCAGCCTGCACCTCAATGCTCCGATCGTGGGTATGGCTGCCACGCCGGACGGCGGCGGGTACTGGCTGGTGGCGTCCGATGGTGGGATCTTCGCTTTCGGCGACGCTCACTTCGATGGCTCGACCGGCGGCCTGCGTCTGGACAAACCCATCGTCGGCATGGCTGTCACTGCCGATGGCGGGGGTTATTGGCTGGTGGCCTCCGATGGTGGCGTCTTCGCATTCGGGGACGCCCGATTTGCCGGCTCGACCGGCGGACTTCCACTCAATCGACCGATCGTCGGTATGGCCCCGGACCCCAACGGCAACGGGTACTGGCTGGCGGCCAGTGACGGCGGGATCTTCAGCTTCAACGTTGGGTATTACGGATCGACCGGCGGTACGCATCTGAACCAACCCGTTGTCGCCATGAACGAGACCGCAGATGGCGGCGGGTATTGGCTGGTGGCGTCCGACGGTGGGATCTTCGCCTTCGGCGACGCCGGTTACTACGGATCGACCGGCAGCCTCAAGCTCAATCGCCCCATCGTGGGTATGGCCGCCATCGACAACCTCACTTAGAAGGTTCGTCCGCGGCGCGTCGACGACCGGGTCTCCGTAGCATGATGAGTCGTGAGCAAGAGTTCCCCCCATCCCCACCACGAGGCGGTCACCCTCGAGGGCGCGCTCGACCTCGTGCGTCAGAGCGGAGGGAGGATCACCTCGTCCCGTCGGCTGCTCCTCCAGGCGCTCTTCGCCTCGTCAGGACACCGTACGGCTGAGGAGTTGGCGTCCGAAGTGCAGGCCCAGGCTCCCGACATCCATCTCTCGACCGTCTACCGGAATCTTGAGGAACTCGAAAAGCTCGGTGTAATCGTGCACTCGCATTTCGGGCACGGACCGGCCACCTACCACCTGGCCAGTTCCGTCCACGGGCATCTGGTCTGCGCCGACTGCGGGAAGATGATCGAGGCGCCTGCGGCACTGTTCGCGGACTTGGCCGCTGAATCACGAACTCGCTTCGGTTTCACCATCGACCCGCATCACTTCGCGGTCCTCGGTCGATGCGCCGAGTGCGCTGACGATTAGGCCTTGGCGGTGCGGGTGATCGTCCGGGCCAAGATGCCCAAGGTGGCCCGCAGGGCGCCTTCGGGAATGACCGGAAAGATGTCAGCTTCCTTCCACTGCGGATCGATGTCAGACCAGTCGTAGTACGACGTCACCAGGGTTCCGTCGTCGACCGGCTCGAGCGTGTAGCCGTAGACGTGGCCGATCTGCGGACGAATTTGCCCGAGAATCGTCCAAGCGATCTCCTGGTCCCGTAGGAACTTCGTGATCGTCACCGTCACGTCGTAGAGGCCCATGGGGTAGTCGTTCAACGCTTCGCGGTCCATGTGCACTACGAAGGAATCACCCACCGCGGTGACGGGATCGCCGGTCACGTCCATGAGCATGCCCGAGCTGTCGATCGTGACATGGCCCTGTGGATCGCAGAGCAGCGAGAAGATGGCCGACGCATCAGCCGGGATGGTGCGTTGGACTTCGAGTCGTTCTTCGCTCACACCCGCACCCTATTCGGCAAAGGAGATGAGCGATGCCTCGAGATCCAACAGCTCGACGGTCGTAGTGCCAGATTCGAGGGCGGCGAAGAACCCGGCCTCCTTCTCCTCACGGGCCCGACCAGCCACGATCACCGCCTCAAGGCGATCACGCGGGATCACCGCGACGCCATCGACGTCACCGACGATCCAATCCCCCGCCGACACGGTGACGTCGCCGATCAGCGCGGTGTCCCCCACGGTGCCCGGCTGCGACTTGGTCGCGCCGGTCAGTGCGACGGCGGCCGAGAACACCGGAAAGCCACGCTTCTCGAGTGCGGCCACGTCGCGCACGCCGCCGTCGAGCACGAGCCCGAGGATGCCCGCGTGCTGGGCCGCCACGGTCAGGACTTCGCCCCAATAGCCGCGGCCGATCACACTGCCCACGTCGACCACCAGGACGCTCCCCGCGGGTGCCTTGGTCACTCCGACATGGGCGGCCAGATTGTCTCCGGGAGTGCACCGCACCGGATAGGCCGGGCCCGCCACCGTTGCCCCTGACCAGGCGGGCTTCAGACGTCGGTGCGTGGCCACTCCGCCGGACTCGCCCAGCGTGGCTGAACCCAACTGGGTCAGAACGGCGGCGATCTCTTCGTGGTCCCCAGTGCTCACGCGTTCCTCCTTTGAGCGGGCGATTGCATTGGAGCACTCCGGGGGGCTAGAGCACCAGCCGTACACTTCGATCGTGCCGGAGAACATGTTGATCCTCACCCAGGTGGCCCCGTATCTCGACGGCCCAGCCGGTGTGCATGGCGTCCTGCCCCAGGCCAGCACTGCCCTCTGCCAATTGGCCGAATCAGCCGGGCTGTCTCCCACCGTGGTAGCCGATGTGCGGGATCTCTCTCCCCATCAACTCAGCTCAGCCGCGGTGTTGTCGTTGTTCACCATCGGTGAGACACCCTTCAGCCCCGAACAACAGCAGGTCGTGGTGGAGGCCTGGCGAGCGGGCACGCTCGGCGTCCTGGGCGTGCACTCGGCCACCGATGCTTGCCACGGTTGGCCCGCCTACGGCGAAGTCATCGGCGCCCGCTTCGACGGGCACCCCTGGACCCAGACCTTCATGATCGACGTGGTCGACCCCGATCACCCTTCGACCCAGCATCTGGGCGAACGCTGGGCCTGGCACGACGAGATCTACCTGTTCCGAGCACTACGACCCGATGCGCACGTCGTGCTGCGACTGGCCGACGACCAGGTCGAACTCTCAGTTCCTGGCGGGCGGGTTCCCGACTGCGGGTTCCCGCTGGCCTGGTCCCTCACCGATCAGGGAGGACGAACCTTCTACAGCGCGCTCGGCCACTTCCCCGGAGCCTGGGAGACCCCGGCCTACCTACGTCACTTGGCTGGGGGGCTCGCCTGGCTGAAGCGAACCGACCCTAGGGCAGACGCATCCCCTTCGGCCCTTCCTGAGCCGATATGAGCGATGCTTCGATCTCTTGTCGAGAGCTGATGTTGAGCTTCCGGAAAATGGATCTCAGGTGAGCTTCAATCGTCCGACGAGAGAGGTAGAGCTCTTGGGCAATCTCCGGATTGCTCAAGCCCAAAGCAGCCATTTCAGCCACACGCCTCTCGGCGGGAGTGAGGACGTCGTTGCTCTCGCCGATGCCCAGAGTCCGAATTCCGGTTGTATTGAGTTCCTGCCGGGCTCGGTCAGCGACAGCTCGAGACCCGCACGAAGACGCCAGACCCATTGCTTCCGCCAGCAGCTCTTGCGACATCGTTCTCTTGCCGGCCCGACGGAGACCTGATCCGTAGGCAAGCAATGCTTGGGCGTACTCCAATCGGCGCGGCGTGTCCTTGAGAAGCGAGCACCCTTCGCCAATAAGCTCAATGCCCGATTTACCTCCTCTGATCATCCCCACGCATACCTTGGCCGTTCCCGTTTGCGATGGAAGCTCCCTGAGAAAGGCGATCTGCATTCCTTGATCTGCCAACTCACGGGCCAAGTCATGCAGTCCGGCAGCCCACAGAATGGGGGCGGCGGTCAGTTCAGACTTGATCGTTAACGAGGGAACAGATCGCGTGCGATCGAGGGCAAGCTGGGCCAAAATATCTTCCACGGCCTCCTGGTGCCTGCCCTGCGCGGACCGAATCAGCGCTCGGAGATACCGAACCTCAATGAGAAGGGGGGAATCGGACATCTGTGGATCGTTGAGCTGGCTCTCGTAATATGTGAGTCTCCGATCAGCCTCACTGAGGTCGCCTGCCGCCAGAGCCGCATGGATGACTAGCTGGGAACCCAGCAGGATCGACCAGGGAGACCGCGACGAGACACCCAGGTGCAGGAGACCAATCGAACGCTCTTCGAGTTCTCGGGCATCACCCCGAATCAGCGCACTTGACGATTGCACCGCCATCACCTGAGCCAGGGCCTCGGTGTGGCCGGCGTCTCGAGTGAGGAGACCGAGCCGGCTGAGCGTGCCCTGGTGCTCGAAACAGTCGCATTGCTGGAGGGCGTAGATGACCATCGCGACCAGCGGGGCCATCTCGAGGTAGTCATCCTCGGGGACCGACGCGATTGCGTCGATCCCCGCGTTGACCACATCTTTTGCGGTTGCTTCACCCATCCAATAGGCGATCCAGAGCCGGATAGTCCTGGTGCAGCGCAGATGGGGCGTATCGACGATCGACCGGTTGAGCAGGTCGTCCATGCGCTCGACGGCCCAGTCAAAGGTGGTTCGGCTTACGAGTAGATCCTGAATCAGGAAGGTTTCCAACCGTATGGCAGCTTCGGGATCAGTTTCTTCGATCCTTGTAATGGCTTCGTCGATGGCTTTGGCTCGTTGATGGATGTCCTCGACGCCAGCAAGAGCAAAGAACATTTCCTTGGCGACACGCTCGATGATCTCGACTTCATCGGTGTCCTGTTGCGCTTCCCTGAGGTGCACAATGGCTTGATCGGTCGAGTTGAGGCGCTCGGCCCGGCCCAGTTCAACGAGGATTTTTCTGCGGAGGGCCGGATCGGGTGGCTCGAGGATGGCCCTTCGGAGAAGCTGCACCGTGGCCGCAGCGGCCTCTACGTAGCCGGATCGCTCGGCTGCGTACAAGAGGATGTTAACGACCCACGGATCTGAGCGCGGCGTGGTGTGAAGTAGGTGAACGGCGGCCTCATGTCGTTGCCCTCTCTCGACCATGAGTTCTGCGGCGCGGCGATGAAGGACCGACCGCTGTTCAAGGTTCATGCCCTCGTACACCGAAGCTCGAATCAGGGGGTGAGCGAAATCAAGTTCGATTGAATCGTTGACCACGCGGAGTCGGACGAGTTCGCTGATTGCTTCGACGAACTCTGGTTCTTCGATCTTGGCCAGCTCCATGAGCAGCGAGCGATCAGTTCCGGACTTGAGCACGGCCAGTGCGCGTAACACGGCCTTGGACGACGCATTGACGTTGGCCAGCCGGCTCGTGACTCGGCCTGAGATAGAACCCCTCACTGCATTGGGAATGGCCGCGATTGCCTGACGGCCCGGAGCGGTCCCGGTGAGAGTGAGCTCGTCGGCCAGCCACTTGATATACAAGGGATTTCCCGCACAGAAGGTCCAGCACGCCTCGATGAAGTCTGAGTCGAGGGACGAGGCAAAATATGCGCCAAGGAAACTCGCCACGCCTTCCTGGCTGAGCGCTCTCGGCGTCAGGACGTCAAGGCCAGCTGAAGCCCGAATGACCGACAGAATGTCCGCATTGCGCTGCTCGCCGACCCGAACGGCCATGACAAGTCCTGCTCCAAGCTCTCCGAGCCTTGGGATGAGGAAGGCCAGAAAACGCAACGAAGCCTCATCCGCCCACTGAGCATCGTCGACCACGAGCAGGAGTGGCGTGCGTTGAGCAAGTGCGGAGATCAGTCCGAAGAGTCCATGGTTGATGGCGAATTCGGCTGCTTCGTTGTCCGACTCCTGATGCGCCTGTAGATCCAAGACCCTGAGGGCCAGCGCCGCATCGCCTTGGAACCCCCCCTGACCAACGGTTCCGTCCTCGAGTCTGCTGCCAAGGAGCTGGCGAATAACACCGAAACTCAGGTTGTACTCGAGCTCGCCACCGACCGCCCGCAGGACCGTTAGACCGAACTCGTTCGCTCGGAGAGAAGCAAAATGACACAGTTCCGATTTCCCAATGCCCGCTTCGCCTTCGAAGCTCAAAGAACCACCGGAACCGTCGAGAACGGCTGCCAAGACGCGGTCGATCCGCTCGAGCTCCCTGCCTCTTTCGATGAGAGTCAATTGCCGCCATGCTCCCTTCGCCTGGTCATGGGCGACCCTAGTGCGGCTGTTCGCTCTCCAAAGTGAGACGAGCCATCACCGCCGCCAACGCGTCGGCCATTACCCCCGAGCTATCTGCGCGGGCGGGAAACAGGAAGGAAGCGCTTCATCGGGAACCAGGTCAGCCCGGTGATCCACCAGGTCTGCAACACGGCCGTTGTAGGCCGGCGATGCCGTTGGCGCCGAGTGAGGGCGCTCCTGGCCGGTCCGTAGGACCTCGACCACCACTGGCGGTGAAATCAGCGGTCTCCTAACGTTGACACTCGTGTCAGGTCCTGCTGTGGAGGGGTTACCCGAGACCATGGCCGCGGCCGTCTACCAGTCGCCCGGCGTCATCACGGTGGAGGACCGACCGGTGCCCCCGCCGGGACCGGATCAGCTGGTCGTCCGGGTACTCAACTGCGGGATCTGCGGCTCCGACATCCACCAACTGCGCGACGGATGGGGCTTCAAGCCCGGCGCCGTGGCCGGTCACGAGTGGTCCGGTGAAGTCGCCGCGATGGGGGCCGACGTGTCGGGCTGGTCCATCGGCGAGCTGGTGGTCGGCGGGTCGTCGCCCAAGTGCGGCAGCTGCCGGCGTTGCCGAGAAGGCAAGCCGTCGCAGTGCGAGAACCGCGGCAGCGCCATCACCGATCACTTCGACGGTGCCTTTGCTGAATACATCCTGGTGCGGGCGGCCGGCGTGCTGCGCCTGCCCCCCACGCTCTCCCCCCGTCACGCCGCATTGGCCGAACCGCTGGCGGTGGCACTGCACGGCATCACCCGCTCGGGCGTGGCCCCCGGGGACCGGGTCATGGTGATCGGCGCCGGCCCGATTGGCGCGCTGAGCTTGGCTGCCCTCAAGGCCAAGGGCATCGACGACGTCGTGGTGGTCGAGCCGCATCAGGGACGCCAACAACTCGCCAAGGATTTGGGAGCAGCCGAGGTCATCGACCCCAGCCAGCTCGAGACCTTTCCGGCCTGGGAACCCGAGAAGCTGTCGACCCGGGCCGTCCACGTGGTGCTGGAATGTTCCGGTCACAAAGCTGCCATCGAAGCCGGCTTCAACCAACTGGGCCGAGGCGGCATTCTGGTGATGGTGGGTGCCGGTATCGAACATCCGACCTTCGACCCGAACCGGATGATCCTCAACGAACTCACGGTGACCGGGTCCTTCGTCTACGACCTGCACGGGTTCGAGAGCGCGCTGGAACTCCTGGCCAGCGACGGGTTCCCCAACGATCTCCTCATCGACCCGACCGCCATCACCCTCAATGAAATCGGCGACACACTCAATGCCCTGGCCAGCGGCCACATCGCCGGCAAGGTCATGGTGGCTCCGGGGGCGTCAGGCCCATGACGCACCCCTACTATCCCAGCGGCAATCCCCACTTCAATCACGTGGCCATGTCGATGCCAGCCGACCTCCTGGGCCAGGACAGCCGGCAGGACATCTGCTGCTTCTTCGCCGAGGTGCTCGGCTTCGAAGAGATGCCGAGCATGACCGAGGATCGCCGGCGCCTCATCCTGAGCTGCGTGCACTGGGACCAGTTCATCTTCCTGATCGCCGAGGACGACCCGATGCAGTGTCCGCGTATGGACCACTTCGGATTGGCGGTGGGTTCGCTCGAGGAGCTCCAGGGCATCCAGGAGCGGGCCGAGGCTTTCCGCCAGAAGGACGACCGCCTGGATCTGATCGATCTGCACGTTGACGATCAGGAGGTAGTACGCATCCACTCCCTTTATGTGAAGTACATCCTCCCCATGATGTGCGAGTTCCAGTACTGGGAGTTCCCGGCCGCATGAGCGACGCCGCTTCCCGCAGCGCCGCCTTCCGGGCCCTGCATGTGCCGGGAACACCGTTGCTCATGCCCAACGCCTGGGACCGCGGGTCGGCCCGGCTCTTCGCGTCACTCGGCATCGAGGCCTTGGCCACCACCAGCGGGGGCTTCGCCGCCACCCGGGGTCAGCTCGACGGGTCGATGTCGCGTGACGAGGTGTTGGCTCATGTGGCGGACCTGGTTGGGGCCACCGAACTCCCCGTGTCGGCCGACCTCGAGAACTGCTTCGCCCACGATCCCGACGGCGTGGCCGCCACCATCACCGAGGCAGTGGCGGCCGGCGTGGCCGGAGGTTCGGTCGAGGACTTCAGCGGTGATCCGGAACAGCCGATCTACGAGTTGGCACACGCCGCTGATCGGGTCCGCGCCGCGGCCGAGGCGGCGCACGGCGGGACGCACTCCATCGTGTTGACGGCGCGAGCCGAGAACTACCTGCACGGCCGGGTCGACCTGGCCGACACCATTGCCCGGCTGCAGGCCTACCAGGAGGCCGGCGCCGACGTGCTGTTCGCGCCCCGAGTGGTGTCACCCGACGAGGTGCGCCAGGTCATCGCCTCGGTCGACGTGCCGGTGAGCGTGCTCATCACGCCCGACGCACCGCCGGTGCCCGAACTGGCCGGACTGGGCGTGAGCCGGATCTCAGTCGGTGGCGCCATCGCGGTGGCCGCCTACGGTGCCGCGCTGCACGCGGTCACCGAGCTGCAGGAGAAGGGCACGGCCGACTACTGGGGCCTGGCCAAAGCGGCCCGGGCCGCCATCGAGTCGAGCTTTACCCGCTGACCGCGACTTGCCGCGTCGTCACGCGGGCCCGGTAGGCGGTGGGCGTCTCGTGGGCGAACCGAGCGAAGGCCCGCGAGAACGAGCTCACGTTCTCGAAGCCGACGTCGGCCGCCACCGCGGTGATCGAACGGGGTGATTCGGCCAGGAGGGCCATGGCCCGCAGCAGCCGGGCCTGGGTCAGGTAACGAGGCCAGGTCATGGAGGTCTCCTCGCTGAAGCGCCGGCGCAACGTGCGCTCCGACGTGCCCACGGCGCGGCACAGCGCGGTGGTGGTGATGGTCGCCAGCTGCGCCGTGGTGACCGCGATGACTTCGGCCACCAGGGGGTCCGCGCTGGTGGGCAGGCACAAGGGCACTTCGTGGTCGAGCCACTCGAGGACCAGGTTGGCCAGCACCTCGAAGAAGGTGTCGGCCTCGGCGCTGGTCTGGGGCCGGTCGATGGGCCAGCGGGTGGCGTAGAGGATCATCTCGCGGACGACCGGGGCGGCAGCCAGGATGCGCGCCTGGCCACCGGGGTCAGGCAAGAGCTCGGGGGCGAAGAACACCGAGACCGAGCGGACCCGGCGCAGAGTCGTCTGGTGGGCCAGGCCAGCGGGGATCCAGACCGCTTGTTGGGGCGGCAGCAGGTAGTGCCCGGCCGCCGTCTCCACCTCGGCCACCCCTTCGAAGGCATATTCGACCTGGTGCAGATCGTGGACGTGCCAGTTGGTGACCAGGTCATCCCCGTCGTAGGCGTAGGTTCCTGCCCGTACTGGGGCACCCTGACGCATCTCACGGAGCGTGGCCGTTTCCATCAAATCATTGGCCGATCGTGCCGAGACAGCCACAGGCGATGAGCTTACAAATAGACGGATGTCCGACGACCACGACCAACGCAACCGAGAATCGTTCCAGCGGCAGACCCGGCTCTTCACGGCGCCGAACTCCCCCTTCGCCCGCACCACCGCCACGACGCTGGCCTGGGTGGGCGAGCTACACGATGACCTGATCGTGCTCGATGCTGCCTGCGGGGCCGGGCACGTGGCCGAGCAGGTGGCGCCGCAGGTCCGTCAGGTCGTAGGCCTCGACCTCACCGATGACTTGCTGGCGATCGGGGCGTCCCGTCTGGCCGCGACCGGAGTGTCCAATGTGTTGCTCCAACGGGGAAACGCCGCCGCCATGCCGTTTGTGGACGCCTCGTTCGACCTTGTGCTCTGCCGCAGCGCGCTGCACCACTTTGCTGACTGTCGTGCCGCACTCGAGGAGATGGCCCGCGTCTGTCGGCCTGGCGGGCGTGTGGCGGTGCTCGACATGGTCCCGCCCGATGACGCCTCACGGGAGGACTTCGACGAATTGCACCGTCTGATCGACCCCTCACACCACCAGGTGCTCACGGAAGACGAGATCACAGACTTGCTGGAGGAGCTGGTCGGTCCGGTGGCCTTGACCGACTGGGGATCCTCCATCCGGGTGCCGCTCTCGCTGATGCTCAACGAAGGCTCCCAACACGAAGCGGCGTTGTCCCGCATCAAGGGCGAGCTCAACGGTGGTTCGGCGACTGGGTTTGCCCCGGCCGCCGAGGGTGACGACATCACGGTGTCCTTCACCCACGTGGTGGAACACGCCATCGCCCGCTAAGAGCGGAGAGCCACCGTCACTTCGATCTCGACGGCGCCGTTGCGCGGCAGGGCGGCCACTCCGATGGCCGAGCGGGTGTGTCGCCCGGCTGCTCCGAAGATGTCGGCCAGCACCCTGCTGGCCCCGTCGACCACGGCAGGCTGCTCGAAGAAGTCGGGGGCCGAGGAAACGAAACCGGTCACCGTGAGCACCCGCTCGATCCGGTCGAGCGAGCCGAGTTCAGCTTCGAGCACGGCCAGAGCGTTGAGCGCGCAAACCGCTGCCGCCGCTCGACCCTCTTCAACGGTGACCGTGTCGCCGAGGCGGCCGAGGCAGGTCAGCTGCCCGTCGATCCGGGGCAGCTGGCCCGAGGTGCGGGCGATGCCGTCATGGACCACCACGGCCTCGAGCGGGTCGTGGGGCGGATGGGGGCCGTGCAGGGTCAAGCCCAGCTCGGCCATCCGAGCCTTGATGATTCCATCGCTCATGGCGCTTAGCGCATGAACGGGTAAATGGTGGCGAAGTTCTCGTTGACCTTCTCGGGCAGGGGGTAGATAGAGCCGAGTTGCTTGGCCCCCCAGATGATCTTCGCCGAGCGCTCGACCAATGCGGTGTTGTGCATGGCCTTGGCCATGGTCGTCCCGACCGCCACCATCCCGTGGTTGGCGATGAGGGCGGCGCCCCGGCCGTCGAGGGCCTTGACCACATGCTCACCCAGCTCGGCCGAGCCGCTCGGGCTGTACTCGGTGCAGCGGATGTCGCCACCCAGGTACACCGTGAACTCGTCGATGCAGCTCGGGATGTCCTGTTGGGCCACCGCGAACATGGTGGCGTGCACGGCGTGGGAGTGGATGCACACGGCCAGGTCCTCGTAGGCGGCCAACACAGCCTGATGCAGGTACTTCTCCGAGGTGGGCGAGCGGTGGCCCGAGACGACCTCGCCGTCGGGGCTGACGACCACGATGTCCTCGAGCTCCATGATGCGGTAGTCGAGCGAGGAGGGAGTCACGGCGATGTTGCCGTCCTCCTGCCGGGCGGAGATGTTGCCCGAGGTGCCCTCGACCAGTCCCTTCTCCAAAAGTTCCTTGGCGGCGGCCAGCACCTGAGCTGGGGCGTCCTCAACAAATGCGGCCATGACCGGGCACTCCTCGCTGCTCGTCGAGCGACCCGCATCGCCCGGTGTTCGGGCCAAGCGTATCCGTCTCCCGACGATGCCTGACACGGCTGTCAGCAACGCGACAGGTCGGAGTAATCTCCGCGGCCATGGGACTTCTCGAAGGTCGTGCGGCGGTGGTGACGGGTGCGGGTCGGGGCATCGGGCGGGACATCGCGCTCTGCCTGGCCTCCGAAGGGGCGAGGGTCGTGGTCAACGATGTCGGCGTGTCGCTCGGTGGTGAGGGCACGCAGGAGGATCCCGCCGCACTCGTCTGTGCCGAAATCAAGGCGGCGGGGGGCACGGCAGTGCCGAACCATGACTCCGTCAGCGACTTCGAAGCGGCCGGGCGCATCATCACCACCGCGGTCGACAATTTCGGGAAGATCGACATTCTGGTGAACAACGCCGGCATCGTGCGGGACCGCACCCTGATCAAGATGGACGAAGCCGACTACGACGCCGTGATCGCGGTGCACCAGAAGGGCACCTTCAACACGGTGCGCCATGCCGCCCCGCTGATGAAGGACGCCGAATACGGCCGCATCATCAACATCACGTCGTCGGCCGGGCTGCGGGGCAACTTCGGGCAGACCAACTACGGGGCGGCCAAGGCGGCGATCATGGGGATGACGTTCGTGTGGGCGCTCGAGCTGGGCAAATACGGCATCACCGTCAACGGGGTGGCCCCGGCCGGGTTCACCCGCATGACCGAGAACCTCTACAAGGGTGGCGAGGCCCCGGCCGATCAGGATGCTGCCCTCAACGCGCCGCTGATCGCCTTCCTGGCCTCGGAGGGTGCGTCGTACGTGAACGGCCAGATGCTGGGCCGCACCGGTTTCGCCTACACCCTGTTCCAGACGCCGCGGCAGATCGCCACCATGTGGCGCGAGGGCGGCTGGACGCCCCAGGAGGTGGCCGACCACTTCCACGAGGTGCTGGGCCAGCACCTCCAGCCCGTCGGCATGGGCGACCACCCGCTGCTGGGCAAGAAGGATTGAGCAGCACACTCAACCGGAGCCCAGGGTGGCGGCGGGCGGGCATACCGGCGGTATGAGTATGGTGAGTTTCATCACCCGCGACGGGATCGACTGAATCGACAGGGAGGGCTTTCCCATGGACGTACGCGACAAGATCTACATCAACGGGGCCTGGGTGCCTTCGACCGGCAAGGGCGTCCTCGAGGTCATCAACTCGGGCACCGAAGAGGTCTTCGCCACCATCCCCGATGGCACCCCCGAGGACGTCGACAAGGCCGTCCAGGCCGCCGCCGCCGCCTTCCCGGCCTGGTCACAGACCTCGCGTGAGGAGCGGGCCAAGTTGTTAACCCGTATCGGCGAGGCGCTGGCCGCCCGCACCGACGAGATCGCCCAGATCATCGCCAAGGAAGTCGGCATGCCGATGACGCTGGCCGGGGGGATCCAGGTGGGGCTGCCCGCCGGTGCCTTCGCCGACGCCGCCAAGGCCGCCGAGTCCTTCGAATGGGAAGAGGAGATCGGCAACTCGCTGGTCGTGCGCGAGCCGGTCGGGGTGGTCGGCGCCATCACGCCGTGGAACTACCCGCTCTATCAGGTCGTGCTCAAGGTGGCCCCCGCCCTGGCCGCCGGCTGCACCGTGGTGCTCAAGCCGAGCGAGGTGGCCCCGATCAACGCCTTCATTCTGGCCGAGGTCATCCACGAGGTCGGCCTGCCGGCCGGTGTCTTCAACCTGGTCACCGGCGTCGGCCCGGTGGTGGGCGAGGCCATCGCCGCTCACCCCAAGGTCGACATGGTCTCCTTCACCGGCTCCACCCGGGCCGGCAAGCGGGTCATGGAGCTGGCCGCTGACTCCATCAAGCGGGTGTCGCTCGAACTGGGCGGCAAGTCCGCCAACATCCTGCTCGACGACGCCGACTTCGCCACCGCCGTCCCGGCTGGCCTCTTCGGTTGCTTCCTCAACTCGGGTCAGACCTGCTCGGCCCTGACCCGCATGCTGGTGCCCCGGGCCAGGCTGGCCGAGGTGGAGGAACTGGCCGCCGGCGCGGCCGCCGGCTTCGCCCCGGGCGACCCGTTCGCGGCCGGCAAACTGCTGGGCCCGCTCGTGTCGGCCGTGCAGCGCGACCGGGTGCGCGGCTACATCAACAAGGGGATCGAGGAGGGCGCCAAGCTCATCGCCGGTGGCCCCGACGCCCCCGAGGGGCTCGACAAGGGCTTCTACGTCCAGCAGACCATCTTCTCCGAGGTGTCGCCGGACATGACGATCGCCAAGGAAGAAATCTTCGGCCCCGTGCTCTCGATCATCCCCTACGACACCGAAGAGGAAGCGATCGAGATCGCCAACGGCACGCCTTATGGCCTGGCCGGTGCGGTGTGGTCGGGCGACAAGGCCCGGGCCGAGCGGGTAGCCCGTCAGATGCGGACCGGTCAGGTCGACATCAACGGCGGCCAGTTCAACCCGAGCGCACCCTTCGGCGGTTACAAGCAGTCGGGCATCGGGCGTGAGCGGGGTCGGTACGGCCTCGAAGAGTTCGTCGAGACCAAGGCGATGCAGCGGTAATCCACTGTGTGAGGGTCTGATGTCGGCGATCGGCCAAACGGTACGCTGAGTCTCAGGCCAACCATCGAGGTGGGCTGTAGAAGGGGGTCCCGTGTCGAACACACCGATGGCGCAACCGATGCGCGCGCTGTTGGGCGCGATCAACGCGCTCGGCAAGCTCCATGTCGGGCCCACCATGGAGTCGTTCTTGAGAAAGCCCTACGCGGAACGGATCGCCAACGAGAACCCCGCTCTCATGACGCGCAAGGTCACCGCGACGATCGACACCGAGGACGTTCAGGTTGAAGGCCGCGGCGGCCCGATCCATACGCGCATCTACCGGCGCCCCGACACCGCCCCCGGGGCGCCCGGCTACTTGTTCATTCACGGTGGCGGATTCGCCGCCGGTGGGGTCAACTTCTGCGACCACGTCTGTCGTGAGCTGGCCGATCGCAGCGGTTTCGTGGTCATCGGCCTGTCATACCGACTGGCTCCCGAACATCCCTTCCCGGCCGGGATCGAGGACTGCCAGGACGTCCTGACCTGGATGGCCAAGGAGGCACCCGGAGGGCTCGACCCCGATCGCATCGCGATTGGTGGAGAAAGCGCAGGTGGCAACTTCACCGCGTTGCTGGCGCTCTGGAGCCGCGACCACAACGGCCCACGGCTCGCCCACCATGCGCCGATCTACCCGCTCACCGACTTCACCACGAGCTCCATCGACTGGAGTGAGGGAAACGCCGGCAATCCCGGGGTCACTCCGAAGGTCGCCGAGACCATGGTCGCCATGTACTGCACCGACATCGACCCGGCCGACCCGCTCGTGAGCCCCGCGTTCGCCGACCACAAGGACCTGCCGCCGGCGCTCGTCGTCACGTGTCAATACGACGTGCTGCGGAACGAGGGCGTCGCGCTGGCCGCGTCCTACCGGGATGCGGGCGTCGAAGTGAAGCACCTCCACATGGACGACATGCCCCATGGCTACTTGCTCATGACCCGGCTGACCAAGCGGTCCTACGAGACCATGGACCTCATGATTGCCGAGGCCAACCGGTACCTATGACGGGCTGGCGGCCCCAATGAAGCGGGCACTTGTTCTTGCTGGAGGAGGAGTGGCCGGCATAGCGTGGGAAATTGGCGTTCTTCGCGGGATCGGAGACGTCAATGCCGATCTATTGACGGGCCTGCGGCAGGCGGATGTCATTGTCGGCACCTCGGCCGGATCGGCGGTGGCGGCCCAGATCACCAGCAGGGCGACGATCGACGATCTCTACGCACGCCAGCTCAGTGAACAATCCAGCGAGCTCGAGGTGCAACTGAATCTCGAAGAGTTGATGGGCAGATTCGTCAGCGCTTCGGCCGGTTCCACCGGCCCTGACGACATGAGACGGCGAATCGGCACCCTGGCTCTGACGAGTTCCACTGTCAGTGAGGAGCTTCGGCGTGCGGCCGTGGCGGCGCGCCTACCGGAGAGCAGCTGGCCCCAGAGCACTCTGTACCTCACCGCGGTCGATGCCGAAACTGGCGACCTCAGGGTGTTCACGAAGGATTCGAACGTCGACCTGGTTGATGCCGTCGCTGCCAGTTGCGCGGTGCCGGGCATATGGCCGCCTGTCTCCATCGGTGATCACCGCTACATCGACGGTGGCGTCCGTTCCGGCACCAATGCCGACCTGGCTGCTGGGTGCGACCGTGTCCTCATCATCACCCCGGCGCAGGCATCCGCACCTCAGCCATGGGGGAACCTCGACGACGAGATCGAAGAGCTGTCTCCGGCTGCGGTAAGGCTGATCTACGGCGACATCGCTTCAACGGCTGCCTTTGGCATCAACCCGCTCTCACCTTCAACCCGTGGACCGTCGGCGCGTGAGGGCCGGAGGATTGGCCAGGCCGAGGCTGAGGCGATTGGTTCTTTCTGGCTCTGAGCGAGTCATCGCCTCGGTCGGCGCCGACTCTGGGCCGGAGCCGTGGCCTACGTTCCCACCGCCGCGTCAGAAGGAAGAGCGCTGGGCCTGCACCATCGTCATCAACTCGGCGGGCCAGCGGCCGGGCGGTGGGTGGCACCCGTCGGGCCTATTCGAGTTCACGCGCACCAAGGAGTCGATCGACCGATTCTTTCCTCTCCACCTTTGCCGCTTCTCGACTCAGTGGCGGGCCTGGCCAGCCTGGTCGAAGAAGATCCCGACATGACGAGCGAGGCCGCCTGGCTCAGGGAAGAACAATGCTGAGCCCGATGACGGTCCCGCCCTTGGTCACCTCACCGATCGTCCCGAGTGTCCGCAACGTCGGCGCCTCGTAGGCCTCGTTCTCGCTGACGATGGCTGCTTCGTCCTGCTCAATCATGTGACTTCTCCTCTGTCGCTGCTCTAGGAACGGGTTGGAAGCTGAGGTGAGCCGGTTTCAGCGCACCCCCTTCTTTTTGGCCAGATGCTGGATCAGTCGCAACCCTCTTGGGCGAAAGACTGCCCGATCGTGAGATCAAGGGCGGGGATCAACGGCGAGTTCAAACTCAATGCTGTTTCCGTGATCGAGTTTGATGTCGTCGTCCTCTGGTTGAGCGAGAGGGTGCCCAGGCCGAACGGAACCGTGAGCGACGTCGTTCCCACTGGAATGGCAATCCCGTCGATCGTCAATGTCCCGATCTGGGAAAAACCGCTCAGCACCGTCGTGCAGCCCCCACCCGGGACCGACGCCTGGGCAGAAGACTCGAGGCCGGTGATCTGGATGGTCAGTGCGAGAGTCGGCACACTGATCGTCACGCTGGCCAGATCCGCCTGAGCGGCGGCCGACCCAGCGGCGGTTTCGGTCGCACCGGTAAGCGCAGAGACAGTCACCGAAGGTTCCTGGGATGAGAGAAGTCCGAGATTGGGGGCGAATGTCTGGTGGATATTGATCAGGTTGGCCGGGTCATTGGTACAGGGCGAATCCGGAGTCGTGGTCTGACCAAAGACGAGGGTGCCCAGACTCAGCCCGGTGCCCAAGCAGGCGTCGATGTACTTGACGTAGCCGAAGTCGACCGCGGCGTCGGAACCGCCCGAGGCGATGACCGGCGTGGTGACCGAGCCCTTATTGGCACTGTCCGGGGTGTAGCCCGCCCCGCTGAGGGCAGTCTGCGAGCTTGCCACGTCCACTACGTACTGGCCGGGCGACAAGTTGGTGAAATCATAGTCGCCGCTAGCGTTGGTGACCTGGGGCCCGACCGGATTGCCGTCGAAGTCAGTGACCGCCCCTCCCGACGTGGTCGCCAGAGTGACCGTCACGCCCGAGATCCCGGGCTCACCTGAGTCCTGGGTCCCGTTGCCGTTGCTGTCGTGGTAGACGACGCCGCCAACCGTGACCGGCGCCTCGACGACAGTGGTCGAGCTGGCCTGGTTGTTGGCCGAGTTGGGATCGGGGTTCGAGCTGCTGGTGATCGATGCGGTGTTGACCACGCTGCCACCGCTAGTTGCAGTTGGTGCCGTGCCGGTCACAGTGATGACCTGGTCCGCTCCGTCGGCCAGGGGGCCTTCGGTGCAGGTCACCGTGTTGGCGGCCACGCTGCACCCGGGGGTCGTGGTGGCCACGGCGGTAACTGAGGTCGGCACCGGGTCCGATACGGTGAAGCTGTTGTCGGCGTAGGGCCCGTAGTTGTGCACGTCGAGGGTCCAGTTGATCGGTGCCCCGGGGATCACGGTCGCCGGTCCTGTCTTGGTGATACCCAGGTCGGCCGGTGGATCAGCCGTATCGGTCACAGTGCACGCAATGTCGTCACCGGGCACGGGGACCACTGACGCGGTGGTCCCGTCAGCCGAAGGGGTGACCGGGTACGCCGTTCCGTTGTCGGTGCATGACCACGAGACGATGTAGTTGGAGAGCACGGTCCCGGATCCGGGCGTGGCCACCTGGGCCAGCGTGTAGGCGCCCGACGATGTCGGCAGCACGGTAATGGTACCGGTCGTCGCTGTCGTCGAGGGCGCCGGGCCGGTGGAGGCGCTGTTGAGCACCGAACCCGAGGGATCGGTGGCCGAGACGTCGAAGGAGTCCGAGGAGTTGGCCCGGCTCACCACATCGTCGGTAACCGAGACCTTCGAGGTCACCACGGCGAAGGCGACGCCTTCGAGTCCACCACCGTAGAGCTGAGCGCTGATGGTGGTGGGGGTGTCGGCCTGCAGGACGGCGGCACCATACGGAGCGCTGTTGCCGACACAGGTCACCGTGGTCGAGCCGACCCCGCTGAATTCGGTTCCGCAGTAGTGGTAGGTCGTCGCACCCGAGGTTTCGGCACCCCCGATGCTGCTGAGGTCCTGATCGGAACTGAAGATGATCTTCTCGCTCGAAGAAGAGGCCTCGGCGTCCGCCACCACGAATCCGTAGCTACTCACGGGGTTGTCATCTGCGTCGGTGACGCTGATGCCCGAGAGCGTCACCTGGTCGGTGCCCCCGTCAGTGGTCTGGTAAAAGGCCGGCTTCCCAGGCGTCCCCGTATAGGCCCGATTGCCGATGTAGGCCCCGCTGTAGGTCGGGAAAGCGTGGGCGTAGACGGCCGAGAAGCCGCGCGTGCCCACCGGCGTATTGGTGACGGTGAACGAGACGATGTCGCCACCCGGCAGCGTCACCGACATCTGCTGGCCGCCCGCAGCCTCAGCCGCCGACTCGCTGTAATTACTCATGTCCAACCAGCAGAGGGTCCCTGCCTCGGGCCCGCCGCTGCCATAGCCGCAGCTCGCCGTAGTCGTGGTGGGAGCCGCTGAGGCGACGCCGACTCCGGTCACGAGATCGGCGCCAATGGCGCTCGACAGCACCGCAGTCACAGCTGCCGCCAATCCGATCGCCGATCGAAGTTGCCTCCGCCTGGGTGTTGTCCCAGTTCCGTACATGCCCGCTTTTCCATGTCTGAACATGTGCGGAAGTGTCTCTGATGCGGACTGATCGCGCATCGGTGAGCCTCACCTAAAAGGGACGCGTCTGCGTGACCCGCTACCATCGCGGCCACAGCCGATCGATTCCCAAAAATGTTGGATATCACACCTCGTCAGGAACTCCGGGGTTCGCGCTCCACGGCTCGATGGATCGGTCGGGCTTGCCCCAGATAGGCATCGTTGTGTGACCAGACGGGTATCGTTTCGTGAACAGTAAGGGCGTGTTCATTGGTGAGCCGGTGACAAAATGGAACGGCTGTCACGGCGTGTCTGTAGTCCCCGATGGACTGGGCGCGCACTACGGCTCAATGCAGGCGGTGCCTCGGAGCACCCTGCACGTGCGATCCATAACCTCGACATCGGCGGTCCCGATCGAAAAGCACGAGGGAGCGGTGCAGCTGTGGCGGGCATCCGTACCCGAATCGGGCTTGACCGAGGACCTGTGGCTCAGGCCTGACGGCTCCCTCCTGGTGCGATTCGACGGTGAGCCGATGCTGGTACTTGACGCAACTCGCACCACCGTCTGGATCGGTGACATCTTGCCAAGCGTTGCCGTGCAGCTGGTCGCGACCTTCGCCATCGCCCCGGCGGCCCAGGCCTGGGGCGCTCTCGTCCTCCATGGATCCGCTCTCGTACGTCAGGGGCAAGCCATCCTTATCTGCGGAGAGAGCGGTGTTGGCAAGTCCAGCGCTCTCGTTGCCCTGACCGATGAGGGATGGAGCCCTCTCACGGAGGACCTGTGTGCGCTCGATCTCTCCACCGATCCCCCCACCGCCTGGCCCGGTCCTCCCTGGGTGCGCCTCGACCCGTCCAATCCGCCATCAGAGGGTTGGCGCGAACTGTTTCGGACGCACGACAAAGTGGCGTGGGATCTCGGACCGAATCGCGTCAGCGTCCCGACACCGCTTGCCCATATCGTCATCCTCGAGCGTCCCGAGGCCGAGGCGGACGTCCCGACCCTCAGCGGCCCGGTTGGCGCCATCGACCTGATCCTTCTGTTGCACGACCACGCCCCCTGGTTTGATCAACCGCAGAACAAGGCGGCGTCCCTGTTCGGCCCCATCGCCGCACTGGCCACCACCGTCCCCGCCACCCGGCTGCGACTGCAACGTTCGCCCAACTGGCGCGCCGAAGCTACGGCCCTGATCGATGCCATGACCACCCCGTCCTGAAGTCTTCTCGACCTTCGTCAGCTCTCAGCGGCCGGGCGAACGACCTGGTGGCGTACAACTCGCTCTTTGGCCCAGACCATCAATCGGACAACGGTGTCGGTCGGACCCTACGCTCTTGCGGCATGTCCCGTTCCCGCCACAAAAAGACCAGAGTCCACCAGGTGGCCGCACCATGACCATCGAACTCGATTCCGCCGAGGCGCGTGTCCTGGGAGCCCTGGTGGAGAAACACCTCACCACGCCGCAGCAATACCCGCTAAGCCTGGCCTCCATGCTGACTGCCTGCAACCAGACCACCAACCGGGATCCCGTGGTGACCTACGACGAGGAGACGGTGATGGCCGCAGTCGACGGGCTGAAGCAGAAAAAGTTGGCCCGTTCGGTGCTCCCCTCCCATGGCCGCAGCGTGGTCCGGTTCCGCCATGTGCTCGACGAGAGCCTGGGACTCGATACCCCCGAGTGCGCGCTCCTGGCCGTCCTCATGTTGCGTGGACCGCAAACCCCTGGTGAACTCCGGATCCGCACTGATCGGATGACGTCGTTCGACAGCCTCGGTGAGCTCGAGAGTGAGCTGGAGCGTCTCGCGGCACGCGAGGAACCGTTGGTGGCCAACGTCGGCCGCCGACCCGGTCAGAAGGAAGAACGCTGGGCCTGCACCATCGTCACGAACACGGCGGGCTGGCGATTGGGTGACGACTCCAGCTGGGGAGCCGACAGGTCGGAACCCTATGAAGGGCGCGCCGGTTCGCCTTCGGGAACACCGTCGCTTTCACCCCTCGATTCGCTGAAATCGGATCTGGCCGACCTCCGGGGTGAGGTCGCTGGGCTGCGGGCCGAGCTAGCCGACCTGCGGGCATCCCTCGGGGACTAAAAGTCAGGCCGGCGAACACGGCCCTGACGACCCAGAATGGGGACATGGCCAACAACTATTTCGATGCCCGCATCGCGACGACGATGCGACAGAAGTGGCCCGAGCTATTCGAACCCGACATGATCGATCCAGTGGTCGGTCTCCTCGCCGAGCTGGCTGACGGTGGGTCCGCCCTTGAGCTTGGCGTCGGTACCGGCCGCATCGCGCTCCCGTTGAGCAAGCGCGGGGTGCCGGTCCATGGGATCGATCTGTCGCCCGACATGGTGGCGGAGATGCGAACCCAGCCCGGTGCAGATGATGTGACGGTCACGGTCGGCGATTTCGCCACCACCGAGATCGAGGGGAAGTTCCGTCTGGCCTACCTGGTGCGCAATACCATCACCAATCTCACCACACAGGAGGCGCAGGTGGCGTGCTTCCGCAATGTGGCCCGCCATCTCGAACCTGGTGGCCTCTTCCTGATCGAGTGCTACATCCCGGCCCTTCGATTCCTGCCGCCCGGTCAGACGATCCGACCGTTCACCACGACATCGACTCATCTCGGCTTCGAGGAATACCAATTCGAATCCCAGATCGCCTACTCCCACCACTACTGGTTCGACGGCGATCAAGTCGAGACTTTCTCGGCACCGTTCCGCTACGTGTGGCCATCCGAACTCGATCTCATGGCCCAGCTGGCTGGCATGTCCTTGCGGCATCGCTGGGCCGATTGGCTGCGAAATCCCTTCACCGATGAGAGCGACCACCACATCTCGGTGTGGGAACTCCCGACGAACTGAGATCGGGAGTCACCTCGCAGCAGCTCGGGCTGCCGCAATGAAGGCCTCGACCCTGACCAGGTCCTTTCGGCGACGATCGTCCAGTCGACTCGTGTGCGTCTCCGAATCCACGCCGGCGGGCCGAACGCGCTCGATTGCCGCGGCCACGTTGTCAGGCCCCAGCCCCCCGGCCAGAATCACCGGCACGTCGACCGCCTGGACGATGTTTGCGCTGATGCTCCAGTCGTGCACGAGTCCGGTCGCTCCGACCGCACCAGTCTTCAGATCTTTCGAGTCCAGCAGCAGATAATCGGCGTACCGGGCCAGCCGGGTGGCCAGGCCGACCGAACTGGCGTCGAGCACCGGCACGGTGGCCATCACCTCGACCGGCGCCGCTTCGATGCGGATCCGCTCGAGCAGGGCATCATCCATGTCGGCGGCTCGGGCCAGATGCACGATGGCCGGACGGTTGGCCCGTACCGTCTCGAGCACGCCCTCGGCATGACTGTGCAATGAGGCCAGCACCAGCTTGGCGGTGGTCAGGGCCGCAGCGATGGCCCGAGCGGTGTCGCGGTCGACGGCGTCCCAGGTCTCGTAGCCCTCGTCAGGGACGATGCCGAGGTGGTCCGGCCCCAACGCGTCGACCGCCCTGGCGTCCTCGACCGTGGTGGTGCCGTAGAGCTGGACCAGCACGTCCGACTCGAGCTACTCGAGCGGGTTGCGCCAGCCCGGTGAGCCGGTGGTGCCCCCGGCGGAGACCCGCAGCCCGATGAAGTTGCGTTGCGCCTCGACCGTGCCGGCGCCGAAGCACAAACCTCGGATGTCGCGGTAGGCCC
The DNA here is from genome assembly GCA_036489775.1 of Acidimicrobiales bacterium. Classification (GTDB taxonomy): domain Bacteria; phylum Actinomycetota; class Acidimicrobiia; order Acidimicrobiales; family RAAP-2; genus Bog-473. The sequence goes on along the minus strand of DASXFC010000058.1, from coordinate 5,703 downwards.
GCTCGACCGGGTACTCGCGGCTGTAGCCGTAGCCACCGTGGATCTGCATGGCCTCGTCACACACGAACTTGGCGGCCAGATTGGCCGCCGTCTTGGCCAGCGCCGTTTCCAGCGGTGGTGGTGTGCCCCCGGCGCCGGCCAGGCGCACCGCCCGGGCCAGCAGCAGCCGGGCCCCTTCGAGCTGGACCGCCATGTCGGCCAACTTCCACTGCAGGCCCTGGAGATCGGCCAGTGGCTTGTTGTTGATGATGCGCTCGTTCATGTAGCGCACGGCGTGCTCCAGCGCGCCTTGGGCCGCCCCGATGCACATGGCGGCGTTGCCACAGCGTTCGTGGTTGAGGTGCGAGAGCAGCACCTTGAACGCTTCGGTGTTGGAGGGGTCGCCGGCGAGCAGGATGTCGTCCTCGGTGATCTCCACGCCGTCGAAGGCCAGCTCGGCTTCGGTGGCGGCGTGAATGCCCATGCCTTTGTGCCTTCCGGTCACCGACACGCCCTCGCGGTCGGTCGGCACGATGACGGCGCCGATGCCCTTGGCGCCCTCGCCACCGGGCCAGCGGCACCAGACCAACACCCCCTGGGCCACGTCACCCAACGTCGAGTAGTTCTTGTAGGCGTTGAGGCGCCAGCGCCCGCGGCCGTCCTCGGTCAGCGCGGCCCGCATGTTCTGCACCGCCGATCCGGCGTCGGGCTCGGTGATGCCGATGGAGATAATGGCGTCACCGTTGGCCGCGGCGGGTAGCCACCGCTCCTTCATGGCCTCGGGCCCGAGATGCTCGATGCCGCGCGGCGGTCCGTTGAAGGTCAGCTGGCAGCAGATGGCCGAGGAGACGTCGGCCCGGGCGATCTCCTCCAACACGATGGAAGCTTCGACATCGCCCAGCCCCAGGCCGCCCCACTGCTCACCGATGGTGATACGGAGCAGGTCGGAGCCGGCCAGCGCCTTGTGCACCTCACTCGGGACCGCCCCCTCCTCGTCCCCTTGATGAGCCCGGGGCGCCACCTCGCGGCTGGCCACGTCGCGAGCCAACTGACGCAGGGAAGCCTGGTCCTCGGTTTCCGCCAACAGGTCGACGCCCGACGCGTGCGCCATCAGGCGTCGAGTTCCGTACCGACGACGCCGACGAAGCTGACGCCCTCACCGGGGGCGCCCCCCAGGTTGTGCGTGAGCCCCAGGGTGCGGCCGGGGCCGACCGTCGAGATCTGACGCTCGGGCGGGGCCTCGCCGCGCAGCTGGAGCCAGCACTCGAAAAGCATGCGCAGGCCCGAGGCCCCGATGGGGTGGCCGAAGCTCTTGAGGCCGCCGTCGGGGTTGACCGGGAGCTCGCCGTCGCGATCGAAGGTCCCGGCCAGCACCTCCTTCCAGGCCGTGCCCCGCTCGGCGAAGCCAAGATCTTCCATCAGCACCAGTTCGGTCGGGGTGAAGCAGTCATGCACCTCAGCCATGGCCAGCTGCGAGCGCGGGTCGGTGATGCCGGCCTGGGCGTAGGCGTCCTCGGCTGAGCGCACCACTTCCTCGAAGGTGGTGTAGTCGTAGCCCGGGTCGATCGGGCCGGCGGCCGGGCCGGCCACGAAGCTGAGTGCCTTCACGTACAACGGGTTGTCGCAGTACTGATGGGCGTCCTCGGCCCGGCAGATGATGGCCGCGGCCGAGCCGTCGCTCACCCCGCTGCAGTCGAACACGCCGAGCTCGCCGGCCACCAGCGGCGCCTTGGTGATGGTCTCCATGGAGACTTCCTTCTGGAACTGGGCGCGCGGGTTGCGGGCGCCGTTCTGGTGGTTCTTGTAGGCGATGCGGCTCATCACCTCTTTCATCTGCGTTGCGTCCACGCCGTACTTGTGGCCGTAGGAGGGAGCCAGGAACGAGAAGGCGGCGGGCGACGAGAGCCCGGCGTCGGTGCCGTCGCCCACCGGGCGGATACCGGTCAGGCCCGAGTATCCGGTGTCCTTGAGCTTCTCGACGCCGATGGCCATGGCGCTGTCGTAGGCGCCCGAGGCCACGGCGTAGCAGGCGTTCCGGAACGCTTCGGACCCGGTGGCGCAGTAGTTCTCCACCCGGGTCACCGGTTTGTAGTCCAACTTCAGCGGCCGGGAGAGGGTGACCCCGCACACCCCCGAGGTCATGGTGCCCAGCCAGAACGCATCGAGGTCGTGGATGGAGACACCGGCCGAGGCGGCCGCCTCGGCCGCGGCGTCGGTGAGCAGATCGTCGACCCCCTTGTCCCACAGCTCGCCGAAGCGGGTGCAGCCCATGCCGACGATGGCCACCTGATCGCGGATGCCGCTACTGCCCATGGCTCTCCTCCTCGCTCGTCCCGCCCAGCCCGGCGGCCCCGCCGCCAAGCGGCCGGGCCTTCCAGAAGTAGTTGTGCACGCCTTGTGCGGTATAGACGCGCCGGAACGTCATCTCGACCCGGTCGCCGATGGCCACCCGGGCCGCGTCGGCGTCGGTCAACTCGCAGCGGTAACGGCCACCGCCGTCGAAGTCCACGATCACCCCGATCACCGGCGGCGAGAGGCTGTGGGCCAGGTGGTCGATGGTGAAGGTGGCCACCGTGCCCGGCGTGTCAGCCAGCCGCTCGGCCTGCATCTGATCGACGGCCTGGCAGGACAGGCAGACCCGGGTGGGCGGCATGTGCCGGAAGCCGCAGACGGTGCACGTGCTGGCGGCGAAGGCGTACTTCCAGGACTCCGAGCGGTACACCGTCGGCGCGCCCGGTCGCTCGGGGTCGGGACGGCGGGGTGGCTCGCGGTGCAGCTGGCCGCGCCAGGTCAAGAAGGCGGCGTAGGACAGCTCGCCACCATCGGCGCCCACTTGCTGGGCCACGGTGGGCACGCCCGCCTGGGCGTAGGCCGCCTGGGCCACCGGTAGGCCTTCGGTGGTGCGCAGCACGAGGGCGTCGGCGCCGTCAGCCAGGGACAGCACCACGATCACCTGCCCAGGACGGGCCCGTTCGAGCACGTCGGCCAGCGCCAATCCGGCCTGGGCCGCGCCCAAATTGCCGACGGTGGCCGAGAGGTCCGGCGCCATGGCCTCCGTGGCCACGCCGAGTGCCCCGGCCACGGCCTTGACGGCCCGGGCATGGAGCCCGGACACGATGGCGTGGTCGATGTCGCTCTCGGTGATGCCGGCGTCCTTCAACGCGTCGGCGAAGGCCTCCCGGGCCAGCGGCACATAGCGCTCCTCGCCGAAGCGCTCCTCCCAGACGTGGGAGTCCGGCTCGCCGGGCACCCGCCAACGATCGAGGAACTCGTCACTGGACGAGCCCCGCCCGACGAGCTCGGCCACCGGCGCCACGCCCGCAGTCTCGTCCCCGCACACCAAGGCCACCGCGCCGTCGCCGGCGTCGCGCTCCTCGGCGCCGCCGGCCAGCCCGGTCCGCAGGTCGGACAGGATGGTCAGGCTGGCTCGGCCGGTCGACCCGCCCAGGGCCTGCACCAGTGTCCCGATGGCGGAGCGGGACGAACCCACGAAGTCGTAGGCCGCGCCGCCGCGGTCCAACCCCAGCGCGGCATGGATGGTGGTGGCACTGGTCTTGTCCAGGTAGCCCGGAGCCGGCGTGGAGAAGAAGAGATCCCGGGGCGCGGCCGCACCTCCCAACCCGGCCAAGGCCCGGCGTCCGGCTTCGACACCCAGGGTCGTGGTGTCCTCGTCATAGGACGCCACGGCGCGGCTCCCCTTGCCGCCGCCCGAGCCCAACACGCCGGCGATGGCCGCGCCGCGCAGACGCCAATACGGCACATAGCTGCCCCAGCCGATGATGCCCGCGGCCAATGTCCCTTTGCCCCGGACTTAGGCGGCCGGGCGGGCCGAACGCATATCGGTCCGACGCGCCTCGGTGGCCGCCTCGTCCACCACCAAGGTCAGCTCCTCCAACGAACCTGTCAACACCACGCCGTAGTCACGCCGCGCCCCCTCGACACTGACGTACTCGTCGAGCACGTCGTCGAGCACGGCCTGGGCCGGACGATCCAGCGGGTCGCCCCACCCGCCGCCGCCGCCGTAGTCGAAGCAGATGCGGTCACCCGCGGCCATGGGCACCCAGTCCGCCGTGTGCTGCACGACCAACTCGTCTTCCGAGCCATAGCGAAGGGTCAGCCGGTTGGGCGCCCCCTTGCCGCCGCCGGCGATACCCGGCATCGGGTACTTCATGCCCACCACGTAGGTGTAGACGTTGGAGGGTACCCGCACCTCCTTGATGTAGTGGCTGCCGCAACCGCCGCGCCACTGGCCCGGGCCACCCGAGTCGGTGCGGTAGTCGCGGCTCCATTGGAGGTGGGGGTAGAGGCTCTCGTTGATCTCGGCCGTGGCCTTCCACAGGTTGCCGAAGCTGGCGCTCACCGCGCCCCAGGCGTCCATGCCCTTCGCCGCGTTGCACCAGCCGGCGTAGACCTCGGCTGACCCGTCGACGAACACCTGGCCGCTGCGCGGGTCGACGCCCTTGATGGTGGTCGGGATGCCGGTCTTGTAGGTCTGCGGCACGGCCCGCTCGGGCAGCACGCCCGAGAGGGCGACCGCGATCACCTCGCCGATGTCGGCGCCGGGGTGGTGGGTGCCCGCGCTGACCGGGCGGCCCGCCTTGGGGTTGAGAACACAGCCCTCGGGCACGATCAGGTCGATGGAATTGAAGAAACCCTCGTTCTTGGGGATCTCGGGATCCATCATGGCGGCCACCTGGGCCACCGTGTAGCCCCGCGTGTTGCCATAGGTCGACCAGGCCTGCAGCTCCTGGCGCTCGTCGCTGCCGGTGTAGTCGATGGTCAGCTTGGAACCCTCGACCGTGATGGCCACGTGGAGGTGGATGTCGGGGTTGCCCAGCGGGTCGTGGTCCACGTAGGCGTCGCCCTCGTAGGTTCCGTCGGGCCAGGCCGAGATCTCCTCGCCGAACCGCTTGGCCGCGTAGTCGATCATGTGGTCGACCGCCGACTCGATCATTTCGACGCCGTAGCGCTCCACCAACCCGGTCAGGTGCTCGGCCGCCTGCTTGGCCGCCCCGATCTGAGCCCGGAGGTCGCCCAGGTAGCCGTCCAGGCGGTTGTTGATCTGCAGGGCATAGAGCACGTCGCGGCGCTCCACCCCGCGGTCGAGCACCTTGACGACGGGCCAGCGCACGCCCTCGCCCCAGATGTCGGCCGCCGTCACGTTGTAGCCACCGGGCACCGCCCCGCCGGTGTCGCCGTGGTGGCATTGGATGGACGCGATCAGGACCAGGTGGCCGTCGACCACCACCGGCGAGAACACGTTGTAGTCGGGCAGGTGGCCCCCGCCGTGGTACGGGTCGTTGGCCACGAAGACGTCGCCCTGGCGGAATTCCTCGACGCCCAGGAAGTCCAGGGCGAAGCGCACCGGCAGGGTCGAGGTCAGCATGAATTGGGGGATGCCCACACTCAGGGCCGCCAGGCGCCCCTTGCCGTCGAGGATGGTGGCGTTGCGCTCGTTGGACTGGTTGAGGATCGGCGTGGTGGCCGTGCGCGAGACGTACATGGCCATCTCGAAGCAGACGGTCTCCATGGTCCCCCGGATGACCTCGGCGGTGACGGGGTCGACCGTGCCGTCCACCATCAGGCGGTCCCGGGGTCCTGCGAGTGCCTTCAGATCGACATTCATGATTGCTCCCAGATCGCCCTGCTGGGGCGTTGCCGGCGCCCCGTTCACTGACATCCGTGTCACCTTTACTGTACACCGGACAACCCCGGGACCGGCCA
>DASXFC010000055.1:0-23860 GCA_036489775.1 Acidimicrobiales bacterium | reverse complement strand
GGCCAGGTGGTTGATGGCCTCGGTGGTGTTGCGCACCAGCACCACGACGTCGTCGCCCCCCTCGGGGCGTCCGGCGAAGCGGTGCACGCTGGCCCGGGCCGCCTCGTAGGCCTCCGTGGCGCGGCGCGACTTGTAGCCCGCGCCGCGGTGCACGCTCGAGTACGTGGGGAGGAAGGCCTGGACGCGGTCGGCCACCACCTGGAGGGCGGGGGTCGACGCCGCGCCGTCGAGGTCGCGGTAGGGCCGCTCGGCGCCGTCGAGGCAGGGCACCGGCGCATGGGCGCCGACCAGCGGAGCGATGGCGTCCTCGACCTTTGAGCTCACGCCGTCACATTAGGGACAGCGGTGGGACCGGCGGGTCCGGGCCGGCCGCCCGGCCCCGCCCGCCCGCTGCCGGTCAGAAGGCGATCAGAAGTCCCGGCGACGCGCCGCCAGCACGACGATGTCGTCCGAGCTGCGCTCGTCCGCCGTCATGGCCTCGATGACGAAGTCGGCCACCCGGCTCGGGTCGGTGCCGGGCGAGGCGCGCAGTGACGACTCGAGGAGGCTCAGGCGCTCGTCGAGATGCGTCCGGCGCCGTTCGACCAGACCGTCGGTGAACATCACCAGGCAGTCGTCGCCTAGCCGGAACTCGTGGTCCTTGTAGTGGCAGTGCTGCACGGCGAGCGGCGGTCCCGGCGGGACCGGGAGCTCGATGGCCTGGCCGCCGCCCACGCGCACGGGGGAGTGATGGCCCGCCGACGAGAAGGTGACGACGCCCGTCGTCGTGTCCAGCACGGCCACCAGTGCGGTGGCGAGCCGCTCGACGCCGCCGGCCAGCGACATCTTGTTGACCCGCTCGAGTGCGGCGCCCGGGCTTCCCTCTTCGAGGACGAGCAGGCCGAGGGTGTGGCGGAGCCGGCTCATGATCTTCGCCGCGCCCAGGTCGTGCCCCTCGACGTCGCCGACCACGAATGCGACCCGGCGCTCGTCGATCGGCACGACGTCGTACCAGTCGCCCCCGACCTCGAAGCCAATCGCCGCGGGGAGATAGCGCGCCGCCACGGCCCAGCCCTCGATGTCGGGGATGGCGTCGGGCAACAGGTTCCGCTGCAGGTCGTGGGAGATGCGCCGCTCGCGGTCGTAGGCCCGGGCGCGCAGGACGACGGCGCTGACCTGCTTGGCCAGTTGCTCGGCCAGTCCCAGGTCCCGCTCGGAGAAGCGTCGACCCGACCCGGCGGACACCAGGGTGACCGTGCCCAGGACCTCCTGCTCGCGCAGGCGCAGCGGCACGGTGATGTACGAGGTGAAGTCGAGCTGCTTCAGGATCTCGTAGTGCCGGTCGTCGGTGCTCGTCTCGCGCAGGAACCCGTCGGACATGGCGGCGCTCCACATCGAGCGCCCGTTGCGCATGACGGTGATGGTCGGGTGGTCCGTCGTGGGGTCGGGGGGATAGCGCAGCTGCAGTTCCTCGGTGAGGGCGCGCTTGGAGGGGTTGGCGTGCCAGGCGGCCATGCGCCGCATCCGCCCCTCCTCGTCCTCGATGTCGATGAGGCACAAGTCGGCGAGCACGGGCACCGAGACCTGGGCCAGCCGCGTGACCATGTCGCGGTAGTCCGTCACCTCGGACAGCACCTGGGACGCCAGGAGGAGGAACTCGTTGCGGCGCCGGGCCTCGAGCAGGTCCTCCAACAGCCGCTCGCGCTCGCTGGCCTGGGTCGAGGCGTGCAGCAGCTCGCCCAGGTGGTCGCCGACCGCGTCCATCAGTTCCACGACGGAGGGATCGCGCTCGCGTTCGTGCCGGCTGAGCATCTTGACCACCCCCACGCAGGCGCCGCGGTAGCGGATCGGGAAGGCGTACGCGCTCCGCAGGCCGTCGTGCCCGAGCGCGTCGGTCATGAAGCGCGAGTCGTGCTGGAGGTCGGGGACCCACATCGGCTCGCCGTGCTCGATCACCCAGCGCGGCAGGCCCTCGCTCCCGCTGGTCGGGTCGGCCGCCTTCTCCTCGGCGAAGGCCGGGGCGATCGTGGGCGTGCGCGTCCAGACGTGCCGGCACGCCAGCTCGTGCGTCGCCGACAGTGCCCACAGCGTCGTGACGTCCCAGTCGAGGCGCCGTCCGAGGGTGGAGAGCAACCGCTCGGCCGGCGGGTCCTCGGCGGGCGCGTCGGCGAGCATCTCGAGCAACTCGGTGGTGAGCTCGGACCAGCGCTGCAGCTGCCGGTCGTCGCGGGGGCGGAAGACGCCGACCACGATGCGCCCGACCATGGGGTGGTCGAAGACGCTCAGCACCAGCTCGGTGTCCACCTCGGTCCCGTCGGCACACTTCATCACCGCGGACAGGCGGCGTCCGAGCAGCTCGTCGGCTTGCGACTGGACGAAGGCGGGAAAGCCACCGCGGAACGGGCCCGTCGCCGTGTCGGGGACGAGGTCGAGGGCAGAGCGCCCGATGAGGGATTGGTGGCGCCAGCCCGTGAGCTCCTCGGCGGCGGCGTTGGCGTAGTGGATCTCGCCGTGGACGTCGGTGGCGATCACGGCGTCGCGCAGACCGTCGAGCACGGCCCGGACGCCGGGGGCGGGCCAATTCGTGGGCGTGAGTCCGGCCACCGCCACCTGAGCCGCCGCGACCACCGGCTCGACGGGTGCCACCTGCTCGCGGGGGACGACGTCGTCCGGGAGTGGCGCCGTGAACCACACCGTCTTGCCGGCCTGGCCCTTGTGCATCTCGATGCCCCATGCGTCGGCCAGCGTGCACACGATGTAGAGGCCCCGCCCGTGCAGTGCCTCGGCGTCGGGCTCTTGGGGGACGGGATAGCCGGGGGCGGTGTCGCTGACGCCGACGCGCACGCACCCCGCGTCGGGCGCGTACGAGATGCTGACCTCGAACTCGGTCGCCGCGTGTTGCACCGCGTTGGTGGCGAGCTCGGAGAGCATCAGGACGAGCGCGTCCGTCCCGGCGCAGGCCGGGTGGGGCAACTGGTCCAACAGGAAGCGACGCGCCTGGCCGACGGCGGCGTTCGTCGCGGTGAACGTCCGCGTTGTCCGCAGGGGTGCGGCCGCGACGGCACCATCTCCCTCGGCGCGCGCCGGTGCCACGAGCGTGTGCTCTGGAACGAGGGTGCTGTCCATAGCGGTTGCGGTATTTAGTGCCCCTTGTCCGCAACCCCTAAACAGGGTCTTTTGGCCCCCTCCTGGGGCGTGCGTGCCTGCTCGCGTGCTCCCATGACGGGGGTCCCGGCGCTCCGGCGCTACCCTGCCCCTTCGTGGAGGAGCGCTACGAATCCGAGCTGGGCCGGTCGGCCGCCGTCCTCGATGGCGTCGACCGGGCCCTCGAGCGGCTCAGCGACGGCACCTATGGGCAGTGCGAGTCCTGCGGCGCCCCGATCCTCGAGCCCGACCTCGAACGCGACCCCGTGCGCCGCCACTGCGAGCAGCACCTCACCGTCGCCTGAGCGACCACACCCGTCAGATCGGTCGGCAGAGCCCCTCTGGGGGGCGCTAGCTAGCTAGCCGGTGACCTTGAGGCCCTTGGCCGAGTCCAGGCGGGCCGCTACGTCGGACCAGTTGACGATGTTCCACAGGGCGGCGAAGAAATCGGCCTTCACGTTCTTGTACTGCAGGTAGAAGGCGTGCTCCCAGGCGTCGAAGACGAGGAGCGGGACCGAGCCGTTGCCGACGTTGCCCTGGTGGTCGTAGATCTGCTCCACGATGAGGCGACCGGCCAAAGGCTCGTAGGCCAGCGCACCCCAGCCCGATCCCTGGATCGTCGAGGTCGCCTGCGTCATGTGCGCCTTGAACTTGTCGAAGGAGCCGAAGTTCTCGTCGATCGCCGAGCCCAGCGCGCCGTCGGGCTTGTCGCCACCGTCGGGGCTGAGGTTCTTCCAGAAGATGGAGTGCAGGACGTGGCCCGAGACGTGGAAGGCGAGGGTCTTCTCGAGGCCGACGATGGGGCCGAAGTCGTCCTTGTCCCGCGCGCCCGCCAACTTCTCGAGCGTCTGGTTGGCGCCGGTCACGTATGCCGCATGGTGCTTGTCGTGGTGGAGCTCCATGATCTGGCCCGACACGTGGGGCTCGAGCGCCGCATAGTCGTAGGGCAGGTCGGGAAGGCTGTAGTCGGCCATGGGGGTGTCTCCTCGGTCTCGACGATGCGTCGCGCTTCGTCATAGTGGGTCCGTGCTGGACCATACCCGAAGGGGGCCGAAGCGGAACCGGGCCCAATCGGCGTGCGAGCTGGGGTGCGCCGCGCGATGTGGCGCAGCCTTCGCCCCATGCCCGTGCACGCGGTGGTGTCCGCCGCGTCGTGCCGCCGGACCCGGCACGGCGGGGCCAACCCCGGCGCGCGCCCGCCGCGGCGGTACGCTTGCAAGAGTGAGCACGGATCAGAAAGACCGCTGGCTGGACCTCGGCTCCTTCATCCGGGAGCAGCGGGGCTCGGCCCGTCTCTCGCTGCGCCGCCTCTCGGAGCTCGCCGGCATCTCGAACCCGTACCTCAGCCAGATCGAGCGCGGCCTGCGCCGGCCCTCGGCCGAGATCCTCCAGCAGATCGCCAAGGCGCTGCGCATCTCGGCCGAGACGCTCTACGTGCAGGCCGGCATCCTCGAGGCACCTTCAGGCAGCCCGGATCTGAGCCGGGCCATCATGGCCGACCGTTCCATCAGCGAGGAGCACAAGCAGGCGCTGTTGCAGATCTACCTCTCGTTCCGCCGCGAATACGAGGAAGAGCACGGTCCGACGCCCGCGCCGGTGATCGAGACCACGGCCACCAGCGCCGAATCGGATCTCACCGCCTGAGTCCAGCGGGGGCAATCGGCGGCCCGGGCGGGTTGGCCCGGTCATTTCCGGTGCGTTTGGCCTGCTCGGCGTCGAATTCCCTGGCCACCGTTAGGATCAGGCCGGCATGCCACGGCTCGCGATCCTCTCATTGCACACGTCTCCGCTGGCTCAGCCCGGAACCGGCGACGGTGGCGGCATGAACGTCTACGTCCGGGAGCTGGCCGCCGCCTTGGCCCGATCGGGCGCCGTCTGCGACGTCTTCACCCGGGCCTGGTCACCCGAGCTGCCGGCCGTGGTCGAGGTCGAGCCCGGCCTTAGGGTCCACCACGTGGCGGCCGGCCCGGTCGACCCACTGCCCAAGGAGCAGCTGCCGGCGGTGGTCGATGCCTTCACCGCTGGCGTCCTCGAACGCATGACCACCCAGGATCCCTTCGCCGACCAGGACGGCCCGTTCACCTCGCTGCATGCCAACTACTGGCTGTCGGGGCTCTCGGGTCACGTGATCAAGCACGAGCTGAACCTGCCGCTGGTCTGTACCTTCCACACGCTCGACCGGGTCAAAGCCGAGTCGGTGCCCGAAGAGGTCGAGGCCGACATGCCGCATCGGCGGGCCGAGGCCGAGGCGTCGATCATCGATTGCTCCGATGCCGTGCTGGCCTCCTGCACGGTCGAGGCCGACCAGATCACCTCGCTCTACGGTGCCGATCCCGAGCGGATCCGCATCGTGGCGCCGGGCGTCGACCATGCCTTCTTCGGCCCGGGCCACCGGCCTCAGGCGCGGCGCGCCCTGGGCCTGCCGCTCGATGGCTCGCTCATCCTCTTCGTCGGCCGCATCCAGCCCCTCAAGTGCGCCGATGCCGCTGTCGCCACGTTGGCCGAACTGACCGCCCGAACTGATGCGCCCTACCGGCTGGTCATCGTGGGCGGGCCGAGCGGGCCTCGCGGCGAGGAGTCAGTGCGCCAGCTGATCGACCTGGCCGACGCCAATGGGGTACGCCACCTGGTCCACTTCGTGGCACCGCAGCCGCACGAGCTCTTGTCGTCCTATTACCGGGCGGCCGACGTCTGCCTGGTGCCCAGCCGTTCCGAGTCCTTCGGCCTGGTTGCCCTGGAAGCCGCCGCCTGTGGCACGCCGGTCGTGGCCAACGCCGTCGGTGGACTGACCACGCTGGTCGACCAGGGTCGAACTGGGTTCCTGGTCGAGGATCCGACGCCGGCTCGCTATGCCGACGCTGTCCAGCAGCTCGACGCTCCGCTGATGGCCGAACGGCTCTCCACCGCCTCGGTGCTGCGGGCTCGCCGTTATACCTGGCGGGCCGCGGCCAACGGCCTGTTGGAGTTGCACGACGAGCTGAGCGCCGGCCGGCTGGTCGAGTGCCGTTGATCTGACCTGACCCGGTGCCTGTCGTTGACCTGCCCGAAGAGGAGGAAATGGCGGCAGCCGTGGCCTGTATCGACGCCTGGGTCGCCCGGGAGCTGGCCAGCGAAGGTCTGCTGGTGGCCGGAGAGCGCCAGGACGTCACCGACCGCACCGCCTCCTTCCGCTGGTACCTGCGCTTCAAAGGTGAGGAGAAAGACTTCATCACGGTGTGGCTGACCCTCCAGCAGCGCACCCTCCACCACGAGGCGCAGTTCATGCCGGCACCCGAGGAGAACAAGGCTGACGTCTACGCCTACTTGATGCGCCGGAACGCCCATCTCTTCGGCATGTGGTTCGCGCTCGGCCCCGAGGATGCCGTTTACCTGGTGGGCCGGGTCCCGGCCGCCCTGATCGACGACGACGAATTGGACCGCATTGCCGGATCCTCGGTCATCTACGTCGACGACCATTTCCCCTCGGCCATGACCATGGCCCTCCCCGGCGTCTACCACCGCCGACCCCGCCGCTCGTAGCCCGAGGCCGTACTCAGTATCGTCGTCGGCATGCCGTACACCCTGGTCATGGTCGGAGGCGGGAAGATGGGCGCCGCCCTGCTGGGCGGTCTCCTGTCGTCGGGCTGGGTCGAAGCTGGTGCGGTGGCCATCGTCGAGCCCCTGGCCGAGCGCCGGCTCGAGCTGGCTGAGCAGTTCCCCGGAGTCGACCTGCTGGATGCCCCGACAGCCGGGATGCTCGAGACGGCGGGTGATCGGCTGGCCGGGGTGGTCCTGGCGGTCAAGCCCGATGTAGCCGAGGGAGCCTGCCGCGTGCTGGGGGCGGTCGGGATCACCCGGGTGCTCTCCATCGCCGCCGGCGTTCCCTGCCAGCGGCTCGAAACCGCGCTGGGCGGCCAGCCCACGGTGGTGCGGGCCATGCCGAACACGCCTGCTCTGGTCGGGGCCGGGGCCACGGCCATCAGCGGCGGCTCCTTCGCCGTGGCGGCCGATCTGGACTGGGCCGAGGACGTGATGGCCGCCGTGGGCCTGGTGGTTCGCCTGCCGGAGCGCCTGCTCGACGCCGTGACCGGCCTGTCGGGTTCGGGCCCCGCCTATGTCTTCTTGATGGCGGAGGCCCTCATTGAGGCCGGGGTGCAAATGGGCCTGACTCGCGATGTCAGCCGGGCGCTGGTGGTGCAGACCGTGCTGGGCTCGGCCACCTTGATGGCCGAGAGCGGACAGGAGCCGGAGGCGCTGCGGGCCATGGTGACGTCGCCGGCCGGCACGACGGCCGCGGGCATCCGGACGCTCGAAGCGCGGGCCGTCCGTTCTGCCTTTATGGAAGCGGTGGCGTCGGCCACCGAACGTTCTCGGTCGCTGCTGCGCTGATGAGCTGAGCGATGCCTACTCCGCCGACAGTCTTCTTCCTCTCCGACTACGGGACACGAGACGAGTTCGCCGGGGTGGTGCACGCCATCGTGGTGGCCGGCGCGCCGCAATCGCGGCTGGTCGATCTGACCCATCAGACCCCTCCCTTCGACGTCCGGGCCGGGTCCTACGCCCTGCGCCGTGCGGTACCGCACCTCTCCGAAGGCATTGTCCTCGCCATCGTCGACCCCGGCGTCGGTTCGGGCCGACGGGCGGTCTGTCTCGAGTTGGAGGGTGGGCAGGGTCCGCGGCACTTCGTGGGTCCCGACAACGGGCTGTTGATCGCTGCGGCGGAATGGGTGGGGGACGGCCGCATCACCCGTGCGGTGACCCTCGCGCCGCGCTCACGGACCGCGGAGAGCGGCCTCACTTTCGATGGGCGCGACGTCTTTGCGCCGGCGGTCGTCGCGCTCTGCCGTGGCGCCGAGGCCATACAGCTGGGCCCATGCATCGAGCCGGAGTCGCTGGTGCGCCTGTTTCCCGGCGTGGTCGAGTTCGGGCGTGATGACGAAGGTCGCTGTTGTGTCCGCAGCGAGGTGACCTGGGTCGATCATTTCGGGAACGTGCAGCTGGCCGTGACTGTGGCGGACTTGCGTGATCACCGAATCGAGGCAGGCGGTTCGGTCGAGATCGCGGCTCCCGGGGACGACGCCGAGGACGGCGGGTGGTCCCTTCCCGAAGGCCTGGTACCCAAGGGCATCGCGGTGCGCTGGGTGGCCGCTTTCGCCGACCTGGCGCCCGGGGAGCTGGGGCTGCTGGTCGACGCCAATGGCCATCTGGCCGTCGTGGCCGGAGAAGCCTCGGCTGCGCACTGGCTCAACGTGTCAGCGGGCGAATTGGTGTTGGTGACCCTCTCGGCTTCGTAGCTTTGGTGCCCGTCTGGGTCCTCTCGGTACCATCCGAACGTGTCCGATCCGCCGACCTCGAAGCGCATCCCCGAGGCCACCGTGGTGCGGCTGCCGGTCTACCAGCGCATCCTGGTTGAGCTGGGCCGCACCAATGTCACCACCGTGTCGTCGGAGCAGTTGGCGTCGCTGGCCCGCGTCAGTGCGGCCAAGCTCCGCAAGGACCTTTCATTGCTGGGCTCTTTCGGGACCCGGGGGTCGGGCTACGACCCCGCTTTCCTACTGGCCCAGATCGAGCGGGCTCTCGGCGTGGAGGAGAACTGGTCAGTGGCCGTAGTGGGTCTCGGAAACCTCGGACGGGCCTTGACCAACTCGGCCGGGTTCGCTTCCCGGGGCTTCCAGGTCACCGGCCTCTTCGACGTCGACCCCGCCGTGCTCGGCGAGGAGATCAACGGCATCTGCGTGCGCCACATGGATGAGATTTCCCGCCTGGAGGCCACCGAACGGCCCGATATCGGTGTGATCACCACGCCCGCCTGGGCGGCCCAGCAAGTGGCGGACCTACTGATCCAGATCGGGGTCACCTCGCTCCTCAACTTCGCACCCCGTGTCCTGTCGGTACCGCCCAACGTCCATCTGCGCTATGTCGACCTGTCCATCGAATTGCAGGTCCTGGGCTTCTACCGGGAACGCAAGCAGGGCGCCGATCGGCAGGCGGCAGCCGAGACCGGCGAAGTGCCGCTCATCCGGTCGGTCGGTCTGTCTGCCCCCTCTGAGCTGGGCTAAGGGCCGGCCGCGGCTCTGGCCGCCGGTGGCGCTCATAGTCTTTGGAACGAGGAAACTGGCAGGGTTCGCCCGGTGACCGGCATGCTGGTTGGCCACCCAGGAGGCATTTGAGTGTCCGTCGTCGTCGTAGGGCTTCAGCACAAGCAGGCCCCACTCCCACTGCTCGAGGCAGTGGCCATTGGCGATGCCGAACTGCACAAGATCCTGGGGGCACTGCGGGACCGCCGCAATATCCAAGAGACGGTGGTGCTGTCGACCTGCATGCGGACTGAGGTCTACGCCGTGGTCGACCGCTTTCACGATGCGGTGGCCGAGATCTACGCCGTGTTGGAGGAG
Organism: Acidimicrobiales bacterium; assembly: GCA_036489775.1. Taxonomy (GTDB): domain Bacteria; phylum Actinomycetota; class Acidimicrobiia; order Acidimicrobiales; family RAAP-2; genus Bog-473. Next base: position 14,363 of record DASXFC010000055.1, on the reverse strand, counting down.
CAATCGGGCGTCCCCACCGACGAGCTGGAGAGCCACGCCGTCATCCGCTTCGACGACGACGTGACCCGGCACCTCTTCGCGGTGGCCTCGGGCCTCGAATCGGCCGTGGTCGGCGAGAGTGAGGTCGTCGGGCAGGTCCGCCGGGCCTACGAGTACGCGCAGGAAGAAGGCGCGTGCGGGCCGGTCCTCTCCGCCCTCTTCCGCCATGCCTTGCAGACCGGCAAGCGGGTGCGCACTGATACCGGCATCGCTCGGGGCACCACCTCGTTCTCTCACGCCGCGGTCGCTGTGGCCCGTCAACAGCTGACCGGCCGTATCGAGGAGTCCAATGTGGTGGTGGTCGGTGCCGGCGAGATGGGTTCGGGCGTCTGCCGGGCCATCGCCGGACTGGCCGATGCGCCTCAGCACGTAGTGGTGTTGAACCGCTCGCAGCGGCGCGCCGAGGCGCTCCTAGGGGATGCCGCCGCCCCGAGTAGCTGGCGCGCCGCCGCCCTCGAGAACGCGCACGCTGAGTTGGCCGGCGCCGACCTGGTGTTGTGTGCGGTGGCGGCCGACGGGCATGTGTTAGCGCCGGCCCATTTCGCCGGGGTCGGCGGCCCGTTGCTGGTCATCGACCTTGGTGTGCCCCGTAACGTCGATCCGGCCGTGGCGTCATTGCCGGCCGTCACCCTGTTGGACATGGACACGCTCAGTGAGACCGTGGCCCAGGCCATCGGCGTTCGTCAGGAGGAAGCGGTCGAGGCCCAGCGGATCATCGAGGAAGAAGTCGACCGTTACCGTACGGCCAGCCGCGAACGTGGTGCCGCGCCGGTCATCGCCGCGCTACGGGCCCGCCTGGAGTCACTGCGCGAGACCGAGCTCGAACGGCACCGGGCGCAATTGGCGGACCTGAGCCAAGCCGAATGGGAGCAGGTCGATCAGGCCACCCGGGCGGCCATGGCCAAGCTGCTGCACGAGCCGACCATGGTGTTGAAGGAGACGGCGGGCACCCCGCGGGGCGAGCGTCTGGTCGAAGCGCTGCGCATCCTCTTCGATCTCTGAGGCGACGCTGATGCGCCCGTTTCGCCTGGCGACACGCGGCTCCCCGCTGGCCTTACGCCAGACGGAGCTGGTGACGCAGGCCCTGCAGGCGGCCCATCCCTCGCTCGAGGTTGAGGTGGTCGTGGTGCGGACCAAGGGTGACGATTCCACGCAGCCGCTCGATGCCATCGGGGGCCAGGGTGTGTTCGTCACCGAGGTGGAACGCTGCTTGGCTGAGGGTGGCGCGGACGCGGCCATCCATTCGGCCAAAGACATGACCTCGGTGATGGCGCCGCACCTGACGTTGGCCGCGGTGCCCGTACGGGCTGATGCTCGCGACGGTCTGGTCGGTTGCCGGCTTGATGCCTTGCCGCCCGGGTCGGTCGTTGCGACCGGCTCGGCTCGCCGGCGGGCGCAGCTGGCCCATCACCGTCCCGACCTGAGCTTCGTCGATCTGCGCGGGAACATGGATCGGCGTGTCAGTAAAGGAGAGGACGGCAGTGTCGGCGCCGTGGTGGTGGCGGTGGCGGCCATGGAACGGCTGGGCTGGACCGAGCGGCTCAGCGACATCCTCGACCCGCTGATCCTTCTGCCCCAAGCCGGTCAAGGCGCGGTGGCCGTGCAGTGCCGGACCGAAGACGCCGAGGCCCACGCCATGGTTGCGCCAATCGATCACGCAGCGTCGCATCGAGCCGTCCGGGCCGAGCGCGCCGTGTTGGCCGCCCTGGGTGGCAGTTGCTCCTTGCCGGTAGCTGCGTGGGGCACGGCCGACGGTGCTGAAGGTTCTCTGGTGTTGCATGGCTTGGTGGCCAGCGGCGACGGACGGATCGTGATCCGGATGACGCGACGCGGTGACGAACCCGATCGGCTCGGTGCCGCCGTGGCTGCAGCCTTGCTCGACGACGGCGGGGCGGGGGAACTCGACGGTTTCGATCGGCCATGACGGTCTATCTGGTGGGCGCCGGCCCGGGGGACCCCGATCTGCTCACTCGCCGGGCGGTGTCGCTGCTCGCGCTGGCCGACGTGGTCGTGCATGACCGGTTGGTGCCGCCGGCCATCCTCACGCTGGTGCCTGATCGGGCCGAGCTGATCGACGTGGGCAAGGAGCCCACCGGCGGGCCCGACGGCAGCGTTCGACAAGCAACGATCAACCAGCTCCTGGTCGACCATGGTCGGAGTGGAAGCACGGTGGTGAGGCTCAAGGGCGGCGATCCCTTCGTATTCGGCCGGGGTGGCGAGGAGGTGGAAGCACTGACCGCGGCCGGCATTCCTTGGGAGGTGGTGCCCGGTGTGTCGTCGGCCTTTGCCGTACCGGCGGCGGCCGGCATCCCGGTGACCCAACGGGGCGTGGCCTCGGCCGTGACCGTGGTCACCGGTCGCGTCGGCGATCCGAGCGCGCCCGGTGGCGTTGACTGGGACGCGCTGGCCAAGGTCAACGGCACCATCGTGATCCTCATGGGCATGAGCACTCGGGCCGAGATCGCCGACGCGCTGCAACGAGGTGGCAAACCCGGGGAGACGCCGATCGCCGTCATCGAGCGCGGCACCACACCCCAACAGCGGACGGTGCGCACCACGTTGGCGCAGTTGGCCCGGGTCGACCTGGGATCCCCCTCGATCATCGTGGTGGGCCCGGTGGCCGCATTGGGGGCGGACGGGTCGCCGCCGGCCGGACCCCTGTCCGGGAAGGCGGTTGTCGTCACCCGTTCGGGCGCTCGAGCCCAGGGCGTCTCGGAACTGGTGCGCCGGGCTGGTGGGCGAGTTATCGAGCTGCCGCTGACCACGCAGATCGGACCGGCCGATGATGGGAAGGCGCTGCGGAAGGCCGCGGCCGCCATCGAGCAGTACGAATGGGTGGTGGTCACGTCGGTGAACGCGGTGGAGCGGCTCGTGGGCGAGTTGCGCGATGCGAGAGCCTTGGCCCGGACCAAGGTCGCCGCCGTCGGACCGGCCACTGCTGATGCGCTGCGCCTGGCCGGAATCGAACCCGATCTGGTGCCGGCCGAGCACCGGGCGCAAGGACTGGTTGATGTGTTTCCCGACGCGGCGGCCGCGTCGGGACCGGTGCTGTTCCCCGGCGCCGACCAGGCTCCATCGACCATTCCCGATGGACTGAACGAGAAGGGGTGGCGGGTTGATCGCGTCGAGGCCTATCGCACCGTGGCGCTGACCACGGTGGAGCCCGACACGCTCGAGCAGCTGGCGGCGGCCGATGCCGCGTTCTTCACCGCCGCTTCCTCTCTTCGTGCTTTCCTGGCTCTGCGGGGACCGAACGGGAGTGCGCTACCCATGCCGCCGGCGGTCGTCTGCATCGGTCCCACCACGACCCAGAGTGCGCTCGACGAAGGGATCTCCGACGTGGTCACCGCCTCGGATGCATCGGCCCAGGGCATGGTCGACGCGTTGATCGACCACTGGGCCAGCGGGTCGGGGCCCGCCTCGTAGGCTGGCTGACCGTGGCATCCGATCATCGTCCCGAGCCGTCCGTGGCCTCCTCCCCGAGCTTCCCGGCCCGCCGGCTGCGGCGGTTACGCCGGACCCCAGCACTGCGCCGCTTGGTGGCCGAAACCCGACTCGACGTGAACGACCTGGTGGCGCCCCTCTTCGTGCGCCAGGGCATCGACGAGCCAGTCTCGATCCCCTCCATGCCCGGTCAGGTCCAGCACACGGTGACATCGCTCGTCATCGAGGCCAAGCGACTCGTCTCGTTCGGTTTGCCAGGCCTGATCCTGTTCGGGGTCCCGGAGAAGAAGGACGCCGTCGGTTCCGAAGCGTGGAATCCCGATGGCGTCGTGCAGGTGGCGTTGCGCGAGTTGCGTGACGCGGTGGGTGACCACCTGGTCCTGATGGCTGACCTCTGCCTCGACGAGTACACCGACCACGGGCACTGTGGAGTGCTGGGCCCGAACGGCGAGGTACTCAACGATCCGACCCTCGAGCTCTACCAGCGCATCGCGCTGGCGCAAGCAGAAGCCGGCGCCGACGTGGTGGCCCCCAGCGGGATGATGGACGGCCAGGTGGCGGCTATCCGTGCCGCGCTGGAAGCAGCCGGAGCGACCGACGTGGCGATCCTGGCTTACGCGGCCAAGTACGCCTCCGCGCTCTACGGGCCCTTTCGTGATGCGGTCGATGTAACCATTGCCGGCGGCGGTGACCGGCGGACCTATCAGCAGGACACCGCGAATCGACGTGAGGCGCTGCTCGAGATCGCCCAGGATGTGGCCGAGGGGGCCGACATGATCATGGTGAAGCCCGCCATGACGTCCATTGACGTACTCACCGCGGCCCGCCGTCGGGTGCAGGTACCCCTGGCCGCCTACCACGTCAGCGGTGAGTACTCCATGGTGAAGGCGGCAGCAGAGGCTGGATGGATCGACGGTCAGGCCGTCGCCCTCGAACAGCTGGTGGCGCTCAAGCGGGCCGGCGCCGATTTCATCCTCACCTATTTCGCGGCTGAGGTGGCTGAGGCCCTTGGTGGCTGAGCCCGGCGCCATGTCCAACGCGGAATGGTTTGCGCGGGCGCAGCGAGTCATCCCCGGCGGCGTCGATTCGCCGGTACGTTCCTTCGCATCGGTGGGCGGTACCCCCTACACCGTGGTGCGAGGTGAAGGCCCTTACGTCTTCGATGCCGAAGGGACTCGCTACATCGATCTGGTGCAGTCCTACGGTGCGGTGCTCCTCGGCCACGCTCACCCGGTGGTGACCGAAGCCATCACCAGGGCCGCCGCTCTGGGGACGACCTTCGGCGCGCCCACGCCGGGCGAGGTGTTGTTGGCCGAGGCCATCTGTGCCCGGGTTCCCGGATGCGAGCAGGTGCGTCTGGTCTCCTCTGGTACCGAAGCGGCGATGAGCGCGGTGCGCCTGGCCCGCGGCGCCACCGGCCGTGATCTCGTGGTGAAGTTCGACGGCTGCTACCACGGCCACTCCGACGGGTTGCTGGCCGGAGGCGGCAGCGGTGTGGCCATGCTGGGGCTGCCCGGATCGGCGGGCGTCTCCGCCGGCGCGGTGGCTGCCACGGTCGTCGTGCCCTACAACGTGGTGCCCGAGCTCGATCGCGAGGTGGCCTGCGTGATCGTCGAGCCGGTGGCAGCCAACATGAATCTGGTCCCGCCCGCCTCCGGGTTCCTCGAAGGTTTGCGGGCTGCCTGCGACGCCGTCGGCGCACTGTTGATCTTCGACGAGGTCATCACCGGATTCCGCCTGGGACCGGGCGGGGCGACGGCCTGGTCCGGCGTCGAGCCCGACCTGTGGTGCTTCGGCAAGGTCATCGGCGGCGGACTCCCGGTCGGGGCTTTCGGCGGTCGCCGTGAGGTGATGGACCAGTTGGCACCGAACGGGCCGGTCTACCAAGCCGGCACCTTGTCGGGGAATCCCCTGGCGACGGCGGCGGGCTTGGCCGTGCTCTCGCACGTGACCGACGCCGAGTACCTCGCTCTGACCGAACGGGCCACCACCTTCGCCACTGACCTGGCCGATGTCATCGGGAAGAGCGGCTTGCGGGTACTGACCCCGAGCGTGGGTCCCCTGGTCGGTCTGTTCGTGGCCCCGCCCGGGGACGATCTTTGGGCGGCACCGGAGGACTACATGAGTGCCAGGCAGTGGGCCGGCAATGGGACCTACACCACCTTCTTCCACGCCATGTTGCGGCGGGGCGTGGCGCTGGCCCCGGGTCCTTACGAGGTGATGTTCCCTGGCTTGGCCCACGACCAGCGAGTGCTGGCCCAGGTGGTGGAGGCGGCCGCTGACGCGGCGGCCGAAACCGCCGCTAGTTGAGCGATTTACGCAGCAGGATCACCTCGACCTGTTGCATGGAGACGGTGCCATCGGCGGCCGAGTGGCCCCACTCTTCAGTGTCTTCGCCCACCGCGTCATAGCCCAGGCGGGCGTAGAGGGCCCCGGCTCGGTCGTTCTTTTTCTCTACCGCAAGTTGGGCCGCGGTGACGCCTCGAGTTCGGATGCGCGCTTCGGCGCCTGCCAGGAGGTGTGTCCCGACCCCCATGCCCTGGAGCGCCGGGTCAGTGGCGAACTGGTGGAGGTAGCCCGCACCGGGGTACCGGATGAAGTCGATGGCGACCTTGGCCACCGGTCGACCTCCGGGTAGCCGCCCGGTCAGTACGAGCGGATGACCGCGTCGGGTCCCATCACGATGACGGGATGGAGCGACGGCTTCAGCCAGTCGAGGACCCGGTCCAGATCGGAGAGGGGCAAGGAGACACAACCGATAGTCGGTGCACCCGTGTTGGCATGCAAGAAGATGCCTGAGCCGGAGTCACCGGTCGGTGGCGTGTTGAAGTTGATGACGGCCATGGACGGATAGGCATTGCCCTCCGTCCAGAGCGCCTCGGAGTCGCCGCCGAATGGAGGGGTGGTCCCACATGGCTCCGACTGGAAAGTGTTGTAGGTCGGGCTCGAGGGGTCCTCGTCCCACCAGTCACCACAGGTCAGCTGCACATACGGGAACTGGGTCCCCGGATTGGCATCGACGCCATACATGGTTGATCCGAACGGATAAATGCCTTCGGGGGTGGCGCCGTCTCCCTCCACGCGGGCCGAGGCTGGGATCCATCCGGTCTCGCCGTCCACTGCCGGCATCGGGCTGAAGACCTGATACCAACCGCTGCCGTCGTTCTCGAACGTATACAAGGTGGCGGTCGTGCTGGCCGCCGAAGGTGCGTCCACGATGACGACCTGACGAGCCCCACCGGTGTTGGCGAGTTGGTTGACCAACAGCCCGATGTCGGGGGTGGCCGCTCCGTCAAAGCTGGCATCGCCAAAGGTGAAGACCCCGCCGTCGGCGGCCACCAACCAGTAACCCTTGCCGTCCGCGCTGGCCGCCATCCCGACGATGGGCGCATTCAGGTGCAGTGATCCGGTCGAGCCCCAGAAGTGGGCGTCACCGAAGCTGAAGATGCCGCCGTCGGATGCCACCAACCAGTAGCCGTCACCGTCGGGCGTGGCCGCCACGCCCACGATGGGCGCGTTCAGGTGCAGCGCTCCGGTCGAACCCGAGAAGCGAGCGTCACCGAACGTGAACACACCGCCGTCGGCGGCCACCAACCAGTAGCCGCCACCGCCGGGCGAGGCCGCCATGCTCACGACCGGTTGATTCAGGTGCAGCGCTCCGGTCGAGCCCCAGAAGTGGGCGTCACCGAAGCTGAAGATGCCGCCGTCGGATGCCACCAACCAGTACCCCATGCCGTCCGCGGTCGGCGCCATCCCGACGATGGGCGCGTTCAGATGCAGCGCTCCGGTCGAGCCCCAGAAGTGGGCTTCACCGAAGCTGAAGATGCCGCCGTCGGACGCCACCAACCAGTAGCCCGCACCATCGGGGGTGGCTGCCATGCCCACGATGGGCTGATTGAGCGGTTGGCCTTCCATCGAGCCATACAGGTGGGCGTTGCCAAAGGCGTAGACCGCGCCGTTCGACGCGGCCACCCAATAGCCGCCGCCGCCCGGGGTAGGGACCAGAGCAATGCCGCTGGGCGCTGCCGAGGGTCCCGGCGTGGACGCACCGGTCGCCGTGGCCCCGAATGAGAGCATCCCGATCGCCGAGATCGAGAGCACCGCCACCACGGCCAGCAGACGACGGGCACGAGCGGGCCACGACATGACTGTCACCCTAGAGAACTCTGTAGTGATCATCGATACGCTCGCCGCGTGGAACTCGTGGGCGCCGGCCGGATGGGCGAGGTGTACGCCTACGGGGAAGGCCTGGTCGTGAAGCTCGATCGCCCGGAGTGGAGCGGCGTCGCCGAATTCGAAGCAGAGGTTCTCACCATGCTGGCGGCGGCCGGGCTGCCGGTGCCCCGCTGTCAGGGTGCGGTCACCGTGGAGGGGCGAACCGGGGTGGTGATGGAACGCATCGATGGCGGGTCACTGCTCGATCGCGTCATGCAGAGTCCACCGGAGGCCCGGCCGGCATTGGCCGCGCTGTTTGTCGACCTGCAGGCCATACTCACCGGGACGGCGGTGGCGGGGCTGCCACCTCTGGTCGAGCGGCTGGCCAACGAGCTGCAGCTCGCTCCATTGAGCGAAAGCCTCCGATCGGAACTGGCGGCTCTCTTGCCGGAGCTGGACGACGGGCGCCGCGGCGTCTGTCATTTCGATTTTCATCCTCTCAACATCCTCGTCGGCGCCGGATCGTGGAAAGTGATCGACTGGTTGGGCGTCGGCAGCGGTCCGCCGATCGCCGACGTGATGCGCACGCTGCTCATCTGGGGCCGGCAAACCACCCCGCCCATTCCTGACTTCATGGCGCAGGTCAGGTCCCAGAGCATCGAGCGCCATGGCATCGACGCCGACACGCACGACGCCTGGCTTCGCGTACTGGCCGGGTGCCGGCTGGCCGAGGGATTCGAGGGCGAGGTGCGAGATTGGCTGCTGGCGGTAGCCGCGGGTCAGGTGACGCCCTATGGCTGAAAGTTGTGTGGCGACGCTCAGGCCGCGGGCAGGTCCAACGGATCGTGGATCATGTAGCGCGACACCAACTCCATGGCCCGGTAGCCGACCTCGGCCGGCCCGGCCGCGTCGGGGCGCATGAGGTTGGCCATGATGCGCAGCAGCTGACTCATGAAGTACTCCGAGCGCATGCCGATGCTGACGCAGGCCCGCATGGCTTGGGGATTCGAGATGAGATACACGAAGGCCCGGGCCACCTTGTAATACGGCCCGTAGGCCGCGGTCAGCTGGCGGTCGTAGTCGAGCAGGGCGCCCGGACCGCTCCCGGTGAGGGCGTAGCCGATGGCGGCTGCGGCCAGACGGCCGGTCTCATACCCGTAGGAGATGCCTTCGCCGTTGAAGGGGTTGATCGAACCGGCGGCGTCGCCGGCCAGGATCACGTTGCCGCCGGCCCGCGGGCCGACCGAGAGGCACATGGGGAGTTTTCCCCCGGTCGGGGGACCGAGACAGGTCTCGGGGCTGAGACCCCAGGACTTGGGGGCGTAGTTCACAAAGGTGTCCATCAGATTCGAGGTGTTGACCCCGCGCCAGCGCTGATCCGAGGAGAGCACGCCGACACCGACGTTGACCCGGCCATCGCCCATGGGGAAGATCCAGCCGTAACCCGGCACCACCGCACCGTCCTCGTCGCGGATGTCGAGGTGGGACTCGATGAACGGGTCGTCGTGGCGGTCGGAGCTGTAGTAGCCCCGCAGCGCCATGCCCAGGGGCAGGTCTCGTTCGCGGCTGGTGCCCAGGGCACGCCCAATACGGGAGTTGGCCCCGTCGGCCACCACCACGTAGCGGGCCTTGACGGCATGGGTTTGTCCGCTCTCCTTGTCCTTGACCGTGACTCCCTCGAGGTTGGCCAGGTGGGGAACGGGTCCGGCCGCCTGGTCGATGAGCGGTGCGACCACTTCGGTCCCGGTCAGGACGGTGGCCCCGGCCTCAGCTGCCCGGTCGGCCACCAGGCCGTCGAGATCGAAGCGGGTGATGATGTATCCGTAGTTGGGAAAATGGGGGTGCTCGGGCCATTGCATCTCGACGCTCTGCCCGAACCCGTAGGCCCGTAGGCCGGTGTACTTGTGCGAGCCAGCCAGCTTGTCCTCGAGGCCCATGTCAGCCAGCTGGCGTACGGCGCGGGGGGTCAGGCCGTCGCCGCAGGTCTTGACCCGGGGAAACGTCTTCTTCTCGACCACCGCCACATCCCAACCGGCCTCGGCCAGCCAGTAGCCGCAGGCGGATCCGGCCGGACCACCGCCGATCACCACCGCGTCGTAGACGTGGGTCGGGGCGGGTGCCTTGGTGCGAGAGGCAGGGGCGGCGGCCGTCGCCTTGGCCGGCTTGGTGGCTGTCTTGGCCGCCTTCGTGGCCGCCTTCTTGGCCGTCACCGCAGCGGGTGCGGCCGCCTTCTTGCTCGCCGAGGCGGCCTTGGCGGCTTTCATGACCTTCTTGGTCCCCGATGCCTTGGCGGCAGGGGGGGTTGGGGAGTTCTTGTCGTCGGGCACGGGCGACCCGCCGGCTGGAGTGGTTGGGCGCGGCGTCACTCAAGCATCGTAGGTCCGCCCCCGGGGGCGATAGGCCAGCGTGGCGGATGTGCCCAGCTAAAGGGCTGCATGGTAAAAACGGGCCACAGTGATCCAGTACCTCCCGATCCTGATTCTCGCCTTCCTGGGGCTCGCGTTCACCGCGTTCTCGCTGCTGTCGTCACAGCTCCTGGCCCCACGTAAGAAGCCGACGGCCGCCAAGCTGGCGCCGTACGAGTGCGGCATCGTGCCTAGCAAGGAGCCGCCCCAGCGCTTCCCGGTCCGCTTCTACCTGGTGTCGATGATCTTCATCATCTTCGATATCGAGATCGTCTTCCTCTATCCCTGGGCCGTGGTCTTCCACCAGGTCGGCACGTTCGGCCTGGTCGAGGTCATCGTCTTTGCCGCGGTGGTCTTCGTCTCTTTCTTGTACCTGATTTCGAACGGGGCCTTGACCTGGGGTCCGCCCAAGACACTTTCCGCCGGTATGCCGCTCCGGACCTCAACCTCGACCATCATGCGAATCAGTGGTGCCCGCAACCGGACAGGGGAGGCGGCATAGCCATGGGCCTCGAAGATCTCCAACACAATTTCCTGACCGGGCGGATCGAGGATCTGGTCAAGTGGGCCCGCCGCAACAGTGTGTGGCCCGCCACCTTCGGGCTGGCCTGCTGCGCCATCGAGATGATGTCGCTGGGCGCGGCCGACTACGACATCAGCCGACTGGGCATGGAGGTCTTCCGGGCTTCGCCGCGGCAGGCCGACCTCATGATCGTGGCGGGACGGGTCTCCCAGAAGATGGCTCCGGTCCTGCGCCAGGTCTACGACCAGATGATGGAGCCCAAGTGGGTCATCTCCATGGGCGTGTGCGCCAGCACTGGCGGCATGTTCAACAACTACGCCATCGTCCAGGGCGTGGACCAGATCGTCCCCGTGGACGTCTACGCCCCCGGGTGCCCTCCCTCGCCGGAGACCTTGCTGCACGCCATCTTGACCCTGCACGAGAAGATCCGGACCGGCGAGATCACGCGGCGCCCCGGGAGCACAGTGCCCGCCGGTGAGCAGGCGACGGGCGGCTGGACGCCGACCGTGCCCGACGCCGTGCGGGTGGCCACACCGCGGTGACTCAGACCAGCCCGGCGGGGGCCGCTGTCACGGACACATTGTCGATCCTGCCGGACGTGCCGCGTCTGGTCGATCGCCTGGTGGACCAGCTGGCCTTTCCCAGCCGGGAGACCTACCGCCAGATGGTGGAGGCCTTCAAGGCCGCCGGTTTCGAGATGCTGGCCGACCTCTGCGCCGTCGACTACCTGACCCACCCCGGCCGCACCTTGCCCGAGGGGATGACGCCCGAACGCTTCGAGGTCGTGGTCAACCTGCTCTCGCTGTCCCGGCGCCAGCGGGTGCGCATCCGGGTGCAGGTGCCCGAGTCCGACCCGGTGCTGGACAGCCTGATCGACGCCTACCCGGGCTGTGACGCCATGGAGCGCGAGGCCTTCGACATGATGGGCATCGTCTTCGCCGGCCACCCCGATCTGACCCGCATCCTCATGCCCGAGGACTGGGAAGGTCATCCCCTGCGCAAGGACTACGGCGTGGGCCGTGTCCCGGTGCAGTTCAAGGAAGCGCCAGGTCCCCGGTGAGCGACTTCGACGAGCACGAGGCGCTCCTCGGCGAGACCTCCGAGGGCGCCCAGGAGCTGGGCGACCGGTCGGGCATCGATGCCTCCGAGCTGCGCCGTGAGGTGGGTGCGGTGCTCCGCCTGCCTGAGGGCGGGTACGTCGACCCGGGCGACATCGACATCGAACGCCGCGACGACGAAACCATGATCATCAACATGGGTCCCCAGCACCCCTCGACCCACGGGGTGCTGCGGCTCATGCTCGAGCTCGACGGTGAGACGGTGCTGCGCACCAAGCCGATCATCGGTTACCTCCACACCGGGATGGAGAAGCAGGGCGAGGAGCTGACCTACGTCCAGGGGGCCACCAACGTCACCCGTATGGACTACCTCTCGCCGCTGACCAACGAGCTGGTGTTCTCCATGGCCACCGAGGCACTGCTCGACGTGGAGGTGCCGCCCCGCGCCGTCTGGATCCGCACGCTGATGGCTGAGCTCAGCCGGGTTTCCTCGCACCTCATGTGGATGGCCACCAACGGCATGGACCTCGGGTCCACGTCGATGATGATCTACGGCTTCCGTGAGCGCGAGATGGTGCTGAGCTTCTACGAGAAGACCACCGGCCTGCGCATGAACACCAACTACATCCGCCCCGGCGGGGTAGCCGCCGACCTGCCCGACGGTTGGGCGGACGACATCGAGGTGCTCTGCGACACCATCTTGGCCCGGAGCTACGAGTACGACGAGCTGTTGACCGGCCAGCCCATCTTCCGGGAGCGCACCGAGGGCATCGGCAACCTCTCGGCCGAGGAGGCGCTGGCCCTGTCACTGACCGGGCCCCTGCTGCGCTCGACCGGGGTGCCCTGGGACCTGCGCCGCTCCATGCCCTACCTGGCCTACGACAAGCTCGACTTCGACGTGATCGTAGGCACGTACGGCGACAACTTCGACCGCTACTCGGTCCGCCTCAACGAGATCCGCGAGTCCATCAAGATGATCCGCCAGATCGCCGAGATGATGCCGGCCGGCGACTACCGGATCCAGGACCGCAAGGTCACCCCGCCGCCGCGGGCCCGCATCGACGAGAGCATGGAAGCGCTCATCCACCACTTCAAGATCTTCACCGAGGGCTTCCGGGTCCCCGAGGGCGAGGTCTATACGGCCATCGAGTCACCCCGGGGCGAGATCGGCTGCTACATGGTGTCGGACGGCACCTCCAAGCCCTACCGCATGCACATCCGCGGCCCGAGCTTCGTCAACCTCCAAGCCCTGCCGCTGCTGCTGCGCGGTGGCCTCATGGCCGATGCCGTCGCCGTCATCTCCTCGGTCGACCCGGTCATGGGAGAGGTGGACCGGTGAGCCACCTCTCCACCGAGATCCTCGAGCGGGCCAAGGCGCAGATCGCGCTCTACCCCGAGCCGCGCTCGGCCCTCATCCCGCTCTGCCACCTGGCCCAGGAGCAGGACGGCTGGCTCACGCCCGAGGCCATGGTCGAGATCGCCGAGCTGGTCGGGGTGACCGCGGCCGAAGTGCGGGGCACCGCCACCTTCTACGACATGCTCCACACCGAGCCGGTCGGCCAGTACGTGGTGTCGGTCTGCACCAACATCGCCTGCCTGCTCGCCGGGGCGGCCGAACTGCTCGAGCACGCCGAGTCCTCACTCGGGGTACGGGCCGGGGGCACCACCACCGACAGCGTGTTCACGCTGGAAGAGGCCGAGTGCCTGGCCGACTGCGACCAAACCCCGTGCGTGCAGGTCAACCACCGCTACGTGGGGGGCCAGACACCCGAGTCGTTCGACCAGCTGGTGGCCGACCTGCGAGCCGGCACGCGGTCCGAGACCATCCCGCCGCACGGCACGCTGGTGCGGGTGCGCCGCAGCGTCGGCCTGCTGGCGGACCCCGAGCAGGTGAAATCCGAGCGGGCCGCCATGGCCCAGGCTCAAGCCCAGCGAGCGGAAACGGCCGCGGCCCAGGGCGGGAAGAGCTGAGCCATGGCCATCACTGACCCGCCCAAGATCGTCACCGCCCGCCTGGGCTTTGAGGACTCGTACACCCTGGAGCGCTACCTGGCTACCGGGGGTTATGAAGGACTGCGCAAGGCCCTGACCATGACCCCCGAGGCGGTGGCCAAGGAAGTCGACACGGCCAGCCTGCTGGGCCGGGGCGGCGCCGGCTTCCCGGCCGGCCGCAAGTGGTCGATGCTGCGCAAGAACCCGGTGACCTACCTGGTGATCAACGGCGACGAGAGCGAGCCAGCCACCTTCAAGGACCACCTGCTGGTCGAGCGCGACCCGCACCAGATCGTCGAGGGCGTGCTGATCTCGGCCTACGCGCTGCAGGTCACCCAGGCCTTCATCTACCTCCGCGGCGAGTTCGCCGTCGGGTTGGAGCGGATGACCCAGGCGGTCAACGACGCCTACGCCCACGGGGCGGCCGGGTCCAACATCTTCGGCTCGGGTTTCTCAGTCGACGTCGTGGTCCACCCCGGGGCCGGCGCCTACATCTGCGGCGAGGAGACGGCGCTGCTCGAGTCGCTCGAGGGCAAGCGTGGCTACCCCCGCATCAAGCCCCCGTTCTTCCCGGCCGCCGTCGGGCTGTACGGCGCCCCGACCATCGTCAACAACGTCGAGACGCTGTCCAACCTGCCCTGGGTGATCCGCCACGGCGCCGACGCTTTCGCCGCCCTCGGCGAGGGGCGTTCCAAGGGCACCAAGGTCATGGCGCTGGCCGGGCATGTGAAGCGCCCGGGCAACTAC